>JAVHMA010000033.1 GCA_031081715.1 Armatimonadota bacterium | reverse complement strand
CAGCAGTACGGCCGCGCCGGCGGCGCCGTGCAGGCGCGGTACGGCGACACCGTGCAGCTCGCGGCGACGATCATCGAGGAAGGGGCCAACAGTCCGGCCGACGTCTACTTCGCGCAGGACGCCGGCGGGCTCGGCTATCTGGCCTACACCGGCCGGCTGCGGCGCCTGCCCGATACCATCCTCCAGCGGGTCGAGCCGCGCTTTCGGTCCTCGGACGGCCTGTGGGTCGGCGTCACCGCCCGCGCGCGCGTCGTGGTCTACAATACGACCCGGGTGTCCCTGCGCGACCTGCCCGCCTCGATCGGGGAGTTCACCGATCCGAGGTGGCGCGGCCGCATCGGGTGGGCGCCGACCAATGCGTCGCTCGTCGCCCACGTGACCGCGATGCGGCTGGTCTGGGGCAACGAGCGGACGAGACGCTGGCTCGAGGGCATCAAGGCGAACGGTGCCAAGCCCTTCCCCGGCAACGCGCCGATCGTCGCGGCGGTGGGCGCCGGCGAGGTGGACGTGGGCTTCGTCAACAACTACTACCTGTTCCAGTTCTTGCGCGACCGCGGCGAGCGGTTCCCGGCGCGTAACTACATGTTCCCCGGCGGCGACGTTGGCAATCTCGTGAACGTCGCAGGCGTGGGCGTGCTGAACACCGCGCGGAATCCGGAGGCCGCGCTGCGGTTCGTCGAGTTCCTGTTGTCGCCGGAGGCGCAGCGATACTTCGCCGCCGAGACGTTCGAGTATCCGCTCAGCGGTGGGATCGCCGCGCACCCGATGCTGCCGCCCCTGGCGGGCATCCAGACCCCGCGCGTGGACCTGAACTACCTGGCGGCCCTCGACGCCACGCTCCGGCTGATGCGCGAGGCCGGGATCCTTTAGGCCGGCGGGAGCGGCCGCGGTGCGCGTGCCGGAGGCGAGGCCCATCGTCGCCGGAAGGGGACGGGCGGTGCCGCTCCCGGCTTTCCTGGCGGTACCCGTGCTGCTGGTCTCGGCGGCGGTGCTGCTCCCGGTGGCCTACCTGGTGGTCCGGGCCGCCGGGGCCGACGAGGGGGTGCTCGAGCTGCTCCTGCGCGGCCGCACCGCGCGCGTGCTGGGCAACACGGTGCTGCTGGCCGCCGCGGTGACCGCGACGAGCGTGGCGGTGGCCGTCCCGCTGGCCTGGCTCACCGCGCGCACCGACCTTCCGGGCGCGCGCACCTGGAGCGTGCTCGCGGCGCTCCCGCTGGTCGTACCGTCGTATATCGGCGGGTTCATGGTGGTCACCGTCTTCGGACCCGTTGGCGCGCTCCAGCGCGCGCTCGAGCCGCTGACCGGGCTGGCCCGTCTGCCCGACCTGCACGGCTTCGTGGGCGCCTGGCTCACCCTGACGCTGTTCGCCTACCCGTACGTGTTGCTCAGCGTGCGCGCCGGGTTCCGCGGCATGGACCCCTCGCTCGAGGAGGCCTCGCGCGGTCTGGGGGAAGGGGAGTGGACCACGTTCCGGCGCGTGACCGTCCCGCTGTTGTGGCCCTGGATCCAGGCCGGCGCGCTGCTGGTGGCGCTCTACGTGCTCAGCGACTTCGGCGCGGTGGCCATCATGCGGTTCGAGTCGTTCACCACCGCGATCTACCTCCAGTATCAGGCGGCGCTGAACCGGAGCTACGCCGCGGTGCTCTCGCTCGTCCTGATCGCGCTGGCGGCCGGTGTGCTCCTGGCAGGCGAGCAGCGCGGCCGCGCGCGGTTCCACCGGCTCGGCGCCGGCGCCAAGCGGCCGGCGCGCGTGGTCCCGCTCGGGCGGTGGCGTCCGGTGGCCGTGGGGTTCTGCGCCGCGGTCGCGGCGCTGGGCGTGGCGATGCCGGTGGGGGTGCTCGCCTACTGGCTCGCCATCGGGATGCAGCACGGCGATGCGCTGGCGCGTGTGCTCGCTCCCACCGCGCGGTCGCTCGCGGCATCCGCCCTCGGCGCCGGAGCGACCCTCCTGATGGCCCTGCCGGTCGCCGTGCTCGCGGTGCGCCACGGCGGAGCGCTCGCGCGCTTCACCCTGCGTGTGATGTACGTTTCCTACGCGCTGCCGGGGCTGGTGATCGCGCTCGCGCTGGTTTTCTTCGCGGCGCGCTATGCCCCGGCGGTCTACCAGACGCTCGGCCTGCTCGTCTTCGCCTACGCGGTCCACTTCCTGCCGCAGGCTGTGGGCCCGCTACGGTCCGCGCTGCAGCAGGTCAGCCCCTCCCAGGAGGAGGCGGCCCGGACCCTGGGCCGCACGGCGCCGGACGTGCTGTGGACGGTCACGCTCCCGCTGGTCCGGCCGGGCATGGTGGCCGCGGCGGCGCTCGTCTTCCTGACCATCATGAAGGAGCTACCGGCGACCCTGTTGCTGAGCCCGACGGGCTTCGAGACCCTGGCCACGACGATCTGGACCGACGCGAACGACGGCAGGTTCGGCCGTACCGGCTTTCCGGCGCTGGTCCTGCTCGCGGTCTCCTCGGTGTCGATGTGGCTGCTGCTCGGCCAGGAAGGGGGACGCGCGTAGTGCCCTTGTTGGCCCCGGCGGCCTCTGTTACGCTTCCCCTGCGGACGTGAGCATGTACGAGATCACGCAGGAGACCAGGCGCGATCGGCGCGCGGTGGGCGACCGGCCGGCGGTCGTCGCCCTGCGCGCCGTCACCCGCCGCTTCGGCGCGGCCGCCGCCGTGGACCGCCTGTCCCTCGACGTCGCGCCCGGCGAGATCCTGGCCCTGCTCGGTCCAAGCGGCAGCGGCAAAACCACGCTGCTGCGGCTCATCGCCGGCTTCGAGCGACCCGACGACGGCGAGGTGTGGATCGCGGGCCGGCGCGTGGCCGGCGGCGGGGAGTGGGTGCCGCCCGAGGCGCGCGGCGTCGGCATGGTCTTCCAGGACTACGCCCTGTTCCCGCACCTCACGGTGGCCGAGAACGTGGAGTTCGGTCTGCACTGTGTGCTCGTCGCCGAGCGCGGCCCGCGCACCGCGGAGGTCCTCGACCTCGTCGGGATGCGCGGGCTCGCGGCCCGCTACCCTCACGAGCTCTCCGGGGGCGAGCAGCAACGCGTGGCGCTCGCGCGCGCGCTTGCCCCGCGGCCGTTTGCGGTGCTGCTCGACGAGCCGTTCTCGAACCTCGACGCCGACCTGCGGCGCCAGGTGCGCGAGGAGGTCCGCGCGATCCTGACCGCGGCCGGGATCAGCGCGGTCTTCGTTACGCACGACCAGGAGGAGGCGCTGATGCTGGGCCACCGCGTGGCGGTCGTCAACGCCGGGCGCCTCGAGCAGGTGGGCACGCCCGAGGAAATCTTCCACGCGCCGCGCACCCGCTTCGTGGCCGGGTTCTTCGGGCGCGCGGACTTCCTACCGGCGCGCGTCACGGCGGACGGCCTGGAGACCGAGGCCGGGCTCGTCGCGCAGCGTGTGGCGCCGGTCGCGTCCGGGGACGGCCACGTCGAGCTCCTGGTTCGGCCGGACGACGTGACCATCGCGGCCGCGCCCGACGGAACGGGCACGGTGCTGGAACGCCTGTTCGCGGGCTCGGAGATCATCTACCGCGTCGCGCTGCCCAGCGGCCGGGTGCTGCACAGTCGCCAGCCGCACACCGTGGAGCTGCCGCGCGGCGCGCGGGTGGCCGTGCGCGTGGCGCCCGGGCACCCGCTGGCGTGCTTTCAGCACGGTGCCGCGCTCGAGGTGGAGGCCGCCGGGCCCCCGCTGCCGCGCGAGCGCGGGGAGGCCACGGCATGACGCTGGCCGGCCACGCCGATCGCGCGGCGCTCGCCCCGGCCGCTGCGGGCTGGCTGCTCGACTTCGGCGATGCCCCGCAGCCCTACGCCGAGGTCTGGGCGCTGCAGCGCGACCTGGTGCGGGCGCGCCAGCAGGGCGCGATCCCCGACGTCCTGCTGCTGCTCGAGCACCGGCCCGTGGTTACGCTCGGCCGTAGCGCCGACCGCGCGCACGTGCTCGCGCCACCCGGGGCGCTGGCCGCGCGCGGCATCGAGCTGTTCGAGGTGGAGCGGGGCGGCAGCGCGACCTACCACGGGCCGGGACAGCTCGTCGGTTATCCTATCGTGGACCTGCGCCGGCTCGGGGAGGATGTGGGCCGGTTCATGCGGACGCTGGAGGCCACGATCATCGAGGTGCTCGCGGGCTTCGGCGTCCCGGCCGGGCGACGATTGGGCTACCCGGGCGTGTGGGTCGGCGACGCCAAGATCTGCGCGATGGGCGTCGCCGTCAAGCGTCGGGTCACCATGCACGGCTTCGCGCTCAACGTGACGACCGACCTCGACGCCTTCACGGTCATCAACCCGTGCGGGCTGGGGCTCCCGGTGACCTCGATGGCCCGCGTGCTCGGCCGCGAGGTGCCGATGGCGGAGGTCCGGCGTGCGTATGCGCGGCGGTTTGCCGCGGCGTTCGGTCTCGAGCTGGCGCCGGCGGGCGCGCAGGCCCTCCGCGCCGCGCTGGCAGGGTAGGCCATCGTGGCCACGGTGCTGGTGCCCGCTCCCCTGCGCCGGTTGACCGGCGGCCAGGCGCGCATGACGGTCGAGGCCGCCACGGTCGGCGAGCTGCTCGACCGGCTCGACGCCGCCCACCCCGGCGTGCGCGCCTACTTGGTGGACGAGGCCGGCGCGCTGCGCGCCTACGTGAACGTCTTCGTCAACGCCACGGAGGTCCGCCAGAGCGGCGGCCTGAGCACGCCGCTCGGTCCGGACGACGAGGTCACGATCCTGCCGGCGATGGCCGGCGGCCTGACCGGCGCGACCCGGCGATGACCCCGGCAGGTGAGCCGCGCGGGAGCGCGGCGCCGGCGGCGCCGCGGCTCCCGGACCTGCGCATTGTCGCCACCACGTCGCTGCTCCTGCACGAGGACACCGACCCGCTGCGCGTCGAGCGCCTGGCGCGCAGCCTGGAGGTCGATGGGATTTTGCGCAACCCACCGGTGGTCGCGCCGCTGCCGGATGGCCGCCACGTCGTGCTCGACGGCGCAAACCGCGTGAGTGCGCTGCGGCAGGGCGGCTATCCGCACCAGCTCGTGCAGGTGGTCGACTACGACGCGCCGGAGGTCAGGCTGGAGGTGTGGGCGCACCTGCTGCAGGACGCGACCGGCCTGCGCGCGGCGCTCGCCGGAGGCGGCGGCCCCTGGGCTGCCGCGACGCCCGAGGCGTTGCAGGTCGGGCTCGCGGAGGGACGCTTCGCCTGCGCGGTGCTCACCGCGCAGGAGGGACGCGGGCTGGAGGCGCCCGATGGGCTCGCCGGTCGTGTGGCCGCCCTGGCCGAGGTGGTCGCCGGATACCGCGGCCGAACCGCGATCTACCGCGTCGCCCCCGGCTCCCTCGAGACGCTCGCGCGCGAGTACGGCCACGCCGACGCCCTGGTCCTGTTTCCCCCGTTCACGAAGGATGACATCCGCGCGATCGCGCAGCTCCCGGTGCGGCTCCCGAGCGGGATCAGCCGGCACCTCGTGCCCTACCGCGCGCTGCGCGTCGACCTCGACCTGGCGATCCTCCGCACCGACGAGCCCACGGCGGCGAAGCAGGCGAAGCTCGACGAGCACGTCCGCGCCCGGCTGCTCGCGCACCGCGTGCGGCACTACCCGGAGTCCACCGTGCTCTACGACGAGTGATGGCGTACCGCATCGTGCCCGGCGCCCCGACGCCCATCGGCACCGACCTGCTCGCGCTGATCGGCAACACGCCGCTGGTCAAAATCCGCCGTCTCGCCGATCTGCCGCCGGCGGTTGAGGTCTACGCGAAGCTGGAAGGCCATAACCCCGGAGGGTCGGTCAAGGACCGCGCGGTCCTGCGGATGGTCGAGGACGCGGAGCGCGCCGGTCGCCTGCGCCCCGGCGCCGCGGAGCCGGTGCTCCTGGACTCGACCAGCGGCAACGCCGGCATCGCCTACGCGATGGTCGCCGCGGTCCGGGGGTACCGCGTCACCCTGGTCGTGCCCGCCAACGCCAGCGAGGAGCGGCTGGCCACGATGCGCGCCTACGGCGCGGAGCTGGTGCTCTCCGACCCGCTCGAGGGATCCGACGGCGCGATGCTGATGGCCCGCCGCATGGCCGACGAGCGGCCCGACCGCTACCTCTACCTGAACCAGTACGACAACCCCGGCAACTGGCGCGCGCACTACGACGGGACCGGCGCCGAGGTGATCGCGCAGACGCACGGCCGGATCACCCATTTCGTCGCGGGCGTGGGGACCACCGGGACCCTCGTCGGCGCCGGCCGTCGCCTGCGTGCCTTCCACCCCGCAGTCGAGGTGATCGCCGCCGAGCCCGACGACGCGTTCCACGGCATCGAGGGCTGGAAGCACCTGCCGACGGCCATCACCCCCGGCATCTACGATCCCTCGGTGGCGCACCGCGTGCTGCGCGTGACGACCGACCAGGCGTACGCGCTGACCCGCGCGCTGGCCGCGACCGAGGGGATCTTCGCCGGACCGTCCTCGGGCGCGGCGCTGGCCGCGGCGCTGACCGTCGCCCGGGACCTCGCCGAGGGCGTGGTGGTGGTCATCTTCCCGGACTCCGGGGCCCGTTACCTGTCCACGCCGGTGTGGCGGGCCGCGAGGGTCTAGCCACAGGCGGCCGCCGGGCCGGCCCAGGTGTGCGATACGTGCTATACTTGAGTAAATGGGTCTAGAATTGCCGCGGGCCCTGGTGGAGGCCATGGTCGAGCACGCGCGGGCGGAGTTCCCCAACGAGTGCTGCGGCCTGCTGGCGGGCCGCGGCACGCGTGTCGAGCGCCTCTATCGCGGCGAGAACGCGGATCGCAGCCCCTACACGTATCGGCTCGACCCGGCCGAGCAACTGCGGCTGTTCCGCGCCATCGACGCCGAGGGGCTTGAGCTGCTCGGCATCTACCACTCGCACACGCAGTCGCCCGCGTACCCGTCCAGGACCGACGTGGCCAAGGCGTACTACCCGGACGCGGTTTACGTCATCGTGTCGCTGCGCGGCGCCGAGGCGCCCCCGGACGCCGCCGAGGTGCGGGCGTTTCGCATCAGGGACGGGCAGGTGGCCGAAGAGGAGCTGGTCACGGTATGAAGGTCTCGACGCGGGCCGAGTACGGTCTCCGAGCGCTGATCGATCTGGCCCGCCACTACGGCGAGGGTCCGGTGCAGACGCATGCGATCGCGCAGCGCCAGGGCCTGCCGGAGCCCTACCTCAACCAGTTGATGGCCTCGTTGCGGCAGGCCGGGCTCGTGACGAGCAAGCGCGGGCCCGCCGGCGGGCACACGCTCGCACGGCCGCCAGAGCAGATCAGTTTGCGCGAGGCGTTCGGGGTGCTCGAGGGGACCACGTCGCCGTGGTGGTGCGTGGAAACCGACGATCCCGACTGCGTGCACGTTCACGGGTGCGGGCTCCGGCCCGTGTGGCAGGCCATCCAGGCCGCAGCCGAGGGCGTGCTGGACCGGCTCACGCTGGCCGACCTCCAGCCCCGGCGTCAACCCGCGGGCCGCCGCTAGGCCGGCGGCCGGCGTGGGAATAGTCCGCACGCCCCGGCCCGTTGGCCGGGGGTGCGCATGGGTGCCTGTACGGTGAGCGTCAACCCGGAACTGACAGCCTCCCAGGAGGAGCGGGACCGCTTCGAGGCGCTGGTCGGCGAGCACCTCGACGGCCTCTACGGCACCGCGCTGCGCCTGACGCGCAACCGGGCGGCCGCGGAAGACCTCGTGCAGGACACCTTCCTCAAGGCCTGGCGGTCGTTCCGCACCTTCCAGGAGGGGACGAACGCGCGCGCCTGGCTCTACAAGATCCTGATGAACGCCTACATCGACAGCTACCGCCGGGCCTCGCGGCAACCCGACACGGTGGACCACGAGGACGTGGGCGACTTCTACCTCTACGCCAAGGCCCACGAGAGCGACGAGTACCGGCGCGTCGGCGACCCGGAGGAGGTCCTCCTCTCGAAGATCATGGACGCCGACGTGAAGGCGGCGCTCGAGCAGGTCCCCGAGCCGTTCCGCGCCGCGGTGATCCTGGCCGACCTGCAGGAGTTCTCCTACAAGGAGATCGCCGAGATCCTGGGCATCCCGATCGGGACCGTGATGTCGCGGCTCTATCGCGGCCGCCGGCACCTGCAGCGGTTGCTGTGGGACTACGCTCGGCGCGCCGGCTACGCGAACGGCGAGCGGGCGGCGCCCTCGCGATGACGGATATCGACTGCAACGCGCTGCTGGAGCGGCTGTGGGCCTACCTCGACGGCGAGGTCGAGGAGACGGAGTACCGCCACCTGCGGGCGCATATCGCGCACTGCCTGGGCTGTAAGCACCACGCCGACTTCGAGGTGCGGCTGCGGCAGATCATCCAGGCGAAGTGCCGCGGGGAGCGCGCGCCCGCCCGGCTGCGCGAGGAGTTGCGCCGCCTGCTGGGAAACTCCTTGTAGGCAGACACGCCGCAAGGAGGCTTCCATGGCGAAGGACGTCATCCGCACCGAGCGGGCCCCGCTCCCGATCGGCCCGTACTCCCAGGCGATCCGCGCCGGCGGGATGCTCTTCCTGGCCGGCCAGATTCCGCTTGACCCGGCCACCGGTCAGCTCGTCGGCGACGACATCAAGACGCAGACGCGGCAGGTGCTGAAGAACCTGGCCGCGGTGCTCGAGGCCGCGGGCTCGTCGATGGACCGCGTGGTGAAGACCACGATCTTCCTGAAGGACATGAACGACTTCGGCGCGATGAACGAGGAGTACGCGAGCGCCTTCCGCGAGCTGCCGCCGGCGCGCTCGACGGTGCAGGTGGCACGGCTGCCGCGCGACGCGCTGATCGAGGTCGAGCTGATCGCGCTGGCGTAGCGCCGGCGTCCCCCGCAAGCCAACCCATCCACGGCGCGGTGCTTCACGGAGTGGAGCGCGTTGAGCTCGCGGCGCTCGACGTGCCGGTTCGGTTGAAGCGCCACAACCCGTCACCGGGGAGGAAGAACGTGGGAAGCGCGTATTATGGTACGATGTCAGGTGACGGTCCGGCGGCGCACCCTGCTCAATCACCGGATCGCGGGCTGGATTCAAGTCCTCGCTCGTCGTTGGGGGGTCGGCTAATGGAAGGCCAGCTGCCTTTGGAGCAGCGAGTCCAGGTTCGAGTCCTGGCCCCCCAGCCACGTTTCTCGACGAGCAAGTGGTTCGACGTGACGCACCCCGCGAGCCCTTGATCCATGACACTGCGCATCGGTGAGCTCGCCGCCCGCGCGGGCCTCAGCCCCAAGACTATCCGCTACTACGAATCCCTCGGCCTCCTGCCGCCTCCTCCGCGCACGCCGGCCGGCTACCGCCTCTACGGTTCGGCCGACGAGGAGCGCCTCGCGTTCATCGCGCGCGCGAAGGCACTCGGTCTCTCGCTGGCGGAGATTCGCGAGGTGCTGGACCTCCACGATGCCGGCACGCCACCCTGCGACCGCGTCGTCGCCGTGCTCGACCGCAAGCTCGCGATGCTCGACGCCCAGATGAGGTCGCTCGCGGCCCGGCGCGAGGCGTTGATCGCGCTCCGGCGTCGCGCGCCGGCCCGCGTCGGCGCCGATGGCTGCATCTGCGGGATCATTGAGCTGGGAGTCTCCGCCGGCTAGTACGCGCCCCTCTTGACCTTCCAGCCCACTGGAAGGGGTAGGGTGCTCGCATGAGCCTGCTTCGTCCGGACGCCCGGTACGGCGTCCTGGTCGTTGCTGTGGTCCTCGCCGGGATCGGTGGCTACTCGGCGTACCTGCTGTATCCGCGGTTCGACCTGCCTGCCGTGGACGCGGCCGGGCTTGCGCTACTGTCGGTGGCCGCGGGAGCGGCGGCGTTCTTCTCGCCTTGCTCGTTTCCCCTGCTGGCCACACTGCTGATCCGCGAGTCTGGCGGTCCCGGCCGCGCCGTTTGGCCTCGGGCTTTGACCTACGCCGCGGCGCTCTCTGCGGGGGCCGCGGTGTTCGTGGCGCTCACCGCTACGGCGATCGCCGCGGGCGGGCGCGCGCTGGTGGAGCAGGTCACCTTTACCAGCTCCACGGGGCGCCTCATCCGCTTCGCCGCAGGGCTCGTGCTCGTCGTCCTGGGGCTGGTCCAGCTCAGGCGTCTCCCCTCGCCCTTCGGTGGCGTCGCAGGCGTGGTTCAGCCTCTGCTGCGCGTACAGGCGCTCCTGCGGCGCCGCGCACCGGCGGCGGGGTTCGCGCTTTTCGGCTTCGCCTACCTCGTCGCGGGGTTCGGCTGAACGGGGCCGATCCTGGCCGGTCTGGCCGGGCACGCGCTGGCGATGGGCGGCTCGCAGGCGGCGCTCGTGGCGTTCGGGCTCGCGGGGCTGGCGCTGGTGGTCCTGATGTTCACTCTAGGCGCCGCGGTCGCGGGCGCGCAGGGGGTCGTCACGCGCATGGCGGACGTCGGCACCGTGGTCGTGAAGCGGTGGGGCGGCCGGATCATGATCGGCGTCGGCCTGTGGCTGGTCGTGCTGGCGGCGGGCGCGAACGTCTTCGCCCGATACTTTCCCGTACATCCGGAAGCCATGGGGCAGATGACGGGCATGGGACAGTCTGCCGGTCAGCCTGGCAACCTCGCGCCGCCGGTGCGCGGGTACGCGAAGGGCGGCGAGGTCTGGTTCATCCACACCGAGGCCTCCGATGCCCGGGTCGCGGAAATGCTGACGCGGATGATGGGACCGAAGGTGCTGCTCGTGCCGAGCCTCGGGGAGGTTCCAGATCGGCTGCTCGGCACGGTGTTCGTCTTCCGGAGCGGCGTGCGCGGTGACGGCCCGATGGGCTTCCAGCCCGATGTGTTCGACTCGGTGCCCGGAGACCCGGGCTACACGCCGCTGCGGCGGGTCGTGCTCGTCGGGTGGCGAGAGGGGCAGCGCGCGCGCGTGCTCAGGTCAGCGGCGGAGGTCGAGCGCGCGACCCGCGACGGTGCCGTGGACCTGGAGCGGTCGGCGATCGTGGTCAACATGCCGATCCTTGTGTGGCCGGGCGGGCGTCGCTAGCCGGGCCGGGGCGAGAGCGTCCCGCCGTGTGCCGCATAAGGACGGGCATTCGCTCGGGACCCGGTATCTGTGTTGGTCACGGCAGGGGGAACAGGCGCGCGGCGTCGTACATTGGCCCCATGACCTCCGGGGGGACCCACAGCGTACTGCGTCTGGCCTTTGCCCTGCTGACGTTTGTGGCCCTCGGCGTGCAGCTTGGGCGGACGCCCAGCGTCGCCAACTTCGTCAGCCTCTTTACGGTCCAGAGCAATCTCCTCGCAGCCACCGTCCTGCTCGTCGCCGCGGTGCGCGGACTGTGGGGCCGCGATCTCGCGCCGCTGGACATGTGGCGCGGGGCCGCGGCGCTGTACATGGCGACGACGGGCGCAGGCGGCTACGGGCGCGTCGCCGTTGCCGCCGTCGGCGCCGCGGGGTTCGTCGCCGTACTGGTCCGGACCACGCGCCGGAGCGGCGCGCCCGCGGGGTAGCGGGTACCCCCGTGGCGACCGGTGGCGCTGGTGAGGAGAGGGTCACGGCCGATCCCATCGGCGTGGTGGCCCACGCCGACCCCGGCCTGTTCGCGCAGCTCGAGCGCCTCGCCGCATCGCGCATGGTGTTCTTCGCCGGCCTGCCCGGCACCGGCAAGAGCCTGCTCACCCACCAGCTCGCGCACCTCGCGCATGCCCGCGGCCGCACCGTGCACCTGCTGCAGTGGGACGTCGCGCGGCCGGCCATCGAGGCCAGCGAGGCCGGGCGCCGCTATCCGGTGCGCGACGGCATCTCGCACGCGGTCGTCCGCGTCGCCGCCGGCCTGTGGGCCCGCGAGGCAATCGCGCGCTGGGCGGCGCGCACCGGGCCGGGCGACGTGCTGATTGGCGAGACGCCCTTCGTCGGCCACCGCTTCATCGAGCTCGCGCGCCGCGCCGACGATGCGGCGGAACCCCACCTGTCCGCGCCCTCGTGTCGCTTCGTGGTGCCCGTGCCGTCGCGCGAGGTCCGCGCGCACCTGGAGGCCGAGCGCGAGCGGCGCGCGGCGCAGCCGCTCCATGCGCGCGAGGCCGAAGACGCGCCGCCCCAGGTGCTGCGCGGTCTGTGGGGCGCCGTGATCGAGGCGGCGCAGGCGCTGGGGCTCGCGGCGGGCGGCGGCACCGGGGCTCCGGTGGACCCCGCCGCCGGCTCGCCGGCCTACGATCCGGCAACCTACCGCGTCGTCTACCAGGCCGTGCTCGTGCACCGTCACTACGAGATCGTGCCGCTGGACGTGATCCTGCCGACCGGCGCGCTCTCGGTATACGCGTTTGCGATCCCGTGCGTCGAGGTCGTGCCCACGCCCGAGGAAGCTGCGCGCGCCGTCGGCCAGGTCGAGGCCCGCTTTCGCGGCGCCGCCACGCTCGACGCCACGGTGGCGCGCTGGTGGGAGGTCTAGACGGTCGGGGTCACCGACGGCGGCGGGGCGCCGGCGCCTGCCGCGGGGTGCGGTAGGGCGGTTCGCTCATACGGCCGACCGGCACCTCGACGATGGCGGGCCGGTCGAGCGTGAGCGCCTGCCGCACCAGGGCGCCGACCTCGGTGGGGTCCCGGGCGCGCAGGCCCGCGGCGCCGAACGCCTGGGCGAGTGTCATGAAGTCCGGGTTGTGGAGGTCGGTGCCGATCGTCCCGCCCCACGACTCGTCCATGTCGCGCGCGACGTTGCCGTAGGCGTGGTCGTTGAACAGCGCGACGACGACGTTGATGCGGTGCTGCACGGCCGTGGCGAGCTCCTGCGCGTTGAACAAGAACCCGCCGTCGCCGACCACCGCGACCACCGGCCGATCGGGGCGCGCCACCTTCGCACCGAGCGCCGTGGGGAACGCGAAGCCGAGGTTCCCGGAGTACGACGGCGTGAGGTAGGTCCGGGGGGCATAGACCGGCCAGAACGGCCGGGCATAGTAGCCGATCTGGGTCATGTCCACCACGACGATCGCATCCTCCGGTGTCCCCGCGCGCAGGCTGCGCAGGATCGAGGCCTGTGGTTCGAGCACGCCGGTGGAGGCGGCGCGCGAGCGGAGCGTCGCGAGCTCGCGCTCGCCAGACGCCCGCGGCTCGGCGCGGGCGCGCAGGGCCGCGAGCAGGGCGAGCAGCGTCGAGCGCGCGTCGCCGGCGAGGCCAAGCGTCCTGGGGTGTGCCCGGCCGATCTCGTCCGGGTCGATGTCGATGTGGACGACCTGCTGCGCGGGGTCGAGACCCACGGCCAGGCGCGTGCCCACGGCCAGCACGACGTCGGCCTGATCCAGGTGCTCGCGGAGCGGGCTGCCGGGCCAGACCGCCGCTCCGAGGGACAGCGGATGGTGGTCGCTGATCGCGCCTTTGCCCTCTGGCGACTGGACGACGCCGGCCTGGAGGAACTCCGCGACTGCGGCCAACGCCTCGTGCGCGCCAGAGGCGTGCACCCCGCCTCCAGCGTAGATCACGGGCCGCGCCGCGCCGGCCAGCAGCGCCGCGGCGGCGTCCACCGCGGCGGGGTCGGCCGCCGGCCGCGCCGCCGGCGCTGGGTCGAGCAGCACCGCGTCCCCTTCTTCCTCCATGGTGTCGGGGGGGATCTCGATCTCGACGGGTCGCGGCCGCCCGGTGCGGAGCTGCCGCATCGCCTCGCGCACGGCCTCGGGGATGGACGCGACGTCGAGGACGCGTCGGCGCCACTTGGTGACGGGCGCGACCGCGTCGAGCTGGTCGATCACCTCGTGGAGGAGGCCAAAGCCCTTGCCGATCGCCGCGCGCGGGATCTGGCCGGCGATCATCAGGACCGGTGACGAGGCCGCGTACGCCGTGCTGAGGCCGGCCAGCGTGTTGAGGAGGCCCGGGCCCGGAACCACCAGCCCGACGCCGATGCCGCCGCCGGCCCGCGCGTAGCCGTCGGCCATGTAGGCCGCGGCCTGCTCGTGCCGTGTGGCGATGAAGCGGATGCGCGGCTCGTCGCGCAACGCGGCCAGGGTGCCGTAGAGCTGGACGCCGGGCACGCCGAAGATCACGCGCACGCCCTCGCGGACGAGCGAGGCCACCAGCGCCTCGCCGCCGGTCATGCGCGCCACGGCGCACCCGGCTCGACCGTGCCCGCGAAGGTCTCGGCGTAGGCGAACAGCGCCGGCGTGCCGCCCGTGTGGAGGAACACGACCGTGTGATCGGGTGTGAGGCGGCCCGTCCGGATCAGGCCGATCAGGCCCGCCATCGCCTTGCCGGTGTAGACCGGGTCGAGCAGCAGGCCTTCGGTGCGGGCGACCAGCCGCACGGCCTCGACCATGGCGGCGCTCGGGGCGCCGTAGCCCTCGGGCGCGTACTCGTCGTGGATGGCGATCTCGTCGGCGGAGAACACGAGCGGCGCGCCGAGCACCGCGGCGGTCTCGCACGCGACGCGGAGCACCATCTCCAGCAGCTCGGCCCGCGGGGCGCCGTCGCTGATGCCGACCACCCGGGTCGCGCTCTCGAACAGCTTCGCGCCCGCGACGAGGCCGCCGTGGGTGCCGCCGCTGCCCGAGCAGAAGACGACGGCGTCGAACGCGACGCCCAGGGAGCGGGATTGTTCCTCCAGCTCCCGCCAGGCCGCGACATAGCCGAGGGCGCCGATGCCCGTGGACCCGCCTGTGGGGATGACGTAGGGCCGGCGGCCGGCCTCGCGCAGCTCGCGCGCGACCTGCGCCATCGCCAGCGCGCGATCCGCGGCGCGCTCGACCGTGACGACGCGCGCGCCCAGGAGGTGGTCCAGCAGCAGATTGCCGGTGAATCCCGGCGCCTGCGAGGGGCTGAGGACGAGGACGCAGTCCAGCCCGGTTTTCGCCGCGGCCGCGGCGGCCTGCCGGCAGTGATTCGACTGCGCGCCGCCCTCGGTGACCAGGACATCCGCGCCCTGCGCCAGGGCATCGCCGACGAGGAACTCGAGCTTGCGCGCCTTGTTGCCGCCGCCGGCGAGCCCGGTGCAGTCGTCGCGCTTGATGAACAGCCGCGGCCCGCCGAGCGCGCGCGTGAGCCGCTCGGCGAACTCCAGCGGCGTGGGCAGGTGGGCCAGCACGACCCGCGGCAGGTCGTCGAGGCGCATGGTCGGTTGCTTCGCCGCGCGGGCTATCCGGCCTGCCCCAGATACATCCTGCGGACCTGTGCGTCGGCGGCGATGGTCGCCGCCGACCCCTCGAGGCGCCCGACGTAGAGGTCGCTGTGAAGCTTGTGGGTGCGTAACAGCCCCCACCGGCGGGGCGCGGAGGGGCCTTCGCGCGCGCCGGCGAAGCGCACCGCGGTGATGATCGAGCTCAACCGCACATGCAGCCACCGCCGGCAAATCCGCGACGTCGCGCCGCGGTCTGCCGGCTGCGAGGAGTGCCTGCGGCTGGGCGATCCCTGGGTCCACCTGCGCGTCTGCCGTACCTGCGGGCACGTCGGGTGCTGCGACGCCTCCAAGAACCGGCACGCGACGAAGCACTATCGGGCCACGGGCCATCCCATCGTCGCCTCGCTCGAGCCCGGCGACGACTGGATGTGGTGCTACGTGGATCTGATGTTCCTCACCGACGGCCGCTAGGCGGGTCGCGGTGCGCGTCCCCCGTCGCGCCGGTCGCGGCCCACCGGTCGCGCGCGGCGAGCGCCACCAGCGTCACGGCGGTGAGCGGCAGCACGAAGGCGAGCATCACCCCGCTGAACGCGGGCAGCGCGTCGTGCCCGGCGGCGTCGAGCACGAGGTAGGCGACGTAGGCACCGTAGTAGGCCAAGCACAGCGCGCCTTCCCAGCGCGCGATCAGGCGGCCGGTGACGAAGATCGGCAGGCAGGCGACCGCAGCGGCGATCATGACCGGGATGTCGAACCCCATCGCGGCGGGCGCGACGGCCACGCCCGCCGGCGCCAGAGTCGCGGAGGCGCCCAGCACCACCAGCAGGTTGCACAGGTTGCTTCCCACGACGTTGCCGACCGCGATGTCGCGTTCCCCCCGCAGGGTGGCGACAACCGAGGCCGCCACCTCCGGGAGCGACGTCCCGGCCGCCACGATCGTCAGGCCGACCACCAGCTCGCTGACCCCGACCGCCCGCGCCACGGCCACGCCGCCCTCCACCAGCCATCGGGCGCCGACCACGAGCAGGGCCAGCCCCGCCGCGATCAGCGCCAGGTCGCCCGTCCACGCCCAGGGGCGGCGCGCGCGGCGCCCGAACTCCCGCGCGTACTGTTCTTGCACGAACGGACTCTCACGGCGCGCGGATGCGGCCGCGTACGCCGTATAGGCCGCCGCGCCGGCGACCAGCAGCGCACCGTCCAGCCGGCCGATCCGGCCGTCGAGCCCCATCACATAGACCGCGCCCGAGACGACGATGACCAGCGGCACCTCGAGCCGGATCAGTCGCGCGGCGACCGCGAGCGGCGCGATCAACGCCGAGGTGCCCAGGATCACCAGCACGTTGAAGATGTTGCTGCCGACCACGTTGCCGAGCGCGATGTCGGCCTGTCCGTCGAGCGCGGAGCGCACGTTCACCGCCAGCTCGGGCGCGCTGGTGCCGTAGGCCACGACGGTGAGACCGATGACCAGGGGCGCGACGCCGGCGGCGGCAGCCAGGCGCGCGGCGCCGCGGACGAGCGCCTCCCCGCCGGCGGCCAAGCCGAGCAGCCCGGAGGCGATCAGGAGCGCGGCATGCGGCGCGGGCACCCTCTCCTGTTGCACGCGACCGGGGTCGCGCTCCTGCCCGAACCGGAGGATTCCCTCGACCCGGACAGAACTCCCACGCTTGGAACGCTGGCGGTCGTGGAGTGGACTGATGCGTGAGGTTGAGGCGGTGGTGCTCGCCGCGGGCAAGGGGACCCGGATGGCGTCGGCCATGCCGAAGGTGCTGCACCCGATCTGCGGCCGGCCCATGATCGCCTACGTGCTCGAGACCCTGGCCGAGGTCGGCATCCCCTCCCCGGTGGTCGTGGTCGGGCACGGGGTGGACGCCGTGCGCGGGGTGCTGGGTGACGGCGTGCGGTACGCGGTGCAGGCCGAGCAGCTCGGCACCGGGCACGCCGTCATGCAGGCCCTGCCTCAGCTCGAGGCCTTCGGCGGCACGGTGCTCATCGTCTACGGCGACGTGCCCTTCCTCCGCGCGGAGACGATCCGCGCGCTGCTCGCGCAGCATCGCGAGCAGGGCGCCGCGGCGACCATCCTGACCGACGTGCGCGACGACCCCCGCGGCTACGGCCGCGTGATCCGGGACGGGCACGGCAACGTCCGGCGCATCGTGGAGGACACCGACGCCTCGCCCGAGGAGCGCGAGGTGCGCGAGATCAACGCGGGCATGTACGCGATCGAGGCGGGCGCGCTGCGCGACGCGGTCGGGGCGCTGCAGCCGGCGAACGCCCAGGGCGAGTACTACCTGACGGACGCGATCGCGGCCCTGCTCGACCGCGGCCACACGGTGGCCGCGCTGGTGGTCGCCGACAGTCAGGAGGCGACCGGCATCAACAGTCGGGCCGAGCTGGCACGGGCGGAGGCCGCGATGCGGGCCGCCCTCCTCGACCGCCTGATGGCCGGTGGGGTGACGGTGGTGGACCCCGGCGCGACGTACGTCCACGCGGGCGTGCGGGTCGGCCGCGACACGGTGCTGCACCCGGGGACGTCCCTGGAGGGCCGCACGGTGGTCGGCGAGGCCTGCGCCATCGGCCCGCAGGCGCGGCTCGTGGACGCGGAGGTGGGCGATCGCGTCACGATCGTCGCCTCCACGGTCACCGCAAGCCGGGTGGGCGACGGCACGCGCATCGGTCCCTACAGCCACCTGCGGCCCGGCGTCCGGCTCGGCCGCGGTGTCGAGATCGGCAACTTCGCCGAGCTCAAGAACGCCACGGTGGGCGACCACACCAAGGTGCACCACATGAGCTACCTCGGCGACGCGACGGTCGGCGCGCGCGTCAACATCGGCGCCGGCACGGTCACGTGCAACTTCGACGGCCGCGCCAAGCACCCGACCGTCATCGAGGACGGCGCGTTCATCGGGAGCGACACGATGCTGATCGCGCCGGTGCGCGTCGGCCGTGGGGCGGTGACCGGGGCGGGCGCCGTCGTCCGGCGCGACGTCCCGGCCGGGGGCGTGGCGGTCGGTGCGCCCGCGCGCGTCATCCGGCACGTCGCGCCGGACGAGGTCCCCGCCTCCGAGCCGACGTCCTGACCGGTCCGCGTCGATGTCGTTCCGCCTGAAGATCTTCACCGGGTCCGCCAACCCCGGGCTCGCCGAAGAGGTGGCCGAGGGGCTGGGGTTGCCGCTGGGTGAGATGGAGACCTTCCGCTACGCCGACGGCGAGGTCAGCGTCCGCATCGCCGAGAGCGTGCGGGGCGAAGATGTCTTCGTGATCCAACCCACCGGGCCGCCGGTGAACGAGCACCTGATCGAGCTGCTGGTAATCCTCGACGCCTTGCGGCGCGCCTCGGCGGGCCGCGTCACCGCGGTCATCCCCTACTTCGGGTACGCGCGGCAGGACCGCAAGACCCGGCCCCGCGAGCCGATCACCTCGAAGCTCGTCGCGAACCTGCTCACCGCGGCCGGCGCAGACCGCATCCTGACCGTGGATCTGCACGCCGGGCAGATCTGGGGGTTCTTCGACATTCCGCTCGATCACCTACCGTCGCGCCCCATGCTCGGTGCCTACTTCCGCGACAAGGGATTGCGCAACGTGGTGGTGGTCTCTCCGGACATCGGCGGCACGGGCCGGGCGCGCGAGTTCGCCGCGGAGCTGCGCGCGCCGATCGCGATCATCGACAAGCGGCGCGACCGTCCCAACCAGGTCAAGGAGATCACCCACGTCATCGGCAAGGTCTACCGGCGGACCGCGATCCTGGTGGACGACATCGTGGACACCGCCGGCACGCTCACCGCCGCCGCGGCGGCGCTGCTGGCACGAGGGGTGGAGGGGGTCTACGCCTGCTGTGCGCACCCGATCCTGTCGGGTCCGGCGATCGAGCGGCTGGCGGCCAGCCCGATCCGCGAGATCGTCGTGACCAACACGGTACCGGTCTCCGAGGCGAAGCGTATCGACAAGGTGCGCATCGTCTCGATCGCGCCGCTGCTCGCCGAGGCGATCCGCCGCATCCACGAGGACCGCTCGGTGAGCACGCTGTTCAGCGTGACCTCGTAGCCGCCGTGTCGCTGCCGGTCTCGCTCGCGGTCGTCCTCGTCGCCTTCCTGGTGACCAACGGGCTGACGCCGGCGGTGCGCCGCGCCGCCCGGCGGCTGGGCGCGATCGACTACCCGGGTGGCCGGCGCGTCAACACGCGGCCGACACCGCGGCTCGGCGGCGTGGCGATCTACCTGGGCTTCGTCGCCGCCGGGCTGGTGGCGATGGTGGTGACGCGGCCGATCGACGTGGTGGCGACCGCGACCGAGACGTTCGTGCGCATCCCCATCGCGCCGCGCACCGACGCCGCCGTGCTCGGGATCCTGCTCGGGGGCACGTGCATCGCGGCCGTCGGCGTCTACGACGACATCCGGGGTCTGGCGCCCGGGCTCAAGTTCCTGGCGATGGTCGCCTCGGCCACGATCCTCATCCCGTTCGGGCTCGCCACGCAGTTCGTCACGCACCCGCTCACGGGCAAGGTCATTGCGCTCGGTCCCTGGGGGGCGGTGGCGACGGTGGTCTGGGTCGTCGCCGTGGTCAACGTCATCAACTTCATCGACGGGCTGGACGGGCTAGCCGCCGGGATCACCGCGATCGCGGGCACGACGCTCTGGCTCACCGCCGGGGCGAAGGGCGACGTGGCCGCGACCACGCTGGCCGCGGCCATGGTGGGCGCCTCACTCGGGTTTTTGCGTCACAACTTCAACCCGGCCCGCATCTTCATGGGCGACTCGGGCTCGATGTTCCTCGGCTACGTGCTCGGCGGGCTGTCGGTGATGGGGCTGTACAAGTCCTACACCGCGATCTCCCTGGTCGTGCCGATCCTGGCGATGGGCGTGCCGATCGCGGATACCGCCTGGGCCATCTGGCGGCGGTGGCGCGGCGGCCGCCCGATCTACCTGCCCGACCGGGGCCACCTGCACCACCGCCTGCTCGACCGGGGGCTTACCCAGCGGCAGACCGTGATCCTCCTTTATATGGTGAGCGCGGTGCTCGGGCTCGGCGCGCTGGCGCTGGCCGGGGTGAACCGGCCGGCCGCGGTGGTCACCCTCGGCGTCATCGCGGCCGTGCTGCTGATCGGTGCGCAGCGTATGGGGCTGCTTGCCCGGTGAGCGACCGCCTGCCAGTCATGACCGTCTTCGGCACCCGGCCGGAGGCGGTGAAGATGGCGCCGGTGGTCGCGCGGCTGCGCGAGAGCGCGGAGTTCCGGCCACTGGTCGTGGTCACCGCGCAGCACCGCGAAATGCTCGACCAGGTGCTGCGGCTGTTCGACATCACGCCCGACCGTGACCTGGACATCATGCTGCCCGAACAGTCGCTGTTCGACATCGCGACGCGCGCGCTCGCGGGCCTCGACCCCGTGCTCCGGGAGCTGCGGCCCGCGATGGTGCTCGTGCAAGGCGACGCGGCCTCCACGATGCTCGGCGCGCTCGCCGCGTTCTACCACCGCATCCCGGTGGGCCACGTCGAGGCCGGGCTGCGCACCCATGACAAATACCAGCCCTATCCGGAGGAGATGAACCGCCGCCTGACCTCGGTGCTGGCCGACCTGCACTTCGCGCCGACGCCGTGGGCGCGCGACAACCTGCTGCGCGAGGGCACCCCGCCGGAGCGGGTCGTCGTCACCGGCAACACGGTCATCGACGCCCTGCTCGACGTGGCGCGCCGGCCCGACGTGGCCCCCCCACCCGGCCTGCCGCCGCTGGACGGCCGTCGCATGCTGCTGGTGACGACCCACCGCCGCGAGAACTGGGGCGAGCCGCTCCGCCAGGTCTACCTGGCCCTGCTCGACCTGCTCGAGCGGTTCCCCGATGTGGTGGTCGTGTTCTCCGTGCATCCGAATCCGGCCGTGCGGCGCGTCGCCGACGACATCCTCGGTGGCCACCCCCGCGCACACCTGATCGCCCCGCCTGACTACGGCCCCTTCGTGCGTCTGATGGCGCGCGCCTACCTGATTTTGACCGACTCGGGCGGGCTCCAGGAGGAGGCGCCCGCGCTGGGCACACCGGTGCTGGTGCTCCGCGAGGTCACCGAGCGACCCGAGGGCGTGGCCGCCGGCACTGTCGAGCTCGTGGGCACCTCGCGCGCGCGCATCACCGAGCGCGCCGCGCGCCTGCTGGCCGACGCCGCGGCCCGCGATGCGATGGCCGCGGTGCGCAACCCCTACGGCGATGGCCAGGCCGGGCGGCGCATCGTCGGCGCGCTGCGGCGGTGGTTCGGCTTCGCCGCGGCGCCGCCCGACGAGTTCGCGCCGTAGGCCGAACCCCGGGTCGCGCGGCCCCGTATGCTATAATGAGGTGACGTGCCATGCGCGCGACGACCGCTGCCTGTCTGGGGCTCGTCCTGGTCGGCGCTTCCCTCGTTGGGGCCGCCGACGCGGCGCCCCGCCAGGCCGTTGAGGTGAAGGCCACGCTCCGCGGGGAGGTGCTCCCCGACGGGCTCGCCGCGATCGGCGACGACGTCCGGGAGGGTGACCCGCTGGTCTACGTCAGGACGCAGACCGGGCGGGGCGTCGCCGCCCGCGCGCCGGTGGACGGGCGCGTCGTCGAGGTCCTGGTGCGGCCGGGCACGGTGATCCGCGAGCTCGGCGTCGTGGTCGCCCGGCTCGAGCCCAGGTAGCGCGCGGCGTCCCCTCGCTGCACGCCGGACGTATCGAGAGAAGCGCGACGGGAACGCTCCGTCGCGCTTCTCTCGCCGGGACCCGGTGATCCGGGAAAGGAGTCGATGTGGTGAAGCGCCTCGCGGTGACCTTCGGCCTGCTGCTCGTCCTGGCGATTCCCCTGGGGGTGCCCGCCGCAGGCGCGCCGCCCTCCAGCCTGGCGATCATGCGGCTCTCGGAGATCCGGCCAGGGATGCGCGGGGTCGGCCGGACGGTCGTCTTTGGACAGCGGCCGCAAGACTACGCCTTCGAGGTCATGGATATCCTCCAGACCGGCGGCGGGCCGGTCGGTGTGGACCGGCTGATCATGGTCCGCGTCTCCGGGCCGCTGATGGAGCGCACCGGCGGCACCGCGGCGGGGATGAGCGGCAGTCCCATGTACATCAACGGTCGGCTCATCGGCGCGCACTCCGCGGGCTTCGTGTGGCGCGTGCCGAGCAGCGACATCGCGCTCGTGACGCCGATCCAGGACATGCTCAAGGTCCTGGACCGCCGCCCGACCGGCGCGACGCTCCGACCGGCGATCTACCACGCCACGCGCCCGTTCGCGCTCGCCGGTCGCCGCTACGGCAGCGTGGCCATCGCGCCCACCGCCGGCGCCGCCGCGCGCCTGGCCGCCCGGCTCCCTGGCGTCGCGGTCGCGGCACCTGCGGTGGCGGTCTACGCCCGGGGCCTCAGCCCCCGCGCCTACCGCATCCTCTCGGACCTGGTCGAGCCCCGCGGGTTCGAGCTGCTGCAGGGGTACGGCGGTCGCGGTGACTTCGCGGCCGAGCCGATCGTCGCGGGGAGCTCGATCGGCATCCAAGACGTCCGGGGCGACATCGAGTTCGGCGGCATCTGCACGGTGACCACTCGCGTGGGCGACCGCCTCCTGGCGTGCGGGCACCCGTGGGAGAACGCCGGCGACGTCGAGTACATCATGACCGCCTCCGAGGTCGTCACCGTCGTCCGCGCGCTCCCGCGGAACTTCAAGGTCGGCAATCTAGGCGCCATCATCGGCGTCATCGACCAGGACCGGCCCGGCGCGGTCGCCGGCACGCTCGGCCGCTACCCGCGGCTGTTCAACGTGCGCGTGGTGGTGACCGACCAGGACGCCGGCACCCGCACCGAGGTCGGCACGCAGATCGTGCGCCGGCGCGACATGGCGCGCCTGTTCGCGCCGCTCGTCGCGCTCTCGGCCGTCGAGCGCGCGCGGAACCAGGCCGGGGGCGAGGGAACCGCGATTACGAAGCTGACCCTGCGCGCCAAGGGGCTCCCGCGGCCGATCGTACGGGAGAACACGTTCTTCAGCACCCAGGACGTCGCCACCGCGTCGGTGCTCGACATCGTCGACGCCATGGAGCTCGCGTTCTACAACGACCTGCGCACCCTCGAGCCGGTGGACCTGACCGTGGAGGTCGTGCTCACCAGGAAGCGCAACACCGCCTCCATCGTGGAGGTCCAGACCGACGCGCGCGAGGTCGCGCCCGGGGGCACCCTCCGGGTGCGGGTGACCCTGCAGCCCTACCTGGCCGAGCGCCCGGAGGTCCGCGTCGTAGAGGTGCCAGTCCCGCGCGACTTCCCACGCGGGCCGGCGTTCCTGGTGGTGCGCTCCGCCGGGGTCGACGCGCCCAGTGTCCCGGTGCAGGCCCAGCTCGGCCAGGCGCTCGCCGTGGAGCCGACGCCGTGGGGCGTGGACAATCTGGAGACCGCGCTGCGGCTGTTCGAGAACTTCGCCAAGAATACCGACCTGCTCGTCCGCATCCAGCCGTTCGGCCTGCCCGCCACCGGGCTTGACTTCACGCGCTTCGACGTGCCGGCGGCCCGCACCGCCCGCACCGAGTGGGTCATCCAGGGCGTGGAACGGCTGCCCATCCTGATCCGCTGATCGTGACGATGGCGGCCGCCCCTCGCGTCAACCTCCGGCTCGCCCGGCTCGCCCTCCTCGCCGTGCTGTCGCTCGCGCCCGCCGCCGTCGCGGCGCCCTCCGGCGAGTTCCTGCCGCTGTCCGAGGTGCGGCCGGGCCTGCGCGGGCAGGCGCGTACGGTCGTGCGCGGCACCACGGTCGAGACCTTCGACGTGGAGGTGCTGGCGATCGTGCCCGGCGCCGGACCCTCGGGCGACCTGCTCCTGGTCCGCGCGTCGGGGCCGCTGATCCGGCGCACGGGCGGCATCGCGGCCGGCATGAGCGGCAGCCCGGTGTTCGTCGGCGGCCGGCTGCTGGGCGCGATCGGGTTCGGCTGGAGCTTCGCCGACCACACGGTCGGACTGGTCACGCCCATCGAGGCAATGCTGCGAGCGCTGCCGGCGACGCGGGGCCACGCACCGGATCCGGCGCCGGCGCGCCCCCTGCGTCGACTCGCGCGGCCTGTGGTGTTGGACGATCGGGTCTTCACAGAGATCGCGTTTCCGGCCGACGCCTCGGCGGCGCGCCGCCTGCCCCCCCACGTGCTGCCGGCGCTCCCCGTCGCCCGGCCGCTGCTCTTGTCGGCGGCGGGCACGCGAGCCGCGCAACTGCTGCGCGACGAGCTGGCGCCGCTGGGGCTGGTGACGGTCGAGGGCGCGACCGGCGCCGCCGGCGACGCGCGGCCGCCGCTCGTCCCCGGGAGCGCGGTGGGCGTGCAGCTGGCGCGCGGCGACCTGAACGCGGTGTCGATCGGCACGCTGACGTACCGGCGGGGCGACGCGCTCGTGGCCTTCGGCCATCCCTTCCTCAACCGCGGCCCGGCGAGCTTCCTGCTCACGCCGGCCGTGATCCACGACGTGGTCCGCAGCACCGCCTTTCCGTTCAAGGTCGGCTCGGCGGGCGCCGCGGTCGGGACCGTCACGGAGGATCGCCGCGCCGGCATCGGCGGCCGCATCGGCCCGCTGCCACCCATGGTCGGCGTGCGGGTACAGGTCACCGACCGCGACCGGGGCCGCACGACGCGGCTGGGCACACAGGTGGTCCGCGACCGCACGCTGGGGCCGCTGCTCGTGCTGGCATCGGCGATGAGCGCGGTGGACCGAGCGCTGGACCGCGTGGGCGAGGGCACGGCGCGCGTCCGCCTGGCGCTCCGCGGCCGCGGACTCGACGGCCCGGTCGTGCGCGAGAACGCCTTCTACCACGGCCGCGACATCGGCAGCGCGGCGCTCCTCGAGCTGCCCGAGGCGCTGCGCCTGCTCTTCGCGAACGAGTTTGTGGCCACGGGGCCGGTGGACGTGACGGTGGAGGTCGAGGTCGAGGCCGGTCGCCAGACCGCGACCATCACGGACGCCGCCGGCGTCCCGCCGCGCGTCCGGCGCGGCGAGGCGCTGCCCGTGCGGATCACGCTGCGCCCGTTCCAGGGCGACGCCGTCGTGCGCACCGTCGAGCTCGTCGTGCCCGACGGGTTCCCGCTGGGCGGGGCGACGGTCGTGGTCCGCGCGGGCGGCCGTCCGACGCCGGAGCAGGGGTTGCCGGCGTTGCTGCTCGCCGAGCCGGTCGAGCCGCCCGCGCCGTCGGCCGCCGCGCAGCTCGCGCGGTTCGCCGAGCGCGACCGCAACACCGACCTGGTCGTCGAGCTCGTCCCCGGAGCGGCCCGCGCCCCCGCGGTCGCGGCGGACGCACCAGAGCAGGGCGCGCGCAGCCGAAGCATCACCCCGTGGGTCGTGCGGGGCCGGATCGCGGTCCCCGTCGTCGTGGACCCGCGATAGGTTCGGGACGGGGGCCGCGGTGCGGGGACGTCGCAGGGCTGCGGTCGGCCTGTTGCCAGTGGCCGTCGCGCTTGCGGTGCCGGCGGCGGCCGCCGCCTGGGCCGCGGTGTCGCTCGGGGACCGCGCCCGCGAGATCGCGACCTCGGCCCTGTCCGCGGCGTTCCGCCGGGAGGTGCGGGTCGGCCAGATCTCCGGCGACCCGTGGCGCGGCATCGTGATGGAGGACGTCACGATCGCCCCGGCCCGGCCCGGGCGGTCCTCCCCGCTCGCGGTGCGGCGGGTCACCGTGCAGGTCGATCCCGGCGCGTTGATCCGGGGTCTGCTGGCCGGCCGCGGGCCGCTGCCGAGCATCTCGGTGATCGTGCTCGAGGGCTTGGCCATCGAGGTCCTGCACGAGGCCGACGGGACGTGGAACCTGAGCGAGCTGCTGCCGGTCGGTGACGGGGAGGGCCGCGGCGCGTTCCACGGTCGCATCCACGTCCTCGACGGCACGGTCCGCCTGATCGACCGGGCGCGGATCGCGCCGGGCGTCTTCGAGGCCCGCTTTAGCGATGTCAACGGCACGGCCGACTTCGCGCGCGCCCCGCGCCTGGCGCTTCGGGCGTCGTTCGTCGAGGAACGCGGTGGGGAGCGCTCGCCCGGGCGCCTCGACGGCGCCTACACGACCACCACGCGCGTGCTCGACCTCGACGTGCGGGCATCGCGCCTGCGCGCCGACGCCTGGGGCCCCTACCTGCTGACGACGCCCGCTTTCCGGATCACGGCCGGCGAGGCCGACGCCGCGGTGCACGTGCTCCACGCCCCGGCCGGGCTGGGGACCGCGACCGACGTCTCTGGCCGCGTAACGCTGCGCGGCGCCGCCGCGGTGGTTCCGGATCGCGCGGTCGTGCTACGCGACGTCTCAGGGGCCCTCGAGATCACCGACCGCTGGATCCGCACGGCCGGCCTGCGCGGCCGGGTGAACGGCTCGCCGGTTGAGGTGCGCGGCGAGGCGAGCTTCTACGGCGAGCCGCATGTGGATCTCGCCGTGCGGTCGTCGGGGGCCGACCTTCGCGCGCTCAGCCGCATCTTCGCGCCGTCGGTCGCCACCCGCTTGGCTGGTACGGCACGCGGCGAGGTCCGCATCGTGGGCGCCGCGGGCGCGCCGCGGGTCGCGGGCCGGATCGAGGGCGCGCGCGGGGTCTTCGATGGGCAAGTGTTCCAGGCCGCCTCCGGCGACGTGGCGTTCGCGGGCGGCCTGTTCGCGCTCACCGGTGCCCGCGGCCACGCCGCGGGCGGCGTCGTCGCCGGCGACGTGCTGCTCAGCCCGGCCGACGCCCGGTACTTCCTGGCCCTGGCGGTGCGCGACGCCGAGGTCGGCTCGCTGCGGCGGTGGGCACCGGCCGCCCCGGCGGCCGCCGGCACCGCGACCGGATCGTTCGCGGCCTTCGCGGACCGCACCGGTGTGCGTGCGGCCGGCGCCGGCGTGGTCACCGATCCGGCGGTCGCCGACTTCCGGTTCGACACCGTCGAGGGTGGCCTGCGGTTCGAGCGCGGCCGCCTCACCCTCGACGCCGTGCAGGCTCGCCGTCAGGGCACCTGGATCGGGGTCAGCGGGCAGATCGCGCCCGCCGGCGGCCTGGCGCTCCGCGTGCAAGCGACGACGCCCGAGGTGAGCACACTCCCGATTCCCGCGGGCGCCATTCCCGCGAAGGGGCGCGCCGACTTCATCGGCACCATCGGCGGGTCGATCCGCGCGCCCGAGGTCGCGGGCGCGCTGCAGCTCGGTCGAGGACGGCTCGGTCCGCTGTCGTTCGAGTCGCTGGCGACACGGCTGGTCGCGCGCGCCGGATCCGTGGTGCTCTCCGACGCGCGCGCCCGCGACGGCTACACCTGGTACCGGGCGGCCGGCAGCATGGAGTGGGCCGGCGCCGGCCGGCTCGGGCTCGACGTGAGCGCAACGCGCGCCTCGGCCGCCACGCTGGCGCAGGCGCTCGGTGTCACCGTGGACCTGGCCGGTCGTCTGGACGGAGAGGTGCGGATCGACGGCACGATCGCACGACCGTCGGCCTCCGGCTCGCTGTCGCTGGCGGGCGGCCGTGTCCTCGGGCAGCGCGTGCCCGAGGCCTCCGCCGCGTTCCACTGGGACGGCCGCCGGCTCGCCGTCTCCGGCGGCCGCGTCCATCTCGGATCGTCGGTCGTGCATGTGGCTGGGACCTTCGATCGCCTCACCGGGTTGGCGCTCGACCTGGCGACCACAGGGTTCGACCTGCGCGACGTCGCGCTCGCGCCGCTGGGCGCGTCGGTTGCCGGCACCGTGGACGCGACCGGCCGGATTACGGGTCCGCTGGCCGCGCCGTCGCTCACCGCGGAAGCGGCCTCGGCGAACCTCACGCTGAACGGCCGACGCTTCGACCACGCGCGGGGCGCGATCGCGTGGACCGCGGGGACGCTGCAGGTGCGGCCGCTCGTGCTGGCCGTGGGCACCGAGCGCTACGAGATCGCCGGGGACCTCGCGCTGTCGCCCGGCCCCCGGGCCACCCTGCAGGCCACCGTGCAGGACGGCCGGTTGAGCACGCTGCTGGCCCTGGGCGGCGGCCGGATCGACCTCCCGCTGGACGGTGTCGTCACCGGCGTGGCGAGTGTCTCCGGCCCGCTCGCCAACCCGGAGGCCCGCCTGGATCTCCGGCTGCGCGACGGCCGCTTCGGCGAGCACCTCATCACCGACGGCCACGTGGATCTGGTCATGCGGAACGGCAGCGTGACCATCGAGGATTTGGAGCTGCGTCCCCAGCAGGGCCGGATCGCCGCGACCGGGCGGTTCGACCTGCGCGGGGCGAGTGAGATCGAGGTCAGCGGGACGGACCTGGACCTCGACTTGGTGCGTCCCGTCTTCCGCGGGCGGCGTCCGCTCGTCGGTCGCGGAAGCTTCACGATGCAGCTCCGCGGCCCGCTTGGCGCGCCGGAGATCGGCTTCGATGTCGAGGTCGCCCGCGGCGGGATCGAGGGGATGACGTTCGACTCGCTGGTCGCCGGCGGCTTCTACCGCGACGGGCTGCTGCAGATCTCGCAGGCGGTCCTCGTCCAGGACAGCAACCGGCTCCGGATCTCGGGGAGCGTACCGTTCAACCCGGCGTTGCGGCGCCTCGACGATCGCGCGCCCGTGGAGCTGCGCGTGGTCCTGCTGGACGTCAACCTGGGCCTGCTCCGGCTGCTGTGGGCCGGGGTGGACGAGGCGCGCGGGGCCGTGGAGGGCGAACTGCGCATCAACGGGACCCCGGCGGTGCCGCGGTTGTCTGGCGGGCTGGCCGTGCGTGACGGCCTGGTGCGCCTGCGCGGGCTCGCCACGCCGATCGAGGGCCTCCGGCTCGACCTGCGTTTCGAAGAGAACACCGTGCGGGCCGCCGAGGCGTCGGCGCGGCTCGGCGGCGGCACGCTGCGCCTGACCGGGGCTGCGCGGGTCTCGGCGTCGGCGGCGGGCGTCGGACTCGCGATCGCCCAGGACGCGCCGGCCGTGCTCACCGCCGAGCGGGTGCGGCTCGTCACCCCGCCAGTTGCCGACGCGGTGGTCAACGGCTCGGTGCGGCTCTGGGGTTCGACCGGCGATGTCCGGCGGCCGCTGGCGCTGGACGGCCGCGTCGCGCTCTCGGAGGGGACCGTGGTCGTCGCCGGCGCCGCAAACGGGGGCGCGCCCCGCTTCCCACTGGCGCTCGCCGGCCTGCGGATCGACGTCGGCCGGGACCTGGCGGTACAGGCGGGTGGGCTGCGGTTCGGCCTCGAGCCCGAGGGCTCCCTGCTGCTCGGCGGCACCCTGGCGGCACCGACGCTGGAAGGCACGGTCGCGGCGACGCGCGGCACCGTGACGGTCGCGGGCAACCCCTTCGAGCTGCTCGAGGGCATCGCGACCTTCCAGGCGCCGCTCGGCGTGCGGCCGCGCGTGTTCGCGAGGGCGAGGACGCAGGTGGGTCCGACACGCATCATCGCCACCGTCCGCGGCGTGGCGCCCGACGCGTTGGAGCCCCCTGAGCTCGAATCGGACCCGCCGCTTCCCCGCGAGCAGATTCTGGCCCTGCTCGGCCAGCGGGCGGGGCTCGCCCACCTGGCGGCCGGCGACTTCTCCGCGGCGCTGCGCGCGGAGCTCACGCGGCGGCTGTTCGCCCCGGTCACCCTGGCGATCAGCCGCGCGATCGGCCTGACGGAGCTCTCGGTGGAGTACGATTTCGAGCAACCCCTGCGGCTCCGCCTGGGGAAGCTGCTGTTCTCGAACCTGTATCTCTCGGCGACCGTCACGTTCGAGGCGCAGCAGCAGTGGCTGTGGGCGCTGGAGTACCGGTTCGCCCGCGGGTGGGAGCTCGCGCTGCGCGCAAACCAGTTCGGGCACCGCGAGGCGATCCTCTGGTACCAGGCGCGGTTTTGACGGGGACAGGACTTCAGGTCCTCGGGTCGAAGGGCTCACGCGTTGGGCCCGCATCTCGCCGGAAGGTGGCAGGGGCATGTTCGAGGACTATCTGCGGGAGCTCCAGCGCGTCGAGCTCCTGGCGCCGGACGAAGAGCGCGCGCTGTGGCGTGCCTACCGGCACCGGGGCGATGCCGCGGGCCGCCTGCGGCTGATCGAGGCCTACCAGCCGCTCGTCTTCAAGGTCGTCATGTCGCTGCGGCCGCCCGACGGGCTGCTCATGGACCTGATCCAGGAGGGTGCCGTCGGGCTCATCGAGTCGGTGGAGCGCTTCGACCCCGACCGGGGCGTGCGGTTCTCCACGTTCGCCTCCTACCGCATCCGCGGCCGGGTGCTGAACGCGCTCGACCGCGTGCGGGTGGAGGTGTCGCTGGACCAGACGCTCGCGGCCGGCGAGGACCACGGGCCGCTCGCCGCCCTGGCCGACCCGGCGGCAACCTCGGCGCTCGCCGGCATCGAGGACCGCGCGTTGCTGCGGCACGTGCTACAGACCATCGAGCGCCTACCGCCGCGTGAGCGGGCCGTGCTCCGCGCCGTGGTGGGAGCGCAGCCACCGCGCGAGATCGCCGGCGAGCTGCAGATCAGCCTGTCGCACTTCTACCGGCTGCAGAAACAGGCCACCGACCGCCTGCGGGCGTTGCTGGGGATCGAGGGCATGCACCAGCCGCAGGGCGCGTGAGGATACTAGATACTGAAGCCGCGGCTGGGGGGAACCTGCATGGACGCACGTCGGACGACGCTCGCCGAGCGTATCGGCTTCGCCGAAGACTGGGTGGTGCGGGCCCGGCGCCAGATCCAGGACGGCGATCTTGTCCACGGGACGCTGACGCTGCTGCTCGCGCAGGCCGAGCTCCGGCGCGCGCGCGAGGTGGGGACGACACGCCAAGCGCCGGCCCGGCCGTGGGCCGTGGTCGCGCTCGGCATCGCCGTGGCGGCGGCAGTGGCTGTGGTCGAGTTCCCAGGACATGCGCCGCTGTCGGCGCAGACCGAGGCGCCGGTCATCGTCGCCCTGCCTGACCGGACCGGCGCCCTGCTCCAGCTCGTCACCGTCCCCGAGCCCGCGGCGCCCGTGGAGCCGGTGATCGTGCGCGCCGTGGCCCCGGCCCGCCCGCCGGCCCCTGCGCCGGCGCCTGCCCTGCGGTCGGAAGCGGCATCGCACGTGGGGGTGCGCTCGCAGCCCGTCGCCCCGCCGGCCCCGGTGCCCGCGGCGGCCCCGGTTCCGGTGGGTGCAACGCCGGCTGCCTCGCCCGCCCCGGCCCCGACCGTCACGCTGCTGTCGGCGGCGGATGTGATCGACCTCGTGCTGGCCGCCGAGCGCTCGCTGCGGCGCCCGGCCGACAGATAGGACGACATCGCGCGCCACGACCCGTGGCCCTCACAAGTCAGGAGGACGACCCTTGCTCGATCGCGGAT
>JAVHMA010000032.1 GCA_031081715.1 Armatimonadota bacterium | reverse complement strand
TGATCACGCCGGTGGCGTTGGAGGAGGGGCTGCGGTTCGCGATCCGGGAGGGGGGCCGGACGGTGGGGGCCGGCGTCGTCACGAAGGTGGTGGCCTAGGCCATGCCGCGCGACATCGTGACGCTCGCCTGTGCCACCTGCAAGCGGCGCAACTACACGACGACGAAGAACAAGAAGAACGACCCCGACCGCCTGGAGATGACCAAATACTGCAAGTGGTGCCGCAAGCACACCACCCACCGCGAGACCCGGTAGTTGTCCTTTCTGCTCCGACGGATTATGACCGCGATGCTGGCCCTGCTGCTGGCCAGCCTCGTCGTCTTTGCCGGCGCCCGGAGCCTGCCCGGTGATCCGGCCATTGCCCTCTCGGGGGAAGGCCACGACCCCACGGTCAACGCGGTCATCCGGGCGAAGTACGGTCTGGACCGCCCCGTGCCAGTCCAGTACGCGCGCTGGGCGGCCCTGGCCGTGCGGGGCGACCTCGGGCGGTCGATCCGTACCGGACTGCCGGTGGCCGAGATGATTGTGCGCCGGCTTCCCATCACCCTCGAGCTTGCCATCCTCGCCACGGCGATCACGATCGCGCTGGGCGTGCCCACTGGGGTGCTGGCCGCGACGTGTCGGGGCCGCCCGGTCGATTACATCATGAACGGTATTGGGCTGTTCGGACTCTCCGTCCCGCCGTTCTGGATCGGGTTGGTGCTCATCCTGGTGTTCGCCTCGACGCTCAAGTGGTTGCCCGCATCCGGCTATGTTCCCCTGTTGGTCGATCCGGTTGAGAACCTTCGCCGCATGATGCTGCCGGCGTTCGTGCTGGGCAGCGGCTTCGCGGCCTGGGTGATGCGCCAGACTCGGTCCGCCATGCTGGAGGCGCTCCGCTCCGACTACGTTCGCACGGCGCGCGCCAAAGGCCTCCCGTCCACCGCTGTCGTCATGCGCCACGCGCTCCGCAACAGCCTCATCACGGTCGTCACCGTGCTCGGTCTGGAGCTCGGCGTCCTGATCTCGGGCTCGGTGATCACCGAGCAGATCTTCCTCATCCCGGGCTTCGGCAAGCTCATCGTCGACGCCGTGGTCACGCGCGACTTCCCGATCATCCAAGGGGTGGCCCTCGTGTCGGCCGTCGCCTACATCGGTGTCAACCTGCTGGTGGACGCGATCTACGCGCGGCTCGACCCGCGCATCCGTTTCGCCTGAGACCGTGGCGGCCGCGTCGGCGAGACCGCATCGCCGCCGCGCCGTCCGGCGGTTCGTACGGCGCCTGCCCGCGGTCGGCGGCGCGGTGTGCGCGCTTGTCGTGGTGCTGGCCGCGCTCCTCGCGCCGCGCCTTGCGCCGTACGATCCCGCCGCGAGCGACGAGGACGCCGTGCTGGCCCCGCCGTTCACGCCCGGGCATCCGCTCGGGACCGACGAGTTGGGCCGCGACGTCCTCAGTCGCGTCATCTGGGGAGCACGGGCCTCCATGCAGGCGGGGGTGCTCGCCACCGGGCTCGCGTTCGTCGTCTCGGTGCCGGTCGGGCTCGTGGCCGGCTACTACGGCGGCTGGTGGGATCTCGTCACCATGCGCCTGGTCGATACGCTGCTGGCGTTTCCGTATCTGATCATCGCGGTCGGCCTCGCGGCAATCCTGGGCCCGTCGCTGGCGAACGCCTCGCTCGCGATCGGCATTGTGCAGATTCCGAAGATCGTGCGCGTGGCGCGCGCCGAGACGCTGAGCCTGCGCGAGGAGTCCTATGTCGAGGCCGCGGTGGCCGCCGGCGCTCCCGACCGCACGATCCTGCTCCGACACCTGTTGCCGAACATGACGAACTCCCTGATCGTGCAGGTGACCGTGATCCTGCCGATCGCGATCCTGGCGGAGTCCAGTCTGTCGTTCCTTGGCCTGGGGGTGCAGCCACCGACCCCGTCGTGGGGGGTGATGCTCACGGCCGCGCAGCCTTTCATGGCGCAGATGCCGTGGCTGGCCGTGTTCCCGGGGCTGGCGATCGTCCTCGCGACCCTGTCCTTCAACCTGTTGGGCGACGGGTTGCGCGACGCGTTGGACCCGCGAGCCTAGACCCGCTCTCGCCGCACCGCCTGGTCGTACGCGGCGCGCGCGGCGCGTACCGGCTCCATCTCCGAAACCTCGGCGACCGGCACGTCCCACCACGACTCGTAGCCCGGCACGCGGTGGTCGATGTCGGTCTCGACGACGATCACGGTCGTGCGCGACTCCCGCCGGCTCTCCTCCAGGGCGCGGCGCAGCTCGTCGTGCGTGCGCGCGCGGATCGCCCGGGCACCCAGGCTTTCCGCGTTAGCCGCAAAGTCGATCGGGAGCACGGCGCCCTGGTGGAGGCCGCTGCGGGGGTCGCGGAACCGGTACTCGGTGCCGAAGCCGCCCGAGCCCACCGCCTGCGAGAGCCCGCGGATGCTCCCGAACCCGTGGTTGTCCAGCAGCACGATCGTGACTTTGATGCCCTCCTGGATCGCGGTGGTGATCTCCGAGGGCATCATGAGGTACGACCCGTCGCCCACCATCACGTAGACATCGCGCGCGGGGTCGGCCATCTTGACGCCGAGGCCCCCCGCGATCTCGTAGCCCATGCAGGAGTAGCCGTATTCGAGGTGATACCCCCCCGCCTGGCGCGTGCGCCACAGTTTGTGCAGGTCGCCTGGCAGGCTGCCCGCGGCGCAGACCACCACGTCCTGCGGCCGCGTCGCCTCCCACACCGCGCCGATGACCTCGGCCTGGCTCAGCGGCGGGCCGTGCCGGATCGCGAACAGCCGGTCCACCTCGGCGTCCCACGCCGCGCGCCACTGGGCGATCTGCGCCGCGTACGCCTCGTCCACGCGCCAGCCCACGAGCGCCTCCGCCAGCTCGTCGAGGGTGACGCGCGCGTCGGCCACCAACGGGATGGCGCCGTACTTCGCGGCGTCCATCGGCGCGACGTTGACCGCCACGAACCGCACGTCCGGATGCGCGAAGGCGGTGGTGGACGCGGTCGCGAAGTCGCCGAGCCGGGTGCCGACGGCCACCACCAGGTCGGCCGCGCGCGCGGCGAGGTTGGCGCCGGGCGTGCCCGTAACCCCGATCGCGCCGAGATTCTGCGGGTGGTTGTAGGGGAGCGAGCCCTTGCCCGCCTGCGTCTCGCCCACGGGGATGCCGGTCCGGGCGGTCAGCCGCGCGAGTGCCTCCTCCGCCTCGCTGTACAGCACGCCGCCACCCGCCACGATCAGGGGGCGCTGCGAGTTGCGGAGCACGGCGGCCGCCGCGCGCAGCGCGTCGCGGTCGGCCGGGGGGCGCGCCACCGTCCACACGCGGGGTTCGAAGAGGCGCGCCGGGTAGTCCCACGCCTCCGCCTGCACGTCCTGCGGTAGCGCGAGCGTCACGGCGCCGGTCTCCGCGGGCGAGGTGAGCACGCGCATCGCGGCCTCGAGGGCGGTGGGAAGCTGGTCCGGGCGGTTGATGCGATCCCAGTAGCGGGAGACCGGCTTGAAGCAGTCGTTCACCGAGGCGTCGTGCGACCACGGCGCCTCGAGCTGCTGCAGCACCGGCGCGACGTTGCGGCGGGCGAAGATGTCGCCGGGGAGGAGCAGCACGGGCAGCCGGTTGATGGTCGCGCCCGCGGCCGCGGTCAGCATGTTGGTCGCGCCCGGCCCGATCGAGGTCGTGCACGCGAACGTGCGCAGCCGCCGCGATGCCTTCGCGAACGCCGCGGCGGTGTGCACCATGGCCTGCTCGTTGCGCGGCTGGTAGTAGGGGAGCGCCGTCTGCTGCTGGAGCGCCTGGCCGACCCCGGCCACGTTCCCGTGGCCGAAGATGCCCCACACCCCGGCGAAGAAGCGATGGCGACGGCCGTCGCGCTCGACCTCCTGCTGCGCGAGGAAGGCGACCAGCGCCTGGGCCATCGTGAGCCGTCGCGTCGTCATCGGGAGCCTCCCGCCTCGGACTCCATCTCCATCGTAACGACCGGAACGCGGGGGTCGCGGGCCGTCCACGTGCCCTTGACCCAGGCGTGCGCCACATCCTCGCTGTTGGCCAGCGACTGCGCCGACCCCGCCAGGAAGTTCAGGTAGTAGCAGGTGTACCCGTACGCCGCCGAGACCGGATGGTAGCCCTCGGGCACCAGGACGATGTCGTCGGTACGGGCGGTGACCGTGACGTCGAGCGAGCCGTCGGTCGTGTAGATCCGTTGCACCGCGAACCCGGTCGGCCGGTCGAACTTGTAGTAGTAGAACTCCTCCAGGTCGGCCTCGACCACCCGGCCCGCCGCGTCGGTGCGGTGGACGTCGTGCTTGTGCGGCGGGTAGCTGCTCCAGTTGCCGCCCGGCGTGTAGACCTCGACGCAGACCAGCCGGTCGCAGTCGAACCCCGGCGGGATGATGTTGGTGATCTGGCGGGTGGCGTTGTTCCCGCCGCGGATCTCGATCTCCGTCTCGGCCGGGGTGATCAGACGCGCCAGATGCGCCGCGTCGGTCGGGGCCCACGCGTGCGCCACCTCGACCGCGCCCACCGCCCGGAGGGTGAACGCGGTGCGCCGCGGCAGGTAGAGCGCGTACGGCAGGCCCGCGAAGACGTGCGGCCGGCGACCGATCGTCGGCCAGGAGCCGCGCGACGAGCGCACCGCGCAGCGGCCGCCGAGGACCACGAGCGCGGCCTCGCAGTCGCCGGTCTCGTGCTCCCACGTGTCACCGTCCGCGAGCCGCCGGACCTCCATGCCGAGCAGCTCCCAGCCGGCGTCCGCGGCGGTCACGCGGGTGACGAGCCCCGGGGTGCCGGGAGGCAGCGCGGGACGCACGAGCAGCTGCGCAGTGTCAGGCATGGGCGCGGTTGTGACCTCGAGGGTCCTGCGCGCAGTGGTTCGCCCCGCGCCGGGGGCGGCCCTTCCCGGCCGTGCGATCCCGCTGCTACAATGCGTCCGTGCCTCGCCGACGCGTGACGATCGAGGACGTCGCGAGGGCCGTCGGCGTGTCCCCGTCGACCGTCTCGCGGGCGCTCCAGGACGCGCCGGTCATCAGCGCGGCCACGCGGCGCCGCGTCGCGCGCGTGGCGGCGCGCCTCGGGTACGTCCCCAATCAGGCCGCCCGGAGCCTCGTCACGCGTACGACGCGCACGTTCGGCCTGATGATCCCCGATGTGACCGACCCGGTCCACGGGCAGGTGGTGACCGGGTTCGAGCAGGCCGCCGCCGAGGCCGGCTACACGGTCATCATGGCGAACGGCTTCGCCGACCCACAGCGGGAGCGACGCGCCATCGCGCTCTTCCTCGCGCACCGTGCCGACGGCGTGGCACTCATGGGCAGCGTCCTCCCGCAGGCGCGGGTGCGCGCCACCGTTCGGCCGGCCCCGGTGGTGTTCATCAACGGCGAACACGTCGCGCTCGCGGGCTACGCGAGCGACCTGGCGACCGGGTGCATCCGCTCCGACGACCTCAGCGGCATTGACGCCCTCGTTCGTCACCTGGTCGAGGGCGGCCGTCGGCGCATCGGCTACGCGCACGGCAGGCCGTCCGCCTCGGACCTGACACGGCGCGACGCCGCGGCCCGGGCGCTGCGGAGAGCGGTCCCGGGCAGCCGGCTGATCGAGTACGGCGGCGAGGGGTGGCGCTCGGAGAGCGCGCTCGCCGGGCTGATCGCCCGTGACCGTCCGGACGCGGTGCTGTGCTACGACGACAAGCTGGCGCTGCGCACGATCGCGGCGTTACGCACCCTCGGCGTCCGCGTCCCCGGCGACATCGCGGTCGCCGGGTTCGACGACATCCCGTTCGCGGCCCTCTCGAATCCGGCGTTGACCACGGTCGCCCAGCGATCGGAGGAGATGGGGCGGCTGGCGGTCGGGATGCTGCGCAGCGCGCTGGAGCGGGCACAGATGCCGCGCTCGATCACGCTTCCCGTCCAGCTCGTTGTTCGCGAGAGCACCGCCCGCCGTCGCTAGGCGCAGGGGGCCGTCCGCCGGTCGCCGAATGGTGCAATCGATTGCAACGCCGGCCGCCGTCGGGCGATCGGGGAGGCAGGGGGATGACCGTCCGCATCGGCACGGCCCCGATCAGCTGGGGGGTCTGTGAAATCCCCGGGTGGGGACCGCAGTTGCCCGTTGACCGTGTCCTCGACGAGATGCAGGCTGCCGGGTACGAGGGCACGGAGCTCGGCCCATGGGGGTTCTTGCCCACCGATCCCGGCGAGCTGGCCTCGGCGCTGTCGCGGCGCGGGCTGGCGCTGGCCGCCGCGTTTGTCCCGCTCGCCTTGCGCGACCCCGGCGCCTACGCGCAGGGCGAGGCGAGCGTGCGCGCGACCGCGGAGCTCCTCCGGCGCCTGGGCGCCGGGCACATCCTCCTGGCCGATGCGGGCGACCCCTCGCGCTACGAGGTCGCGGGTCGCCCCGCGCTGACCGCGGTGCGCGGGCTTCGTGCGGGGGAGTGGGCGGGCTACACCCGACGGCTCGAGCAGCTCGCGCAGATCTGTCGGTTCGACTACGGCCTCGTGCCCTGCTTCCACTCACACGGCGGGACCTATATCGAGAACCCGACCGAGATCGCGACCCTCCTCGAGCGCACCGACCCGCACCTGGTGAAGTTCTGCCTCGACACCGGGCACGTGGCATTCGGCGGCGGGGATCCGCTGGAGGTGACGCGGCGCTACGCCGCGCGGATCGGCTACGTGCACCTCAAGGACATCGACCTGCCGCGCCTGGGCACACTCCTGGCGGCCGGCCAGACCTACGTGGGCGCCGCCCAGCAGGACGTGTTCGTCGAGCTCGGCCGCGGTTCGCTGGACCTGGCCGCGCTCCTCGGCGCGCTGCGCGAGGCCGCCTACGAAGGGTGGATCATCGTGGAGCAGGATCGGGTGGTTGACGCCGAGACCGACACCCTGGGCAGCGCCCGCCGGAGCCGCGCGTACCTGCGCGAGCGGCTGGGCGTGTAGCCCGCAGAGGCCGCCATGCGCTTCGCGATGATCGGGACCGCGTTCATGGGCACGGCGCACAGCCACGCGCTCCACGATGCGGCCGCGTTCTTTCCCGACCTCCCGGTCCGCCCGGTCAAGCGCGTGTTGATCGGCCGGCGCGAGGCGCGTGCCCGCGAGATGGCCGAGCGGTGGGGGTGGGAGGAATGGGCGACCGACTGGCGCGAGGCGGTGCGCCGGCCGGACGTCGACGCCGTCATCGTGGGAACGCCTAACCACCTCCATCACCCGATGTGTCTGGCGGCACTCGAGGCCGGCAAGCACGTGCTGTGCGAGAAGCCGCTGGCGACGACCGCGTCGCTGGCGGACGACCTGGCCGCGGCGGCCGCGCGTGCCGGCGTCTGCCACGGTGTGGCCTTCAACTACCGACGGGTGCCCGCGGTCGTGCTGGCGCGCCGGCTCATCGAGGAGGGACGGCTGGGTACCATCCGCCTCTACCGTGGTACCTACCTCCAGGACTGGCTCCTCGATCCGTCGCTGCCGGTGACCTGGCGGCTGCGCGTGGACGAGGCAGGCTCGGGCGCGCTCGGCGACATCCTCTCGCACGCGATTGACCTGGCCCGCTACCTGGTGGGCGAAATCGCCGAGGTCGTCTCGGACCTCACGACCTTTGTGGCCGAGCGGCCCGCCCCCGATGGCGGCCGCGCGTCGGTGACCGTGGACGACCGCGCCGCGGTGCTGGTCCGTTTCATCGGCGGCGCGGTCGGCAGCCTTGAGGCGACGCGGTTCGCCACCGGGCGCAAGTGCGCCAACGGGTTCGAGATATTCGGCGAGCGCGGGAGCGTCCGGTTCGACCTCGAGCGGTTCAACGAGCTCGAGTACTACACGCAGGACGACGCGCCGGAGGCGCGCGGGTACCGCCGTATCCTGGTCACCGAGCGCGAGCACCCCTACCTGCGCGCCTGGTGGCCCCCGGGCCACACGATCGGATGGGAGCACACGTTCGTCCACCAGATCCACGACTTCGTCGCGGCCGCGGCGGGCGGGCGGGCGTTCGCGCCCGACTTCGTCGAGGGCGCGGCCTGCCAGCGCGTGCTGGACGCCGCGATGCGCTCGCATGCCAGCGGGGCGTGGACCGCGGTGCCCGGGCCCGGAGGAGCCGCGCGTGGGTGATGTGCGGCTGGGGTTGATCGGGTGCGGCAAGGTCGTTGAAGTCTTCCACCTGCCGGCGTTGGCCGCCCTCGAGGGCGTGCGAGTCGTGGCGGTCATGGACACCGACCCGTCGCGCGCGGACGCCGTCGGGGCCGCGCTGGGCCTGCCCCCTGGCCGGCGACTGGCCGATCACCGCCGCCTGCTCGACCTGCCCGACATCGACGCGGTGAGCATCGGGACCCCGCCGGCCTCGCACCGTGAGATCGCCGTGGACGCCGCGGCGTCCGGTCGCCACATCATCTGCGAGAAGCCAATGGCCGTCTCGGTGGCCGACGCCGACGCGATGATCGCGGCGGCGCGGCGCGCCGGGGTCCTGTTGTCGCTGCATCACAACTACCTGTGGTTCCCGGAGAACCGCGCGGCGCAGGAGGTCATTGCCGGCGGCCGGCTGGGCCGGCTGGTGTTCAGCGTCATCGATTGCCTTGGGCTCCCCTACTTCGGCGGGCGGTGGCGCCTTCACGATCCGCACGTCAGCGGTGGGGGCATCTTGCTCGACATGCTCCACCTGATCTACCTCACCAACGCCTTCCACGACGGGCTGCCCCGGCGCGTCGACGCCCGCATCGCGCGGATTCGGGAAGAGCCGATCCGCGTCGAGGATTTCGCCACCGTCCGGCTCGAGTACCCCGGTGGCGGGCTCGGCCAGGTGAACGTCTCATGGGGCTTGGGATGGGGTGGCACGCGGCTCATGGGAACACGGGGCCGGCTGATCTATCACTACCGGCACTTCACGACCGTCAACTACGAGCGGCCCGACGCGCTCCGACTCATTACCGCCGAGGGGGAGGTCGACGTGCCGTTCCCTCCGGCGCCGCCGTTCTCCGCAGGGCCGTTCCGCCAGTTTGTCGAGGCCGTTCGCGGCGCGCGGCCGCTGGAGGTGACCGGCGAGGATGGCCGGACCGCGGTCGAGGTGGCGCTTGCCGGATACCGCGCCGCGGCTCTGGGCGAGCCCACGGACCTGCCGCTTCCGCCCGAGGACCCGGTCTACATCCACGGCGTCGCGGGGCTGCACCGCGTGGCCGGCGCGGCGCCGGCCGTCGTGGACCTGTTCGGCCCGCGCGTGTAGCGCCCCGTTGACACGTCGTCCGCGGGGTGGCACAATTCATGCAAACGTTCGCACGGAGCGGAGCCGATGGCTGGACCGGGGATCGAGCTCGTCGGGCGCGAGGAGATCGCCGAGGTCCTGGAGGTGTTGGAGAGCAGGCATCTGGCCCGCTACGGCCCTGAGGACGACCCCGCGTTCGGCGCCAAGACCTACCGTCTCGAGCAGGAGGTCGCTCGCCTCTCTGGCGTGCGACACGCGGTGGCGGTCAACTCCGGGACCAGCGCCCTCTACGTGGCGCTCGCGGCCCTCGGGATCGGCAGCGGCGACGAGGTGATTGTGCCCGGCTTCACGTACGTCGCCAGCATCTCCGCGGTCGTCTACGGCGGCGCCCTCCCCGTCCTCGCCGAGATCGACGAGACGTTCAACCTCGATCCGGCGGATGTGGAGGCTCGGATCACGCCGCGCACGCGCGCGATCATCGCCGTCCACATGCTCGGTAACCCGGCGCGCCTCGACGCCCTGCGCGCGATCGCCGACCGACACCGCCTCGCGCTCATCGAGGACTGCGCGCAGGCGTTCGGCGCGAGCTTCCACGGCCGGCCGGTGGGCAGCATCGGTGAGGCGGCGGCGCTGTCCTTCAATATCTTCAAGACGATCACGTGCGGGGACGGCGGTATGGTCCTCACCGACGACGAGACCCTGTATCGTCGGTGTTTTGCCATGCACGATCAGGGGCACGCGCCGTTGCGGCTGGGCATCGAGATCGGCCAGCGTCCGTTCCTGGGCCTCAACTTCCGAATGACCGAGCTCAACGCCGCGGTGCTCCTGGCCCAGGTTCGGAAGCTCGACCGCATCCGCACGCACCTACGTGCGAACTGTCGGTTGTTCCGCCAGTTGATCGAAGATCTCCCGGGACTCCGGTTCCGAGAGTTGCCCGACCCTGACGGCGATCTGGCGACGCATCTGGTGGTGGTGTTTCCGACCGAGGCGATCGCCCGCGCCGTGGCCCGCGACCTGGGCAGCCGTGTCCTGGCCGACTCGGGCTGGCACGTCTACTTCAACATGGAGCACCTGCTCCACAAGCGAACGGCCACCATGAAGGGGTGCCCATTCCACTGCGACTGCCACGACGGCCGTCCGGTCGAGTACCGGCGGGGGATGCTGCCGCGGACCGACGATCTGGTCGCGCGTGCCATGACCGTTGGCATCGGTGTGGCCGATCCAAACCTCGGATCGACCTCCGGGGTCACGATGCGCGACGGGGCGGAGCGTGTCCGCGAGCGCGCCGCGGCTTTCCGGGCGGCGGCCGCACGACATCTGCGCGCGTGAGACGACGCGAGGGGGTGCGAGGGATGAGGCGCATGCGAGGGGTTCTGAGCGTTGTGCTCGCCGCCGCACTGGCGGTCGGCACGGCGATCTCCGCGACGGGCGCACCGGCGACCACGCCCCGTCGGGGCGGCGAGCTCGTGATCTCGATGTTCGAGGATGCCGACCGGCTCGATCCGACGTTCGGCGGCACCGCCGGCGGACGCCAGATCTTCTTCAACATGTGCGAGTCGCTCTACGACCTGTCGGCGGACGGCACGATCGTGCCGCGGCTTGCCGCGGAGATGCCACGGTTCTCCGCCGACGGTCTGCAGGCCACGATTCGGCTCCGGCGCGGCGTCCGGTTCAACGACGGCACGCCGTTCGACGCGCAGGCCGTCAAGATCTCGCTCGATCGGCACCGGACCCTGCCAGGCTCGCGTCGTGCCGGGGAACTCAGCGCGGTGACCGAGGTCACGGTCGTCGATCCGTTGGCCGTCCGACTCACGTTGTCGAGGCCGCTCGCCCCTCTGGTCGCGACGCTCAGCGACCGTGCCGGGATGATCATGTCGCCCACCCAGCTCGAGCGGCTCGGGGAGAACTTTGCGACGAACCCGGTGTGCGTCGGGCCATTCTCGTTTGTCGAACGGGTCATTGGCGACCGCATTGTGCTCGAGCGCTCACGTCACTACTACGACGCGCGTACCGTCTACCTCGACCGCGTGGTCTTCAGGCCTATTCCCGACGAGAACGTACGCACGCTGAACCTGCGCTCGGGCGACCTGCACGTCGTGGACCGGCTCGCGGCGTCGGACTTCGCCGGCGTGCAGCGCGACGAGCGACTGCGCGTCCAGACGGTCACCTCGAACGGCTACGTCCCCATCTCCATCAACATCGGGAACGCCAGCGGCATCGGCCAGCCACCGGGCCGCGTCGACAGCCCAATGACCAACCCGCTGCTCCGCGAGGCGTTCGAGTGGGCCATCGACCGCGACCGGCTCAATCGCTTTGTCTTCGCCGGCCGCCAGCTGCCCGGCTGTAATCCCATCGCGCCCGTCAACGCCTTCTACCCGAAGGACCTACGGTGTCCCGGCCGCAACGTGGCACGGGCCCGCGAGCTCGTCCAGCGCGCCGGGGTGCCGACGCCGATCACCGTCGAGCTGACCGTGCCAAACTCGCCGGTCATGATCCGCATGGGTGAGCTCATCCAGGCCATGACGCGCGACGCCGGCTTCGCGCTGCAGGTTCGGCCGATCGAGGCGGCGACGGGGCTGGCCGCCAACACCGCAGGCCGGTTCCAGATGTCGGTGACCCCATGGTCCGGCCGCGTCGACCCAGATGGCAACCTCTACGCGTTCCACCACTCGCGCGGAGCGGACAACTATGGCAACGCCCAGGATCCGGAGATCGACACGCTGCTGGATCGGCAGCGCACCGAGACCAGCGTGGAAGCGCGCAAGCGCCTGATCGCCGAGATCGTGGAGAAGATTCGGGCGAGGCGCAACGTGATCTACCTGTACCATCAAAACCTGTTCGTGGCGCATAGCGCGCGTGTGCTCGGCTTCGAGATGTACGCCGACGGGATGCCCAGGCTGCGTGGTGCCGGCTTCGCGCCGTAGCCCACGCGGCGCAGAGGCGGTTGCGGCCTGCCTGATCGTTGCCTATAATAGATCGCGGACCGCAGGGGCGTAGCTCCAATTGGTAGAGCAGCGGTCTCCAAAACCGCGTGTTGGGGGTTCGAATCCCTCCGCCCCTGCCAGATGTGGGGAGGCCTCCGGCCTCCCCACCGCGTGTTTCTCCGGGCAACGTAGGCCGGCCCGGAAGCCGGTCGGGCGAGGGACGCGATGCTGCTCCTGGTCGGCGACGTCGGCGGGACGAAGACCGACCTCGCCGTCTTTGTCGACGGCGGCGACCTCCGCGCGCCCGTGGCCTATGAGCGGATCGCGAGCGCGGCGTTCGCGGACCTGGAGGCGGCCGTGGGCGCGTTTCTGGCGCGAACCGGACTGGGCGTCGAGCGTGCCTGCATCGCCGTCGCCGGTCCGGTCGTCGGCGGCCGGGTCGAGCTCACCAACCTGCCCTGGGTCGTGGACGCCGCGTCGCTGGCGGCCAGGCTCGGTGTGGCCGCCGTTGACCTCCTGAACGACCTGGAGGCCGTCGCCCACGCGATTCCCCACCTCGGTCCCGACGATGTGCGCACGCTCCATGCCGGCGTGCCGGCACCCGGCGGCGCGCTCGCGGTCATCGCCCCGGGCACCGGGCTCGGCCAGGCGTTTCTCACCTGGGACGGGACGCGCCACCGGGCGCACCCCTCCGAGGGCGGGCACGCGGACTTCGCGCCGGCCGACGAGCTGCAGGTCGAGCTGCTGCGCTTCCTGCGCGCGCGCATCGAGCACGTCAGCGTCGAGCGCGTCGCGTCCGGGCTGGGCCTGTCCAATGTCTACGACTTCCTCCTGGCCCGGGGGGCGGAGCCCGAGCGCCCCGAGGTCACCGCGGCGATCGCGGCCGCGCCGGACCGCACGCGTGCGATCATCGAGGCAGCGCGCGACGCGCGGGCGCCGAGCCGACTGTGCCAGGCGGCGCTCGCGCTCTTCGTGGATGCGCTCGGCGCCGAGGCCGGCAACCTGGCGCTGAAGGTGCTCGCCACTGGCGGGGTGTACCTCGCGGGCGGGATGGTGACCGCCATCGGTCCTGCGCTCGATCGCGGTTTCATGCGGGCGTTCGTGCGCAAGGATCGCTACGCCGGCCTGCTCGGTCGCATGCCGGTGCACGCGATCACGAACCCCCGTGTGGCGCTGCTGGGCGCGGCCCGGCGTGGCTTCGAGCTGGCGGGCGTGCCGGTGGCCGGGACGTGAGCCGCGCGCGGCGCGCGCGCCGGCTCGTGGAGGTGCTGCCCGACCGCCACGCCCTGGTCCGCGCCGCCGCCGCGCGCGTCGCCGCGCTCGCCCGCCGCGCGATTCGCGCGCGGGGCTGCTTCACCATCGCCCTGGCCGGCGGGGCCACGCCGCGGCCGCTCTACCGCCGGCTCGCGGCGGTCCCCCCCGGGGTCATCGACTGGCGCTGCGTCCACGTGTTCTGGGGCGACGAGCGCTGCGTACCGCCCGACGATCCCCGCAGCAACTTCCGCGCCGCGCGCGAGGCGCTGCTCGACGCGGTGCCCGTGCCGCCGGCGCAGGTGCACCGGATGCGCGGCGAGGCGCGGCCCGCGCGGGCGGCCGCGGCCTACGAGGCACTGCTGCGCCGACGCTTCGCCGCGCCCGGGGCGCGGCGCGACGCGCCGCCGGGGGCAGGCTTCGACCTCGTGCTGCTGGGCATGGGCCGCGATGGGCACCTCGCTTCGCTCTTCCCCGGCGGCAGCGCCGTGCGCGAACGGGTTCGGTGGGTCCTGCCCCAGAGGGTTCCGGCGGAGCCGCCGGCGCGCCTCACCCTGACGCCGGTGATCCTCAACGCCGCCTCGCAGGTGCTGTTCCTGGTCGCCGGCGGTGCGAAGGCACGCCGGCTGCGTGACGTGCTGCGCGGGCCCCGGCAGCCGGAGGTCCTCCCCGCGCAGGCGATCGCGCCGGCGCGGGGCACCGTGCGCTGGATGGTGGACGCCGCGGCCGCGGCCGGACTACGGTCGCGCGGCCGGGCGGGCGGGCGAGGGAGGCGCTGAATGCAGCTTGGCATGGTGGGATTGGGACGGATGGGCGGCAACATGGTGCGGCGCCTGCTGCGTGCCGGCTGCGCCTGCGTGGGCTTCTCGCGGAGCCGCCGGGGCGTCGAGGTGCTGGAGCGCGACGGCATGATCACGGTCGCCTCGCTCGCCGACCTGGTGGCGCGCCTGGCGCCGCCGCGCGCGGTCTGGCTCATGGTTCCGGCCGCGGCCGTGGAGGACACCCTCGGCCAGCTGCTGCCGCTGCTCGCGCCCGGCGACGTCGTGGTGGACGGCGGGAACAGTCACTACCACGACGACATCCGGCGCGCGCGGCAGGCCGGGGCGCGGGGCGTGTACTACCTCGACGTCGGGGTGAGCGGCGGGGTCTGGGGGCTGGAGCGAGGCTACTGCCTGATGATCGGGGGTGAGGCCGAACCCGTGCGACGCCTCGACCCGATCTTCGCCGAGCTCGCGCCCGGCGCCGACGCCGCGCCCCCAACCCCGGGGAGGCGGGGGGGCAGCACCGCCGACCTCGGCTACCTGCACTGCGGGCCCGCCGGCGCCGGGCACTTCGTGAAGATGGTCCACAACGGCATCGAGTACGGGCTGATGGCCGCCTACGCCGAGGGGTTCAACCTGCTGCACCACGCCGGCGCCGGCCGCGCCGCGCGCGCCGCGGACGCCGAGACCGCGCCGCTGCGCCACCCCGAGCACTACCAGTACGCGCTCGACCTGGCGGAGGTCGCCGAGGTGTGGCGCCGCGGGAGCGTCATCGCCTCCTGGCTGCTCGACCTGACCGCGGCGGCCCTGGCGCGCAGCCCGGAGCTGGAGGGGCTCGCCGGCCGCGTCTCCGACTCGGGTGAGGGGCGGTGGACGGTGGCCACAGCCGTGGACGCGTCGGTCCCGGCGCCCGTGCTGGCCACGGCGCTGTTCGCGCGGTTCGCCTCCCGCGGCGAGGACGACTTCGCGAACCGTCTGCTCTCCGCGCTTCGTCGCGAGTTCGGCGGGCACGAGGAGCGCGAGGCCGATGCACCGCGATCCTGACCGCGTCCCGCCCGCGGCCGGCGCGCCGCGGTCCGCGCTCCCGGCCTGGGCGGCCCTGGCCGCCCACGCGCGCGAGGTGCGCGATCTGCACCTGCGCGCGCTGTTCGCCGCGGATCCGGGCCGGGGCGAGCGGCTCGCCGCCGAGGCCGCCGGGATCTACCTGGACTATGCCAAGCAGCGGGTCACCCAGGAGACGCTCGCGCGGCTGCTCGCGCTCGCCGAGGCGTGCGACCTGCGCGGCCGGATCGACGCGATGTTCCGGGGCGAGCCGGTCAACACCACCGAGGGCCGCGCCGCCCTGCACGTCGCGCTGCGCGCGCCGCGCAACCGGCGCTTCATGGTGGAGGGGCACGACGTCGTTCCCGACGTGCACGCGGTCTTGGACCGGATGGCCACCTTCGCGGACGCGGTGCGCGACGGCGCCTGGCGGGGGTGGACTGGCCGGCCGATCCGCCACGTGGTGAACATCGGGATCGGCGGCTCCGACCTGGGGCCGGCCATGGCGTGCGAGGCCCTGCGGCCCTACAGCCGCCGCGATCTCACCGTCCGCTTCGTCTCGAACGTGGACGGCGCGGACTTCGCCGAGGCCACCCGCGACCTCGATCCCGCCGAGACCCTGGTCATCGTCGTCTCCAAGACATTTACGACGTTGGAAACCATGACCAACGCGCACACCGCGCGGCGCTGGTTGACTGCCGGGCTCGGGGACGCGGGCGCGGTGGCCAGGCACGTCGTCGCCGTCTCCGCCAACACCGAGGCCACGGCGCGTTTCGGGATCGCGCCCGACCGCGTCTTCGGCTTCTGGGATTGGGTTGGCGGCCGCTACTCGATGGGCTCGGCGGTCGGGCTCGCGGTGATGCTCGCGGTCGGCCCAGCGCACTTCCGCGCGATGCTGGACGGGTTCCACGCCATGGACGAGCACTTCCGGACCGCACCGTTCGCCTGCAACCTGCCAGTCCTGTCGGGGCTGCTCGCCGTCTGGTGCACGACCTTCCTGGGGGCACAGACGCTAGCGGTGATTCCCTACGATCAGTCGCTGCGCCGGCTGCCCGCCTATCTCCAGCAGCTGTGCATGGAGAGCAACGGCAAGTCGGTCACCCACGCCGGGGCGCCGGTCCCCTACGCGACCGGGCCCATCGTGTGGGGGGAGCCCGGCACGAACGGCCAGCACTCCTTCTTCCAGCTCCTCCACCAGGGGACGCGCCTGGTGCCCTGCGACTTCATCGCGTTCGCCCGGTCCGCCTACCCGCTGCCCGGGCACCACGACCTGCTGATCGCCAGCATGCTGGCGCAGGCCGAGGCGCTGGCGTTTGGCCAGACGGCCGACGAGGTCCGCGCGGCGGGTACCCCCGAGGCCCTGGTCGCCCACCGGACGTTCGCCGGCAACCGGCCCTCCAGCGTGCTGCTCGCCGAGCGCCTCGATCCTTTCACGCTGGGCGCGCTGGTCGCCCTCTACGAGCATAGCGTCTTCGTCCAGGCCACGATCTGGGACATCAACCCGTTCGACCAGTGGGGGGTCGAGCTCGGCAAGGCCCTGGCCCGCCGGATCGCCCCGGAGCTGACGGCGCCCGGTGAGCCGGCGCTGGGCCACGACAGCTCCACGAACGCGCTGATCCGCCGCTACCGGCGGCTTCGCGCCGGGCGGGCTGGAGGGGATCGTCGCGCGGGCGCGGAACCGGAATCGTGAGCCGGGTAGGCACCGGGAGATCGGAGGACGGCCATGACGCACGGATACAGCAAGCCGCTCTACGTGTTGCCCTTCGACCATCGAGGGTCGTTCCAGACCGGCCTTTTTGGTTGGAAGGGCGCGCTCACCGCCGAGCAGACCGCGGAGATCGCCGCGGCGAAGGCTGTGATCTACGACGGGTTCAAGGCCGCCATCGCCGCCGGCGTCCCGCGCGACCGCTCGGGCATCCTGGTGGACGAGCAGTTCGGCGCCGCGATCCTCCGCGACGCTGCGGCAGCGGGGTTCATCACCGCCTGCCCGGCCGAGAAGAGCGGGCAGGACGAGTTCGACTTCGAGTACGGCGAGGAGTTCGACCGCCACATCGAGGCGATGAACCCCACGTTCTGCAAGGTGCTGGTCCGCTACAACCCCGCCGGCGACGCCGCGATGAACGCACGCCAGGCCGGCCGCCTGCGCCGGCTGTCGGACTACCTGCGCCGCACGGGGCGGCGCTTCATGTTCGAGCTGCTGGTGCCCGCGGAGAAGGCGCAACTCGACCGTGTCGGTGGGGACAAGAAGGCCTACGACCGCGACATCCGGCCGGCGCTCATGGTGGAGGCGATCCACGCACTGCAAGACGCGGGGGTGGAGCCGGACGTGTGGAAGATCGAGGGACTGGACCGCCGGGACGACTGCGTGCGGGTGGCCGCCGCCGCCCGGCGGGGCGGCCGGGAGGCGGTCGGCTGCATCATTCTCGGCCGCGGCGAAGACGACAAGAAGGTGCACGAGTGGCTGACCACCGCGGCCGGCGTGCCCGGGTTCATCGGGTTCGCGGTCGGGCGCACCACCTTCTGGCACGCGCTGGTCGAGTGGCGGGCCGGGCGGCAGTCGCGCGAGGCCGCGGTCGAGGAGATCGCCCGGAACTACCGCACGTGGGTGGACGTCTTCGAAGGCGCACGGACCCACTGATCGCGGGCGAGGGGGCGTCCACGATGAGGCGCGCGTGGCTGACGGCGGCGCTGGCGCTGGCGGCGGCGCTCTTGCCCGGCGGCGTGGCGGCGGGGCCGGCCCGAGCGGACCTGGCGCGGGTCCGCGTGATCGCGGTGGCACCGTTCGCGGACGACGCTGCGTTCTCCCGGGACGTGGCCGCCTATGGCGCCCGACGTCTGAGCGAGCTGGTGGCCCGGGCGGCGTTCCAGGTCATCCCGCCCGCGCGCGTGGCCGAGGAGATGCGCCGACAGGGCACGACCGCCCGGGAACTCATCAGCCCGACCCGGACGGTGGCCCTCGGGCAGGCGCTGGGCGCGGACGCGGTCATCACGGGCCGCGTGACCTTCTTGATGGTCGAGCGCGAGCGCGAGGACCCCGCGCCGGGCTTCGGACACATCTCGGCGCGGGTGGACGTGGACATCCGTCTGCTGGACGTCACGACGCGGGTGAACCTGTTCCAGGACACGTTCATCTGCCACACCCTGGCGCCGGCGGTGCTGGCGATGGAGTGCGCGGTCCGCGACGCGGCCCGCCGCATCGTGCCCTAGCGCCAGGGTTTGACAGCCGAGGGCGCGACCGTGCTATACTAGGCGCGCACGGGCCGCCGAGGGGTCTTTTTTTTTGGGCGATGGCCGCCCGGGAGGCGAGCATGGCGCGGACAACCGACGTGAAGGTCACGGCACGGCCCGCGCCGCGCGCCGCGCGCGCCGCGGCATCGCGGCGAATGCCGGCGGTCGTGGAGCGGGTCGTCACATACCTGCGGGAGGTGGCGACCGAGCTGCGACGCGTCGACTGGCCCACGCGCACCGAGCTGGTGCGCATGTCGGTGGTGGTGCTGGTGGTCCTGTTGCTGCTCGCCGTCTATCTCGGGGCCTTCGACTACCTGTTCACCGTGATCGTGAAGCGCTGGCTCCTGCCGCCCGGCGGGCCGTAGGGCGATGGCGCAGATCAACGATCCCCTCAAGGGGCTCTTCGCGGACGAGCCGCCGCCGGCGCCCGAGGAGCCGGCCGAGCCCGAGGAGACCACGCCGCGCGACCCGCGGCTCAAGTGGTTCGTCATCCACACCTACTCCGGCTACGAGGCCAAGGTGAAGTCGAACCTCGAGCGGCGCATCGCCTCCATGAACATGAAGGACAAGATCTTCCAGGTGCTCATCCCCACCGAGAAGGAGAAGGAGATCAAGGGGGGCAAGCGCCGCGAGGTAGACCGGAAGATCTTCCCGGGCTACGTCCTGGTGGAGGTCCGGACGGACGAGCGGGGCGAGCTCGAGAACGACGCCTGGTACGTGATCCGCAACACCCCGGGCGTCACCGGGTTCGTGGGCTCGGGCGCCAAGCCGATCGCGCTCGAGGACGGCGAGGTGCGCAAGCTGCTGCGGCAGCTCCGCGACGAGACGCCCAAGTTCCGCATCACCTACCAGAAGGGGTCGCCGGTGCGCATCACCTCCGGGCCGTTCCAGGACTTCACCGGCCTGGTGGACGAGATCATGATGGAGAAAGAGAAGGTCCGCGTGCTCGTGTCGATCTTCGGCCGGGAGACGCCGGTGGAGCTCGACTTCGGGCAGGTGGAGAAACTCTAGGAGAGGCCCATGGCCAAGAAGATCGTCGCGATGGTCAAGCTCCAGATCCCGGCGGGCAAGGCGACCCCCGCCCCGCCGGTGGGGCCGGCGCTCGGCCAGCACGGCGTCAACATCATGGAGTTCTGCAAGGCCTATAACGAGCGGACGGCCCGGATGGCCGGGACGATCGTGCCGGTCGAGATCACCGTCTACGCCGACCGCACGTTCAGCTTCGTGACCAAGACCCCGCCAGCCTCCGTGCTCCTGCGCCAGGCCGCCGGGCTCGAGAAGGGCTCCGGCGAGCCCAACAAGACCAAGGTGGGCCGGGTGACCCGCCAGCAGGTTCGGGAGATCGCCGAGCGCAAGATGCCCGACCTCAACGCGACCACCGTGGAGGCCGCGATGCGCATGGTCGAGGGCACCGCCCGCTCGATGGGGATCGAGGTCGTCGGCTAGCACGCGGGAGGGGCGCTGCCCCGATCGCACCGCGAGGAGGGTAGACCCGATGAGACGCCACGGCAAGCGCTACGCGGCCGCCGCCGGCCGCGTGGAGCACCGCAAGCTGTATGCGCCCGAGGAGGCGGTCCGGTTGGTTCGCGAAACCGCCACCGCCGGGTTTCCGGAGACCGTCGAAGCCCACATCCGTCTCGGTGTGGACCCCAAGCAGGCCGACCAGCAGGTGCGCGGGACCGTCGTGTTGCCCCACGGCACCGGCCGGTCGGTGCGCGTGGCGGTCTTCGCCAAGGGTGAGAAGGCGAAGGAGGCCGAGGCGGCGGGCGCCGACATCGTGGGCGCCGAGGACCTCATCGAACGCGTCCAGGGCGGCTGGATGGAGTTCGACGTCGCCGTGGCCACGCCCGACGTCATGAACCTGGTGAGCCGCCTGGGCCGGCTGCTGGGGCCGCGCGGGCTGATGCCCAACCCCAAGGCCGGCACCGTGACCATGGACGTGGGGCGGGCGGTCCGCGAGCTGCGGGCGGGCAAGATCGAGTTCCGGCTGGACAAGGCCGGGATCATCCACGTGCCGGTCGGCAAGGCGACGTTTCGCGAGGAGCAGCTGCTGGAGAACCTGACCACGCTGGTCGACGCCATCGTGCGGGCCCGGCCGGCCGCGGCCAAGGGGCAGTACCTGCGGTCGTTGACGATCGCGGCCACCATGGGGCCCGGGGTCCGCATCGACCCGGCGAAGGCGCAGGCGCCCGTCCGGACCGCCTGACCGAGTGCGTTTGACGGCCCGCTCGCGCGGTGGTACAATGCGCCGCGTGACAACCGGATAGCACGACCGGCCGCTTCGCGCGGCCACGCGCCGTAGACAGCAGGTGCCCGCCCGGCGGGCATAATGACCGACGTCGCCTGCCGAGGAGCACCACGGGGAGGACCCGTCTGCCTGCGGCGGGTCCGTTTTCGTTGTCAGGGACGGGTGGGAGGACGGGTCATGCCGCGTCCGGAGAAGACCGCAGCGGTTGAGGGGCTGCAGGCGCGCCTGCGCGGGGCGTCCGCGGTCATCCTGACCGACTTTCGCGGACTCACGGTGAGCGAGATCACGCAGCTGCGCAACCGCCTGCGCGAGGCGCGGGCCGAGTACCGCGTGGTGAAGAACCGGTTGCTCGCCATCGCCTGCCGCGGCGCGGGCATTGAGGACCTGGGCACCATGCTCGAGGGCCCGACCGCGGCCGCGTTCGCCGGCGACGACCCGGTGGCCGCGGCGCGCATCATCCAGGAGTTCAGCCGGCAGACCCGCAAACTTGCGATCAAAGGCAGCATCGTCGATGGCCGGCTCTACGACGAGGCGCGCACGCGCGCCCTGGCCGACCTGCCCGGCCGGCCGGAGCTGCTCGCGCGCGTGGTGGGCGGTATCGCCGCGCCGCTGGCCGGCCTGGCCGGGGCGCTCGCGGGCCTGCCGCGCAACCTCGTGTACGCGCTCGACCAGATCCGCCGCCAGCGCGAGGCCGCCTAGGCCCGCGCCGGTACCGGGAACAGGAGGGAACGGACGTGCCGACCAAGCTCAGTAAGGACGAGATCGTCGAGGCGATCGGCGAATTGACCGTGCTCGAGCTCGCCGACCTGGTGAAGGCGCTCGAGGAGAAGTTCGGCGTGAGCGCAGCGGCGCCGGTGGCGGTGGCCGCGGTGCCGGGCGCGGCCGCGGCGGCGGCCGCCGGGCCGGCCGTGGAGGAGCAGACCGAGTTCGACGCCATCCTCGAGAAGGTCGGCGACAAGAAGATTCAGGTGATCAAGGTCGTGCGCGAGCTCACAGGCCTGGGCCTCAAGGAGGCGAAGGACCTGGTGGACGGCGCGCCGAAGCCCGTCAAGGAGAAGGTCAGCCGCCAGGAGGCCGAGGCGATCAAGCAAAAGCTGGAGGCCGAGGGCGCGACGGTCGTCATCAAGTAGCCGGCCAGCCGGCACCGACGCGGGGTCTCTTGACAGGGGAAGAGGCCACGGATATCTTTGTGGGTACGGCCTCTTGCAGGGCTGCCGCGTGCGGGTGAGCGGGAATCCGGGCTAAGATCACGGCACATCGCGAGGCAGATGTACCGCCGGTCGAGGCGGTCCCTGCCTTCATCATTTTCGGCCGGGCCCGGCGCGCGCGCGGGGCCGGGGCCGTCCCCCGCCGGTAGTGGGGATCCCACAGCGCACTGCTGCACGGACGAGACCGCAAGGCCGTTCGAACCGCCGACGGCGCCACCCTGGCCGGCGCTGACTGGATGCGGAGGTGACGCTCTCCACCGTGAAGACACGAGCGAGGCTCGAAGCCGCCAAGACCACGCGCAGCCGTCCGCAGATTCCGGACGCGCGGACGGTGCACCGCGGCCGCCGTACCCGGGTCAGCTTCGCGAAGATCCCCGAGATCCTCGAGATGCCCGACCTGGTCGAGGTCCAGCGGCGGTCCTTCGACTGGTTCCTCCGCGAGGGGATCCGCGAGGTCTTCGACGAGATCTCCCCCATCCAGGACTTCACCGGCAACCTGGAACTCCACTTCGCCGTCGAGAGCGGCCGCCGGCGCACCCCGGCGCCGGGCAGCGTCTTCGGCGGTGCCGAGGTCCTCGACTTCGGGGGCTACCGGTTCGAGCGGCTGAAGTACAGCGAGGAAGAGTGCCGGGACCGCGACTACAACTACAGCGCCGCGCTCAAGGTCCGGGTCCGTCTGATCGTCAAGGAGACGGGCGAGATCAAGGAGCAGGAGGTCTTCATGGGCGACTTCCCCATGATGACCGACCGCGGCACCTTCATCATCAACGGCGCCGAACGCGTGGTCGTCAGCCAGCTGGTCCGCTCCCCGGGCGCGTACTACAGCTTCGCGCCCGACGCCTCGGGCCGGCCGCTGCCGACTGCGGTGGTGATCCCCCACCGCGGCGCCTGGCTGGAGCTGGAGGTCGACGCCGCCGGCGTTCTCTACGCCCGGATCGACCGCACCCGCAAGCTCCCCGCGACCGCGCTGCTGCGGGCGCTCGGGTACGAGACCGACGAGCGGCTCTTCAAGCTCTACGGCGAGGACCGGTTCCTGCGCGCCACCTTGGAGAAGGACGGCACGAAGAACCGCGACGAGGCGCTCATCGAAATCTACCGCCGGCTGCGCCCGGGCGACCCGCCGACCGTGGAGTCCGCCCGCACGCTCCTGCAGACCCTCTTCTTCGAGCCCAGGCGCTACGACCTGGGACGCGTGGGGCGCTACAAGCTCAACAAGAAGCTCGGGTTGCGGGTGGACGCCGATGTGCGCATCCTGACGCGCGAGGACGTGGTGGAGATCGTCCGCTACCTGATGCGGCTGGCCGGTGGTGACCCCGAGGCCTCGGTGGACGACATCGACCACCTGGGCAACCGGCGCGTGCGCTCGGTCGGCGAGCTGCTGCAGAACCAGTTTCGGATCGGCATGCTGCGTATGGAGCGCGTGATCCGCGAGCGGATGACGATCCAGGACCCCGGCCAGGTGACGGCGCAGCTGCTCATCAACATCCGGCCGGTGGTCGCCGCCATCAAGGAGTTCTTCGGCTCGAGCCAGCTCTCGCAGTTCATGGACCAGACGAACCCGCTGGCCGAGCTGACGCACAAGCGGCGGCTCTCCGCGCTGGGGCCCGGCGGGCTCTCGCGCGAACGCGCCGGGTTCGAGGTGCGCGACGTCCACACCTCGCACTACGGCCGCGTGTGCCCAATCGAGACCCCCGAGGGGCCGAACATCGGCTTGATCTCTTCGCTCGCCACCTTCGCGAGCGTGAACGACCTTGGCTTCATCGAGACGCCCTATCGCGAGGTCAAAGACGGCGTCGTGACCCGGCGCATCCGGTTCCTCACGGCCGACGTGGAAGACCAGCACGTCATCGCCCAGGCGAACGTCGCCATCGACGAGGACGGCCGGCTGGTGGGTCCGCGCGTGGTCGCGCGACACGGGCACGAGAACAAGATGGTCCGGCCCGACGAGGTCGACTACGTGGATGTCTCGCCCAAGCAGATCGTGTCGGTGGCCACGGCGCTCATTCCGTTCCTGGAGCACGACGACGCCAACCGCGCGCTGATGGGCTCGAACATGCAGCGCCAGGCGGTACCGCTGCTCCAGAGCGAGGCGCCCCGGGTGGGCACCGGTGTCGAGTACCGCGCCGCCGTGGACAGCGGCGCGGTGGTCGTCTGCCGGCGCGCCGGCGAGGTGGAGGAGGTCTCGGGCGACCGGGTTGTGGTCAAGGTCGGCCGCGACCGGGACGAGTACCGCCTGATCAAGTACCAGCGGAGCAACCAGGGGACGTGCATCAACCAGGTCCCGATCGTCCGCACGGGCGACCAGGTGAAGGAGGGCGACGTCCTGGCCGACGGGCCGTCCACCGACGGCGGCGAGCTCGCGCTGGGGCGCAACGTGCTGGTGGCGTTCATGCCCTGGGAGGGCTACAACTACGAGGACGCCATCGTGGTCAGCGAGCGGCTGGTGCGCGAGGACCTGTTCACCTCGGTCCACATCGAGGAGTACGAGGTGGAGGCCCGCGACACCAAGCTGGGCCCCGAGGACATCACCCGCGACATCCCCAACATCGGCGAGGAGGCGCTGCGCGACCTCGACGAGCGTGGCATCGTGCGCATCGGCGCCGAGGTGCGCGCCGGCGACATCCTCGTGGGGAAGGTGACGCCCAAGGGCGAGACCGAGCTGACCGCTGAGGAGCGGCTGTTGCGGGCGATCTTCGGCGAGAAGGCCCGCGAGGTCCGCGACACCTCGCTCAAGGTGCCGCACGGCGAGCGCGGCAAGGTGGTCGCGGTCAAGATGTTCACCCGCGAGAAGGGCGACCGGGAGGAAGGCGACGAGTTGCCGCCGGGGGTCAACACGCTCGTGCGCGTCTACGTGGCGCAGAAGCGCAAGGTCGCCGTGGGCGACAAGATGGCCGGCCGTCACGGGAACAAGGGCGTCATCTCGGTGATCCTGCCCGAGGAGGACATGCCGCACCTGCTGGACGGCACGCCGGTGGACATCGTGCTGAACCCGCTGGGGGTGCCCTCGCGCATGAACGTGGGGCAGGTACTCGAGACCCACCTGGGGTGGGCCGCCGAGCGACTCGGCATCTGGGCCGAGGCGCCGGTCTTCGACGGCCCCAAGGAGGGCGAGATCGAGCGTGTGCTCGAGCTGGCCGGGCTGCCGCGCGCGGGCAAGGTCCCGCTGCGCGACGGCCGGACCGGCGAGCTGTTCGACCTGCCGGTCACCGTGGGCTCTATCTATATGATGAAGCTGCTGCACCTGGTGGAGGACAAGATCCACGCCCGCAGCACCGGCCCCTACAGCCTGATCACGCAGCAGCCGCTCGGCGGCAAGGCGCAGTTCGGCGGCCAGCGGTTCGGGGAGATGGAGGTCTGGGCGCTGGAGGCCTACGGCGCGGCCAGCACGCTCCAGGAGCTGCTGACCGTGAAGTCCGACGACGTCGTGGGCCGGGTGAAGACCTACGAGGCCATCGTCAAGGGCGAGAACATCCAGGAGCCGGGCGTGCCGGAGTCGTTCAAGGTCCTGCTCAAGGAGCTCCAGGCGCTGTGCCTGGACGTCAAGGTGCTGAGCGAGGACAAGAAGGAGATCCAGCTGCGCGAGATCGAGGAAGACATCGCGGAGACCGCCCGCGCCCTGGGCATCAACCTCGAGGGCGAAGAGGCCCTGGTGGAGGACTACTGAGCCGATGCAGGACGTCAACAACTTCGACGCGGTCAAGATCGGGCTGGCGTCCCCGGAGCAGATCCGGGGCTGGTCCCATGGTGAGGTTCGCAAGCCCGAGACGATCAACTACCGCACGCTGAAGCCGGAGCGCGACGGCCTGTTCTGCGAGCGCATCTTCGGGCCCACCAAGGATTGGGAGTGCCACTGCGGCAAGTACAAGCGCATCCGCTTCAAGGGGATCGTCTGCGACCGGTGCGGCGTGGAGGTCACCCGCGCGAAGGTCCGCCGGGAGCGGATGGGTCATATCGAGCTGGCGGCCCCCGTCTGCCACATCTGGTACCTCAAGGGCGTCCCCAGCCGGATCGGCCTGCTCCTCGACATGTCCCCGCGCGCGCTGGAGCGCGTGGTCTACTTCGCGGCCTACGTCGTGGTCGACCCCGGGGCGACCCCCCTCCAGAAGCGCCAGCTCCTCTCGGAGGCCGAGTACCGCGAGATGCGCGAGAAGTACGGGAGCGCCTTCCGCGCCGGCATGGGGGCCGAGGCGGTCAAGGAGCTCCTGGACGAGCTCGACATCGAGAAGCTGTCGCGGGGGCTGCGCGCCGAGCTGCGGACCGCCAGCGGCCAGAAGCGCATGAAGATCCTCAAGCGCCTGGAGGTCGTCGAGGCGTTCCGCAAGAGCGGCAACAACCCCGAGTGGATGATCCTGACGGTCGTCCCGGTCATTCCGCCCGACCTGCGCCCGATGGTGCAGCTCGACGGCGGCCGGTTCGCCACGAGCGACCTCAACGACCTCTACCGCCGCGTCATCAACCGGAACAACCGCCTCAAGCGGCTGCTCGACCTGGGCGCGCCCGAGATCATCGTGCGCAACGAGAAGCGGATGCTCCAGGAGGCCGTGGACGCGCTCATCGACAACGGTCGACGCGGCCGGCCGGTGACCGGCCCCAACAACCGGCCGCTCAAGTCGCTCTCGGACATGCTGAAGGGCAAGCAGGGCCGTTTCCGGCAGAACCTGCTGGGTAAGCGCGTCGACTACTCGGGTCGGTCGGTCATCGTGGTCGGTCCGCGCCTGCGGCTCTACCAGTGCGGCCTGCCCAAGGAGATGGCGCTCGAGCTCTTCAAGCCCTTCGTGATGAAGAAGCTCGTGGACCGCAACCTCTCGCAGAACATCAAGAGCGCCAAACGTATGGTCGAGCGCGCGCGGCCCGAGGTGTGGGACGTCCTGGAAGAGGTCGTCCGCGAGCACCCGGTGTTGCTCAACCGCGCCCCGACGCTCCACCGGCTGGGCATCCAGGCGTTCGAGCCCGTCCTGATCGAGGGCAAGGCGATTCAGGTGCACCCGCTGGTGTGCACGGCGTACAATGCCGACTTCGACGGCGATCAGATGGCGGTGCACGTGCCGCTGTCCGCGGCCGCGCAGGCCGAGGCCCGGCTGCTGATGCTGTCGGCCTACAACATCCTGTCGCCCGCCTACGGGAAGGCCATCACCAGTCCCACGCGCGACATCGTGTTCGGGTGCTACTACCTGACCATGGAGGACCCCGCCGACCGCGCGAAGGCCGACAAGGACCTCAAGGCGTTCTCGTCACCCAACGAGGTCATCCTGGCGCTGGAGAGCGGCGCCGTGCGCCTGCACTCGCGTGTCAAGGTCCGCTACCTCGACCCGGAGCCGATCGTCACGACCGTGGGGCGGGTCATCTTCAACGAGGCGATCCCGGAGGAGCTGCGGTTCATCAACGAGGTCTGCGACCGCAAGGTCCTCTCGCAGATCGTCTCCGAGGCCTACAACCGGCTGGGCTCCACCAAAACGGTCCAGCTCCTCGATGCGCTCAAGGACCTCGGGTTCCGGTACGCCACCCGTAGCGGCTCGGGCATCGCGATCTCCGACATCGTGATCCCCGAGGAGAAGCGCAAGCTGCTGGGGGAGGCGGACAAGGACATCGACACCATCGACGCGCAGTTCCGGCGCGGGCTCATCACCGAGGGTGAGCGCTACCAGCGCGCGATCGACGTGTGGACGAAGGCCACCGAGCGCATCACCGAGGCGATGCTCGACGGGTTCGAGGCGTTCAACCCGCTCTACATGATGGCGCTCTCCGGCGCGCGCGGGAACATCCAGCAGATCCGCCAGCTCGCGGGCATGCGGGGGCTCATGACCGACCCGAGCGGCCGGATCATCGAGCTACCCATCAAGGCGAACTTCCGCGAGGGCCTGACCGTTCTGGAGTACTTCATCTCCACCCACGGCCAGCGCAAGGGGCTCGCGGACACCGCGATCCGGACGTCCGAGTCGGGGTACCTAACCCGCCGGCTGGTCGACGTGGCGCAGGACGTCATCATCCGCGAGATCGACTGCAAGACGAACGAGGGCCTGGTGATGACGGCCATCACCGAGGGCAACGACGTCATCGTGCCCCTGCGCGACCGGATCGTCGGCCGATTCCTGGCCGAGGACGCGGCTCCGCCCCGCCGCAAGCCCGTGCTCGAGGCCGGCGAGGAGATCGACGAGGAGGCGGCGGAGCGCATCGAGGAGGCGGGGGTCGAGCAGGTCGTCGTCCGCTCCGTGCTCACGTGCAAGAGCCGGCACGGGGTCTGCGCCAAGTGCTACGGCCGCAACCTGGCCACCGGCAAGCTGGTCGAGATCGGCGAGGCGGTGGGCATCATCGCGGCCCAGTCCATCGGCGAGCCCGGCACGCAGCTCACGATGCGGACGTTCCACACGGGCGGCGTCGCGGGGTTCGACATCACCCAGGGCCTGCCCCGCGTGGAGGAGCTGTTCGAAGCCCGCAAGCCGAAGGGGCAGGCGATCATCGCCGAGATCGCCGGGGTCGTCTCGATCACCGAAGCGAAGGGACAGCGCCGCCTGGTGGTCTCGAACAAGCACGACGAGCGGGCGGTCCCGGTGCCGTTCGGGGTGCGGCTGCGCGTCGCCACGGGCGACGAGGTGGAGCCCGGCGACCAGCTCACGGAGGGGTCGGTCAACCCGCACGACATCCTGCGGATCAAGGGCCTCCAGGACCTGCAGGGCTACCTGGTACAGGAGATCCAGTCCGTCTACCGGTCGCAGGGCGTGGACATCAACGACAAGCACATCGAGATCATCGTCCGGCAGATGCTGCGGCGGGTGAAGGTCGAGGAGGCCGGGGACACGGAGTTCCTGCCCGGCGAGATGGTGGACAAGTTCGCCTTCGAGGAGGAGAACGCGCGCGTGATGGCCGAGGGCGGCGAGCCGGCCAAGGCCCGGCCGACCCTGCTCGGCATCACCAAGGCCTCGCTGGCCACCGAGAGCTTCCTCTCGGCGGCGTCGTTCCAGGAGACGGCGCGCGTGCTGACCGACGCCGCGACCCGGGGGAAGGTGGACCCCCTGATCGGGCTCAAGGAGAACGTGATCATCGGCAAGCTGATTCCCGCCGGCACCGGGATGGCCCGGTACCGCAACCTCAAGATCGCGACCGAGCTCTAGCGGGCGTACCCCGGGGCCGTCGCGCGGCCGGCCCGCGCGATTGACACCCCCCGAGGCCGATGCTAGAATCTCCTGGCGCGCGGTGACGCCCATGACGGAAGACGCTGCCCTCGCCCGGTTGCGCGCCGCGACGGCGCGGGCCGTGGGGGCGCACCAGACGGCACGAGCGATCGCGCGCGGGAAAGCCGCGGAGGTCTTCGTCGCCGCGGACGCCGACGCCAGGGTCATCGAGCCGGTCGTGGCGGCAGCCTCGGCGCACGGCGTGCGGCTCGTGGAAGTCGGGTCAGCGACCGCCCTCGGGCGCGCCTGCGGTATCGCAGTGGGCGCGGCCGCAGCGGCGGTTCTCGTTGACGGCCCGGACGTCGGACCCGGCGGCCGGGTGCCGGAGCGATCCGGCGGTACGTGAATCGGGGCTCGCGCAGTCGCGCCTTTCCCTGATCCCCCGAGCCCTCTGCACTGCGCCGCAGGGCGCGGCATGCCTCGCCGCGCCTCGTATGGCGCAGGCTCGACGAAGCGAAGACGGACCGTGCGATAACCCGGTCGGGCCGCCGCGAGGCGGATACCCCGGCCGAGGCATCGCCCCCTGACGGCGCCCGATCGGGGCGGCAGGGGGCGCCATGCGTGCGACGTGGGAGGACGGCGGATGCCGACGGTAAGCCAGCTCGTGCGGTTGGGACGGCACCGGGTGCGGGGCAAGAGCAAGTCCCCGGCGCTCGGGCAAAGCCCGCAGAAGCGGGGCGTGTGCATCCAGGTCAAGACCACCACGCCCAAAAAGCCGAACTCCGCCCTGCGGAAGATCGCGCGGGTGCGGCTCGTGAACGGCATGGAGGTCACGGCTTACATCCCGGGGATCGGCCATAACCTCCAGGAGCACTCGGCGGTGCTGATCCGGGGCGGCCGCGTCAAGGACCTACCCGGCATCCGCTACCACATCGTCCGGGGGGCGCTCGACTCCGCGGGCGTGGCGAACCGGATGCGGGGCCGGTCCAAGTACGGGGCCAAGCGGCCCAAGCAGTAGCGGGAGGACCGAGATGCCGAGGAAGGGGAGTGTGCCGCAGCGCGCGATCGGGCCGGACCCGGTGTTCGAGAACGTGATGGTGCACCGGCTCATCAACAAGGTCATGACCCGAGGCAAGAAGAACACCGCGGCCCGGCACGTCTACCGCGCGTTCGAGATGGTGCGCGAGCGCAGCGGCCAGGCCCCCGACAAGGTGTTCGAGAAGGCGCTCGGCAACATCATGCCCGTCCTGGAGGTGCGCCCGCGGCGCGTGGGAGGCGCCACCTACCAGGTGCCCGTCGAGGTGCGGCCGGAGCGACGGACCTCGCTGGGCCTGCGCTGGCTGGTGTCCTACGCGCGCGGCCGCAAGGACCGGCGCACGTTCGCGGAGCGGCTGGCGGCCGAGATCCTGGACGCTTCGGTCGGGCAGGGCGCCGCGGTGAAGAAGCGCGAGGACACGCACAAGATGGCCGAGGCGAACAAGGCGTTCGCCCACTATCGATGGTAACGGCGGTCGCGTCCCGCGCGGGAGTGGGATCCGTGGATCCATCGCAGCTCTCCACCATTCGCAACATCGGCATCGTCGCCCATATCGACGCGGGCAAGACGACGACGACCGAGCGCATCCTCTTCTACACCGGGCGCGTCCACCGGCTGGGGGAGGTCGACGAGGGCTCCGCCACCATGGACTGGATGGTCCAGGAGCGCGAGCGCGGCATTACCATCACCTCGGCGGCCACCACCTGCCTGTGGCGGGACCACCGGATCAACATCATCGACACCCCAGGCCACGTGGACTTCACCATGGAGGTCGAGCGGTCGCTGCGCGTGCTCGATGGCGCGGTGGTCCTGCTCTCGGCGGTGGAGGGTGTGCAGCCCCAGTCGGAGACGGTCTGGCGCCAGGCCGACCGCTACCGCGTCCCCCGCATCATCTTCATCAACAAGATGGACCGGACCGGCGCCGACTTCACGCGCACCGTCGCGATGATCCGCGAGCGGCTGGGCGCCAACCCGGTGCCGGTGCAGCTTCCGATCGGCGCCGAGGACGGCTTCGCCGGGGTGGTGGACCTGATCCGCATGCGATCCATCCTCTACCTGGACGACCTGGGCACCCGGTCCGACGAGACCGACATTCCGGCCGACCTGCGCGAGCAGGCCGAGGCCGCGCGCGAGCGGCTGCTGGAAGCCGCCGCGGACGTGGACGACGCCGTGGCCGCCCGCTACCTGGAGGGCGAGGCGGTCGACGAGGAGGCGCTGCGGGCCGCCCTGCGGGCGGGCGCGCTCGCGGGAAGGCTCGTGCCGGTCCTGGCGGGCAGCTCCTTCCGCAACAAGGGCGTCCAGCCCCTGCTGGACGCGGTGATCGACTACCTGCCCTCGCCGCTCGACCTGCCGCCCGTGGCCGGGACCGACCCCAGAACCGGCGCGCGCCTCGAGCGCCCCGCCGACCCATCGGGGCCGTTCGCGGCGCTGGCCTTCAAGATCATCTCCGACCCCTACGTGGGCAAGCTCACCTACTTCCGGGTCTACTCCGGCACGCTGCGGGCGGGGTCGTACGTCTTCAACGCCAACAAGGGCACGAAGGAGCGGGTCTCCCGCATCCTCCAGATGCACGCCAACCACCGCGAGGACATCCCGGAGGTCTCGGCGGGCAATGTGGTCGCGGCGGTCGGGCTGCGGGTCACGGCGACCGGTGACTCGCTGTGCGACGAGCAGGCGCCCGTGGTGCTCGAGTCGATGCACTTCCCCGACCCGGTGATCTCGGTCGCGGTCGAGCCGCGGACGCGGGCCGACGAGGAGAAACTGGCGACGTCGCTGGCCCGGCTGGCGGACGAGGACCCGACCTTCCGCGTGCGGTTTGATGCGGAGACCGGCCAGACGATCATCTCGGGGATGGGCGAGCTGCACCTCGAGATCATCGTCGACCGACTGCTCCGTGAGTTCAACGTCGGCGCCAACGTCGGCCGGCCGCAGGTGGCCTACAAGGAGACGATCCGGCGCCCCGCGCAGGCCGAGGGGCGCTACATCCGGCAGACGGGCGGCCGCGGGCAGTACGGACACGTCGTGCTGGCCCTCGAGCCGCTGGAGCGCGGGGCCGGCATCGAGTTCATCGACGAGATCACCGGCGGGGCGATCCCGCGCGAGTACATCAAGCCGGTCGAGGCCGGGGTGCGCGAGGCGGCCGAGGCCGGCGTGCTCGCCGGGTTCCCGGTCATCGACGTACGCGCCCGCCTGCTCGACGGGTCCTATCACGAGGTGGACTCGAGCGAGATGGCGTTCAAGATCGCGGGGTCGATGGCCTTCAAGGAGGCCGCCGCCCGCGGGGAGCCCGTGCTGCTGGAGCCGATGATGAAGGTCGAGGTCGTGACGCCCGAGGCATACATGGGCGACGTCATCGCCGACCTGAGCGCGCGGCGGGGCCGGATCGAGGGGATGGAGCCCGAGGGCGGCCTGCGGGTCATCCGCGCGGTCGTCCCGCTCGCCGAGATGTTCGGCTACGCGACGGCGCTGCGCTCGGCGAGCCAGGGCCGCGCCACATACTCCATGGAGCCGTCGCACTACGAGGACGTGCCCGCCAGCATTGCGGAGAAGGTCACCGCCCGGACGGGCGTGGGTGCGCGCGCGTAGCAATCGGGAGACCGTACGGAGGGAGCCGACGGAGATGGCGAAGCAGAAGTTTGAGCGGACGAAGCCGCACGTGAACATTGGGACGATCGGGCATGTGGATCATGGGAAGACGACGTTGACGGC
>JAVHMA010000003.1 GCA_031081715.1 Armatimonadota bacterium | reverse complement strand
GGCGAACTGCCGCATGGTCCACAGGCGGCCGCGGTACATGTCGGCGTGGATGCCGCGCGTGAACGGGAACTCGCCGGGCCGGCCGAGCTGCTGCTCGGGTGACCAGCCGGCCAGGTCCTTGGGGCCATAGACGGTCTTGACCGGGATGCCCGAGAGGGTCTCGGGCGGCGGGCCGGGCGTGCGCGGCGGACGGTCCATGGGCGGCGCTCCTGGGCGAGGGGGTTGGCTCTTGTGGGTATTGTAGCAGTGAATCGAGACACGACACAGGCTCCCGCGGTGACGCTGTCCGGTGCCTGCGATACCGTTCGGCAGGACTCGCGGAGGACTAAGAAAAACGACTCCAGACAAGATACGGCCTGATGCCGCCCCTTTGCCACGGTCGAGGCTGGGTCGTCCAGATAGAGGTGCAGGTACGGGGAGGAAGAACTACTGATTCCACACTATACGGAGGGGGGCTCTTTGGTGGAGCGCATCAGGCGACGGGAGTTCTTGCGCCGGGCCGGTGTGACCGCCGGCGCACTGGCCGCATCGCAGGTTGTGCCGCGGTTCGCGAATCCGCGCGCGGCGTACGCGCAGGCCCAGGCCACTGGTACGCTGACCTACGGCATGGCCGGTGGCTTTGACACCCTCGATGTGACCACGACGACGTTCACTCGCGTGGGCCGGATCGGCCTGCACATCGTCGATCCGCTGGTCTGGTCCACTGGCGCCGGGCAGTACGCGCCGGGCCTGGCCACCTCCTGGACGATCTCGCCCGACGCGACCGTCTACACGTTCAAGCTGCGCGAGGATGTGAAGTTTCACGACGGCACGCCGTTCAACGCCGAGGCCGTCAAGGTTACGTTCGACCGCATCGTCGATCCCGAGACACGAGCGCAAACCGCGTTCAGCTTCATCGGGCCGTATGATCGGACCGAGGTAGTCGATCGATACACGGTGCGGGTGCGGTTCAAGAGCGGGCACGCGGCATTTCTGAACGGCGCCAGCAGCCCCTACCTGGGGATCGTCTCGCCCACGGCGGTACAGCGCTATGGCCGGGACTTCGGCCGTGTGGTCTTCGTCGGTACCGGGCCCTTCATGCTGCAGTCGTACCGCACCGACGCCGAGGTGCGCTTGATCCGGAACCCCAACTACAATTGGGGCGCGCGCATCTTTAAGCACGAGGGGCTGCCCTACCTGCAGAACATCGTCTACCGCATTGTGCCTGAGGAGGCGACGCGGCTGGCGACGCTGGAAACGGGCGAGACGTTGTTCATCGAAGATGTGCCCGTTACTGACTACCAGCGGCTCAAGAGCACGCGTGACAAAGTGCTGTTGGAGATTCCGCAAGGCGGGTCGGGCTGGTCGCTGATGATGAATCAGACACGGCCGCCGATGAACGAACTGCCGCTGCGACGCGCCATCATGCACGCGATCGACAAGGACGGGCTGGTGCGCACGGTCTGGAACAGCATTCACAGGCCGGCATGCAGCCCGCTGACGCGCGTCATGTTCGGGTTCGATCAGGAGACCTGCACGAAGGTCCCGTACAATCCAGATCAGGCGCGGCGGCTGCTCGAAGAAGCCGGCTGGCGCACGGGGCCGGACGGCATCCGGGCTAGGGGCAACGAGCGCCTGCGGCTCGAGTTCTATTTGCAGCCCACGCCGCAGAAGAACCAGGAAATGGCAGCGTTCGTTCAGGCCAACCTCCGGCAGGTCGGCATCGACGTCAACTTGAACGTGCTGGCACGCGCTGGATACCTTGACGCGGTGCGGCAAGGCCGGCACCACATTCAGTACTGGTGGGACACGGGCACCGACCCGGGGCAGATGCTCCGCATCCTGTTCCACTCGCGCAATGCCGGCGGCGGGACGAACCGCAACAACTACCGGAATGCCGACATGGACCGGCTTATCGAGCAGATCGAGGCGACGGCCGACCCGGCCCGCCGCAAGGAGCTCATTGTACGGGCACAGCAGAAGGTCATCGATGAGGCCGTCATGGTCTACCTGACCGATCCGCCGTCGCTGTATGCGCACGACCGGAGCGTCTCGGGCGTGTGGGTGGACTGGGGTGGGAACTACCCGTACTTCTACGACACGCGCATTCAGCGCTGACGCTTGACGGTTATGACTCCGGGGGGCCGGCGTACACGTCCGGCTCCCCCGGTTGACGCCTGCTCATGCTGCAGTACCTCGCTAAGCGTCTGCTGCTTACCATTCCGACCCTGCTGGCCGTTTCGCTGCTGGTTTTCCTGATGCTCCACCTCGTGCCGGGCGATCCGGCGATCATCTTCTTTGGGGATCAACCGGTGACGCCTGAGCGATTGGAGCAGGTCCGGCGGCAGATGGGCCTGCACCGGCCGCTGCTGGTGCAGTACTTCGACTTTCTCGGCGGCGCCCTGCGGGGTGACCTCGGCCGCTCGATCCACAATAGCACGCCGGTGCTCGAAGAGGTGCGGTCGCGCATCGGTTCGTCGGCGCAACTCGCGCTCGCCGCCTTCGTTGTAGCCGGAGGGCTCGGTCTGGGCCTGGGGCTCGTCTCGGCGCTGCGGCGTTCGACCTGGGTCGATGCCGCGGCGATGCTGGTAGCGCTCGGGGGCGTGTCAATGCCGATCTTCTGGCTGGCGGCAATGCTGATCTTCGTGTTCTCGATCAAACTGGGATGGTTCCCCGTGACGGGTTTCGGCGGCTGGAACCGCTTGGTGCTGCCGGCGTTTGCCCTGGGATTCGTCTCGTCGGCCACGCTCGCGCGGTTGGTGCGCTCGAGCGTGCTCGAGGTGCTCTGGCAGCCGTACGTGACCACGGCGCGGTCCAAGGGACTTCGCGAGACCCTGGTGGTGCGGCGGCATGTGCTCAAGAACGCGTTCATCGCCGTCGTCACCGTCATGGGTCTGCAACTCGGAACCCTGCTATCGGGCGCGGTCATTACCGAAACGGTCTTCGCCAGGCCCGGGGTCGGTAAGCTGATGGTCGATGCGATTTTGGCGAAGGACTTCCCCCTGGTGCAGGGCGCGGTGTTATTTGTGGCGCTGGTGTATATCGTGGTGAACCTCGTCGTGGACCTCTCGTATGCCTACCTGGACCCGCGCATTCGATTCGAGTGACGCGCGGGCGGCGATCGAGGCTCGGCCGCGGTCTCCGTGGCGCGAGGTCTTGCGCCGGCTGCGCCGCTCCACGAGTGCGGTCGCGGGCGGGATTGCGCTTGTGGCCTTGATCCTGACTGCGGTGGCGGCGCCGCTGCTGACGCCGTACGAGCCACTCGCGGTGAACCCGGCCGACCGGCTGCTGCCGCCGTCGTTGAGCCACCTCTTCGGCACCGACGTGCTCGGCCGCGACGTGGCCACGCGTATTCTCTTCGGAGCGCGGATTTCCTTGTTGACCGGGCTCATCTCGGTAACGATCGCCATCTTGATTGGCGTGCCGCTCGGCCTCGTGTCGGGCTTCTACGGCGGGTTAGCCGATCGGCTGCTCATGCGCCTGGTGGATCTAATGCTAACGTTTCCCGGCATCCTGCTGGCTTTGGTCATCATTGCGATCCTAGGCCCCGACCTATTCAATGCGATGCTGGCCGTGGGCATCTCCGCATCCCCGACCTACGGCCGAGTGGTGCGGGCAACCGTGCTGGCGGCGAAGAGCCAGACCTACGTCGAGGCCGCGCGCGCCACGGGGTGCACGAACGCCCGCATCATGCTCCGGCACATCCTGCCCAACACCGTGGCGCCGATCATCGTACTCGGCACGCTCGGCGTCGCGGGCGCGATCATCGCCGCTGCCGCGCTCAGCTACCTCGGGCTCGGCGCACGGCCGCCCGAACCGGAGTGGGGGGCCCTGCTGTCCGAGGGCCGGAACTACCTGCGGGTCGCTTGGTGGATGACCACGTTCCCCGGCCTGGCGATCATGACCGCCGTGCTGTCGATCAACCTGCTCGGCGACGGGTTGCGCGACGCGTTGGATCCGTGGCTGCGGAACTGAGGAGGGCACATGGCGCAGCTGCGCTGGGAAGCCCTGAGCGTTGCCAACATCGCCGTCCGCGCGGTCATCCCCGCGATCCAAGTCTTCGGCGAACGGACGCCTGGTCGCGATCGCCTGCCGCTCGACGATACGGGCGCAGGATGCGGCGGCGCGTCTGAGGATTCCCAGGGCCCGCGGCTCCTACAATGCGCTGCCGGCCAATCTGGAGGTCGGCACGGTTTACGTCCCGCTACCCAGCTTGTGGACGGGGTTCTGGGCGCGGCCCTGCAGTTCGAGGGCGGGCGCGTGGCCCCCATCGACTGCGGGCTGACCGGACGCGGTCGCGAACCTTCGTGTGATCGAAGCCCTGCTTCGGTCGCTGCGCAGCGACCGCGTCAAACCCGTGGCGCGCGCGGCGTCCTGATCGAGGAGGCAGCACCATGATACAGCACAGGCTACGCGTGGCGGTGCTCGGGGCTGGCGCCTGGGCCCGGCACGCGCACATTCCAGGCTGGCAGCGTGATCCACGCTGTGAGGTCGTCACGTTGTGCGATGTCGTCCGCGACCGCGCGGACGCGATGGCCGGGGAGTTCGGCATCAGCGAGACGACAAGCGACTGGCAGGCCGTGGTCTCACGTCCAGACATCGACGTGATCGACGTCGCGACGCCGTCGCACACGCACTACGAGCTGGCCACGGCCGCGCTCGAGGCCGGCAAGCACGTGCTGTGTGAGAAGCCCGTGGCCTACGACTTCCGTGACACGCGCCGGGCCGCCGACCTCGCCGCGCGCAAGGGACTCAAGACCAAGCTCGGATTCACCTTTCGCTACAGCCCGGGCGTGCAGTACGCGAAGTCCCTGATCGATGACGGGTTCGTCGGGGTGCCCTTCATCTTCAACGGCTACGAGCAGAACTCGCAGTGGCTCGATCCGCAGGTGCCGCTGCGTCAGGTGGACCACACGGCCGATCAGTCGGTGCTGCAGACGTCGTCCCTTGAGGGCTACGGCGCGCCGATTATTGACATTGGCATGTGGTGGATGGGCGCACCGTACGCCCGCACCGTGGGCACGATGCGGAACTTCATTCCCGAGCGTATGGTGCGGGCCACCGGCCGCATGATGCGCATGAACATCGACGACGGCGACATCCACCTGGTGGAGTATGCCAACGGTGCGCTCGGCTCGATCCAGACGTCGTTCGTGACGATCGGCAACTACCCCGGCGTCGAGGCGCGCATTTACGGCAGCAAGGGTGCGATCATTTGCCGGCTGGTTGAGGAGTTTGGCGTGGCCGAGACGATTCGGGTTGCGACGCCGGACAGCGTCGAGTTCAAGCCGCTTGAGATTCCCCAGCGTTTCTACCCGGCAGGCGGGCACGCGCGCGAGTCGTGGCGGTCACTGTTCTACGCCAATCTGATCAGGGACTTCATCGACGAGATCCTCGAGGGTGGGAGCCGCAATCAGGGGAACTTCGAGGACGGCGCCCGGGTGCAGGAGGTGATCAACGCCGTCGAGCGGTCGCATCACCGGCGGCGGTGGATCGAGCTACCCCTCGATGACTGACCTCGACCGCCATCGTACACCGAAGGACGGAGCGGCTGTGTGCGGTGCGCCGGCGCTCGCCACGGCTCTTGACGACTTCTTCGCGTGGTACTACGCTACGTATCCCATCAACGCGACGTTCATCGGCGTGCACGACCACGACCACCGGCTGCCCGACTTCTCCGAGGCCGCGGCCGGCGACACCGTGCGCGCAATCGAGACCCTGCGGGTACGATTCTGCAGCCTGCCGCGTGAGCCGCTGACCGAAGCCGAGGCGCTCGATCGCCGGCTGGCCGAGGGGTTCCTCGATGTGCAGCGGTGGGAGTACGGCTCGACTCACTTCCACCTGGGCAATCCCTGCGTCTACACCGGCGAGGCCGTCTTCGGCGTGCTGGCGCTGTTCCTGCGGCCGTTCGCACCGCTACGCGATCGGGTTGAGGCCGCGGTCATGCGCATGTTCGCTATCCCTGGCTTTCTGGCGCAGGCGGCCTCGACCGTCCGCCGGGCGCCGCGGGCCTGGACCGAGCGAGCCATCCGCGAGTGCGACGGCGCGCTGGCGTTCTTCGAGCGCGGCGCCGAGATACTTGCGCGCGAGGCGGGTATCACACACCCACGGTTTCGCGACGCCGCAGCGTCGGCCGCCCAGGCGTTCCGCCGCCTGCAAGGATACCTGCGGGACGAACTGCTGGCATGTGCCACCGACGGCTACGCGTGCGGCGCTGAGGCGCTGGAGTTGCTGCTTCGGCGCGGGCACTGGCTTGACATGTCTGCCGACGACGTGGTGGCGCTCGGCGAGGAGCATCTGGCGCTGTGGGACGCGCGGCTGCGCGAAGGCGCGGCCGCGCTCGGCTTTGCGTCCTGGCACGAGGCCCTGGCCGCGCTCGCGGACCGCCACCCGCCCGCCGACCGCTACTACGAGCGGTACACGGAGGTCTGGCACGCCGTCCGCGCAGAGGCCGAGCGGCACGGACTGGTCACTTGGCCCGACTACCCAATCCGCTACGTGCCCCAGCCGCGCTGGGCGCGCGAAGCCGCACCGTCGCTCTACTTCCTGTGCTACCGTGCGCCGGCGCCGTTTGACCGGATGGCCGTGGTGGACTACCTGGTGACACCGATCGACCCCGACATGCCGCCCGCGGAGCAGTTGCGCCGCCTGCGCGCGACGAACGACGGCGTGATCACCCTCAATCACGTGATCCACCACGGCGCGCTGGGCCATCACGTGCAGAACTGGTATGCGTACCACCGCGCCGGGTCTCGCATCGGGCGGGTCGCGGCGGTTGACTGCGCGAGCCGGATCGCCATGTTCTGCGGCGGGACGATGGCCGAGGGCTGGGCGTGCTACGCGACGGATCTTATGGAAGAGATCGGTTTCCTCGACCCGCTGCAGCAACTGGCGCAGGCCCACTCACGACTGCGTATGGCCGCGCGGGCGGTCGTCGACGTGCGGCTCCACCGCGGCGAGTGGACGCTCGAGCGGGCCGCCGACACCTACCGCGACCGCGCCGGTATGTCGCCCGAGGCCGCGCGGGCGGAAGCCGTGAAGAACAGTATGTTCCCGGGCGCGGCGCTCATGTACCTGGTGGGCACACACCTCATCCATGCGCTGCGCCGTGATCTTGCGCAGCAGCCGGGGTTCGTGCTCCGCGACTTCCACGACCGGTTGCTGTCGTACGGGTCGGTTCCGGTGGCGCTGGTCGCTGACGCAATGCGCACACGCGCCGTGGGCTGAGGCGCTTTCTTGTGTGATCGGCGGCGTGAAGGACCCGGCACGCGTGTTCGTAGTCGAAGAGTTGCATCGGGAGCGCCGCGTAGGTGCCGGTTTGAGCCGTCGCAGAGCAGCTCGGTTGGCGGGGCGTTGTCGGTGTCTACCGTGCTCGATACCGGCTGCGACCGCATCACCAAGACGGTCGTGCACTACCTCAGCATGCAGAGGCAGGGGCGTCCTCTGTGGAATGTGAGTACACAGGACACTTGACGTGCGCATTGACAGGGCGCGGGGCGCGGCGTATCTTTGAGACAAGACAATTGCATAGGCGATGGAGCTCGTCGAATCGCCTTGCGAGACGAGGCTGATAGCTCCTACTGGCTCGTGCCGGTAGGAGCTTTCTGCTTCTCGGGGGGGAGAAGACCGTGGCCGCGCCGTGGGTCATCGAGGTCGAGCTCGTGGACGAGGACTGGGGGGCCATACGCCGCGCGATGGACGCTGCCGGTCCCGATGTCCGGGATGCAATGGCGTGGCTGCTCGAGCGCGGCCTCGACGCCTTCGTCGCCGACGAGGCGGAGTGGAAGGCTCTGGATGGCCAAACGACCGACGAGGCCGAGGCGAGGAAGCAGGAGCTGAAACGCCGGGAGGCGCAGGCCTTGCTGGTGTCCATGAGGGCTCGGACCATCGCCGCGGAGAAGGTGATGGCCGAGCTGGGCCAGACCGTCCACGAGCTTGGGGCCGAGCTCTACGCCAACCGCCGCGCCATGCGTCCCCTCCGGGAGGAGAACGCTGCGCTCGCAGCAAGGTTGGCGGTGGCCTCGGGGGCGGGCAACGGCGGAGGCCCGTCCCCCGGGGACGCCGCGACCCACAGGGGGGTGGTCGGGTGGCTGCGACGTGTGCTCGGGGTGAGCGAGGGACCGCGATGAGCGACTATGTTTTCCCGAGGCTGGAGCGGGTCAGGGTGACCGTCCCCGAGCACCTGCGCGAACGGTTCCGGGCGCTCGTCGAAGAGAAAGGCTGGACGGTCGAGGAGGGCGTCAAGATCCTGCTGGCCTACGGCGCAGATCGGATGACCGTGTCCTCCATGGGCCCTGATGCGGCGCACAATGAGTGGAGCGCCGCCAGGGCCGAGCTCGCGGTGCTGCGTCACCGAGCGTACATCGCCGACGAGGCCATCCGCTCGCTGCGGCTGAACGTGACCGGGCTGGAAGCGAGCAACCGTCAGTTCCAGCGCTCGCTCGCCGACCAGCGAGCCCGACGGGACCGGCTGCGTGAGGAACTCCGCCGTCTGGACGACGGGGATGGCGGCACGGCCCAGGCGCGCGCGGGCCACCGCGACAGGGCCGCTGGCTAGCGGGGCATCGTACCGTGCAGCGTGACGCGCTGTTCCACGGCATCTACCGCGCGCTGCACCCCGACCACTGCGCGATCTGCCACCTCAGCCTGGAGACCGTGGAACGATACCTGTGGGGCTTCCTCTACGAGCGGGTCAACGACCCGTGGACCCGCACCGACCTCATCGCCGCGCGCGGGTTCTGCTCGACCCATGCGTGGCAGTTGACCCGGGCCAGGGACAGCGCCACCGGGATCGCGATCGTCTACCGGCACCTGCTCGAGGACTTCCTCGACGCCTTCTCCGCCATGGCCGCTCACCGACTCGCGGTCGCGGCCGGGCGGAGAAGACGGACGCTGTTCGGGCCGCAGAACGAAGAGGTCCTGGCGCGCGAGGTCGGACAGTGGCTGGAACGCCGCCGGCCCTGCCTGGCCTGCCAGAGCCAGTGGGAGGCCGAGGACCGCAACGTCGCGGCGACGGCCGGGGCCCTGGACGACGCCGACTTCCGCGCCCGCTACGAGGCCAGTCTGGGGCTGTGCTTTCCCCACCTCATCGCGGTCACCGCGTCGGCCGACGACCCCGACAGCCTCGAGTGGCTGGTCCGCACCGAGCGCGGGTTGATGGAGACGCTGACCCAGGGCCTCGCCGAGTTCTGGCGCAAGCACGACTACCGCTTCCACCACGAGAAGATCACCGAGGCAGAGGCCGCGTCGTGGACACGCGTCGTCTACAAGTTCGTCGGCGCGCCGGGGATGGTGTGGAGGGCGCAGGGCTAGCGGGCGCCCCGCATAACGCGGCCGACCCACAGGAGCAGTGGAATCGCGGCGAGCTGCGCCGCCACCGAGAAGAGCACCAGCCCGGAAGTCGAGACGCCGTACAGCAGGCCCATCGCGGCGCTCCCGAGGAACCAGCAGAGGCCGTAGCCGGTGTTGAAGATGCCGTAGGCGGCGCCGCGCCGGTCGGGCGGCGCCATCCCGGCGACCGCGGCGCGCATGATGGACTCCTGCGCGCCCATGCCCACGCCCCACAGCACCATGCCCGCGGCCGCGGCCGCGAACCCGCCGAGAAACACCAGGGGCGCGAAGAGCGCGGAGACGAGCACGGCGACCGTCAGCACGGGCAGCCCGTGACGGTCGAAAAGGCGGCCGAAGATCAGCGCCGCGAGCGCGTCCACGCCCATGGCCACGGCGTAGAGCACCGGGATAGCCGCGGCCGGCGCCACGGCCCGCTGGCCCAGGTGGAACGCGATCAACGGGAAGTCCGCGTAGCCGGCGCCGACCAGTGCCATGCCGGCCAGGTAGACCCAGAACGGTCGGCGCAGCCCGGCGGCCTCGAGGCGCGGCGCAGCGGTCTCGAGGTCACGGGGGCGGGGGGAGAGGAACCGCGCGACGACCAGCACGGCCAGGGCCAGCGCCGCGGGAATCGCCAGCACCGCGAACCCCAGCCGGTACGACGAGCGGGTCAGGACGACGCCCGCCACGACGAGCGGGCCGAGCACCGCCCCCACCTGGTCGAGCGCTTCGTGGACGCCGAAGCCCCAGCCGCGGCCCATCTGCTGCGTGGCGTGCGACAGCATCGCGTCGCGCGCCGGGGTCCGCAGCGCCTTGCCCACGCGCTCGGCCACGATCAGCGCCGCGGCGATCGGCCAGTGCCCGGCCAGCGCAAGCAGCGGCACCGCGCCCAGGTTGACGGCGTACCCGACGATCGTGATCGCCCAGTAGCGCCGGGTGCGATCGGCCAGGTATCCGGAGGCCAGGCGCAGCCCGTACCCGATGAGTTCGCCGAGCCCGGCGACGACGCCGACGGTCGCGGCGCTCGCGCCGAGCAGGCCCAGGTAGGGCCCCGTGATGCTGCGGGCGCCCTCGTAGGTCGCATCAGCGAAGAGGCTGACGACGCCAAGCAGCACGACGAATCGCAGCGCGGCGCGCGGCGCGGGAGCCGGGGGGCGCCCTGATGCCCTGCTCACCGCGGCCGGCGCTCGGTTACGACCAGGACCATGCAGGGCGCGTGGTCCACCACCCGGTCGGTGACGCTGCCGATCAGGAACCGCCGCAGGTTCGACAGCCCGCGGTGCCCCATGACGATCAGGTCCACGGCGTGCTGGCGCGCGTAGTCCACGATCGCCTCGGCCGGGTGGCCGGATACGATTGCCGTCGCCACGTCCAAGCCGCGCATCCGCGCGGCCTCGACGGCCTCGCGCTGCACTCGCTCCGCGAAGGCTCGCTGCTCCGCATCGGCCTCCTCGACCTCGCCCACCGTGGCGGCGTAGGCCGGATGCTGAATCGCGGTGAGGACGGTCGCCCGGGCCCGGTAGCGGAGCGCCACGTCGATGCCGGCCTCCATGGCCCTGCGGCCCAGCTCGGAGCCGTCGAGCGCGATCAGGATGTGCGTGATCTCCATCACTCGTCTCCTTCCTCCGCCGGCGCCAGCGTGAGGGGACCGGCCGTCGGGGCCGCACCCGCTGTGGCCCGACGCGGATCGTAGAAGCGCTGGGCGATGACCGTCGGGACGACCGCGCTCAGGATGACGGTGGTCACCAGCAGGGAGAACTGCGTCTGGTCGAGGATATTGGCCTGCAGGCCATACAGCGATGAGATCGTCCCGAACGTGAGCCCGGTGCTCATCAGCAGGGTCGTGTACATGGCGTGGGGCCCGACGTACCGCCTGGCCAGGGGCAGCACGCCGATGAACTTCGTCGCCATCTTCACCGCGAGCAGCAGCCCCAGCACCGCCAGGTTCGCGGAGACCGCCCCGAGGCCGACGTTCATGCCCGCCTTGATGAAGAAGAAGGGCGTCAGCATGGCGAAGGCCACCACCCGGAAACGCTGCTGTTGTGCGCGGTGCGCCGCGAACACGTTGGAGACCGCCAGCCCCAGGACGAAGGCCGGGAGCACCGCGTGGCTCTCCGCCAGACGGCCGAAGTACATGAGGGCCAGCAACGCCGCGAACGCCCCCTTGATTTCGGGCTCGATGACGCGATTCCCGTAGCGGCGGAAGAACCACGGCTGCAGCCGCGGCATCGCGACGATGATCGCTACCGAGACGGCGAGGAAGGCCACAATCCACGGCGTCGGGCTGATGAAGAGGGCGCTCAACGCCGCCGCGGTCCCGAAGTCGGTGATGAACGTGCTGGCCATGATCAGTTTTCCCAGGGGGGTGCTCGTGAGGCCCGTCTCGACCAGCACCGCGTAGACGACCGCCAGCGACGTCGTGGACAGGGCCACGCCGGCGATCTTCGCCGCGTCCGGGGCCCAACCCAGCACCCAGAGCGCGAAGGCCCACGCTCCCAGAAACGGCAGCAGGAACGAGAGGCCGCCGATCAGCACGCTGGCCTTGAACTGCTCGCGCAGCAGGCGCGTGTCTACCTCGGCGCCGGCCAGGAAGGTGAGCACGATGCTGCCGAATCCGGCCAGGTAGTCGATCCAGGGCGCCGACTGCAGGCCCAGGACGTTGCCGGCCAGCACGCCCAGGCAGATCTCGATCAGGGCGACGGAGATGCCCAGCTCGACGGAGATCACGGTGGCCAGGAAGATCAGCAGCCCCATGGCCATCGCGATCGAGGCGTCGGTCATCGCACGATCCCTCCTGTCACGCGACAGACGTCGCCGGACGCCCGCGCCGGGGGACCGCGTGGCAAAACAAAACGCCTCCACCCGCGCAGGGTAGAGGCTATCAGCCGGTGGCGGCGGTTGGGGCGAGCCTCATCGCCTCGTGCTGCGAATACTCTACCACAACGGCAGGCCCGCCGCACGGGGTCAGACCTGACGATAGGGAATGGCACCTCCTCGCAAGACGCTTTACCCGGCCGCAAGCCCGTCCAAACCGCATCGCGCCGCGGTGCGGGGAGGAAGGGCCCTGCCGGGGGAGTACCGTCAAGCCAACCCCATGAGACGGACGCTCGAAGTGCTCGCGGTGGCCACGCGGCTCGGCCTCACCTCGTTCGGCGGTCCGGTCGCGCACCTGGGCTACTTCCACGACGAGTACGTGCGGCGACGGCGGTGGATCGCCGACGACGCCTACGCCGACCTGGTCGCGCTCTGCCAGTTCCTCCCCGGGCCGGCGAGTAGCCAGGTCGGCATCGCGATCGGCATGGCACGGGCCGGCTTGGCCGGCGGGCTCGCCGCGTGGCTGGGGTTCACGCTACCGTCGGCGGCGCTGCTCGTGGCCTTCGCCTTCGGCGTCGAGGCGCTGGGCGTCGCCAGCGCCGGCTGGCTGCACGGGCTGAAGATCGCGGCGGTCGCCGTCGTCGCCCAGGCCGTGGTGGGCATGGCGCGCACGCTGACCCCGGACCGTGAGCGCGCGACGCTCGCCGGGCTGGCCGCCCTGGCCGCGCTGCTCTGGCCCACCGCGGTCACGCAGGTCGCGATCATCGTCGCCGCCGGCCTCGTCGGGTGGCGCCTGTTGCCGGCGCCCGCTCTGTCCAGAGGTTCCATGGTCGCGCCAGTCGGACGCCGCGGCGCGCTCGTGGCCTGGGTGATCCTGGTCGCCCTGCTCGTGGGGCTCCCGTTCCTCCGGCAGGTGAGCGCGAGTCCCACGCTCGCCGTCTTCGACAGCTTCTTTCGCGCGGGATCGCTGATTTTCGGCGGCGGGCACGTCGTGCTGCCGCTGCTCCAGGCCGAGGTCGTCTCGCCCGGCTGGGTCAGTGCCGACCGGTTCGTCGCCGGCTACGGCGCGGCCCAGGCGGTGCCCGGTCCGCTGTTCACCTTCGCGGCTTACCTGGGCGCGGTGATGCGTGTGGGGCCCGGCGGCCCGGGCGGACTGCCCGGGGCCGCGGTCGCGCTCGCGGCGATCTTCCTGCCGTCGTTCCTGCTGGTAATTGGCGCGCTGCCGTTCTGGAACGAGCTCCGCGCCCGCCCGGGCTTCCGGGCCGCGCTGCGCGGCATCAACGCCGCCGTGGTCGGGCTGCTGCTGGCGGCGCTGTACCATCCCGTGTGGACGAGCGCGATCGCAGGGCCGCTCGACTTCGCGATCGCGCTCGTGGCGTTCGGGCTGCTGGTCCTGTGGCGTCAGCCGTCGTGGCTGATCGTGTTGGTCGCCGCCCTGGCCGGCGGGCTGTTCGCCGCGCCCTGAGCGCTCGAGAGGAGTGAGGCCGCCCGTGAACGTGGTCTGTGTGCTGCGCACGACGCCCGCCCTGGAAGAGGCGATCCGCGCGGTGGACCCGCGGGTCGTGCTCACCGCCGCGCCCCGGCTCGACACCGTCGCGGCCGCGCTGCCCGAGGCCGAGGTCTACTTCGGGTGGGAGCTCCCGGCCGACCGCCTCGCGCAGGCCCCGCACCTGCGCTGGGTCCACTGCGCGGGCGCCGGGGTGGACCGGCTGCCGCTCGCAGAGCTCGCCGCGCGCGGGGTGACCGTCACCAACAGCCGCGGCACGCACGTGACGCTGCTGGCCGAGTACGCGCTCGGCGCGATGCTCATGTTCGCCCGCCACCTGCACGTGGCGCACCGCCAGCAGATCCTCCACCGGACCTGGCACCGGCCCCCGGCGTTGGGAGGACAGCTGGCCGGCCGCACGGTGGCGATCCTGGGGCTGGGCGCGATCGGCGCCGACGTCGCGCGGCGCTGCGCGCAGTTCGGGATGCGGGTGATCGGGCTCAAACGGGAGCCCGGCGCGGTGCCGCACGTCGAGCGGGTCTACGGCCCGGAGGCGCTGGAGGCGTGCCTGCGCGAGGCCGACTACGTGGTCGTCACGCTGCCGCTCACCCCGCAGACCCGCCGGATGATCGGCGCGGCCCAGCTCGCGGTGATGAAGCCCCATGCCGTGCTCGTCAACCTGGGGCGGGGCGAGGTCGTGGACGAGGCCGCGCTCACCGAGGCGCTGGCGACCGGGCGGCTGCGGGGCGCGGCGCTGGACGTCTTCGAGCAGGAGCCGCTGCCGTCAGAGAGCCCGCTGTGGGCGCTGGAGAACGTCCTGATCACCCCGCACACCGCGGGCAGCGCGCCCTACTACGCCGACCTGGCGGTACCGCTGTTCTGCGAGAATCTGGGCCGCTACCTGCGGGGCGAACCGCTGCGCAACGTCGTGGACCCGGCGCGGGGGTACTAGGCGCGCGGCGCCCCTTGACGGCCTCCGCCGCCCTCGCGCATCCTGAACCGGGGGTGGGGCATGCCGTCGGTCCGCATGACCAGCCTGGTGAAGATCCACCGGGTCGGCCGGCAGGTCGTCCGGGCCGCGGACGGCGTCTCGCTCGAGGCGCCCCAGGGGCAGATTCTCACCCTGCTCGGTCCCAGCGGCTGCGGCAAGTCCACCACGTTGCGCTGCGTGGCCGGCCTCGAGCGACCCGACGACGGTGAGATCCTCTTCGGCGACCGCGTGGTCTTCAGCCGCGCGCGACGCGTCTTCGTGCCTCCGGAGGGGCGCAACGTCGGCATGGTCTTCCAGTCGTACGCCATCTGGCCGCACCTCACGGTTTTCGAGAACGTGGCCTACCCCATGGACGTCCGCGGGGTGCCCCGCCGGCGCATCCAGGAGCGGGTGGCCGCGGCGCTGGATCTGGTCGGGTTGGGCGCGCTGGCCGACCGCCCGGCGCCCTACCTCAGCGGCGGCCAGCAGCAGCGCGTGGCGCTGGCGCGTGCACTGGTCTACGAGCCCGAGGTGCTGCTGCTCGACGAACCACTCTCCAACCTGGATGCCAAGGTGCGGGAGCAAGTGCGCGAGGACCTGCGCGGGCTCCAGCGCCGGCTCGGCATCACCACGATCTACGTCACGCACGACCAGCTCGAGGCGCTGAGCCTCTCCGACGTGATCGCGGTGATGCAGGCAGGCCGCATCGTCGAGGTCGGCACGCCCCAGGCCCTCTACGCGCGGCCGACCACGCGCTTCACCGCGGCGTTTTTGGGCGAGATCAGCTTCCTCAGCGGCGCGGTGGCCGGCCGAGAGGGCGGGATGCTCACGATCATGACCCCCTCCGGGCCGTTGCGCTGCCGTGACGCGCACGCGGTGCCCGACGGCACCCCGGTGGTGGCCGGCGCGCGGCCGGAGCACGTTACGCTCACCCCCGACCGGCCGGCCGGCGCCGCGAGCGTCTTCGAGGGGACGGTTGCCTCCGCGCTCTACGAGGGCGGACGGGTGAAGTACCGCGTGGGGATGGACGGCCTCACCGTGCTCGCCTACGGCGCGCCGCGATTTGCGCCCGGCGACCGCGTGCACGTCGCCGTGGACCCTGACCAGGTCATCGTGCTGCCGGACCTCGCCGGACCCGCTACGCGCCCCATGGCGCCCGGGTCGCCCGCCGGGCCGCCGCCACCAGCGCCACCGACGCCAGGCTGATCACGACCCCCAGCGCCGCCATCCGGCCCGGGTAGCCGTCCACCCACAGGTGGTAGAGCAGCGGGCCCACGGGCTCGGCGCGCGGCGTATAGAGGAACAGCGAGGTGCTGAACTCGCGCATGAACACCGTGGCCAGAATCACCCAGCCGGCCGCAAAGCCCGGCCGCAGCAGCGGCAGCAGGATGCGTCGGAAGGTGCGCAGCAGCCCGGCGCCCGAGACCCGTGAGGCCTCCTCCAGCTCGGCGTGCACCTGGACCATCGTGCTGGTCATCGCGCGCAGGCCGTAGGGCAGGAAGCGCGTGACGTAGGCGATGAGCAAGATCCAGATGGTCGCGTAGATCGGGACCGGGAGCCGCACGTACCCCCACAGCAGGCCGATGGCGAGCGCGGTGCCCGGGAAGGCCCACGGGATGAAGGCGAGCACCTCGAGCAGGCCGCGCCCGGGCACGCGCGTGCGCACCGTGAGGTAGGCCACCACCGAGGTCAGAATCATCGCGAGCGTCGCGCCGAGCACCGCCAGCGTGACGCTCACCTGGAGGGCGCGCGCCACGCGGCTGCTCTCGGCCAGGAAGCGGTAGTGCCGGCCGGTGAGCAGTCGCAGCGTCTCCCACGACGGCACCTCGTAGAACGGCAGCACCGAGGTGAGCACCAGGACACCGAGCGGGAGGAGCACGATCAGGCTCAGGATGAGCAGCGCCACGGCGGAGGCGGCGTAGCGCCAGGGCCCGAGGTCGATGATCTGCGGCCGGTAGCCGCGGCCGGTGATCGTGGCGAACCGCTCGCCGCGGCCGGTGAGCCGGCGGTAGACGTAGACGAAGAAGACGGTGATCGCCAGCAGGCTCATCGCGTAGGTGGCCGCCAGGTTGTGGTTGGGCGGGAAGGCCGCCAGGGCTTCACGGAAGATCTTGGTCGTCAGCACCTCGATCCGCGCCGGGAGCGCGATGATCGCCGGCGTGTCGAAGCTCTCGATCGCGCGGACGAAGTTGAGCAGGCCCGCGGCTAGCAGGGCCGGCAGCACGAGCGGGGCGGTGATCCGCCGCGCGGTCTGGAGCGTGGACGACCCACAGACGCGCGCCGACTCCTCGAGCGCGGGGTCCATCGAGCGCAGGGCGCTGGCGATGATGAGGAACGCCAGCGGCGCCAGAATGAGGCCCTCGACGAAGATCATGCCCGCCAGCGAGTAGACGTTCAGCGGCGGCAGCCCCAGAGGCCGCAGCACGGCCACGTTGATCAGCCCGATGCGCGGGCTCAGCAAGAGCACCCACGACGTGGCGATCAGCAGCGGCGGCAGGACGTTAGGCGCCAGCGCCACGAGCTCGAACAGCGCGCGGCCGGGCGCGTTCGTGCGCACCGTGATCCACGCCAGCACGCCGGCCAGCAGCACCGAGAGTGCCGCGGCGCCGGCCGCGAAGACCACCGAGGTGGCGATGAGCCGGTAGGTGGCCGGGTCGGCGTAGGCCTGCGCGTAGTTGGCGAGGGTGAACCGGCCCGCCACGCCGAGCGGCGCGTCGCTGAAGCTCCCCACGAAGAGCATGACCGTGGGGTACAGCGCCAGAAACCCCAGCACGACCGCGGCCGCCGCGGCCAGCACGACGACCGGGTCGCCCCACAGGGTCCAGGCCGCGGCCCGGACCCGCGGCGCGACCGACGCCACCGGCGCGCTAGCGCCTCACGAAGAGCCGGCCCACCTCGTCGTGGAACCGCCTGAGCTCCTGGTCGTCCAGGTCCTCCATCATGACGATGCGGAGCTTGTCGGCGTCCCGGATGGGCGGGTAGACGCCCGGGACCAGGACGAACTCGCCCGCGCGGGCCAGCGCGAGCAGCCCGACACGCGAGGTCATGGTGTCGATGAAGAGCCGGGCCGCGTTCGGGTTGATCGGGCGGGCGGCCAGCGCCACGTGGTGCGCCTCGGCCAGCACCGGGTTCACGCGGGCGTAGTCGAGCGGCGCGCCGGTCTGGCCGAATACGTGCACGTACTTGATGTAGCTCAGCCCGACCGGGTACTCGCCGGCGATGACCTTCTGCGCCGCCGGGATGAACGACTCGGCGAGCCCGACCTGCCCGGCGAGCCGCTCGATGAACGGCCGCGCCTGCTGCCCCATGATCTTGGGCAGGTTCGCCAGCCAGACCGCCGTCGTGGTGTGCTGGGTGGGGTCGGGCATGACGACCTTGCCCTTCCACTTCGCGTCGAGCAGGTCGGCCATTGCGCGCGGCGCCTCCTCGGCCCGCACCTGGCGCGTGTTGTAGAGGATGCCGACGACCACCACGCGGTAGGACGGGGACAGCACGCCGTCGCGGTCGTGGGTGGCCGCGGGGAACGCCTCGTACGACGGCGCGGTGTACCGGCCGAAGGCGCCCGCCTGCTTGAGGATGAGCATCGGGCTGCGGTTGGTGAGCACCACGTCGAACTGCGGCCGGCCCGCCCGCGTCTCGGTGAGCGTGCGGTCCAGCACGCGGTTGCTCGCCGCGCGCCAGTACTCGACCTTGATCCCGTACCGGCCCTCGAAGATCTTCTGGATGACCTCGAAGTTGTCGGTCTCCAGCGAGCCATAGACGACGACCCGCCCCTCGCGCCTGGCGGCGTTGACCAGGTCGGCCTGGGCGAAGGCGGCCGGCCCGCTGATCGCGAGCAGACCGACGAGCAGCGTGCCGAAGGTCCCGACCACCCATCTCGCGCGCATCGCCATCCCTCCCGTACGGTGGGTTGTGGCGTACACTCGCTCGTGAGCGCGTACGTTCGCGGCCCACGGGGCCTTCCCTCCCGGCGTTCCCGCCCCTCGCGCCGGAGTGCTATAATCCTAGGTAATCGTTTCGCCGCACCGCGGAGGGGGGCGGGGGCGTGGCGCACCAGCACTTCCACGAGCGGACCGACCGGGTCTTCGTCCGCGGCATCCAGGGCGCCTACAACCTGAAAGAGGAGCTGCGGCGCCTGCGCGCGATGCCGCGGGTGCGGCGGGCGGAAGCGGTGCCGTTCATCGACGGCCCGCAGGCGTTCTCGAAGCACTACCTCCATCCGGAGGACAGCCTGGGCCAGACGCTCCACATCCACGTCGAGGAGTACTCGCCGGGCGGGCAGTCGCAGATGCACTTCCACGTCAACGAGGCGGTCTTCTACATCCTGGATGGCGCCGGCTACGAGGTCCATGACGGCGTCCGCCACGAGTGGGAGGCCGGGGACGTCGCCATCGTCCCCAACCACACGGTCCACCAGCACAACAACCGCTCGGTCGAGCGCCCGGCCCGGGTATTGGTGATGAAGACCAAGCCCATGTTCATCTTCATGAACATGCTCTTCCAGAAAACCGTGATCCCGCGGCCCAAGGAGCCCAGCCCGACCGGCCGCGGGTTCGTCCCGCGCGAGGACACGTAGGAGGCGGCCGATGGCCTGGGGCGAGCGCACGGCCTGGCAGCGAGGGACCCTCGAAGCCGACTTCTTCCGGCGCCTGCTTGACGACGCGGCGGCGCAGCCCGCGCGCCGCGCGCGGCGCCGCCGGATCATCAAACCCGAGGAGATGCCCTGGGAGCTCTCCCCGCACGGCCTGCTCAAGCATATGGTCAACGAGCAGATGCACACGCTCGCCGAGTCCATCGACATCTACATGCAGATCATCCCGCGCGGCAGCCGGTCGGGGCGGCACCGCCACTTCGCCGAGGAGGCGTTCTACGTCGCCGAGGGCGAGGGCTACGATCTGCACTGGGACTGCGAGGTGGACGCGGACGAGCGCGGCTGGCGGTGGATCGTCCCGGCCGAGCCCGCGCGGTTCGACTGGAAGGCTGGCGACGTCGTCTACATCCCGCCGGCCACCATCCACCAGCACCACAACGCGAGCACCGAGCGCCCGGCCCGCATCATCTCGGCCACGAACCGGGTCTACAAGTGGTCGGGGCTCAATAACCTGGAGCAGCTCGAGGCGGCGCCCGAGTACCAGACCGGCGTCCCGCTGCGGGAGCTGCTGCGGAGCCTCGAGCTCCAGGTGGTGCCTTAGGCCGGGGAGGCGCGCGCAAGCATGGCGGTACGGGAAGAGACGCTCCGGCGCTACGCGGAGCTCGTGGCGGACGACCCGCGCGAGTTCCGCGTCCACGGCTCGGTCTACACCGACCCCGACCTGTTCGACGCCGAGCTCCGGGCCATCTTCGAGCGCACCTGGGTCTACGTCGGCCACGAGTCCGAGGTGCCGGCGCCCGGCGACTACAAGACCGTCCTGGTCGGCACGCAGCCGCTGATCGTCACCCGGCACGAGGACGGTCGCCTCTACGCGCTGTACAACCGCTGCCGGCACCGCGGCGCCGTGGTCTGCCGGCAGGAGCGCGGCCACTCCAACTTCTTCCGCTGCCGCTACCACAACTGGGTCTACGCCAACAACGGCGATCTGATCGGCATGGCCCAGAGCACCGGCTACCCCGACGACTTCGACCGGAGCCGCTACGGGCTGACGCCGGTGCCGCGGTTCGAGAACTACCGGGGCCTGCTGTTCGTGAGCCTGGCCCCCGAGGGGCCGTCGTTCGCGGAGCACATCGCGCCGGTGCGGCGCTACATCGAGTACTGGCTCGGGCGCTCGCCCGCGGAGGCGGTCGAGGTGTCGCTGCCGCCCCACCGTTACGAGTACCCCGGCAACTGGAAGCTCCAGGCGGAGAACGGCACCGACGGCTACCACGGCAACTACGTCCACCTCTCCTGGCAACGCGTGCTCGCGCTGGCCAGGGAGGCCACGGTCGAGGAGAGCCAGCACTACCGGCAGTCGGGGTCGGCGCGCGGCCTGGCCGGGGGCCACGGCCTGCTCGAGCGGCCGGGCAGCCTGAACCCGAACTCGAGCTGGACCGCGCGCATGATGCACCGCTATCCGGACTACGACGCGGCGATGCGCCGGCGCTTCACCGACGAGGAGCTGATGCAGATCTCGGCCCGGCGGAACATCTTCGTCTTCCCGAACCTGTTCCTGTTCGAGACGCACTTCCGCGTGATCGTGCCGAAGGCGGTGGACCGCACCGAGGTGGCGCTCTACGTGTACGCGCTGAAGGACGTCCCCGAGGCCATCAACCAGGGCCGGTTTCGCGGGCACGAGCGCTTCTTCGGTCCGGCCGGGTTCGGGACGCCCGACGACATTGAGATCTTCACCGAGGTGCAGACCGGCGTGCGCGCGCGGGGCCAGGAGTGGCTCCTGCTCAACCGCGGCCAGCACCGCGAGCGGGTCGAGGACGGCGAGTGGGTGGGGCACACCACCGACGAGGCGCCGCAGCGCGCGCTCTACCGACAGTGGCGCCGCCTGATGGCGGACGCGTGAGGGCCGCGGTGCCGGCGCTGTCGGTTGCGGATGCGGAGCGCTTTCTCTACGCCGAGGCCCGGCTGCTCGACGAACGCCGGTTCGAGGAGTGGGAGGCGCTGTTTACCGACGACGCCGTCTACTGGCTCCCGATTGACCCGGCGCTCGACCCGGCGCAGGCGGTCGCCATCATCTACGACGACCGCAAGCGGCTCCACGAGCGCGTCTACCGGCTCACGAGGACCCCGGTGCTGGACCAGAACCCGCCGTCGCGCACCCTGCGGCTCGTCTCCAACGTGGAGGTGACCCCGGGCGCCGACGGGGAGGCCGCGGTGGACTGCCGGCAGCTCATCGCGGAGATGCGGCCCGGCGGGCCCGGCCAGCAGGGCCTGAACGCGCCCCGCCTGTTCGCGGCGCACTGCCACTACCGGCTGCGCCACGCCGACGGGGCGTGGAAGATCGTGTTGAAGAAGGTCGTGCTGCTCACCGCGGACGAGCCGCAGTACAACCTGTCGTTCATTCCCTAGCGTGATGGCGTCCGACGGACGGTCCGGGGTCACCGAGACCGCGCTCGCGCCGGTCGGGAGCGTGGAGGTGAGCGTCTTCGCGACGCCCACGGGCGCGCGCCTGCGGCTGCGGCGTGGCGGCGCGGCGCCCGAGGAGGCCTATCTGGACCCGCTCGAGCTCGAAGGCCTGACCCGGGCCCGCCACAAGCCGTTCGCGCCGCTCGGCCGGGCGGCGGCGCCGGCGGACGAGGCGCTTGCCCGTGCCGCGGCGGCCGCGCGCCTGGAGCGCCTGCAGAACGAGTTCGCGTTGGTCGGCGTGGCCGTGGCCCGCTGCGGCGCCGGCGAGGCGCTGTTCATCCGCGACCTGAACGCCGGGCTGGGTATCGTGCTGGTTCCGGACGAGGTGGCGGCGCTGTTGCGCGCGCGCCACCGCGACTTCGCCCCGCTGGTGGACACGAGCGACCTGGTGGCGATCCCCGAGCCGGACATCGACGAGGTGTGATGGCGCCCCGCGCCCGAGGGCCGCGATGAGCGCCGGGAGGGTCGCGCGGGCCGCGGTGGCCACCGCGCCGCTCTCTACCGAGTTGCGCGAGCTGCCGGTCCCGGCGACCGGCGCCGACGACGGCCTGCTCGCGGTCGAAGCGTGCGGGCTGTGCGGCACCGACTGGGACTTCTACACCCGGCGGCGCGGGGCCGCGCTGGGTCCGATCATCCTCGGCCACGAGATCGTGGGGCGGGTGCTCGCCGTCGGCGAGCGCGCCGCGACGCGCTGGCGGGTGCGGCCGGGCGACCGCGTGGCCGTCGAGGAGTTCCTGCCCTGCGGGGCGTGCGAGTTCTGCGCCAGCGGCCGACCGGCGCTGTGCGAGGCCACGGACTCGCGGCGGGACCAGGGGTTCCTGCGCTACGGCGCGACACCCGTAGACCTCCCGCCCGGGCTGTGGGGCGGGTTCAGCGAGGTGCTCTACCTGCACCCGCGCGCCCTGGTGCACGCGGTCGGCGAGGGGGTGGCCCCGCACCTGGCCACGCTGTTCGTCCCGATCTCGAACGGCATCCGCTGGGTCCTCCGGGAAGGCCGCCTGCCGCGCGGCGGCACCGCGGTGATCTTCGGCCCCGGCGCGCACGGGCTGGGGTGCGTGGTGGCCGCAGTGGAGGGCGGCGCGGGCCGGGTGGTCGCGGTCGGCCGGTCGCGAGGGCCGCGGCTGGAGGCGGCGGAGGCGCTCGGCGCGACCGCGGTTGCCGCCGCTGCGGGCGACGTTGTCACGGCGGTGCGCGACCTCACCGGTGGGGCGATGGCGGACGTGGTCGTGGACCTGGCGCCCGGTGCGCCCGAGACCGTGGAGGCGGCGCTCGCGGTGGCGCGCAAGGGCGCGACCGTCGTGCTCGCCGCATCCAAGCACGGCGCCACCGGCGGCCTGCTCACCGACTTGATCGTCCGCCACGAACTCACGGTGCGAGGCGTGCGGGGCCGCGACTTCCAGTCGGTCGAGGATGCGCTGCGCATCATCCGCTCGGGCCGCTACCCGCTCGAGCGGTTGCGCACGCATACCTTCCCGCTCGCCGAGGCCGACCGCGCGCTTCGGGTGCAGGGCGAGCGCGCCGATCCCTCGGCCATCCACGTCGTGGTGAGCCCGTGAGCGCCGGAGGTCCCCCCTAGCCATGGCGCTGCTTGCGGGGCTGCGCCTTCCGCGCCCGGACCGGTCGAACGCCGGCATGTGGGCCATCGCGGGCGGCCACGCGCTCAACCACACCACGCTCGCCGCGTTCTCGCTGCTGCTGCCGTTCATCGCGCGCGACCTCGGGCTGTCGTTCAGCCAGGTGGGGCTGCTGGTCAGCGTGCGTCAGTTCATGAGCGTCGTGGTGAACATCCCGGCCGGGGTGCTGGTGGACGTGATGGGCCAGCGCGACCGCTTCATGGCGGTCTCGCTGGTGGGCGCGCTGCTGCCCTACCTGATCGTGGCCCTGGCGCCGACGCTGCCGGTCATGGTGGCGTGTATGGCGGTGGTCGGCGCGGCGATGTTCCTGTGGCACCCGGCCGCGATCACCACGCTGTCGGTGCTCTACCCGGACCGGCGCGGCTACGGACTGGCGCTCCACGAGGTCGGCGCGAACGCTGGGATGACGCTCGCCCCCCTGGCCGCGGGGTTTCTCGTGGCGACCCTGACCTGGCGGGGCGTGCTGGTGGCCAACGTGGCCGCCGGCCTGCCGCTCGCGCTGTTCCTCCTCGCGGTGATCGCCCGGCTCCAGCCGGCCGAGGGCGCCGGGGGCCAGCCGGCACGTACGCTCCGGGGCTACGCGGGCAACCTCCGTGCCATGCTCCGCAACCCGAGCTTCGTGGTGCTCGCCGCGGTCTCGGGAATCCGGTCGATGACCCAGAGCGGGCTTTCGACCTTCCTGCCGCTGTACCTGGTCTACACGCTGGGCGTCCCGGCACCGCTGCTGGGGGTCTACCTGACGATCCTGCAGGTCTCGGGCATGGTGGCGACGCCGCTGTCGGGCACGCTGTCCGACCGCTACGGCCCCAAGCGCGTCGCGACCGCCGGGATGCTGGTGACGAGTCTGGTCGTGCTGGCGGTGATCGCCGTGCGGTCGGCGACCACGTTCGTCGCGGTGCTCGCGCCGCTGGGATTCTTCGTCTACTCGATGCGCCCCGCCATCTTCCGCTGGGCGCTGGGCGTGGTGCCGCGCGACGCGGAGGGCGCCACGGTGGGCGCGCTGTTCACCGCGCAGGCGTTGTTCTCGACGTTTACGCCGGTCCTGGGCGGGGCGCTGGCCGACGGCTACGGGCTGGAGGCGGTGTTCTACTTCATCGCGGGGACGGTGCTGGTCGCGAACGTGGCGACGGCGATGGTGCCCGATCTGCGGAGGCAGTGAACGTGGTCAACTGACTGGGCTCCCCGCATCGCCGCCTTCATCAGTGGAACACCAGGCTCTTCACCACCACCGGCACCACGCTCTGCTCGGGCAGCGGCTGGCCGATGTCGATGTAGTCGAACTCCCGCAGCAGCACCTGGTCGATGCAGACGATCGGCCCGCGCACCCCGAATTCCTGCTGCAGCAGCGCGCCCACCAGCCCGGCCACGTCCGCGTCCACGACCAGGACCAGCGGGTCGCCCGCTCGCAGGCCCGGCAGCGCGGCGGTGATTCCCTCGCACAGCGCGCGCAGCGAGGCGTAGTCCGCGCCGTGGTGCCAGTGGACCGCGAGCGCGAAGCGCCCCTCGCCGCCGTCGAGATCGAGGCGCGCCATCGCGGCCCGTATCGCGTCGGCGATCGCCGCGGCGGGCGGCCCGGTCTGCCGCAGCCGGACTGCGGGCACGCTGCGCACGGGGAGGAGCGTGGGGTCGGAGACGAAAATCGTGTCGCCGGAGAGCTGCACGGTGTACTGCGAGGCGCCGATGCAGGTGGCGCGGATCGCCTCGAGGGGCTCGAGCAGCTCGAGGCCCGCGGCGGCCGCGCGCCGGCGCAGTGAGGCGGCCAGCCGCGGCCCGAGGTCGCCGAACTCTCGGGCCTCGCGGCCGTAGATGTACTCGGCCACGCCGCCCGAGAAGACCACGCGGCGAAAGGCCGGGGCCGCGGGCAGCGGCGGCGTGATCCACGGTGCGCCCGCGCGATCGCCGGATGCGACCGCCAGCACCGAGGCAGCCATGTGGTCGGCCAGGCGGTCGAGGTCGGCCGCCCCGACGCGCTCACCGAGCCGCGGCGGGGCGAGGCCCGCCGCCTCGGCCAGGCGACCGCCGGCCTCCTCCACGCGCACGAGCGCGCCGCGTAGGTCCCAGGCCAGCAGCCGCGCACCCAGGTGGAGGGCGGCGGTGTACTCCACCCGGCCGCCGCGGCAGACCGCGAACTTCGTCGTGCCGCCGCCCACGTCCACGTTGAGCAGAGGATCTTCCGCACCGCGCGACAGCGCGACCGCGCCCGAGCCGTGCGCCGCCAGCAAACTCTCCAGGTTCGGCCCGGCGGTCGCGCACACGAACTTGCCGCCCTCGGCCGAGAACAGCTCACCCACGGCCCGCGCGTTCTCGCGCAGCGCGGCCTCGCCCGTGGTGATCACCGCGCCCGCGTCCACCGCTTCGCGCGGGATGCCGGCCTCGGCGTGCGCGGCGGCGATGAAGCGGTCTAACGCCGCGGCGTCGATGGCGCCCGAGGGCGCAAACGGCGTGAAGACCACCGGCGAGCGGTAGATGATCTCCCGGTCGGTCACCGCGAACCGACTGGACAGCCGCGCGCCCTGCCGCTCCAGCACCAGGCGCGAAAGGATGATGTGCGAGGTGGAGCTCCCGATGTCCACCCCGACGCTGGTGAGCACGATGCGATCGCCCACGTAGACGACCGCGCCCTCGGCCCCCTCCAGGTGGATGTGGTCCTCGTCGAACTCGTGCATCCGCTACCGCGCCGTGGGCGCCACGAACGCGTCCATCCGCACCTCGACGCCGTTGGCCCGGCAGCGCTCCACGAAGAGCTGGTGGACGCGCGGGTCCTGGTCAGCGTACTCGATCTGGTTGCCGCCCGCCTTCGCGCTCCGATCGATGCCCTGGTGGTCCAGATAGCGGGTCAGTTTCCACCGGGTGCTGCCCCAGCGGATCGCCAGGTAGCGGGCCGGTGTCGGCCCGGTGTTGAAGTGCTGGTGCCACCACATGCCGGGCGGGACCAGCATGGTGCCGGGCTTCCAGGGGATCTCCTCGAAGGCCTCGTGCTCGTCGGTCCACATCAGGGTGTGGCCCTGGCCGTGGAGGATGATCACGTGCGCGCCGGGGCCGTGGCGGTGCGCCTTCTTGTAGGTGCCCACCGGGAACTCGGAGCTGTGCGCCACCAGCGTGTTGTTCGCGAGCTCGAACTTCATATGCCGGCCGCCGGCGCCGCGCTCGTGCCACTCGGGCAGAGCCAGCCGGTAGACGTCGGCGACGAAGTTGGTCTCCCAGATGCGTTGCGTGCTCTGCGGCCGGACGTAGACCGGGCCGTCGGCGCCGAAGTAGTCGGGCTGGCCGGCGAAGCGGTCGGTGAAGTCGAAGGGGCAGTCGAACACGAAGGCCAGGTTGCGCAGCAGGCTGATCATCAGCGGCGCGGTGGTCACCGCGAGCAGCCGCGCGGGGTGGCGGCCCGACCCGTTGTGCAGCCGGTGGAACGTGTTGAGCGGGACGGCGAACAGGCTCCCGCGCTGCCACTCGAAGGTCTGCCGGGCCCCGGCCTGGTTCCACACCTCGCACGAGCCGCGGCCGGCGACGACGAAGACGACCTCCTCGAACAAGTGCCGCTCGGGCGCCGTGGACCCCGCCGGTGGGAGCTCGAGAATGTAGGCGTTGTCGGTGTCCTCGGTGCCGGTGAGCTGGATGTAGGCGCCTTGCGCCTCCAGCCGCGGCCACGGCGCGACCTCGACCGCGGCCAGGTCGTCCACGGCCAGGCCCCGCACGACCGGGAGGCCCTCCGCCTCGAGGAACGCAGTGTAGCCGGTGCGGCCCCAGTCGTCCGGGAGCGCCCGGGTCTCGCTCGCCATGCGCCGTCCGCCTCCCCTTGCCTCGATTACCGCCAGCGTACACGACGCCGCGACCGTCCGCCAGACGCGCGCCGGCGCCGGCCGCGGCGGGGACCGACGCCGGGAGGATTACCGCGCGCGCGGGAAAAACTCCTAGCGCGACCGCGCACGAACACCGTCACGACGGAAGGGGGCCCGTCGCATGAAGGCGTTGTTGGCGGTCCTGCTGGTGGTACTCCTGAGCGTGCTCACGTGGGCGGCGGGCACGGTCGCCCAGGCTCAGACCTCGTTTGCCGGCCGCACGATCACCATCATCGTGGGCTACCCGCCGGGCGGTGGGTACGACGTCATGGCGCGCTTGGTCGCGCGCCACCTCGGCCGGTTCTTGCCAGGCAATCCCACGGTCATCGTCCAGAACCTGCCCGGCGCGGCGAGCGTCGTCGCCGCTAACCAGGTTTTCAGCGCGGCGCGACCCGACGGCCTGACCGTGGGCGCGGTCAATCGCAACCTGATCCTCGGTCAGCTCGTGAAGGCCCCGGGCATCCGCTTCGATATGGCCCGGTTCGCCTGGATCGGGAGCCCGGCGACCGAGACCACGATCCTGGCGCTGCGCGCCGACCTGCCGTTCCGGACGCCCGCGGACCTGCGGCGCGCCGACCCGGCACCGGTCATCGGCGCCACGAGCGTCGGGGGCAGCACGTACGACTTCCCGCTGTTGCTCAAGGCGCTCGCGGGCTTCAACCTGCGCCTGATCAGCGGCTACCGCTCCTCGGGTGACATCATGCTGGCGATCGAGCGCAAGGAGGCCGACGGCCGTGCGGGCTCCTACTCGTCGATCAAGGCGTTCATCGACCGCGGGCTGGTCCGGCCGCTGGTGCGCGGGTTCGCCTCGGTCCCGGCGATCGAGCGGCTGCCCGTGGACGAGGATCTGGTCGGCGACCCGCGCGCGAGGGCGGTGATGCGCCTGCGGTCGGTGCCCGAGGTGGTCGGCCGGCCCTTCCTGCTGCCGCCGGGCACGCCCGCGGAGATCGTCGCCGCCTACCGCGAGGCGTTCCGGCGCATGGTGGCCGACCCGGAGTTCGAGGCCGAGGCCGAGCGGGCGGGGTTCGAACTCAAGTTCACGCCCGGCGACCAGGCGCTGCGTACGGTGCAGGAGGTGCTCTCCGCGCCGCCCGACGTGGTCAGGGTGTTCAGCCAGTTCTTCCGCTTCGAGTGAGTCGCGGCTAGGCCGGGCGCGTGCTTCTCGAGGCCTTCGTCGGCGCCCTCTTCGAGGTCCTCAGGTGGGACGCCTTGAGCTTCATGCTCATCGGCGTCGTCGCGGGGTTCTGGGTAGGGCTGCTGCCGGGCCTGGGCGGCGGCACGACGCTCGCGCTCATGCTGCCGTTCGTCTACCGCATGGAGCCGGTGGCGGCGTTCGCGTTCCTGCTCGGTATGCACTCGGTCGTCTCCACCACCGGCGACATCACCTCGATCCTCTTTGGCATCCCGGGCGAGGGGACCACCGCGGCCACGATCCTTGACGGCCACGCCATGGCGAAGCGCGGCGAGGCCGGCCGCGCGCTCGGCGCGGCGCTCGCCAGCTCGCTCGTCGGCGCCATCGTGGGCGCCGGCGCGCTGTTGGCGGCCATTCCGGTGGTGCGGCCCCTCGTGCTGACGTTCGGCTCGCCGGAGCTGTTCATGCTCGCGGTGCTGGGCATCGCGTTCATCGCCTCGCTCAGCGGCCGCCGGCCGCGCGCGATGCTGCGCGGCTTCCTGGCCGGCGCGCTCGGCCTGTTCCTGGCGTCGGTCGGTCAGGACCCGCAGGCCGGCCACTTCCGCTACACGTTCGGGTCGTTGTACCTGTGGGACGGGCTCGACCTGGTGCCGGTGCTAGTCGGGTTCTTCGCGATTCCGGAGATCATCGACCTGGCTGTGCGCGGCACCGCGATCGCCGGCGAGGCCCCGCGCGGCCGCCTAGGCGGGGTGGCCGCCGGCGTCCGCGACGCCTTCCGGTACTTCTGGCTGACCGTCCGCTGCAGCCTGATCGGCACCTACATCGGCGTCGTGCCCGGGCTCGGCGGCGGGGTCGCGCAGTGGGTCGCCTACGCGCACGCCGCGCAGAGCGTCCCGCCCGCCGAGCGGGGGGGCTTCGGGAAGGGCGACGTGCGCGGGGTGCTCGGGCCGGGGGCCGCCAACAACTCCAAGGAGGGCGGCGCGCTCGTGCCCACCGTGGCGTTCGGGGTGCCCGGCTCGTCGGCGATGGCGATCCTGCTCGGCGCGTTCCTCCTGGTGGGGCTCACACCCGGTCCGGACATGCTGACGAAGCACCTGAACGTGACGCTGGCGATGGTCTGGACGATCGTGCTCGCCAACGTCGTCGCGGTGGGCGGGAGCCTGGCGCTGCTCAACCACCTGGCCCGGCTGACCACGATCCGCGGCCCGCTGCTGATCCCGATTTTGGCGTTGCTGACCTTCGTGGGCGCCTACACCGCAAACAACAGCCCCGGCGACGTGGTCACGATGCTCGTCTTTGGCGGCCTCGGCTACCTCATGGTGCGCTACCAGTGGCCGCGGGCCCCGCTCGTGCTGGGGTTCGTGCTCGGCGAGATCGCGGAGCGCTACCTGTGGATCTCGGTGGCGCGCTATGGCGCGGCCTGGCTCCTGCGGCCGGTCGTGCTCGTGCTGATCGCGTTGACCGTCGCGGTGATCGCTTCGACGCTGGTGCAGTACCGGCGCGCAGCCGCGCGGGAGCAAGGCGCGTGAGGGCCGCCCGGCTGGACGGCCGCGTCCTGTTCTCGGGCGGCGTCGCGCTCGCCGCGGCCTGGGCCCTGGTCCAGACCGCGGGCTGGCCGGCCAAGGCCGCGCTCTACCCGCGCGCCGTGGGCATCCCGCTGCTCCTCCTGGCCGCCAGCGAGACCCTGCTCAGCCTGCGCGGGCGCGAGGAGTCGGAGGCTGTGGCGATGGACGTCGCGCTCTCCGCCGACGTGGCGCCCGACGTCGCGCGGCGCCGGACGCTGGTGGCCGTGGCCTGGCTCGTCGGGTTCTACCTCGCCGTCCTGCTCGTCGGCTTCCCGGTGGCCGTGCCGGCGTTCGTCTTCGGCTACCTGCGCGCGCAGGCGCGCGAGGGCTGGCCGGGCGCGCTGGCGCTGACCGCGGGCGCGACGTTGGGGTTCCACCTGCTGTTCGTGCGATTGCTGCACGTGCCGTTCGCCGAGGGCCTGCTGTGGCGCTGGCTCGGCAGGTGACGGCCGCAAGGCACGCAAAGCCGCCTCGCGAGGGAGCGCGATGACCAAGACATGGCGTGAGCCGACCGGCTACGACCGCGCCGGGTGGGGCCGGTGGCGGCGGCCGCCCGCGCCATACGACACCTACATGGCGTCCGAAGGCATCCCCGTCTACCGCGGGATCGGGGTGCGCCGGGTGCAGGACCTCGAGCTCGGCGCGTGGCGCCGGCTGGGCGGCCGGGGCACGTTCATTCAGCTCTACGGCACCGAGGGTCTCTGGGGCGGCTATGTGGTCGAGATCCCGCCAGCGTCCGCGCTGGCGCCCGAGCGGCACCTCTTCGAAGAGGTGGTCTTCGTCGTCGAGGGCCGCGGCGCGGCTGAGGTGTGGACCGACGACGGTCCCGGCCGCGAGGTCTTCGAGTGGCAGCCGGGCTCGCTGTTCACCATTCCCTTGAACACCCACCACCGGCTGATCAACGGCATGGCCTCCGGGCCGGCGCTGCTGCTGGTGGGCACGACCGCGCCATCGGTCATCAACCTCTTCGGGAACGCCGAGTTCGTGTTCAACTGCCCCTACGCGTTCCGCGACCGCTACGACGGCGGCGAAGGGTACTTCCGCGCCAACCTCCAGGACATCGAGCCCGACCCGCACCGAGGCCTGGCGATGGTGCGCACCAACATCGTGCCCGACGCGGTGAACTGCCCGCTGCCGCTGGACAACCGCCGCTCGCCAGGGTTCCGCCGGCTCGAGCCGGCGCTGGACCGCAACGTCTTCTACTTGTGGATCGGCCAGCATGAGACCGGCCGCTACTCGAAGGCGCACGCCCACGAGTCGGCCGCCGTGCTCATTTGCCTGAAGGGGAAGGGGTACACCTACGCGTGGCCGCGCGAGGCCGGCACGCGGCCCTGGGAGAGCGGCCGCGCCGAATGGGTGGTGCGCCAGGACTACGAGCCCGTGGGCATGGTCAGCGCGGCGCCGATGGGCGGCCAGTGGTTCCACCAGCACTTTGGGATCAGCCGCGGGCCACTGCGGCTGATGGCGTGGTTCGGGCCGTTCGGCCGCGGCACCGGCCGCGAGCCGGGCCGGCCGGGCGAGCAAGTGCTGGACCGCAACGCCATGCACCTGGAGGAAGGCGGCAGCGCGATTCCCTACTGGGACGAGGATCCACACATCCGGCGCGAGTGGGAGGCGGCGCTGCGCGCCGAGGGCGGCGAGAGCCGGATGGACGAGGCGTTCTACCGCCGGCCGGACGGGTCCGGCACCGGCGGATGACCGACGACGAGGTCCGCGCCCAGGTCGTCGCCGGCTCCCAGGTGCTGGCGCTCGCGGACCACGGCGACCTGGTCTGGGGCCACGTTTCCGTGCGCGACCCCGGCGGCCGCGGGGTCTGGATGAAGGCCGCGGGGTGGGGGTTCGAGGAGGTCACGCCGGAGCGCGTGCTCCTGGTCGGGTGGGACGGCGAGGTCCTCGAGGGGACCGGCCGGCGGCACGCGGAGTACCCGATCCACACCGAGATCATGCGGGCCCGGCCCGAGGTGGGTAGCGTCGTGCACACGCACGCGCCGCACACGGTCGCGTTCGCCGCGCTCGGCCAGCCGCTGCGTCCGATCTCGCACGAGGCGACGTTCTTCGTGCCGCCGGAGATCGCGCGGTTCGCACTGACCGGCGACCTGATCCTGACCCCGGCGCTAGGCCGCGCGCTGGCCGAGACGCTGGGGCGGCGGAACGCGGCGCTGATGGTCCACCACGGAATCGTGACCGCTGCCGCCGACATCGAAACCGCGGTGGTGGCGGCGATTTTGCTGGAGCGCGCGTGCTGGAAGCAGTTGCTCGCGATGGCCGCGGGCGAGCTCGCGACCTGGTCCGATGACGAGGAGGCCCTGGCGAAGCGCGGGCACTGCTACCCGCCCGAGCTCGTCCATCAGGCCTGGGCCTACCTGCGGCGCCGGGCCGAGGCGCGGCGAAGCTAAGGAGGAGACCCATGGCGAGGACGCACTACTTCCCGGAAGATCGGGTGCACTTTACCTGGGATGTCCGACACGAGCCGGTCCTCACCGTCGACAGCGGCGATGTCGTGGTCGTCCGCACGCGCGACGTCAGCGACAACCAGGTCGGCCCGACCTCCACGGCCGAGGTGATCCCGACGCTGGACTGGAACCGGATCTATCCCCTCGCCGGGCCGATCGCGGTGCACGGGGCAGCGCCCGGGGACACACTGGCTGTCGAGATCCTCGACATGCACACCGAAGGCTGGGGCTGGACTGCGATCCTGCCCGGTTTCGGCCTGCTGCCCGACGAGTTCACGCAGCCCTATCTCCGGGTCTTCGACCTCAGCGGTGGGGACGCGGCGTGGCTGCGCGACGACATCGCCGTGCCCATCGAGCCGTTCTTCGGAACCATGGGCGTCTGCCCGGCCGGCGCGGACCACCAGGCGGTCATGCCGCCCGGGGTCTTTGGCGGCAACCTGGACACCCGGCAGCTCACGCGCGGGACGACGCTTTACCTGCCGGTCCAGGTGCCGGGCGCGCGGTTCTCCTGCGGGGACGCGCACGCCGCCCAGGGTGACGGCGAGGTCTGCGTGACGGGCATCGAGGCGCCGATGTACGCCGCGCTACGGTTCACCCTGCAGCGCGGGCGGCGCATTCCCGCGCCGCAGTTCCTCCATCCGGGCCCGCTCACCCCGAAGGTCAACCACGCCGGCTGGTACGGGACCACGGGCGTCAACGCCGACCTCTACAAGGGCGCGCAGGACGCGTTGCGGGCGATGATCGACCACCTGGCGGCGACCTACCACCTGTCGCGCGAGGACGCCTACGTGCTGGCCAGCCTGTGCGTGGACCTCAAGATCTCGGAGATCGTGGACGCGGGCGTCTACGTGGTCAGCGCGTTGCTGCCCCTGGCGGTGTTCCGGAGGTAGGCGCGCCGCGGCGGGCGGCACCGGGTCGAGGAAGGGCGCCGCCGGGCGGAGAAGTTAGGGGTCATCCCTCGGCCCGGGGTGACGAGATGGAGTCGCGGCTCGAGATCGGCAGGAGGGTGCGCCGTGAGGTGCTCGGCGCCGACCACGTCGCCGCGGCAGAGGCCGCACAAACGCCGCTGGACGCCGACTTCCAGCGGTTCATCACCGAGGTGGCCTGGGGCTCGGTCTGGGCGCGCCCGGGCCTGGACCGGCGGACGCGCAGCCTGGTGACGATCGCGATTCTGGCCGCGCTCGGCCGCGACGAGCTCGCCCTGCACCTGCGCGCCAGCCGAAACACCGGCGTGGACGCGCGAGAGATCGCCGAGACCCTGCTCCACGTGGCGGTCTACGCCGGCGTGCCCGCGGCCAACCACGCCTTCGCGACGGCGAAGGTCGAGCTGGGCGCATCCGGCGCTCCCGCGCCGCAGGCGCCCGAGGCCGGCCGGCCGTGAGCAGCACCCGCCGCGACCCGGCGACCTACCCGCCGTACTTCTATGAGGCGTACCGGGCCACGGTCAGGCGGTCGCCGCGCCACCCGCCGGTGCGGTTGCCGGTGACGCTCTCGGAGCTCACGGGTCCCGGCCCTGCGGTCAGTCAGGTCAGCACCGAGGACGCGGACCTGACGCGCAACATGGGGACCGGTGAGGAGGCGATCGGCGAGCGCATGATCGTTGTCGGCCGGGTAACCGACCACCGCGACGAGCCCATAGCCGGTGCGCTCGTCGAGGTGTGGCAGGCCAACGCCGCTGGTCGTTACCGGCATAAAGTAGACCAGCACGGCGCGCCGCTCGACCCGAACTTCCTGGGCTGGGGCCGCTGTCTCACGAACGCGGACGGCGTCTACCGGTTCGTCACGATCCGGCCAGGCGCGTACCCGTGGGAGAACCATCCCAACGCCTGGCGGCCGCCCCACATCCATTTCTCGCTGCTCGGACCGGCCTGGGGCTCGCGGCTGATCACGCAGATGTTCTTCCCCGGCGACCCGCTGCTGGCGCTCGACCCGATCTTCAACGCGGTCCCGGCCCCGGCGCGCGAGCGGCTCGTGGCCCACTACGCGCACGATGTGACGCAACCCGGATACGCGCTCGGCTATCGGTTCGACGTCGTGCTCGTGGGGCCGCGGGCGACGCCCGCGGAGCCGTTCGAGGCGTCAGCCCGCGACCGGCAATGAGTGCACCGGCGCCGACCCCGTCGCTGACCGTCGGTCCGTTCTTTCACGGGATCGTCCGGCCGGGGGCGAACGTGCTGGTCGGGCCGCAGACCAGGGGCGAACGCATCCGCATCGAGGGGTGCGTCTATGACGGCGACCGCGCGCCGGTGACCGACGCGATGGTGGAGATCTGGCAGGCGAACGCGGCCGGCCGCTATCGCCATCCGCTGGACGAACGGCCGGTCCCGCTCGACCCGGCCTTCATCGGCTTCGGCCGGTCGGCGACCGAGGAGGCGGGCGCCTTCTGGTTCGAGACCGTGCGGCCCGGCCCGGTTCCCTTCCGTGGCGACACGCTCCAGGCCGCGCACATCAACGTGGCCGTCAGCGCGCGCGGGGTGCTGGACCACCTGTTCACGCGCCTGTACTTCGAGGACGACGCCGCCACCGCGGCGGACCCGATTCTGCGGCTCGTGCCGCCGGCGCGCCGGGCGACCCTGCTGGCCCGGCGGCTGCCCTCCGACGGTACGGCGCTCTACCGGTTCGACATTGTGCTGCAGGGCGACGGCGAGACGGTGTTCTTCGAGCTTTGAGCCAGGACGACCGGCTTCCCCGCACGCCCCGCTTCCTGACGCTCGCGGAGGCGGTGGCCACCTACGTCCGCGACGGCGACACCGTGGCGATGGAGGGCTTTACCCACCTCATTCCCTTCGCGGCCGGGCACGAGGTCATCCGGCAGGGGAAGCGCGACCTCACCCTGGTCCGCATGACGCCCGACCTGATCTATGACCAGATGATCGGTATGGGCTGCGCGCGGCGGTTGGTGTTCTCGTGGGGCGGAAACCCGGGGGTCGGCTCGCTCCACCGGCTCCGCGACGCGGTGGAGCGCGGCTGGCCGCGTCCGCTGGAGCTCGAGGAGCACACGCACGCGGGCATGGCGCACGCCTACGCCGCCGGCGCCGCCGGCCTGCCTTGCGCCGTGCTCCGCGGTTACCTGGGCACCGACCTGGCCCGCGTCAACCCGAACGTCCGCGCTATCGAGTGCCCCTTCACGGGTGAGCGCCTGGCCGCCATCCCGGCGCTGCGGCCCGATGTGGCGATCATCCACGCGCAGCGCGCCGACCGCCGCGGTAACGTGCTGGTCGAGGGCATCGTGGGGGTTCAGAAGGAGGCGGTGCTCGCCGCGCGGCGCGCGATCGCCACGGTCGAGGAGGTCGCCGACGACCTGCGGCTGCGCAGCCCGAACGCGGTGGTGCTGCCCGCGTGGACGCTCGACGCGATCGTGGAGGCGCCCGGCGGCGCGCGGCCGTCGTACGCGCACGGCTACTACGGCCGCGACAACGCCTTCTACGCGGCGTGGGACGGCATCTCGCGCGACCGGGAAGCGTTCCTGGCCTGGATGCGCGAGCACGTGCTGGCGCCCGGCGCGCGGACACGGGCCGGATGAGCGCGGCCTACACCCCGGCGGAGATGATGACCGTGGCGGCGGCGCGGGCGCTGTCGAACGGCGACGTCTGCTTCGTGGGGATCGGCCTGCCGTCCGCGGCGAGCAACCTGGCGCGCCTGACCCACGCGCCGGCCATCACGCTGATCTACGAGTCGGGCACGATCGGTACGCGGCCCAACGTCCTGCCGCTGTCGATCGGCGATCCGGAGCTGTGCGAGACCGCCCTGGTCACGGTCTCGGTGCCGGAGATGTTCGCGTACTGGCTCCAGGGCGGGCGGATCACCGTGGGGTTCCTCGGCGCGGCGCAGATCGACCGCTTCGGCAACATCAACACCACCGTGATCGGCGCCTACGACCGGCCCACCGTGCGGCTGCCCGGCGCGGGTGGTGCGCCAGAGATCGCGAGCCACTGCCGGCAGGTGTTCGTCGTGCTGGCGCAGACGCGGCGGTCGTTCGTGCCGCGGCTGGACTTCATCACGTCGCTCGGCTACGGCGCTGGCGGGGACGACCGCGCGCGGGCGGGCCTGCGCACCGCGGGCCCGGTGCTGGTCATCACCGACCTGGCGCTGCTGCGGCCCGACCCTGAGACGAAGGAGCTCGTCGTGACCTCCACCCACCCCGGCGTCACCCGCGAGCAGGTCGCGGAGCGCACCGGTTGGCCGGTCCGGTTCGCGGCGCGGGTGGAGGAGACCCCGCCGCCCGCACCGCACGAGCTTGCGGTGCTGCGCGACCTGGTGGCCCGGTCCGCGCCGGCCGCGGCGCCGGCGTGAGCGATCTGTCCGAGGCCATGTTCACCACGCCGGAGATGGCGTCGGTCTTCTCCAGTGCCGCGCTCGTCCGGCGGATGCTCGCGTTTGAGGCCGCGCTGGCCCGCGCCCAGGCGGCGGCGAGACTCATCCCGCCAGCAGCCGCCGAGGCGATCGCAGCAGCTTGCGATGCCGATGAGCCCGACCTGCCGGCGCTGTTCCGCGAGGCGGCCGAGGCCGGCACGCCGGCGGTCCCGCTCGTGCGGCGGCTCACCGCGCGGACCGCGGCGGCGGGCCGCGGGTTCGTGCACTGGGGCGCCACCAGCCAGGACGTCGTGGACACCGCGCTCGTCCTCCAGATGCGCGACGGCCTGGGCCTGCTCGAGCGCGGCCTGCGCGATGTGGCGGCGGCGTGCGCGGGCCTCGCGAGCCGCTACCGCGGCAGCCTGATGCCCGGTCGCACGTTGCTTCAGCACGCGGTGCCGATCACGTTCGGATTGAAGGCCGCGCGGTGGCTGGCCGCCGCGACCCGGCTGCGCCGCCGGCTGCGCGACGTACGGGCGCACGTGCTGGCGGTGCAGTTCGGCGGCGCCGCCGGCACCCTGGCGGCGCTGGGACCCGACGGCCCGCGTGTGACCGAGCTGCTTGCGCGCGAGCTCGATCTGGCGGCGCCGGAGGTGCCCTGGCACACCGAGCGCGACCGGATCGGCGAGGTCGCGGGCGCCCTCGGCGTCGTGGCCGCGACCATGGGCAAGATCGCAAGCGACCTGGTGCTGCTCAGCCAGACCGAGGTGGCCGAGGTCTCGACCGGTGCGCAGGCCGGGGCCGGGCGCTCCTCGACGATGCCGCAGAAGCGTAACCCCGTCGAGGCCGTCGCGGCCTCGGCGTGCGCGCGGCTGGCCCTGGGTGTGGTGCCCGTGCTGCTCGCGGCCGGCGTGCAGGAGCACGAGCGCGGGGCCGGCGGGTGGCAGGCCGAGTGGGAGGCGCTGCCCGCCCTGTTCCGCTACGCTGCCGGCGCCGTGGACTGGGTACGCCGTGCCGTGGAGACGCTCGCCGTGGACGAGGGCCGCATGGCCGCCAACATGACTGCCGCGCACGGGCTGATGATGGCCGAGGCGCTGGTTATGGCCCTGGCCCCGCGCACCGGTCGCGACGAGGCCTACCGGCTGGTCGCGGACGTGTGCGCGCAGGCCGCGCGCGCCGGCGCCGACCTGCGCGAGGCGGCCGCGGCAGACGAGCGCGTGGCCGCGGCGCTGAGCGGCGCGGCCCTGGAGCGCGTGCTCGACCCCGCGCGCTACCTGGGCAGCGCCGACGCGTTCATCGACCGCGCGCTGGCCGCGTTCGCCGAGGAGCCGGCGTGACGGCCGTCGAGCTCGCGGCCAGGCTCGCCGGGGCCCGAATCTTCGATCTGGAGCACCCGCGGCGGTTCGGCGACCCGGTCTATCCTCCGCACCGACCGGGCACGCTCTTCACGCTGCACCGCCGCCACGAGCCGGGGAGCACGGGCGAGCCGCGCACCAGCGCCGCGGGCATGATCTTCACCGCCGAGCACGCGGGCACGCACATCGACGCGTTTTGTCACCAGGCGTGGGAGGGGACGCTGTACGGCGGCGTGCCGGTGACCCCTGCGGTCCAGACGCCGGCGGGCTTCACCCGGCTCGGGATCGACACGGTGCCGCCCATCGTCGCGCGCGGGGTGCTGCTGGACCTGACCGCCCTGCGGGGCGGCCCACTCCCGGAGCGCGCGCTGGTAGAGGCCGCGGACCTCGAGGCCGCGCGCGCGGCCCAGCGCACCGAGATCCGACGCGGCGACGTCGTGCTGGTGCGCACCGGGAACGACGAGCGGTGGGCCGAGCCCGAGCGCTATCTGGACGGGCCGGGGATGGCGGCTGGGGCCTCGGCCTGGCTGGCCGGGCAGGGCGTCCTCGCGGTCGGCGCGGACAACGTGGCCTGGGACCTGCCCGGCCACGTCGACCCGGCCCTGGGCACCTCGCTTCCGGGCCACGTGCTGCTGCTCGTGCGCGCCGGCGTCTACATCATCGAAAACCTCGACTTGGCCGCGCTGTCGGCGGCGCAGTGCCACGAGTTCGTCTTCCTCTGCCTGCCTCTCAAGGTGGCCGGCGGGACCGCGAGCCCGGTCCGGCCGCTCGCGCTGGCGCCCTGAGCCGCTCAAAGATCCCCACCATGCGCGCCACCGCTGCCAACATCATTGCCACCGAGCTCAAGCTCAAGGCGCAGATCGACGAGCTCGGTGCGCAGGTCGCCGACCTCGACCGCCAGATCATCGCCGCGGTAAAGCTTGGCCCGCAGTACGAGGCCGAGGCCAAGATGCTGATCGCGGCGAAGGCCACGGCCGAGCAGAGCCTGGCGGAGGACGCGGGACCAGTACGACAGCGCGCGGGCCGCGAGCGAGCAGGCCCGCAAGGCCCTGGCGGACGCTCGCCTCGAGGTGGAGCGCCGGGTGCGGGAGGCGCGCGCGCTGCTCTCCCAGCACGAGATGGCGCGCATGCAGGACGACCTGGCCGGGCTGATGGCGTCGTTCGAGATCGGCGACCAGTCCGACGTGCTGGAGCGCGCGCGGGACCGCGTGCGCGACCGCGCGGCGCAGGCCCAGGCGCGCGTCGAGCTCGCGACGAAGGACGTGGACGCCCGGCTGCGGGATATCCGGAGGGCGACCGCGCAGATCGGCGTGGAGGAGCAGCTCGTGGAGTACAAGCGCCAGCTCGGCATGCTGCCGGAGGAGCCGGTGGAGAAGACCATGCAGCCGGCGAGGCAGCCCGAGACCCAGTAGGCGCGCATGGGGCTCACCCGGCTCGGCAAGTTCACCCTAACGGTCGTCGTTCTGGTGCTGGCGGGTGTCTGGTTCGCGCGGCACATCGAAGCCATCGTGCTGCGCGAGAACGCCTACGCGCTGCTTGCGGGCCGGCCGGTGTGGGAGATCGCGGTGGCCGGGCCGTTCTCGGGCGCCCAGCAGCAGTACGGGCAGCAGATCCTCTTCGGCGTCTACTACGCGCAGCGGCAGGTGAACCAGACCGGCGGCCTAGCCGGCCGCAAGGTCGTGGTGCACTTCCACGACGACGCGGCCTCGGCCGAGGAGGCCGTGCGGGTCGCCCAGCGCATCACGGCGAACGACGCGGTGATCGCCCTGATCGGCCACTACAACAGCCGCGCCACGCTCGCCGCGGGTCCGCTCTACCAGGCGGCGGGGCTCCCGGCGATCACCTCCACGTCCATCAACCCCGCGGTGGCGCAGCTGGGCGACTACGTCTTCCGGGTGGTCGGCCACGATATCGACCAGGCCCGGGCGCTGGCCAACGCCATCTGGAACGAAGGCCACCGCACCACGCTGGTGTTCGTCGATCCGGAGGACGCCTACTCGCGCGGGCTCGCGGATCACTTCCAGCGTCTCTACGAGCGGCTGGGCGGCCGCGTACTCCGTAACCCCTTCACGGTGAACGGCGCGATCCGCATCACCGAGGACCCGCGCGACGCGGACGCGGTGCTGATGACCGGGGAGTACGCGGACGCCGGCCGGATCGCGCGGATGCTGCGCGAGATGGGGGTGACGGTCCCGATCCTCGGCGGCGACGCGGTGTACAGCCAGGGGCTGTTCGCCTCCGGCGGCGAGGCGGCGCGCGGGGTGCGGGCGACGGCGTTCTATCACTACACCGTGCGCAACTCGCCGCTGCTCCCGCGTGCCGAGGAGTTCGCGCGGGCCTTCGAAGCCGCGATCCATGCGCCGCCCAACCACAACATGGCCACGTCGTACGACGCGGTCGCGCTGGTGCTCAATGCCCTCCGCGAGGGGCACGTCACCCGGCGCGCGATCCAGGCCTACCTCGAGACCATCGGGCGCGGCCGGCCGGCCTACCTCGGGGTGACGGGCCGGATCGCCTTCGACGCGAACGGCGACGTGGTCGGCAAGTCCTGGGTCCTGGTGCGGGCCCGCGAGCGCGACTTCGTCGCCGACCGCGTGATCGTCCCCTAGCGCGTGGCCGGGCCGCTTCCGCCGGACCCCCCGCCCCGGCGCCCGAAGATCGTCGAGGCGCTGCTGCAGGACTTCAACTTGATCGGGCTCGGCGGGATCGCCGCGCTCGCGCTGCTCACCGGGAGCCCGATCCCGCTCATTGTCGGCGGCGCGGTCGAGGCGCTCTACCTGATCAACGCGCCGGGCAGCGCTTGGTTTGAGCGGTACCTGGCGGTGCAGCGGGCCCGGCGGCGCGGCCGCCGCCGGGAGGCCTGGCGGGCGCGTACGCTCGCGGCCCTGCCGCGCGCCGACCGCGAGCGCTTCCGCGCGACGCAGCGCCGGCTCGCGGCCGCCCGCGACCGGCTCGACGGGCAGACGCGCACCCTGGCCGCCTCCGAGCTCGACCGGGTGGACGACCTGCTCGACCAGATGCTCGACCTCCTGGCAGTGCGCCTGGCGGCCCGGGCCTACCTGGCCACCATCGACGCCGAGGCCTTGGTGGACGAGATGCAGGCCGTGCGCCGCCGCGTCCGGGCGGACGACCACCCGGACCTGGCCCGCGTCGAGGCGCAGCGCCTGGAGGTGCTGGAGAAGCGGCTTGGCGAGATGGAGCAGATGCAGCGGAATGTGGAGATCGTGACCTCCCAGATCGCCACGGTCGAGCACAGCATCGCCTACCTCGCCGACAAGCTCGTCTCCTGGAGCGCCGCGGGGCGCCAGCCGCAGGGCCTGAAGGAGATTTTGGCCGGGGTCGAGAGCACCGAGCAGGCGATCGAGGAGGTCAAACCGGTCATGGAGCAGATCCAGCGGGTCCGGCACGCGTAGCGCCGGACTCCCAGGGGCACCGTCGATGAGCCAGATCCTCACACTCCCGGCCTGGGCCGAGGAAATCCGCGCGAAGTACGAGAGCGGGGCCGCGAGCCAGTTCCTGCTCCACACCAACATCCACGACGTCTACCCGCTCGGCGCCGAGTACCTGCGGTTGCGGCCATTCCTCGTCCGCGCGCTCGCCGGCGCGCCCGGCATGCTCGTGGTGGCCTACAACCTGGCCGACGGGCTCGTGCTGCCCGACGAGGCGACCGTCCGCGAGTTCCTCTCGTTCTACGCGGTCCGCGGCGCGCTGGCCGGCCGGTCAGCGGTTCAGCCCGACGACTGGGAGGCGGTGCGCGCCGAGCTCCGCGACCCGCGCGCCGCCCTGCCGGTGCTCGGCCGGCTGCTCAGCGTGCGCAACCACGTCTGCGTCATCATCGACCACGTGGAGAAGATCGCCCCCGCGGGCGACGCCGCGGCGCTCTCCCTCGACGACCGCCGGCACGTCGCCCTGCTCCAGCGCTGGGGGTTCGAGCCGGCGTTCCTGGCGCGCAACAACTTCGTGCTGCTCGTCAGCGAGCATCAGTCGGCGGTCCACCCCGACCTGTGGCGCGGGAACCCGCAGCTCGACAGCGTCCGCCTGCCGTTCCCCGACGAGCCCGAGCGGTTGCGCTTCATCGAGGCGGCGCTCCGGCGCGCGCCGCTGGAGGCGGAGATGACGCCCCAGCGCCTCGCCGGGCTCACCGCCGGGCTGTCGCTGGTGAAGATCGAGGGGGTGCTCAAACAGGCACGGCGCGGGGACGCGCGGTTGACCTTCGAGGAGGTCGCCCGCCGGAAGAACGAGCTGATCGAGGACGAGTACGGCGGCCTAATCAAGGTGGTCGAGCCGCGGCACGGCCTGGACGCGGTCGCCGGCATGCAGGCGGCGAAGGCCGAGCTGCGCGTGGTGATTGACGCGTTCCGCCGCGGCGACGCCGCGAACGTCCCGATGGCGATCGGGCTCGTGGGGCCGCCGGGGACCGGCAAGAGCTACGTGGGGATGGCGATCGCGAAGGAACTCGGCGTGCCGGTCGTCGAGATCGGCAACCTGCGGGCGGAGTACGTCGGGCAGAGCGAGCGCAACTCCGAGAAGGTCATCAACTTCCTCGAGTCGATCGGCGCGGTCGTGGTCATGTGGGACGAGATCGACCAGACCTACGGGCAGCGCGGCGAGCGCGGCGACTCGGGTGTCAGCCAGCGCCTGTGGGGGATGTGGAGCAAGTTCCTCGGCGACTCCAGCCACCGCGGCCGCATCCTGGTCATCTGGATGACCAACCGGCCCGACGCCATGGACGAGGCGACCAAGCGCCCGGGCCGGCTTGGCGACCTCAAGATTCCGATCTTCTACGCCGCGGACGACCCGCTCGGGGTGCTGCGGGTGGTGGCCCGCCGGCTCGGGGCGCGGTTGCCCGAGGAGCTGGGCGCGGTCGCCGAGACGATCGCCGGCTACTCGCCCGCGGAGATTGAGGCAATGGTCACCGTGGCCCGGCGCACGGCGCCGCGCGAGGACGGGACCCCGGTGCTCTCCGCCGAGCACCTGGTCGCCACGGCCGCGCGCTACCGGCCCACGCGCAGCGAGGCGATGATCCAGTTCATGGAGCTCCAGGCCGCGCTGGAGTCCACGTTCGCCGACTTCCTCCCGGACCGGTACCGCCGCCTCACACGCGCGGAGATGGAGGCGCGCGCGCAGGAGCTGCGGCTCCGGCTCAGCGCGATGGGGCTGATCTAACCGGGGCCGCGGCGGGCCGGCGCCGGGACCCGCAACGGCGGCAGCACCCGCTCGATCTCCGCGCGGCGCCCTTCCAACCACGGCGGCAGGATCAATCGGCTGCCGAGGGCCTCCGCGCGTTCGTCCACGGTGAACCCGGGGCCGTCGGTGGCGATCTCGAAGAGCGCGCCGCCGGGCTCGTGGAAGTAGATGGACGTAAACCAGAAGCGGTCGATGATCGAGCTCACCGGGATCCCGCGGCCGCGCAGGCGCTCCCACCAGCCGCGGTGCGTGCCCGCGTCCGCGGTCCGCCACGCCACGTGGTGGATGCTGCCGGCCGCGATCCGGCCCGGCGCCGCGCCGGCCCGCGCGATCAAGTCGAGCATCGCCCCGGAGCCGCCCGCGCCGGTCGCGAACCGCAGCCGCCCGTCGCCGTCGCCGACCTCGCGCGCGCCGAGCACCTCCACCAGGAACGTCCGGGTCGGCTCCACCGCGGTCTCGAGCAGGGTCACGGCGTGCAGGCCGCGCACCGCGTGCTCGGGCGGCACCGGGCCGTCTTCCCAGGGGGTCCAGAGCGTGCGTGTCCCGGTGTCCGGCCCGGCGACGAGCTCGACGGGCATCCCGTCCGGATCGGAGAGCGCCACGACCTCCTCGCCGAGCCGGCGCGCAGGCCCCTCGCAGGCGACGCCGTGGTCAGTGAGACGCCGCGTCCAGTACCCCAGCGACTCGGGCGGCACGGCCAGTGCGACGGCGATGGTCTGGCCCGCGCCGGCGCGGCCCCGCCGCGCGCCCGGCCATGGGAAGAAGGTCAGGTCGGTGCCGGGGTGGCCGACCGCGTCCGCGTAGAACAGGTGGTAGGTGCCGGGATCGTCCTGGTTGACCGAGCGCTTGACGAGCCGCAGGCCCAGGACGCCCACGTAGAAGTCCACGTTCGCCTGCGGGTCGCCGGCGATCGCGGTGACGTGGTGAATGCCGAGCAGCGCTTCCCGATCCTGGCGCATCGTGCGCACGCTCCTCTCTGCGGATGAACGCCGGCGGCCGCGGGCCTCATCCCATGGCCGGCGCGCCGGACGGCCGGTGGCGCCGGAGCAGCTCCTCGCGCGACATCCAGAGGATGCGCGGCTCGAGCGTGCGGCCCTCCAGACGGCGGCGGCCCTGGGGATGGTCGCGGGCCATCAGCGTGCGCAGGTACCAGCCCAGCACCCGCTGCGCCTGCGCGCTCTCCATGGGCATGATCTCGAAGCCGAGGTACTGCGCGCCCTCCCAGAATAGCGACGTCGCCCGCAGCGCCCGCACCGCGCGGTAGCGCGGGTCGGTCGCGACGAGCGCGGCCAGGTCGCGCAGCGCGCCCTCGGACGCGCGGATAAGCGCCACGGCCCGCCGCCGGTCGGTCACCTGAAGGTGCAGCCGCCGGAGGAAGTGGCGGTTGTAGTGGACCTCGGCCACCACGTCGCCGCGGGCGACCACGGTGCCGTCGCGCAGGGTCACGGCAGGCCCGCGGTGTGGGGCCAGGCCGGCGGTGATGACGCCCTCGTCGCCCACCGGTTCTAGCCGGTAGGCGCGCGCCCATGCGCGCTCGTAGGCCTCCCACAACCGGCCGCCCAGCCCGCGAGGGACGAGGTCGCCGCGTGTCGGATCGAGGAGCTCGTCCAGGGTCACGCAGCGGTAACCGCGCGTGCGCAGCAGGTCGAGCAGTGCGGGCAGGGCGTCCACCGCGGCTGGCGGGGCCGGTGGCGCGATCCGCGAGTGCACCCCGTCGTGCAAGTCGATGATGGCGCCGGCGTGGAGGCGCCGTGCCACGCGCTCGACCAGCGCGTCGGCCGACGGGGCCGGCCGCCAGCCCTCGGGTCGCAGCGACCACAGCACCCGGACCTGACCCAGCGTCGCGGCGTAGCGGTACGCGGCGAGGTTGAACGTGCCCCACGGCGGCCGGAAGTACCGGGGCGCGACCCCTGACGCGGCCGCGATGGCCTCGGTGGCCAGCCGCATCTCCGCGCGCGTGGCCGCGGGCGCCAGCGTCCAGAGGTGCCGGTGGCGCTGCGTGTGGCTGCCCACCGCGTGGCCCGCGGCCACGATCGCGCGCGCGAGCTGCGGGTAGCGCGCGGCCCGCTCGCCGATGAGGAAGAACGTCGCGCGGGCGCCGGCCGCCGCGAGCGCCTCGAGCACCCGGGGGGTGTAGATCGGGTCCGGGCCGTCGTCGAAGGTCAGCGCGGCCACGCGCCGGCTAGAGGGCCCGCGGCGCACGACGCCGAGCCCGGCGGTCGCCGCGGCGTGCGCGCCGGCGGTGTAGGCGAGGGCGCCGGCCCCGAGGGCGGCCAGCAGGCCCGGGAGCACGGGCACGCGCCGGGCGGCTAACCCCGCCCGGCCGGGACCAGGGGGAGGAGCCCGCCCACGCGCAGGATGATCTCGGCCGCGCGCGCCGCGGCGTCCGGCCGTTTTACCCGGGCCGCCGCCGCCCGCATCGCGTCCAGGCGTCCGGGCGACGAGAGCAGGTCCGTCACGATGCGGCCCAGGTCTGCCACGCTGCGCGCCTGCACGCCGGCACCCAGGTGCTCCACGAACCTGACGTTCTCCTCCTCCTGGCCGGGGATCGGGTTGATGACGACGACAGGCAGCTCCGCGGCGAACGCCTCGGAGGTCGTGACCCCGCCCGCCTTGGAGACCATGAGCGTGGCGGCGGCCATCAGCTCGTGGACCTCCTCGACGTAGCCGAGGACCGTGACCGGGTTGCGGGCGCGCGGCGCCAGGGCCTCAAGCGTCCGACGGAGACGCTCGTCGCGGCCGCAGACCCACACCACCTGGGCGTCGACGGGCAGCTCGGCGAGCGCGCGGTAGACATCAGCCGCGCGCCGCAGCAGGTTCGCCGCGCCGACCATGACCAGGATCACCGGCACGTCCGGGTGCAGTCCGTACCGGCGGCGGAGCGCGCGGACGTCGTGCGGGACGCCGAAGCGCGGGTCGATCGGGATGCCGGTCGTGGCGACGCGGTCGGGCGGGACCCCGCGGGCGACCAGCCCGGCCCGCACGTAGTCGCTGGAGACCAGGTACTGGTCCACGTGCGGGTGGATCCACTGGCTATGGACGGCATGGTCGGTGATCACCGTGGCGCACGGGACCGCGGTGCGGCCGGCCGCCCGCAGCTCGGAGATCGCGCCGGCCGGCACGCAGTAGGTGCAGACAACCAGGTCCGGCCGCTGCGCGGCCAGGAAGCGCTCCAGCCGTGCCTTGCCCAGGCTGTTGAGCGCCCGCTGCGTCGGCGAGTCGTACGGGATGCGGCTCGTGGCGCGGTAGAACCACCGCCAGGTCCACGGCGCGCGGCGCACGGCAGTCACGTAGCAGAACGTGGAGAGCACGTTCTGCGCATGTCCCACGAACGTCTCGATGTAATCGAGCACCTGGATGCGGGCCTCGGGCCGCCGCGCGCGCACCTCCCGGGCGAGCACCTCGGCGACGCGGTTGTGCCCGCCGCCGTAGTTGCACGACAGGAACGCGATGGATGGGGACCCGGGCGACGCCGCGGTCACTGCAGCGGGGGCACCACGACCTGGATGCGGGCGGGCAGGGCCTCAAGCCGGAAGGCCGGCGAGGGCGGCAGCAGGCTGCCGTCGGTGTGCGCCACCACGGGGTAGGGGAGGGAGACGTCCACGCGCGGCGTCCGGACCGCCATGACCTGCGGGTGCGCGGTCCACCCGCCCCGCGAGAGCAGGCCGGCGACCATGCGCCAGCGAGCCATCGGCCCCACCAGGTAGAGGTCGAGCCGCCCGTCCTCCAGCGTGCCATTGGCGATGCCGCGTGCCAGGTAGGGGCGGGCATTGACCACGCTCACCATGACAGCCTCGCTCTCCAGGCGCCGGGAGTCCACGTGCACTTCCACGGTTTCGGGCTTGATCGCGGCGGCTAGGATGCGCATGCCCGCCAGGTAGTAGATGGCCCGGCCGCGCAGCCAGCGCCCGCGCCGCCAGGCGCGCACCGCGGCCGCGACCCGGGCGTCCAGTCCGATGCCGAAGGAGTTCACGAACGCCGTGCCGTTCACGCGCCCGACGTCGATGCGGCGCAGCGTGCCCGTGACCAGGAGGCGCGCCGCGTCCTCGGGGGCGCGCGGCACGCCGAGCGCGCGGACGAACTCGTTGCCGGTGCCGGCGGGCACGATGGCCAGTGGAATGTCGGCTCCGGCTCGGAGCAGGCCGTTCACCGCGCCGTTGATCGTGCCGTCGCCGCCGACGACCACCACGCGGTCGAACCCCCGCGCCGCCTCGGCCGCGTGCACGACCCCGTCGTAGCCGTCGACCACCCGGAGCGTGTGCGGGATGCCCAGCGCGTCGAGGGTACGCCGGACGCGGGGAATCGCGTGCTCGGGTCGGCCGCCGCCTGCCAGCCGGTTGGCGATCAGCAGGCTGTGCCCGCGTTCGAGTCTCATCTGACGCCCCCTGGAGCAGACCGCGGTGCCGCGTCAAGACTTCGCGAAGGAACGAGCCAGATGCCTGCGTTCCGCGAAAGGCGCACCCCTGAGTGTACCAGAAGCCGGGCGGTTCCGCGACCGTGGGGAGGAGGCGCCGGGTGGGGGCGGAATCTCCTTCGTGGGTTCGCACCCGGGGGCTTCGGGTGCCGCAGGAGGCCCAGATGGCGGCGCAACGACGCATCGCCGCGGCGCTGATGCGCGGCGGGACCAGCAAGGGCGTGTTCTTCCACCGCGCCGACCTCCCCGAGGAGGGGGCGCTGCGGGACCGCGTGATCCTCGCGGCGTTCGGCGGCGGCGACCCCTACGGCCGGCAGATCGACGGCCTGGGCGGCGCGACCTCGACGACCAGCAAGGTCGTGATCATCGGCCCGCCGTCGGTGCCCGACGCCGACGTGGACTTCACCTTCGGCCAGGTGAGCGTGACCGCGCCGATGATCGACTGGGGCGGCACGTGCGGGAACTTGACCTCGGCGGTGGGGCCGTTCGCCATCGAGGAGGGTCTGGTGCGGGGGACCGACCCCCTGACCGCGGTCCGCATCTGGCAGACCAACACGCGCAAGCACATCGTGGCGCGCATTCCGACCGAGGGCGGTCTGCCCCAGGTGGAGGGCGACTACGCGATCGACGGCGTCCCGGGCAGCGGCGCGAAGATCGTGCTGGAGTTCCTCTCCCCGGGCGGCGCCATGACCGGCCGGCTGCTCCCGACCGACCGGCCGGCCGAGACGCTGGACGCCCCCGGGGTCGGGCGCCTGGAGGTTTCCCTGGTGGACGCGGTCAACCCCGTGGTGTTCCTGCGCGCCGAGGCGTTAGGCCTGACGGCGACCGAGGGCCCCGAGCGCATCGACGGCGATGTGGCGCTGCTCGCCCGCCTCGAGGCCGTGCGCGCGCACGCCGCGGTGCGCATGGGACTGGCCCGTACGCCCGAGGAGGCGACCACGCGCAGCCCGGGCGTGCCGAAGATCGCGTTCGTGGCACCGCCGGCGACGTACACGACGATCAGTGGCGCGATGGTCGCCGCGGACGCGCAGGACGTCACCGCGCGCATCATGTCGATGGGCCGCCTGCACCGGGCGTTCGCGGCGAGCGGCGCGGCCGCCACCGCGGTGGCCGCGCTCATCGACGGCACGGTCGTGCACGACGTCGTCCGGGCGGGACCGTCGGGCGAGCGCCTCATCCGGCTGGGCCATCCTTCGGGCGTGATGGAGATCGGCGCGGCGGTCACGCGCGACGGCGACGGGTGGCGGGCCGACAAGGTGATTACCCAGCGGACCGCCCGGCGCCTCATGGAAGGCCGCGTGCTGATCCCGGCGTCGGTCTGGCCGGTAGCGCAGCCGGCGGCCGCCGCCCCCGCGAGCCGGCGCGGCTAGCCGTCGCCCGCCGCGGCGCCGGCGGGCTGGCGCGCGCCGTGGAAGAACGCCTGGCGCGCGTTGTGCACGTGCCGGATGGCGGCCCGCTCCGCCTCGTCGGGGTCCTTGCGGGCGATCGCGTCCACCATCGCCTGGTGCTCGCGGCCGATCTCCTGCGCGCGGCCGGGCAGCGCCAGCGACCGCGTCTTCGAGTGTTCGATGTAGTCGTTGAACTGCGCCAGGATGCCTACCAGCCGCGGGCTGCGGGAGGCCGCGTAGAGCGCCATGTTGAACCGCGTGTGGATGCGGGCCGCCCGGTTCCAGTTCGCCCGCGCGTACGCGTCGTTCATCTGGCGCTGCAGCTCGCGCAGCTCGCGGACCTCCTCCTCGGTGCGCTCGGTCGCGGCCAGGCGCGCCGCCAGCCCCTCCAGCGACGCGCGGATCGTGTAGATCTCCAGCATCTCGCGGTCGGAGAGGCCGTTGACCAGCACGCCCCGCTGCGGGAGGTAGCGGACCAGTCCCTCGGACTCGAGCTTGCGCAGTGCCTCGCGCACCGGCGTGCGGCTCACGCCGAACTGCCGCGCGAGCTCCTCCTCGCGCAGTTTGGTCCCGGACCGGTACTGCCCCGAGAGGATCAGCGACCGGATGCGCTCGAAGAGCACCTCGCGGATCGTGCGGTAGGCGCCGTCGCCCGCAGGGGGCGTGCCGCGGGGCCTGCGGACCGTGCGGCCGGCGGCCCCGGTGACGCGCCCGGAGGTCATTGCTCCCCCCCGTGCGCGTCGTCGGGGCCCGGTGTGCGGTCGACGCGCGCGCCCGCCGGCGCCCGCAGGCGGCCGTCCCAGCGGCGCGCGCGCGCGAACGGGATGCCGAAGTGGTCGAGCACGCGCGCCACCACGTGGTCCACCATGTCGTCCAGCGTGGCCGGGTGGTTGTAGAACGCCGGCACCGGCGGCAGGATCACCGCCCCGAGCCGCGCCAGCGTCAGCATGTTCGCCAGGTGGATCGCGGACAGCGGGGTCTCGCGGACCAGCAGGACGAGCCTGCGGCCTTCCTTCAGGGTCACCTCGGCCGCGCGGGCGATCAGCGAGTCGCTGATGCCGTTGGCGATGGCCCCCAGCGTCTTGGTACTGCAGGGGGCGACCACCATGCCGTCGGTGCGGAACGACCCGCTCGAGATCGGCGCGGCCATGTTCTCGGCGCCCCAGGAGACGTCCGCCAGCCGGCGGACCGCCTCGGCGGTGAGCGTGGTCTCGTGCTCCAGCGTGCGCTGGCCCCACTTGCTCAGGACCAGGTGGGTTTCCACACCGCCGGCGGCGCGCAGCGCCTCCAGCAGCCGGACCCCGAAGATGGACCCGGTCGCGCCGGAGATCGCGACCACCAGCCGCATGCTCCGCTCGTCCACGCGATCCTCCGCGTCAGGCGCGCCTGCATTCAGTATACATACGGGAGTTCGGGGACGGCCCGGCGAATCCTGCGGAGGCCGACGGGGCGGCCACGGTGATCTGGAGGCCAGACCGGCGGGCGGGGGGCTCAGATGCGGGAGGAGGGGGCCGACGGGGCGGCGAAGAAAGAGGCCACCGTTTTGTATACAGGATGCAACTTCTCGCCCCGCCGCGCCGCGCGCTCCCGCCCGTTGCCGCGTCAGAGTGGCGGGGACGATGTCGTCGCGCCGCCCGGGCCGGCGCGGGAGGAGCCGACCGTCGATGCGGGTTGACCTGCTGATCAAGAACGGCACCATCGTCACGCCGCTCGCCAGCTACCGCGGGCACCTGCTGATCCACGAGGGCAAGGTCCTCGACATTTTGGTCCGCGACGAGTTGCCCCAGGCCGCGCAGGTCGTGGACGCCACCGGACTGCACGTGCTGCCCGGCCTGATCGACCCCCACGTCCACTTCCGGGCGCCCGGGCTGGAGTACAAGGAGGACTGGACGACCGGCTCGCAGGCCGCGGCCGCCGGCGGCATCACCACCATCATCGACAACCCCAACGTCATCCCGCCCACGGCCGACCTGGAGTCGCTGCGCATGCGGCTGGATGCCGCCCGCGGCAAGGCCTACGTGGACTACGGCATCCTGGCCGTCATCATGGAGGGCAACCTGGACAAGATCGTGCCGCTGGCCGAGGGCGGCGTGATCGGCTACAAGGTGTTCATGGGCGAGACGGTGGGCAACATCCCCTCGCCCAGCGACGGCGAGATCATCGACGCCTGGAAGATCATGAGCACGACCGGGCTGCGCTGCACGGTGCACGCCGAGGACAACAGCATCATCCTCTACCTCCGGGCCAAGCTCCAGAAGGCCGGCCGCAAAGACCCACTCGCCCATCTCGAGTCACGCCCCTCCGTCGCCGAGGCCGAGTGCGTGCACCGGGCGATCCTCTTCGCGAAGGAGGCGAAGAGCAAGCTGATGATCTACCATCTGAGCTCGCGCGAGGGCGTGGAGCTCGTGCGCCGGGGCAAGGCCGACGGCGTGGACGTCAAGGCGGAGACCGGCCCGCACTACCTGCTGCTCGAGGCCCAGGACATGGTGCGCATGGGCCTGGGCACCCTCATGAAGATGAACCCGCCGGTTCGCAGCCGCGAGCACGGCGAGGCCCTCTGGCAGGGACTGCTGGATGGTACGATCGAGGTCATCGGCACCGATCATTCGCCGCACACGCCCGAGGAGAAGATGGCGGACGACCCGATGGGCGACATCTGGAAGGCGATCCCGGGCTGGCCGGGCGTGGAGACCAACGTGCCGCTCATGCTCACGCAGGTGAACGCCGGGCGGTTGAGCCTGAACCACTACGTGAAGGTGCAGGCCGAGGGGCCGGCGCGGGCGTGGAACATGTGGCCGCGCAAGGGCAACCTGGATCGTGGCGCGGACGGCGACGTGACCATCGTGGACCTCGCCAAGGAGGGCGCCATCGACAAGGACAGACTCCACAGCAAGAGCAAGGTTACGCCGTTCCACGGGTGGAAGGTCAAGGGCATGCCCGTGATGACCATCGTGCGCGGGCAGATCGTCTACCGCGACGGCCAGGTTGTCGGGAGCCCGCGCGGGGAGATGATCCGGCCCATCGTGTGAGCGGGTCCGGCACCGGGAGGATGGCGATGTACGACGTCTACGTGGGGAGCGGCAGTCACCACCGCATCGGCCGCGGCCACGGCGAGCAGCTCGCCGGGGCCGTCGCGCAGAACCTGGAGGGTTTCTTCCGGTGCATGGCCCCCCGGGGGTGGACGCGCCAGGCGCTCGGCCGACGCGCGCTGCGGGCGGAGCGCCGGCTGGCGGATGCCCGTCTCGACGAGATCGCCGGAATCGCCGAGGGCGCCCGGCGGCCGTATCCCGAGGTGCTGGCCTACAACCTGTTCTACGGGGAAGCGTTCCCCGACGACTGCACGGTGATGTTCGCGATGCCCGACGCGACCGCCGCGGGGAAGATGATCTTCCTCAAGAACAGCGACAAGATCGGCGGCGAGTCCATGGTTGGCGAGGGGTTCTACGAGCACAAGGAGATCAACGTCGTTCTGGCCGTGCGGCCTGAGGGCAAACCCGCTGTCGTGGGCGTGGCCTCCGCGGGCTCCACCGGCGTGAAGATGGGCGCCAACGACCGCGGGGTGGCCACCGGCACCAACATCGCGCGGACCGCGGAGCTGCGCACGCGGGCGGTCAACACGACGCAGGAACGGGCGCTCGACCGCGTGCAGCTCTCCCGCGACGGCCTCGAGCACGCGACCGCGCTGGAGGCCGGCAACGCCGTGGTCGCCCGGCTCGCCGACCACCCGATGGCGACCCCGGGCAACCTGGAGTTCGTGGACCCGACGCTCGCCTACATCATCGAAGGGTCCTACGACCGGATGGCGGTGCAGTTCATCCACGCGGGGGTAGGGGTGCGGACGAACCGGTTCGTCGTGCTCGATGCGCTCAACGACCCCGAGGACCTCTCCAGCTACTGCCGCTACGTCCGCTGCACGCAGCTCCTTGGCGCGCGCGCCGGCCGGCTCACGCCCGCGGACTTCATCGCCTTCAGCACCGACCACGCCAACGGCCCCGGGCCCAACTCGATCTGCCGGCACGGCGTCCACTACCGTGAGGAGACCTCGCAGTCCGCCCAGATTATCGAGGTCGATGCCGCGGATCCCTCGCGCAGCCGCGTGTGGCTGGCGCTTGGCAAGCCGTGCTGGGCATGGCGCGACCCCGCGGGCTCGCTGGAGCTCACCATGCGGTTTCGGCCCGAGGAGATCCCCGAGGGGTTCCGCACGGGCGAGGTCTGGAAGCGGTTCTGGACCGAGCGGCCCAACGTCGAGGAGGCGGTCCCCACCGCGGCGGGCTAGCCCGCCGCCGAGGGCGCATGGAGTTCACGCGCGAGATCTCGACCGCCGCGTCGCCCGAGCAGGTCTGGGCGCTCCTGTGGGACGTGGAGCGCCTGGCACGCTGCATCCCGGGTTGCCAGTCCGCGCGCGCGGTCACCCCCCACGTGCGCTACGAGGCCACGGTTGCCGAGCGCGTCGGGCCGTTTAGGGTCACCTTCCCCCTCGACATCGAGGTCCTGGAGGCGCAGGCCCCGACGAGGCTGCGGGCGAAGGCTACCGGGCGGGACGCGAGCGTGGGGAGCAGCCTGCAGATGCAGCTCGACCTCGCCATCGAGCCGGCGGATGGCCGCACGGTGCTGCGGCTGCGCGCCGACGTGAGCGTGCTCGGCAAGCTGGCGGCGCTGGGGGGCGGGATGATCCGGCGCAAGGCCGAGGAGGTCATGGACCGGTTCGCGCAGGCCCTGCGGCGCGAGCTGGACGGGGACCGGGCGGATGCTCCGACCGTTTGAGATTCACCAGCCCGAGAGCGTGGAGGCCGCCAGTGCCCTGGTGGGCCGCTACGGCGACGACGCGGCCTTCTACGCCGGCGGCACCGAGCTGCTGCTCGTCATGAAGGAAGGCCTGGTGCGCTACCGGCACCTGGTGGACCTGAAGACCATCCCCGCCCTCGGGGCACTCGACTACGACGCGGCCTCGGGCCTCCTTCGCATCGGCGGGACGGTGACTCACCGCGCCCTCGAGCGCCACCCGACCGTGCGCGAGCGGTTCCCGATTGTCGCCGAGGTCGAGCGGTTGGTCGCCAACGTCCGGGTGCGCAACGTCGGGACGATCGGCGGTAACCTGTGCTTCGCGGAGCCGCACGCCGACCCCGGCACGCTCTTCCTGACGTTTGACGCCGAGGTCGAGCTCGTCGGGACCCGGGGCGCGCGGACGGTGCCGATCGGTGCGTTCTTCACGGGCGCGTACGAGACCGCGCGGCAGCCCGACGAGGTCCTGACCGCGGTGCGGCTGCGCGAGGGCGGGCCGCAGACGCGGTGGGCCTACATGAAGTTCGGCATCCACGAGCGGCCGACGCTCGGCGTGGCCGTGGCACTGACGCTCGACGCGGAGCGTCGCGGCATCGAGGACGTGCGGATCGCCGTCGGGTGCGTGGGCCCGGTGCCCGCCCGCGTCCCCGCGGCCGAGGCGCTCCTGCGGGGCGCGCCGCTCGCCGAGGCCGACGGCCCGCTGGAGCGCGCGGCCCAGGTAGCCGCGGAGGGCGCCGACGCGGTGGACGACCTGCACGGTTCGGCCGAGTACAAGGTCGAGATGGTTAAGGTCTTCATGCGCCGCGCGTTTCGCGCCGCGGCCGCGCGGTTCCAGTAGGAGGCGGTGATGGAGGCGCAGGGCGCATCGGCCAGGCCGGTGGTGGAGATCAGCCTCACGGTCAACGGCCGGCCCCACACGCTGGCCGTGGAGCCCCGGGAGACGCTGCTCGACCTGCTGCGCATGCGGCTCGGGCTCACCGGCGCCAAGCTGTCGTGCGACGTGCAGGTGTGTGGGGCGTGCACCGTGCTCGTGGACGGCCTGCCCGTGAGTGCCTGCACCTACCTGGCCTACGAGGCGCGCGGCCGGCAGGTCCTGACTATCGAAGGCCTGGCCGACGGTGAGGGGCTGCACCCGCTCCAGCAGGCGTTCATCGACCACGCGGCGTTCCAGTGCGGGTACTGCACCCCGGGCATGATCCTGGCGGCGAAGGCGCTCCTGGATGAGATCCCGCGGCCCACCACCGACGAGATCAAGCACTACCTGCGCGGGAACATCTGTCGCTGCACCGGCTACAAGAAGATCCTCGAAGCCGTCCTCGCCGCCGCCGAGACGATGGCCTCCCGGCATGGCTGAGGCGCTCCGCGTCGTCGGTCGGCCGGTGCCCCGCCTGGATGGGTTCGAGAAGGTCACCGGCCGCGCGCGCTACACGGTGGATCTGGTGGTGCCGGGCATGGCCCACGGCGCGATCCTGCGCAGCCCGGTGCCGCGCGCGCGCATCCTCGCCATCGACGCGAGCCGTGCCGAGCGAATGCCGGGCGTGGTGGCCGTGCTCACGGCAGCCGACCTCCGCGACATCGACCCCTACTACGGTCAGCTCGTCAGGGACCGCCCGCTGATCGCGATCGACGAGGTGCGCTATGCCGGCGAGCCCGTGGCCGCCGTGGCCGCGCTCGACCCCGCGACCGCGCAGGAGGCCCTGGAGCGCATCGAGGTCGCCTACGACGAGCTGCCGCCGGTGCTCGACCTCGACGCCGCGCTGGCGGGGGGCGCCCCGCGGGTGCACGCGCGCCGCCCGGCCGGCGCGCCGCCGGAGGCCGAGGGCAACATCTGCTTCCACGCGCGCGTCGCGCGCGGCGACCCCGAGGCCGCGCTCGCCGGCGCCGCGCACACCTTCGAGCACACGTTTGTGTTTCCCATGGTCTACCACTACGCGATGGAGCCCCACGCGGTCGTGGCCGCGGCCGACGGCCCGGCCGTGACCGTGTGGACCTCGGCGCAGCACCCGTTTCTGGTGCGCGCCGATCTGGCCCGCATGTTCGGGCGCGCGCTGGAGCAGGTGCGCGTGGTCGTGCCCTACGTGGGCGGCGGGTTCGGCAGCAAGTCGTACACCAAGCTCGAGCCGCTGGCCGTGGCGCTCGCGCGCAAGGCCGGCCGGCCGGTGCGCGTGGCGCTGTCGGTGGCCGAGGCGTGCCTGACCACGCGCCGGCACGCCGCGCGCGTCGTGCTGCGCACCGGCGTGGACCGCGACGGTCGCCTGGTCGCCCGGGTGGCGACCAGCTGGCTCGACACGGGCGCCTACGCGGACAACGGCCCGCGCGTCACCGCCAGGGCGGCGCGCCGGGTGCTCGGCGGCTACCGGTGTCCGCACGTGCGGAGCGACGCGTACGCGGTCTACACCAACACCGTGCCCGCCGGCTCGTTCCGCGCGATCGGCGCGCCGCAGACGATCTGGGCCTGCGAGGTCCAGATGGACCTGATCGCCCAGGCGTTGGGGCTGGACCCGGTCGAGTTCCGCGCTCGTAACCTAGGCCGCCGCGGTGAGGCGCTGTTGGACGGGGAGCGGCCGCTGGACGCCGACCTGGAGGCCGGCTTGCGCCGCGTGGCCGCCGCGATCGGGTGGGGCCACCCGGCGAGCCCGCGCACCGGCCGAGGGCTCGCCGTCGGCATCACCGACGCGGGCGCCGAGCCCGTGGCGTCCGCCATCGTCCGACTCCACGCCGACGGGAGCGCGTCCGTCCACGAGAGCAGCACCGAGCTCGGGCAGGGCGTGCGCACGGTCCTGGCGCAGATCGCCGCCGAGGCGCTGGCGCTGCCGGTGGAGCGCGTCGGCGTCGTCGCATCCGACACCGCCGGCACGCCCTACGACCGCTCCACCGGCGCGAGCCGCTCGACCACGGTGATGGGACTGGCGGTCCAGGCCGCCTGCCAGGAGGTCCGCGCGCAGCTCGCCGAGGCCGCCGCAGCCGCGCTGGGGGCCGGGGCGGCCTCGCTATGTTTCGAGGCCGGCCGCATCCGCGCGCCGGACGGCCGCGAGATCGCCTACGGCGACGCGGTGCGCGCGTTCTTCGGCGGGCCCGGCGGCGAGCTGATCGGTCGCGGCTACGTCCGCGGCGGCGGCCGCTGGGCGCCACCGCCGCTGTTCTGGGAGGTCGGGTGGGGCGGGGCCGAGGTCGCGGTCGACGATGAGACCGGGCAGGTGCGCGTGGCGCGGTACGCCTCGCTCGCCGACGTCGGCATCGCGGTCAACCCGCCGCTCGCGGAGGGTCAGGACGAGGGCGCGGCGATGATGGGGCTCGGGCACACGCTGTTCGAGGCGCTGCGCTACGAGGCCGGACAGCTCCAGAACGGCAACCTGGTGGACTACCGGGTGCCGCTCGCCGACGATCTGCCCGCGCTGGAGACCGGGCTGGTGGAGGACCATAACGGGCCCGGCGCCCACGGGGTGAAAGGCATGGGCGAGGGCGCGATCAACCCGGTCGCGCCGGCGGTCACCACGGCGCTGGCGCGCGCGTGCGGCGTGGTGGTCACCGAGCTACCCTTGACCCCGGAGCGCGTGTGGCGCGCGTTGCGGCGGGCCCGCGCACAGCAGGCCGTCTCGGCCGGATAGGGCGGTGGGGGGCATGGCAGGCGGGGCGCTCGCGGTGCAGTACACCGACCTGCGCGGGTGGCTGGCCCTGGTGGACGGCCTGGGCGAGGTGCGGACGGTGCGCGGCGCGCACTGGGACCTCGAGCTCGGCACGATCACCGACCTGTTCCAGCGCCGCATGGGGCTGCCGGCGCTGCTGTTCGACGACATCGCCGGCTATCCGTCCGGCTTTCGCGTGCTCACCAACACGCTCACCTCGGACCGCCGCATCGCGCTCACACTGGGGCTGCCGCCGGACGCGGGCGCGCGCGGCATCATCGACGCCTGGCGCCGCTTCACCCGCGGCTACCCCACGCAGCCGCCGCGCGCGGTCGCCGACGGCCCGGTGAACGCGCGCGTGCAGACCGGCGACGCCGTCAACCTGCTCGCGTTCCCCTCGCCGCGCTGGCACCACAAGGACGGCGGCCGCTACATCGGCACCGGCGGGGTGGTGATCCAGCGCGACCCCGACTCGGGCTGGGTCAACCTGGGCGTCTACCGGGTGATGGTGCACGACGAGCGCCACGCCGGCGTCTACATCTCGCCGGGCAAGCACGGGCGGCTCATCCTCGAGCGGTACTGGGCGCAGGGCCGGCCGTGCCCGATCGCGGTGTCGGTGGGCCACGACCCGCTGCTCTTCTTCGTGGGCGGCCTCGAGATCCCGTACGGGGTCGGCGAGTACGACGTCGCCGGCGGCCTGCGCGGCGCCCCGGTCGAGGTGATCGAGAGCGAGGTCACCGGCCTGCCGGTGCCCGCCTCGGCGGAGCTGGTGATCGAGGGCGAGGTCCACCCGGGCGAGGAGCGCAGCGAGGGGCCGTTCGGCGAGTGGCTCGGCTACTACGCCGGCGGCAGCCGGCCGGCGCCGGTCATCCGGGTGCTGGCGGTGCGGCACCGGGAGCAGCCGATTATCCTGGGGAACCTGCCGGCCAAGCCGCCCAACGACGATACCTACTACCGCGGCATCCTGCGCTCGGCGATGGTCTGGGACGAGCTCGAGGCCGCGGGCATACCGGGCGTCACCGGGGTGTGGTCACACGAGGCCGGCGGCGGCCGCATGTTCCTGATCGTCGCGATCCGCCAGATGTACGCGGGCCACGCGAAGCAGGCCGGGACGATCGCCATGCACTGCCACGCGGGCGCCTACGCCAACCGTTACGTCGTGGTGGTGGACGACGACGTGGACCCGATGAACATGAACGACGTCATCTGGGCGATGTGCAGCCGCGTGGACCCGCGCGAGGACGTGGAGATCTTCGCGGGCCGCTGGAGCACGCCGCTCGACCCGATGGCCTACCCGCCCGAGCGGCGCAACCGGAACGCGCGGGTGCTCATCGACGCCACCCGGCCCCACGGCCGCGAGTTCCCGGAGATCTGCATGGCGCCCGCGGACTACCAGCGCGAGATCGTGGCGCGCTGGCGCGACCGGCTGCCCGAGATCGCCGACTAGGCGCGGCGCGATGGCCCGGACGATGCCGGCGCTACCCGTGCGCGCGGTGGCGGCGATGCAGGACGGCTGCCCGGCGGTGCTCGTCACCGTGGGCGCCGATGGCTGGGGCCACGCGGTGATGACCTGGGCCCTGGCGCTCGACGCGGGCCACGTGCGGTTCGCGGCCGATCACGGGACCGTCACGCTCGCCAACCTGGAGCGCACCGGCCGCGCGGCGCTGCAGGTGATCGCGGCCGCCGACGTGCTCGTGCTGGTCAAGGGCGAGGCGCGCCAGGTGCGCGCGCGGATCGCGGCCGCGCCGTTTGCGATGGCGGCCTGGGAGCTCGTGGTGCGGGAGGTCCGCGACCAGACGTTCGCGGGGGTGACCGTCACACCGCTCGCGTTCGAGTGGACCGGGCCCAGGGCGGCGGCGCTGCGCGAGGTCGAGCGCCGCGTGCTCGCGGAGCTGCGCGAGGAACCGGGAGGGCGATGACGGAAGACCGGGAGACCACCCTGGAGGTCGTGGGCCGGCCGACGGCCCGCGTCGACGGCACCGATAAGGTGACCGGCCGGGCGCGCTTCGTCTCCGATGTCGCGGTGCCCGGGATGCTGGAGACCCGTATCCTGCGCAGCCCGCTGCCCCACGCCCGCATCCGCGGCATCGACGTCTCCCGCGCGCGCGCGGTCCCGGGCGTGGCGGCGGTGCTCACGGGCGCGGACCTGGATGGTCTCGACCCGTACTACGGCGTCGCGTACAAGGACCAGCCGCTGCTCGCGATCGGCCGCGTCCGCTACGAGGGCGAGCCCGTGGCGGCCGTGGCCGCCAGCGACGCGGTCGCGGCGGAGGCGGCGCTGGAGCGGATCGAGGTGGACTACGACCCGCTGCCCGCGGTCACCACGCTCGACGAGGCGCTCGCCCCGGGCGCACCGCTGGTGCACGAGCGGTTGCGGCCCGCGGGGCACTTCCGCGACCTGCGCGCCCTGCGGCCGGTCGAGGGGACCAACATCTGCCACCACGTGCGGCGCACGCGCGGGGACGGCGCCCGCGGGCTCCAGCGGGCCGAGGTCGTCGTCGAGGATGTCTTCACGTTCCCGGCCGTGCAGCACGTCTCGCTCGAGTCGTTCGTCTCGATCGCGCGCTGGGACGGTGACCGCCTCACGGTCTGGTCCGGCACGCAGCACCCGTTTCCGGTCCGCAAGGAGCTCTCCGAGATCTTCGGTGTGCCCGCGCATCGCATTCGCGTCATCGCACCGCTCATCGGCGGCGCCTTCGGCCAGAAGTGCTACGCCAAGTACGAGCCGCTGGCCGCGGCGCTGGCGCGCGCGGCCGGCGCGCCGGTGCGCGTGTGGGTGAGCGTGACCGACGCCTTCCGCACGCTCACCCGGCACCCGGCGCGCATCCACATGCGGACCGGCGCCACGCGCGACGGCCGGCTCGTCGCGCGCGTGGTCCGGGCCTGGCTGGACACCGGGGCCTACGCCGATGTCGGGCCGCGCGTGGCCGGGAAGGTGGCCTATCTCTCTATCGGGCCCTACCGCTGGGAGCACCTGGACGTGGAGGCCTTCGCGGTCTACACCCACCGCGTGCCCGCGGGCGCGTTCCGCGGCTATGGCGCGCCGCAGGCGGAGTGGGCCGGCGAGTCCCAGCTCAACCGGCTGGCCGCCGAGCTTGGCATCGACCCGACCGAGCTCCGGCTGCGCAACCTGCTCGGTCAGGGCGAGCCCTACGACCCCACCGACCGGCCGATCGACGGTGATCTGCCCGCGCTGCTGCGGGCCGCCGCGCGGGGCGTCGGGTGGGAGACGCCGCCGCGCCCGGGTCGCGGCCGCGGGGTCGCGGTCGGCGTGAAGGACGGCGGCGGCGCGCACTCGGTCTCCGCGAGCCTGGTGCGGCTGCACGCCGACGGAACGGCCACCGTGCACGTCGGCAGCGTGGAGATGGGCCAGGGGCCGCGCACCGTGATGGCGCAGATCACCGCCGAGACGCTCGGCCTGCCCCTCGAGGGGATCAGCGTGCAGGAGCCGGACACCGACCTGGTGCCCTACGACCAGGGTTCGAGCGCGAGCCGGTCCACCGCGCTGGCCGGGACCGCGGTCCACCGCGCGGCGCTGGACGTCCGCCGGCAACTGCTGGAGATCGCCCGGCGGTTCTTCGAGGCGCCCCCGGACGTCGTCACGCTGGCCGGCGGCGCGGCCCGCGCGGGCGGCCGGATCGCGACCTACGCCGAGCTGATCGCCTATCACTTCGGTACGCCCGGCGGCGAGCTCATCGGCCGCGGTGAGTTCCACTCCGGGGAGCGGGACCCCGGCGCGCCCGGGCCGACCGCCTTCTGGGAGCTCGGCGCGGCGGCCGCAGAGGTGGAGGTGGACGCGGAGACCGGCGCGGTACGCGTCTGCGCGTACGCCAGCGCCACCGACGCCGGCCGCGCGATCAACCCGCAGCTCTGCGAGGCCCAGGACCAGGGCGCCGCCGTGCAGGGCCTGGGGCACACCCTCTTCGAGGAAGTGCGCATCGAGGGTGGCCAGGTGCAGAACGCCGGGCTGATCGACTACCGCGTGCCGCTGGCCGACGACCTGCCCCCCACGTTCACCGCCGCGCTCCACCAGGACGGCGGCGGTCCGGGGCCGTTTGGCGCGAAGGGCGTCGGCGAGATCGGCATCGTCATGCCCGCGCCTGCGGTGGCCGGCGCGGTGGCTGCGGCGACGGGCGCGCGCGTCCGCGACCTGCCGCTTACCCCGGAACGCGTCTGGCGCGCGTTGCGCGCGGCGGACGGCGCGTGACCGCGGGCCTGACCCCCGACGAGGTTCGCCGCGTCCTCGAGGAGACCGGCGTCATCCGGCGGGGCCACTTCCTGCTGACCTCGGGACTGCACACCGACCTGTTCCTGCTGTGCGCGCTGGTCCAGCAGCACCCGGCGCCCACGGCGCGCCTGGCCGCGGCGATGGCCGCGCCGTACCGCGACGCCCGCGTGCAGGTCGTGGCGGGCACCGCGATGGGCGGGGTCATTCTGGCCTACGAGGTCGCCCGCGTGCTCGGCGCCCGCGCGATCTACGCCGAGAAGGCCCGCGACGGCGGCATGGTGCTACGCCGCGGCTTCCGCGTCGCGCCGGGCGAGCGCGCGCTCGTGGTAGAGGACGCGGTCACCACGGGCGGGTCGATCCGCAAGGTCCTGCGCGCGGTCGAGGCCGCGGGCGGGCACGTCGTGGGGGTCAGCGCGCTTGTGGACCGCTCGGCCGGCCGCACCGATGTCGGCGTGCCGCTGCGAGCGCTGCTCACCCTCGACGTCCCGGCGTGGGAGCCGGCGACCTGCCCGCTGTGCCGACAGGGCGTGCGCTTGGTCGAACCCAAGGAACTCACCGGGTAGCGCCCGCGATGCGCATCCACGCGCCGCTGTTCTGGTTGCCGCCGGAGGCCGCGCACGCAGCCGCGGTGGCCACCCTCGAGCTCGTCGGCCGCCGCCCGGCGCTGCGGCGGCTGCTGCGCGCGCGCCTGGCCGTCGCGAACCCGCTGCTCGAGACCACCTGCTTCGGGCTGCGGTTCCCCAACCCGCTCGGCGTCGCCGCCGGGTTCGACAAGGACGGCCGCGCGGTGGCCGCGCTCGAGAGCCTGGGGTTCGGGTTCATCGAGGTCGGCACGGTGACGCCGCGGCCGCAGCCGGGCAACGAGGGCCCGCGGCTGGCGCGCCTGCCAGCGGAGCGCGCGCTGGTGAACCGGCTGGGGTTCCCCAGCGAGGGTGCCGGGGCCGTGGCGGCGCGGCTGGCGCGTACCCCGCGCACCGCGCCGCTCGGCATCAACGTGGGGCGCAACAAGGCGACCGAGGTGGCGCGCTCGGCCGACGACTACATCGTCGCGCTGCGTACGCTCTATGCGGTGGGCGACTACTTCGTCGTCAACATCAGCTCGCCGAATACGCCGGGACTGCGCGACCTCCACCGCGGGGACCTGCTCGGCGATCTGCTCGAGGCGTTGCGCGGCGAGATCGGCACGCAGGCCGCCCGGACCGGCGCGCCCCCCAAGCCCTTCCTGCTCAAGGTCTCGCCCGACCTGCCCGAGGCCAGTCTGGACGAGATCGCCGGGCTGGTCATCCGCCACGGCGCCGCGGGCGTCGTGGTCGCCAACACCACCGTGGACTCGCCGCTGATCGCACGGGCGAACGTGGGCGGCGGCGGGCTCTCGGGTGCGCCGATCCGCGCGCTGGTCAGGCGCCTCGTGCGCGAGTTTCGCCGGAGGCTGCGCGGCCGCGCCGAGGTCGTCGGGGTCGGCGGCGTGTTCGGGGCCGACGACGCCTACGCCATGCTCCGCGCGGGCGCATCGCTGGTGCAGGTCTACACGGGCTTCGTCTACGAGGGGCCCGGCATGGCCGGCCGCGTCTGCCGCGGGCTGGTGGCGCTGCTGGCCCGCGACGGGGTACGCAGCGTGCGCGAGATCGTGGGCGTTGACGCCTGAGGTGGTCTCGGGCCGCCCCGAGGGAGACGCCGTGAGCCTCGCCGAGTTCGCCGCGCTCTGCGCCGCCCTCGCCGCCACGCGCAGCCGCCTGGTCAAGACCCGACTGGTCGGCGAGTTCCTCCGTCGCCTGGCCGTCGCCGAGGTCCCCTCCGCGGTCGCCTTTCTCACCGCGCGTCCGTTCCCGGCCGCCGACCCGCGCGTGCTCGAGGTGAGCTGGGCCACGCTCCGCGATGCGCTGGCCGCCGCCGGGCCGGCCGCTGCCGACCCGGTCCTGACACTGGGCGACGTGGCCGAGGCCTTCGCGCACATCGCGGCCGCCTCCGGCGCCGGCGCGAAGCGCGCGCGCACGGCGGCGCTCGCGTCGCTGCTCGCGCGCGCCACCGCCGACGAGCGGCGCGTCCTCGGCGGCATCCTGCTCGGCGAGATGCGGATCGGCCTGCACGACGGGCTCATCCAGGAGGCGATCGCGCATGCCGCCGGCGTGGGCCCGGAGCTGGTGCGGCGCGCGGCGCTGTTTCTGTCCGATCCGGCCGAGGTCGCGCGGCTGGCGTTGAGCGAGGGCGCGGCGGGACTCGAGCGTGCCGGCGTCCGGCTGTTCGTGCCCTTGCTGCCGATGCTGGCCGAGGTGGCCGATGGGTTCGAGGAGGTCTTCGCGGCCCAGCCCGCGGGTGCGGCGCTCGAGGTGAAGTACGACGGCGCGCGCGTCCAGATCCACCGCGAGGGCGACGTCGTGCGCATCTGGAGCCGGCGGCTGAGCGAGGTGACCGCGAGCCTGCCCGAGGTGGCCGCGATCGCGCGCGGCGAGCTCGGGGGCCGGCAGTTCATCCTCGACGGCGAGGTCATCGGCGTCAGCGCCGACGGCCGTCCGCTCCCGTTTCAGGACCTGATGCGCCGGTGGCGGCGGATCCATGCCGTCGAGGCGACGGCGCGCGACGTCCCGGTGGTGCTGCGCCTGTTCGATTGTCTGCTCCTCGACGGTCGGCCCATGGTGGACGAGCCCTACGCCGCGCGGTGGGAGACGCTGGCGCGCCTCACCGGCGGGCGCCACCTGGCCGAACGGCTGATCCCCGCCGATCGCGCGCAGGCCGAGGCGTTCCTGGCCGCCGCGCTCGCCGCGGGGCACGAAGGGGTGATGGCCAAGGCCGTGGACAGCCCGTACATGCCTGGCAGCCGCGGCAAACGGTGGCTCAAGGTGAAGCGCGCCGAGACCGTGGACTGCGTGATTGTGGCCGCGGACTGGGGCTCCGGCCGGCGGCGCGGCTGGCTGTCCAACTACCACCTGGCTGTCGCCGACGGCGCGGGCGGGTTCGCGCCCGTGGGCAAGACGTTCAAGGGACTCGCCGACCAGGAGTTTGGCGAGATGACCACGCGGCTGCGCGCACTCGCCATCGCCGACGACGGCTACACCGTCACGGTGCGGCCCGAGGTGGTGGTCGAAGTGGCCTACAACGAGATCCAGCGTAGCCCGCAGTACCGCTCGGGGTTCGCGCTGCGGTTCGCGCGCATCAGGCGCGTGCGCGACGACAAGGGCCCGCAGCAGGCGACCACGCTGGTCGCGCTGCGGGCCCTCTACGAACGGCAGGCCGCGGCGAAGGGCCGCGTCCCGGGGCCGCCCTAGCGAATCTGTCCCCGGATCTCCCCGCCAGGGAACTGGCTCGTGTGCACGTTCACGTACGCCGTGCCGTTGTTCAGCGCGGTGATCAGCGCCGCGAACGGCTGGCCCTGCAACGGCCCGACGAAGTTGGCAGCCGTGATCGTCCCCTCGGCGACCATCGCGGTGACCGCGCCCGCGATCGGCCGCGGCGGCGGGGCGGACGGGTACAGCCAGACCGCCACCGGCCCGTTCTGGCCCGCCGCGCCGATGTGGATGTGGGCCTGGCTGGGGTTCGTCAGGGCGTTCAGGAACAGCCAGTAGCGCAGGGCGTTGCCGCCCGGGGCCAGCTCGAACGACGCCTGGCCGGTGGCCGTGGAGTTGTTTCGCGGCACCTCTTCCGCGCTCGTCAACGGCGCATACCAGGTGGTCCGCGCCTGGCCCGTCGCGTTCCCCATCAGCGCCGCGGCGACCAGCAGGACGCCGAGCGCCAGCGCGATACTCCTCATTCGACCCCTCCTCGGCACGCGGTTTGAGCGGCGCCCCGAGAATCCCCACGAGCCGCCGCCCCCTCGATGTCCGTCCCCCAGGCTACTTTGGCACTGTCACCGGGACGTAACGACGCGCGCCGCGGCGGTCGCCCGCCCGTGGGGGAGGGGGGGATTCCTTCCCGTCGCCGGAGAATCCCCAGAAACCGCACCCGCAGCAGATCCTCCCCGGAGGCCGAAGCGTGAGCGCGTTCGAACGCCGGATCAAGGAGTACGCCGACCGTGCCGCCGCGGTCCAGGGCGAGGGTCTCTACTTCTATTTGCAGCCGGTGGAGGCGGTGGACGGCGCGTGGGCGACCGTGGACGGCCGCCGCAAGCTGCTGGCGTCGTCGTACTCGTACCTCGGTCTGATCGGCCATCCCGCGATCGCGGCCGCCGCGCACGACGCGCTGGCGCGCTACGGCACCGGCACGCACGGCGTCCGGCTGCTGGCCGGCAACACCGACCTGCACGACCGGATGGAGGCGCGGATCGCCGCGTTCACCGGCTCCGAGGCCAGCGTGGTCTACTCCAGCGGGTACCTGGCGAACGTCGCGGCCATCTCGGCGCTGCTCGGTCGCGACGACGTCGTGGTCTGCGACAAGCTCGACCACGCCTCGATCGTGGACGGGTGCCTGCTCTCCGGCGCACAGTTCGTCCGGGTGGCGCACAACGACATCGCAGCGTTCGAGCGGGCGCTGCGCCGGGCACCCGCGCGCGCGAGCCGCCTGGTGGTGGTGGACGCGGTCTTCAGCATGGACGGCGACCTGATCGACCTGCCCGCGCTGGTCGAGGTGTGTCGACGTCACGGCGCCTGGCTGATGGTGGACGAGTCTCACTCGCTCGGCGTGCTCGGCGAGCGCGGCCGCGGGATCGAGTCGCACTTCGGCCTGCGCGATGCCGTCGACGTCCGGATGAGCTCGCTGTCCAAGAGCGTGCCGTCCGCCGGCGGGTACATCGCCGGGAGTGCTCGCCTGGTCGCCTACCTCAAGCACGCGTCGCGCGCGTTCGTGTTCTCCGCGGCCCTGCCGCCGGCCAGCGCGGCGGCGGTCATCGCCGCCCTGGACGTGATCGAGGCGGAGCCACAGCGCGTGGCCCGGCTGCACGACCACGTGCGGCGTTTTCGCGCGGCCCTGCAGGCCGCGGGCCTGCCGGTGCGGAGCGATCCGACCCCCATCGTCCCGGTGATCACCGGCGACGACGAGGGCGCCATGCGGATCGCGCGGTACCTCGACGACCGCGACATCTTCGCCCTGCCGATCGTCTCGCCCGCGGTGCCGCCCCGCACGAGCCGGCTCCGCATGACCGTGACCGCGGCGCACACCCGAGAAGAAGTGGACCGGATCGCCGCGGCGCTGTCGGCGGCCTGGCGGGAGGTCACGCCGGCCCTGACCGAGGGATAGCCCGGCGCATGCTCCGGCGGTGGGTCCTCTGGCTGCTGGTCGCCGCGTTCGTCTGGTTCGTCTTCAGCCGCCTGACCGAGATCGAGCATCTGGCGGAGACGCTGGCCCGCGGCAGGTGGACCTGGGTGCTGGCCGCCGCGGCGCTGCAGGTCGCCTACTACGTGGTCGTCGCCGGCGTCTACCAGTCGGCCTTCCTGGCCGTCGGCGTGGCCTCCCGCGCCCGGGACCTGCTCGCCGTGCTCCTGGCCTCGTTGTTCGTGAACACGGTCGCGCCCAGCGGCGGCATGGCGGGCTCGGCGCTCTTCGTGGACGAGGCCGCTCGCCGCGGGCTGCCGGCGGCGCGGGCGGCCGCGGCCGCCATTCTCGCGCGAATCCTCGACACGCTCGGCTTCTCGATCTGGCTGCTCGCCGGGCTGGTCAACCTCTTCCTCGACCACGACCTCCGCCCGTACCAGGTCGCCGGCGCCGGCGCGCTCGTGGCGATCACGGCTGGCGCGGGCGGCCTGTTCTTGCTGGGCCTGAGGAACCCTGACGCGCTACGCCGGCTGCTCGGCGGATTCGCTCGGCTGGTCAACCGGGCGATGACCTGGTCCGGCCGGCCGGCGCCGCTGCCCGAGGGGTGGGCGGATCGGCAGGCGGGCGAGCTCGCGCAGGCCGGCCACGCGCTCGGCGAACGGCCGCTGCGGGTGCTGCGGACCGTCGGGGTCGCGGTGGCCGGGCACCTGGTCAACATGCTCTGCCTGGCCGCGCTGTTCGCGGCGTTCGGCCAGCCGGTCGGGGCGCGGCTGCTCGTCGCCGGGTACGCGGTCGCGATCCTGGCATGGAAGACTTCGCCGGTGCCCGAGGGCATAGGGGTTGTGGAGAGCGTGCTGGTGCTGGTGCTGACGTCGATGGGCGTGCCCGCTGCGAAGGCGACGGTGATCGCGCTCACCTTCCGCGGGTTGGGCTACTGGGTGCCGATGGTGCTGGGCGTCGTGATGCTGCGGCGCCTGCGGCTCTTCCGGCCACAAGCGTCACCGGTGACCTGAGGCGGACACTCCGGCGAGCCCCACCGCGAGCCATCTGGCTACACCTCGAACGTGCTCGTGGCCGCAAGACTCCACAAGCCAGGAGGCCTGCGGCCATCCCTCGTCTGCGGCGGCCCGACAAGCGCGTCCTGACCGGCCTGATCACGCTGATCCCTCACGGCATCTTTGACGCCGCGGCTGATGCCGCCGGCCTCCGCCGGCGAGGACCCGGCCCCGCGGCTGCCGGTGCCCGAGGACCCGCTGGGGCAGCCGACGGAGGCGTATGGGGCCCCACGGATCCACGCCGAGTTACGGGCGCAGGGCATCCGCTGCGGGCGGAAGCGCGTGGCGCGACTGATGCGGCAAGCCGGGCTCGCCGGCGTCCGGCGGCCGCGGTCCCGGGGCACGACGCGACAGCACCCCGAGGCCGTGGCGGCCCCCGACCTCGTGCAGCGCGATTTTACGGCCTCCGCGCCCGATCAGCTCTGGGTCGCGGACCTGACCTACGTCACGACTGGAGAGGGGTGGCGTTAGCTCGCGACGGTGCTGGATACCTGGAGTGGCCGGATCGTGGGATGGCCGATGGGAGACACACTCCGGACCGACCTCGTCGTGGAAGCGCTCAACATGGCGGTATGGAACCGGCGCCCGACGGCGGGGGTGGTGCACCACTCCGATCGGGGCGCCCAGTGCACGAGCTTGACGTTCAGTCGGCGGTGCCAAGAGGCAGGGGTGGCGCCGTCGATGGGCTCCGTCGGGGACGCCTACGACAACGCCCTCGCCGAGGCGTTCTTTGCGACGCTCGAGGCGGAGCTGTTGATGCGGCACACGTTCGCGATGCGCAAGACCGCCCGGCTCGCACTCTTTGACTATATCGAGGGATTTTACGACTCCCACCGGCGACACTCCGCGTTGGGATATCTCTCCCGGCGGAGTTCGAGCGGAGATGGTGGCGGCGCCAAAAGTCGTCCGAGGACGCGTTCGGAAGGAAATGGTCAGCGCAGCAGGGGGCTAGGATCGCTTAGGATCGATTTCACGAGACCGGGGAGGCATCCAGGTACCCACCTGCGAGCCGACGACGCGCGCGCGGCCAGCGGAGAGAAGGACAAGAACCATAAGGGAGGTGGTGAGAACAGCTTGATACTCCAGGGATTGACTCTCCACCAAACCGGGGCAAACTCACTTTTCCTTTCCACCATTTCTCGGGGCTGATGTCCTGCCGGCATCCGCAGCCGCCCGGTGGCGGCCTGAGGCGGCGCCTGGTTAGACGTAAATCGTGGCGTTGCGCACGGCGTCCGGAGCGTAAGACGCGAGTGTGCGCACTATGCGCTGTGCCACCTCGCCTATAGGGCGCCTCCGTGTCACCAGCAGCAACCCGGCGTGCTCGCGGTCCTCGTTCGCCCACCTCACTGCCAGTGCCGCGAAGTGGCGCACGTTGTATGTCACGAAGGCGCACCCCATGCGGGACGCTTCGGCCAGCAGGTCTTCGTCTGCCATGCCGCGCAGCGGCGTGTCGGCGACGTGGATGACCTCGATACCCTCCTGGGTCAGCGCTTTTGCGAGCGCCCGTGGGACGTGCTCATCGAGCAGCAGGGTAACGCGCACAGAGTCGACCAGTTAGGGGCCTTGGTTCTGGCGGATCTCTGCTTCGATCTCCTCGGGATGATCCTGCCAGTAGCTGAGCGCGTCATAGATCTGCGCCAGGCTGAGGTGGGGATAGAAGTCCTGTAGTTCCCCGGGGGTATGCCCGGCGCGCGTGTACTCGACCAGCACCCACACCGGGACACGGGTACCCTGCACCGTGGCGGCGCCGCCGCAGATGTCCGGTACCTTTACGATGTGCGGATGATCGGTTCGGGTTTCAACGCTCATGGCTACCGCGGAAAAGTATACCATGATACAGGATCGATGCCGAAGCGCAGCCGCGTCGTGCGTAGCTGTGGTGAGCTCGCCTGGCTATGCCGGTCAAGTGTCAAGTTCCCTGCAAAGTCTCGGGCCTGGGTCATGCTACTTCGCCTTCCTAACGAGTTTGGTCGCGCTTCGGTGTGGTGTCGCATGCCGCAGCACGCTGATCCCCAACGCCTGACGAAGCTGCCGGAGCTGCTCGCGATGCCGATCGGTCATCGGGATCCGATGCCAGCGCTGGCTCCACACGATGGCCGGCCTCGCAAACGGCCCAGCCACTTTTACACACCTACGGGGACTCTATTCTCGCCGAAGCGTTGGAGGAGATGCGGCGTGACATCAAGGAGGGGACGGTGACCGCTTGCGGACTTGGCTACGTGGGTGTCTGGAAGCTGAACTTGGCCCGGCAATACAGGTTGGAGGCGTACCGATGCGGGCGTAGCTCGGGTGGTCCCGGTGACAGTCGTGCTGGCCAACCTGCTGACCGATGTGGTGTACGCTGCCATCGATCCGCCGATTCGGTATCGATAGCCGCGATGGCTGGGGGGCGGGACGCGGTTAGGGCGGCCGTGCCGTCGCTCGCGGCGGAAGCGCCCACGTGCCTCCGAGCCTTCTGGGGACCTCCTCAAGCGGGCTCGTGTCGCTACTTCCTGCGCTTGCCGGCCGCATCAACTGATGCTATTATGCGTGTATGAGGCGCATAACAATCAGCCTTCCAGACAGCCTTGCTGAGGCGCTGAACCGGGAAGCGCGGCGGCGGCGGGTTTCGGTGTCCCAGATCGCCCGCGAGGCGATCGAGGAACGCCTCGGCCGCACGGGTGGACGGCGAGAGTTGCCGTTCGCCGCCCTGGGCCGCAGCGGCCATCGTTCGACGGCGAGAGACATCGAGGAGATCCTCCAAGCCGAGTGGGATCGTGATCGCGGTCGTTGATTCCGGTCCGTTGTACGCGGCGATCGACGCCGATGATCAAGACCACGGTCGATGCCTTGAGGTCCTCCGGCGCGCCGACATCGAGCTCCTTGTGCCGGTCCTGGTGGTGGCTGAAGTCTCGTACCTTGTCGGGCAGCGGCTGGGCGCCGAGATTGAGGCCGCGTTCCTGCGCGGTCTCCCTACGCTCGAGGTCGAAGCGCCGACACCGGATGACTGGCCCGCCATCGCCGAGCTCGTGGAGCGCTATCGGGACTTCCCCCTTGGGGGTACCGACGCCTCCGTCGCTGTGCTCGCCGATCGAGTGGGAACAGATCTCATCGTGACACTCGACCGACGGCACTTCGGGGCAATACGGTCTGCGCACGGTCGGCCCTACCGGCTGTTGCCCGATTGAGGGGGCGCATCATCAACTGTCCCGGCGCCGCCTGTCGCCGCACGACCGCCACGAGCGCGCGGGCTCGCTGTCCGGTCTCGCATTAGTGTTGACAGAAAAGGAGGGTCACACGCATCGAGCTCCGGCGCCGTTTCTTCACCCGGGTCGCGACCCTGCAGGCCATTCTGAATCGCGACCTCGTGTTCTCCAATCACCAGCGGCCCCACCTCGGCACCGGACCCGCGGCCGCACGCCGGCCGAGCGCTTGATGCCCGCGCAGGAGGTGCGATTCATGAGTGGACATCGCACCCTATATGACATCGTCCCTTCGTGTACATCTACATCGCTCTGCATACGACCTGGGGTCTTCTGTAGAAGAGGTCAGCTCTCGCCGGTTCGGGTCTAGGTCTCGCGACGCACCGCCACCAGTAGCCCGTCCCGGATCGGCACGATGGTCGCGATCCAGCCCGGGTCGGCCGTCACGCGCCGCGTGAGCTCGCGGATCGCCTCGGTGGATGCCGACCGGTCCGCGGCGTCGAAGATGCGGCCGTCCCACAGCATGTTGTCGGCGATCAGCACGCCGCCGGGCCGCAGGCGCGACGCGATGACCCCCAGCGAGTCGGGGTAGGCCGGCTTGTCGATGTCGTTGAAGATCAGGTCGAACGGTCCCGGCGTCTCGCGCAGCGTCGCCACGGCCTCGCCCACCCGGTAGCGCACGACCGCGCCCAGGCCGAGCGCGTCGAGGTGCGCCCGCGCGCGCGCCGACAGCGCCTCGTCCCAGACCACGTGGAACACCTCGCCGCCGCCGTTCTCCGCGACCGCGCGGGCGAACCAGGCCGTGGAGTACCCGAAGCCTGAGCCCATCTCGAAGACGCGCCGCGCCCCGATCATGCGCGCGATCAGGTAGCAGCACTGCCCGGCCGCGGGCCCGATGATGGGAAACCGCGTGCGCGCCGCTTCCTCTTCCATGGCCGCCAGCTCGGCCGGCCGCGGCGGGACCAGGCTGTCCAGGTAGCGGTGCAGGTGGGGTGGCAGGAGCGCGCCGCTCATCCGCCGCCGGCGACCTCGCGCCGCGGGGGCAGGTTGCGGCCCGACCAGTCGTAGGCCGGCGAGTAGCGCTCGTAGTGGACGATCTCGCGCACCGGCCGCCAGGGCCGCGGGCGGGGGGCCTCGTCCCCGTGACCCACGATCACCATGCCGACCGGGACGATGCGCGGCGGCAGGCCCAGGGCGGCCTGGACGTGCTCCTCGTGGAAGTCGCCGATGAACGCGCACGCCAGGCCGGCGTCCACGGCGCTCAGCATGAACAGCAGCGCCGCGTAGCCGACGTCCATGTAGAGGTACTTGCCGGCGCCGCGGGCGCCGTAGCGCTCGGCCTCGCGCGCCAGGTCGCCGCAGAACACAACCGTGAGCGCGCCGGCCTCGGGCCGCGCGCCGCGGCTCCACGACGCCAGGGACAGCTCGCGCCGCACGGCGGGATCGCGCACGACCACCAGCTCCAACGGCTGCGTGTGGCCGGCGCTGGGTGCTCGCTGCGCGGCGCGCAGCAACCGGCGCAGGACCGCGTCGTCCACGGGCCGGTCGGAGAAGGCGCGGACCATGCGCCGGCGGCGGAGCACGGTGCTAAACTCCATGGCCGTCGGGTTCTCCCCGCCGGCGGGGCGTCCCTGCCCGGGGTGGGCGAGGCGGCTACGCTTCGGCGAAGCGCGCGGCGAGCGGCGCGGCGCGCGGGCTCGACCGCGCCGGCCGGCGGTAGAGGCAGGCCAGGACCTTCGCGCTGTCCGCGCGTGAGAACACCGCGCGGACGCCTGAGTCCCGGGAGGGGGTGAGTACGGGTGCGCGCACGCCACAGGCCGCCTGCAGCCCGGCGGCGAGCGCCGGGATCAGCGCCGCCGGGCCGGCCAGTGCCAGGCGCGCCGGCGCGCGGCGCGGCCCGCTCGCGCGGCCGCCGAAGGGCGGCTCCAGCCGGCTGCCCTCCAGGTACCCGCGCGCGAAGTCCGGGAGCACGGCCGGCGGCAGATACTCCAGGGGCACGTCCAGCGACTCGCGCGTCGCGGCCAGACCCCACTGGGTCAGGACCTCGCCGAGCGAGCGGTCCCGGATGTAGGCCTGTCGCCCGTCGAGGCTGCTGTCCACGAACTCGACCCGCGCGTGCCCGACCACCAGGTCCGCGGCCAGGGTCTCCACGTGCCGCTCATCGTCGCGGTGAATGCTGAGCACGAGCGTGGTGAACGCCTGCTGCCCGCAGACGCGGCCGGTCGCGGCGATGTAGCCGAGCCAGTAGGCCTGGATGGCGGCGTTGTCCGGGAGCCGGCCCCGCCGGAACCGGTAGGGGCTCGAAAGCCGGCACGTCTGCTCGCTGGGACGCAGGAACGCCTGCACGGTCAGCAACGGCAGGTCGCGCTTGACGGCGATCTCGCTCGGGCTCAAGCCCTCGGCGTGGTCGGCGTGCACCGCGAAGATGGTCTTGGGACTCCAGCGGGGAACCGGACGCGTGGTGGTCTTCATTTACTTAGCATACCACTTCGTGGCGCCTGGCGCCACGCCCCGCGCCGCGCCCGGCTGCAAGCATCGCAGCCTCCGGCGTCAATTGTTGCTGAAACCGTGGTTTGGGTGGTCCTGGGGGAAGGAAAGAGCAGCCACAGCACCGAACACCCGGCAGGTTTCCAACGACGGGGTGGGGCGATCGTGGCCAAAGCAGCGGTGCGGTGGATCGAGGTCGGAACGCTCGCCATCGGAGCGCCGCTGCGGGTGGCCGTGCACGAGGTCCAGGGCGCGGGCGACGGCCCGACGCTCGGGGTCAGCGCGCTCCTGCACGGCGACGAGGTCACCGGCCCGGAGATCATCCGCCGTGTGCTCGAGGCGGTGGATCCTTCGAGGCTGCGCGGGCGCCTGCTCCTGGTGCCGGTCGCCAACCCGCTCGCGTTCCAGGCCCTGACGCGCAACACGCCGCTCGCGGTGGAGATCGCCAACCTCAACCGCACGTTCCCCGGCGATCCCGTCCTGGACCTGCCGGCCCGCCTGGCCCGGGCCCTGGAAGGCGGCTTCCTGGACCACGTCACGCACCTGGTGGACCTCCACGCGGGCGGCACGTTTCCCGTCGTGGACTACACCATCAGCCTGCGCGACCTTGACCTCGCGCTGGCGTTCGGGCAGCAGGTCGTGCGCGAGGTCCGCGGCTACGCCGGCACGATGGGCGCGCTCGCCGCGCAGCAGGGGAAGGCGTCGGTGGTCGCCGAGCTCGGCGGCGGCTACGCCCGCGACGCGCACTACGTCGCGCTGGGCGTGCGGGGCGTGCTGAACGTCATGCGCCACCTGGGCATGCTCGACGGCCAGCCGGAGCGGCCCGCCCGCCAGACCGTGGTCACCGAGCTGGCCACCCTGCGGCCCGGGCACGGTGGGCTGCTCTACTCGGAGGTGGGCCTCGACCGCATGAGCGCCGAGGTGTCCGGCGGGACGCTGCTCGGCCGCGTGGTTTCCCCGCACACATTCGACGTGCTGGAGGAGCTGCGCGCCCCGTTCACCCGGGGCGTGCTCCTGCTGCTGCGGGCAGGAATGACCCCGGTCAATCCCGGAGACTACGCGTACATGCTCGGGAACCTCGACGGGGCGAGGACCGTGGTCAACGCGTAGGCGCGCGCAGCGTCGCTGAGGGGGGATGCACATGGGACGCCGTATCCGGCGAAGGGAGTTCCTCAAGGAAGGTGGCAAGGCGGGGCTGGGCCTGTTCGCGCTGGCCCAGTTGGGCGGGGCGACGCTCGGGCTGGCGCAGGAGGCAGCGGCCGGCGGGGCAGAGCGGCTGACGCTGTTCGTCTGGTCCGGGCTCAACCTGCCGACGGTCGCGCATGAGGTCGCCCGCTTCTACATGCAGAACAACCCCGGGGTGACCATCGAGGTCCTCGAGGGGCAGAACTTCGAGGTCTACCCGAAGATGGTCAGCGCCCGGAAGCTGACGCCCGACCGCCCGCTCGTACACTTCGGCTACAGCAACACCCAGTTCACCTACCAGGGCGACATCGACGACATGTGGGAGTCGCTCGACCTGCGCAACATCCCCAACGCGGCGAACGTGGCCGACGCGTACAAGCGGCCCGAGAACCGCGGCATCGGCTTCTCGATCGCCCCGGTGGGCCTGATCTACAACCCCAACTTCGTCCGCGAGCCACCCACGTCGTGGGCCGACATGTGGCACCCGCGCTTCCGCGGGAAGGTCACGTCCATCAAGTATGCCTGGTACACCAACGGCCTGGTCATCGCCGCGCGGCTCAACGGCGGCAGCGAGCGCAACATCGACCCGGGCTTCCGGCTGTGGGCCGAGCGAGCCAACCAGTTCGTGGCGTTCGCGAACAGCAACGTCGAGGTGCGCGACCTCATCGTCCGCGGCGACGCCCACATCGCGGCGATGTTCGGCGGCAACGCGCTCACCTGGAAGGAGCAGGGCGCGCCGATCGAGTTCGTCATCCCGCGCGAGGGAACGATCGCCTTCCCGCTGTTCCTGGTGGTCGTCAAGGGCGTGAGCGCGCAGCAGAAGCGAATCGCCGAGGGGGTCATCAACCTCATCCTCTCCGAGCGGTGGCTGGCCCGGTGGGCGGCGCTGACCTACTTCGTGCCCACCTCGACGAAGGTCGTGGTGCCGCCGAGCCTGCGCGGCCTGGCGATGTACAGCCCGCAGGAGACCGCGCGCGCCATCCAGTTCGACTGGGCGACGATTGCGCGGAACGAGACGGCCTGGCGCGAGCGCTGGGACAAGGAAGTGGTCGCGAGGATGGGGCGGTAGCCGCCGCGCGCGGCCGGGAGACGCCGCCGGGGCTCCGCCCCGGCGGCGCCCGGGGCTAACGCCGTGGACGTCGACGTCGAGCTCCGCGAGGTCTCGAAGCACTTCGGGGCCATCGTAGCGGTGGACCGGGTGTCGCTGGCCATCCGCCGCGGGGAGTTCTTCTCGCTGCTGGGGCCGTCCGGCTGTGGGAAGACCACGACGCTGCGCATGATCGGCGGGCTCGAGTTCCCCACGGCCGGGGAGATCTTGCTGCGCGGCGCGGTGGTCACCGACCTGCCGGCCTACCGCCGCGCGACCAACATGGTGTTCCAGCACCTGGCGCTGTTCCCTCACCTGACGGTCTTCGAGAACATCGCCTTCGGGCTGCGCTTGCGGCGCGAGCCACCGAGCGTCATCGCCCGCAAGGTGGACGGGGTGCTCCAGCTCGTGGACCTGCCGGGCTACGGTGGCCGCGAGATCCACCAGCTCTCAGGCGGGCAGAAGCAGCGGGTCGCCATCGCCCGCGCGCTGGTGAACGAGCCCGCGGTGCTGCTGCTGGACGAGCCGCTGGGCTCGCTGGACCTCAAGCTGCGGCTGGCGATGCAGACCGAGCTCAAGGCGCTCCAGCATCGCGTGGGCACGACCTTCATCTACGTGACCCACGACCAGGGCGAGGCCCTCACGATGTCCGACCGCATCGCCGTGATGAACCTGGGCCGCGTGGAGCAGGTCGCCACCAGCCAGGAGATCTACGCGCGGCCGCGGACGCGGTTCGTGGCCGGGTTCATTGGCGAGGCTAACTTCCTCGACGGGCGCGTGGCGCATGCCGGCCCGGACGGGGTGCTGGTGGCCGTGAACGGCCTGCGCGTGCGCGCCGAGGCCGCCCCGGCACCCGCCGGCGCGGCGGTGACGGTCTCGGTGCGGCCCGAGCACGTCAAGCTCGGCGTGGCGGCCGACGGGGCCGCAAACCGGTGGACCGGCCGCATCGAGGAGGTCACGTTCATGGGCGCCGTCGTGCGCGCGCGCGTCGCCCTCGACGGCGGGCCGCGCCTGGTGGCCGAGCTGCACAACGACGCCGCGGCCGGCCTGGCCCCGGGCGCGGCCGTGGCGGTGGGCTGGGCCGCGGGCCACACGGTCGTCCTGGCCGGCTGACCGTGGCCCAGGCGGCGATCCCGCAGATCGTAGCCCGGCGCGGCGGCTGGCGCGCCGCGCTGCGGCGCTACGCCCACGTCCCGCTGCTCACCCCGGCCGTCGGGCTGACGGTCGCGGTCTTCTGGGTGTGCATGGCCGTCCTGGTCGTCATGAGCGTCTACCCGTTCCTGGCCGCGGGGACCCCACGCCTCACGCTGGCAGCCTGGCAGCGCCTGCTAGGCGACCCCTACTACTGGGGGGTCGTCGGTACGACGCTGCGCCTCGCGTTCGTCGTCACCGCGCTGGCGCTGGCGCTCGGCTATCCCGCGGCGTACGCGATCAGCAAGATCCAGCGGCCCGGATGGGCGCTGGCGGCCTACGTCGTGCTCTTCGCGCCGATTTTGGTGAGCGTCGTGGTCCGCACCTACGGGTGGCTGCTGCTGCTCTCCAATACCGGTGTGGTGAACTACCTGCTGCGCGCGGCCGGGTTGGTGCGCGAGCCGATCCCGCTTATCTTCAACGAGACCGGGATCATCATCGCGATGGTGCACATCTTGCTCCCCTTCATGGTCTTCCCGATCCTGAGCGTGGTGGGGCAGGTCGGGGGTGACCTCAAGGAGGCCGCGATGGACCTCGGCGCCAACCGCTGGGTGACGTTCCGCCGCGTCACCCTGCCGCTGACCGCGCCCGGGGTGATCTCGGGCTGTCAGATCGTCTTCACGCTGACGATCAGCGCGTTCGTGACCCCCTTCCTCATGGGGGGCGGCCGCGTGCAGATCCTCAGCGGGCTCATCTACCGCGACATGGAGGCGGTGAACCTGGGGTTCGCGTCGGTGGTGGCGCTCGTACTGCTCGCCCTGGCCGTGGTGATCCTGGCCGCCAGCAACGTGCTGGCGCGGCGGGCGTATCGGCGCGCCGAGGTGGAGCGCGCGTGAGGCCTGGCCGCGACCCGGTGCGGCTGGCGCTGCTGGCCTTCCTGTGGCTGGTGGTCGCGTTCATGCTGGCGCCGATCGTCTTCACCCTGGTCTTCGCGTTCAGCGACGCCTCCTACCTGATCTTCCCGCCGCCGGGCTACTCGTTGCGCTGGTTCGCCAAGCTGTTCGAGCAGCGGGCGCTGTTCGCGGCCGCGATCAACTCGCTGGTCGTGGCGACCGCGGCCACGCTGGCGAGCCTGGTGGTGGGCACGGCCGCGGCGCTGGGCCTGGTGCGCTACCGGTTCTTCGGCCGCGAGCTGCTCCGGACGCTGTTCCTGGCGCCGCTCATCGTGCCGCGCATTGCCTTCGGCGTCGCGATGCTGATCTACGCGGTCGTGCTGCGGCGGTTCGGCGGGTTGGACAGCCTCTTCCTCGCCCACCTGATGGTCACCCTCCCGTTCGCCATCTCGATCCTGACCGCCGCGCTCGTCTCGGCGGACCGCTCGCTCGAGGAGGCCGCGGCCGACCTCGGGGCGCCGCCGCTGGTGACGTTCTGGAAGGTGACCCTCCCGCAGATTCGGACCGGGCTGGCGGTGAGCGGGTTCTTCGCGTTCATCGTGTCGTGGGACCAGGTCGAGACCTCGCTGTTCCTCGTCAAGACCGACAACATGACCCTGCCGGTGGCGATGTTCTACTACCTGCAGCGCCAGCAGGACCCGGTGATCGCCGCGCTCTCGGCGCTGCTCATCGGCGTGGCGGCGGTGGGCGCGGTGATCGCGGTGCTCACCGTGAACCCGCGCGACCTCCAGCGCGTGCTCTCGGCCGGCGGCCGGTAGCAGGCGGTCTACCCGGGCCGCCGCCGGGGAACGTTTCCCGGCGGTGGCGCGTAGCCTTGAAGAAGAGCCCGATGCGGGCTCGCGGGGAAGGGAGTGATCGCGATGCGATCGAGGATCCTGGGTGCCGTCGTGCTGACGGCGCTGCTCGCGGCGCCGGCGCTTGCGAGGCCGGGCCGGCCGGCCAGCGGCCCGGGTGTGGCCCCCGGGGCGACCTCGCTGGTGCTGCCGTCGAAGCAGGGCGATGCCTACTGCTTCCAGCGCGCGGTGACCATCCACGGTGTCGTGCTCGCCGGCGGCCGGTGCTACACGTTCTATGCCTTGAACACGGCGAGCGGCGCGTTCCTGGGGGTGGGGCCAGCCGGGCCGCCCATGATCCCGCCGGGACAGCTCGTTCGGCTCAACACCCCGGCGGGCGCCAAGCACAAGGGCCGCCTCTTCTACCTGATCCCCCTGCGCGCCCAGGTCATCGGCGTGCCCGTCAATGTCATGCAGTTCGTCACGGTGCAGTTCAGTCTGGCCGGCGGCCGGCTGATCTTCGCGCTGCCGTGGGGGGGCCAGCTCTACCGGCTGCGTTCGGATGACAGCGGGGTACCGGAAGGGCCGGAGCGCTAGCGGTTCAGCAGGCCGCAGGCGGTCAGGTCAGGTTGAGGAGCCGCGCCGCGAACTCCTCGACGCCCCAGTTTTGGACCTGCAGGCGCGGTAACTGGAAGGGATCGGTCCCGGCATCGACGGGTCCCGGGACGTTCGCGCACGCCAGCGCGAACCCGGCGCGACGCACCAGGCGCACGGTCTGTCGCGTGTAGTGCTCGGTTCGACCATAAGGGTACGCGAAGGCCGTCACGGGACGCTCGATAACGCGCTCGATGGCCTGGCGGCTGCCCGCGATCTCGGCCGCCTGGTCGGCCACCGACTGTGCCGCAAGCCACGGGTGCGTGACCGTGTGAGCGCCGATCTCGATGTGGTCGCGCCGGGCGAGGTCGCGCAGCTCGGCGGCGGTCAGCAGTCGGTGCGAGGCCCTGATCGCCTGAGCTACTCCCGCCCACGCGTGGAGCGCGTCGAGCGCGCGGCGACGCTCCAGTTCCCGCAGGGGAAGCAGGAGATCGTAGAGGGCCCGGTACAGCGCCTCACGCGGACCGGGCGGCGGCTCCCACGCGCGCCACGGGCCGTCGGTGGCCTCTGCGTGGTCCCCGCTGGCCCCTGCCTCGAGCGACATCCGAAACGGCCGGCCGGCCAGCTCGAGGTCGCACGTCGTCGGGAGGGCGCCAGCAAACACGAGGTGCGCCAGTGTATCCCACCAGTGCTCGGCGGGGCGGTCGAGGGCACCCGTGGTCACGAAGACCGTGGCGGGGACGCCCGCATCCGCGAGCCGCGGGGCCGCCTGGGTGAGGGCGTCGCTATAGCCGTCATCGAAGGTGACCGCGGCCAGCCGCCCCTCCCCGCGGCGGAGCCGCTCGAGCAGCTCGTGCAAGGGAACCACGCGGCGGGAGCGCCGCAGCGCGTCCAGGTGCTGCGCCAGCCGCGCGGGGGTGACGGTGAGCCCCCACGGATCGACGCCCGGTTCCCCGATCCGGTGGTAGAGCAGGATGAGGGCCCGCGGCGCTGCGGCTCGCCGCGGCCGGCGCACGCGCCGGCGCCATGCCGCGAGGGCTCCCCGGATCATCCGGCCTGTGGCTTCTGCGCGCGCACGGTGACGACCACAGGGTAGTGCGGGTCGTGGGTGTCGAGTTCTTCAGGCCGCAGCTCGTGTGATGCGAGTCCATAGTGGAAGGCGGTCGCGGCGAGAACGTTGCCCGCCGCGGCGACCTCGATGCGGTCGGTCGGGAAGCACTCCTCGAACAGGCGTCGGGCCGAGGTGACGGTAAGCGACCAGCACCACCGCGGGCCCCACTCGTCGGACGCCACCCGGCTGACGCCGGGCACCGTGGCCAGGACCACGCCGCCGGGCTTGAGGATCCGGTGAAGCGTCCGGACCGCCGCAGGCAAGTCGTAGATCAAGTGGAGCGTCTGCGTGCAGATGATACAGTCGAACGCTTCCGACGGGACATGGTCGGCCCGCGTGAGGTCGCCCACGATCGTCGTCCCCGGGCGCTCCTCCTCGACGTGCCACACGTCGCTGTGCGCGACGCGGTCCCCGCCGAACCGCGTCGTGTACACGGCGTCCCCGAACTCCAGCACCCGTCCCCGCACGTCGGCGCGGTGGCGCGCCACGAACGCTTCGATGTACCGGCGGTCGATCGGCTGCCCCCGGTCGAAGCCGAAGACCTCGCTGATCGGCGTGAGCCGCCGGAGGTCGCCGAACCGCACAGATCTCCTCCGCGGGGCCGGCGCGCCCCGACGGATAGCCGCGGCGATGCCCCGCCGGATGCGGCGCCAGATCCGGCGGAGCAACGCGGCGCGCACCGCGGGAAGGCCGGCGCGTGCGAGGCCCCACGGGTGATGGACGAGCAGCGCCCACGCGGCGCGCCGGATGCGGGTCGCATCCCCGGTGCCCGTCCGCAGCAGCTCCAGGACCTGACCGCCGTAGTAGTCCCGCCAGAACGCGCGGCCCTCACGGTAGGCTGCCAGGTACCGCGGCCGGGTCCGGACGTACGGCCACTGGCGCCGGTGGACGCGCAGCGCCGCCTCGAGCATGAGAACGGGGTCGCGGCTGAGGTTGCCCGCGTGGCGCCGGTACTCGGCGATCAGGACCCCGTGGACGTGGATGTCGTGCGCGCGCGCGAGACGCAGGTAGACGTCATAGTCCTCGCACGCGCGCAGGGTGGTGTCGAACCCGCCGAGCTCGACCAGAACCGCGCGGCGGTAGAGGACGGCGGCGTGCATCCCGATGTGGTTCCGCCGCAGCAAGGCGGCGTAGGGGTCGAAATCCACGGGCGCGCGCGCCCACTCGGCCGTCACGGTGCCGGCGGCGTCGATGAGCCGGTAGTGGCCGGCCACACACGCCGCCTCGGGGTGCGCGAGCAGGGCCCGCACCCCGGTCTCCACGGCGTGCGGCAACAGGCGGTCATCCGCGTCCAGGAAAGTCACAACGTCTCCGGTACAGAGCCCTAGCCCGGCGTTGCGGGCCGCCGGCAGGCCGGCGCGAGGCTGGGAGACCAGCCGCACGTCCGGGTAGCGCGCGGCAACCTCGGCGGTCTCGTCGGTGGACCCGTCGTCGACCACGATCACCTCGACCCCTGGATACGTCTGGGCCAGCGCGCTCTCGATGGCCTGCGCCAGAAAGGCGCCCTGGTTGTGACAGGTGATGACCACCGAGGCGCGCGGCCTCACGACCGGGTCGCCGGCTCCGCGTCCGACGTCGGTCTGGCCGGCACGGCGCGGCACAGCGCGCGGAGCCGCGTCGCGTCCAAGTCGGCCGGTACCGCCCCGGCCCGGGCCATCGCGTCCAGCAAGGGCGCCGCGAGGGCCCCCTCCAGGAGAGGCCGCAGATGCCTGCCAGCCAGGGCTTCCGCGCCGGGACGCGCGGGGAGCCGCCCCACCGGGTGGGGACCGTACACGAGGCGCGCGGCCGCGGGCCGCAGCCGGTCCAGGCTCGCCTCCGCCGTCGCCACCCCGTCGCGCAGGTCGATCAGCACCTCCTCTGCGCCGCTTGCGTCGCCGGACCTTGCGGTTGCAAACCGGGCCAGGGCCGCGGGCGACCCCAGCGCGCCGGCCGCTCCGCGCCAGTACCAGTACGTCAACAGGTCGTTGAGTACCCGGCGCCAGAGGCGACGCGCACGGACGCGTTCTAGCACCCACAGCGCGACGAGGCCCGCCCGCGTGGTCACGCCGGTGGCGGCCGGGGCGAGAAACGCCAGGCGCCGCACGGCCCGTGCCCGGCGCGACCGCAGTTCCCACAGCCGGTGCAGCGGAAGTTCGGGGATGATCTCGGGATGCTTGTGGCCCAGGGCGACGTCAGCGCGCCCCTCCTCGAACTTGCGCTGCAGGGCCCCTCGCAGGTCGGTCGCCTCGTGATGCCGGGCAACCGCCGCCTCCGCGAATGTGAACCGGGCGCCCAGCCGCATCAACCTGACGCCGAGCTCGTAGTCCTCGTGGCAGGTAAACGTCGGGTCGAATCCCCCGGCGCGATGAAACAGGGCTGCAGGCAGGGAGACGTTGCCCGACAGCAGGTCGAAAGCGCAGAAGCGATGTCCGGGGCGACGCATGCGGTCGAACATATCTTCCCACCACCGGCGCAGGGCGATCCGGAAGAACCCCGCCTGTCCGTCCAGCGCGGGGGAGAGGGCACCGATGACCACCGCGTCGGGCGCGGCATGCGCCGCGACGTGGGCCGCGACGAACCCGGGCGAGGGCTCCACGTCGTCGTCCATGAACAGCAGCAGCGATCCCTGCGCGGCCGCGGCGCCGGCATTGCGCGCCGCCGCCGGTCCGCCCTGGCCGGCGAGCGCCAGCGCGCGGAGGGGGAAGGGCGGGTGCAGCCGCTGGAGCATGGCGTCCGTGCCGTCGGTGCAGCGGTCCATGACGACGACGACCTCGAGGCCGCCAGGCGGCCGGGTGACGGTGGCCAGGGCGTCGAGGGTCCGGCGCAGTCGCTCGCGCCGGTTGTGCGTCGGAATGACGATGCTCACCGCCGGCGTCACCTCCGCCGCGTTCAGGGGAGGACTACCCTGCGGCGAGGCCACGGCGGAGGCGCCGACGTGCGCTCAGATAGGCCCACGGGCCGGCGGCGCAGCCCCAGAGCTCGGCCAGCAGGAGGAGAACCGGCGGGCTGCCGGCGCGCCGCGATGCGGCGCGCGCGATCCTGGGGAGCTGGTAGTCGAAGAACCAGGTCAGGCTGCGGCTGAGGACGCCCACCTCGCCGGCCTCGAAGAGGAGTCGCGTCCACATGGCGTAGACGCCCACCCCGTACCCGTACGCCGTCTGTCGCACCTCCGGCCACGCGCGCCGGTGGCGGTGCCAGCTCAGCGCGTCGGGCTCGTAGACGATGCGGTACCCTGCGGCCAGGATGCGCGCGAACATCTCGTGATCGCCGCCGGTCCGCGACGCCGTGCCCGCGTCGAGGGCCTCGTCGAACGGCCCCACCACCTCAAGCGCGCTGCGCCGAATCGCCATGTTCGCGCCGGCGCCCACGTGACCGACCGCGAGCGGGTCGTCACGTGTCCCGTCGAACACGCGGCGCCGGAACCCCCGCCCGAAGGGCGCGTAGCGCTCGAATGCTTCCTGCGCCGGGGTTTCGAGCTCGAGCGGCATCGTCAACCCGGTCACGCAGAGGACCAGGGGATCGGCGAAGGGCGGCAGCAGCGCGCGTAGCCACCCGCGGTCGGGGACCGCATCGTCGTCAGTGAACGCCACCACGTCCCACCGGGCCTCGCGGAGTGCCCGGTTGCGGGCCACATCGAGCCCCTGGCGGGTCTCGCACACGTAGCGCGCAACGGGGAAGCGCTCCACCACGCGCCGCGTGGCGTCCGAGGACGGCGCGTTGTCGATGACGAGCAGCTCGTCACCGTCGTCGAGGCCGCGGGTGACCGCCTCCAGGGCGCGCTGCAGGTCGTCCGGGCGTTCGCGCGTGCAGATGGCCACGGTCGCGGGCCGCCTCGCCGGCGCGGGTTCGCCGAGGCGGTCGCGCAGCCAGCGCTCCCAGAACGCCCAGTCCAGGCGGTCGATCATGGCTCGTCGCGTCGCCTGGCCGTCGAGGCGTCCGCCCGCCACCGGCAGCTCGACAACCCCGACGGGGTGCCCACACCAGCGTATCAACACCAGGGCGCGGTCGTACCGATTGAGGCCGGCGATGTCCGCCGGTGCAGCGCTCAGGTCCAGGTCAAGCACGGCGGTGGCCATGATGGTCTCCCAGCAGTGCCGCGACGAGCGGTGGAAGCGGAGGGTCTGTCGCGGGACGCAGCCCGGCACGCGCGAGCAGCCCCCGGACCGCGCCGGTAAGCCACGGCGGAACCGGCAGACGGAGGGCCGCCGTCCGCTGCGGGGCCGCCAGGACGGTGGATGGGGAGGCGCGTAGCGCGGCGAGCAGCGAGCGCACGGCCTGGCCCCATGCCCCGGCGCCGCGGGCGACGATGCCGGCGGCCAGGAGGAGCAGCGCCCGGCGATGCGCGGTGGGCGTTGGGTCGATCCGCGCGAGCACCGCGGGCAGACGGGTCGTGGCCGCCGCCACGCGGCCGCGGCCGGCGCGCCGCTCCCGGTCCCACAGCGCTCGGGCGATGCCGTGGTAGAAGTCGAGCGAGTCCGCCAGCGACGGGTCGCAGGCGAGCGCACGCCGCAACAGCGCCGCCGCGCGATCGGCATCGCCCTGCTGCGTGGCCAGCCGGCCGAGGTACTGCAGCATGGACCCGCGGGCTGCGGGCTCCACCGCCCTGGTCTCTCCGTCCAGGAGCGGATCGGCGAAGCACCGGTCCTGGACCAGGACCACATCGCGCACCGCGCGCTCGAGGTCCCGCGTCATGCTGTGCCCGTGGACGCGGTAGACCGCCGTCGGCGTCTCGATCGTCGCGAACCTGACCCCGCCCCGGGCCAGGCGAATCCACATCTCCCAGTCCGCGGTGAAGCTCAGGTCGGTATCGAATCCCCCGGCGGCGGCGAGCACGTCGCGGCGCGCGAGCAGCGCCGACGGTGTCGTGACGACGTTGCCCCGCAGGAGCTGCGGGAGCACGCTGCCCGCACGCAACGGGCTATGGACCAGCGCGCTCGTGCCGAGCCGGACGTCGCACACGTACCAGGCGCCGATGACGACGCCCAGGTCCGGGTCCCGCGCGCACCGCGCCACCTGGGCGGTGACCCCGTCCGGCAGCAGCAGGTCGTCCGCGTCAAGAAAGATCACGTATCGACCCTCGGCCCGGGCGAGCCCGGCGTTGCGCGCGGCCGCGACCCCGCGGCCGTCGAGGCGCAGCGCCTTCACCCGCCCGGCGTAGCGCTCGAGGACCGCGGGCGTGTCGTCGGTGGAGCCGTCGTCCACCACGATGACCTCCAGGGGGCGGTAGCGCTGGTCGAGGGCGCTCTGGATCGCGGCGCCGAGGAAGTGGGCGTAGTTGTGCGACGGGATGATCACGCTGACCAGCGGTCCGACCCGCGCGTTCATCGCTCACCCGTCGTAGCCGTCGCCGCGGATGACCGATTCGAGCTCGCGAAGTCGTGCCGGTGCCGCTGCGGCCACGAACCGGCGCAGTGCGGCCGCCGTGCGGAGGGGGTTTGGCGACCCATAGACCTCCGAGAGATAGCCGAAGTACTCGGTCGGCCCGAGCGCCCGCCGGTGGGTGAGCACCCAGGTGCCGTCGTACGGCCGCCGCCGCCGAAACCACGTGTAGCGGACCACGCCAGCCGGTAGCGTTCGCAGGTCCCTCAGCATGAGGCAGGCCGCCCTGTGACCGCCGTCGCCCAGTCCCTGGCGGCTGTGCACGATCTTCCCTGTGTGCGTCGGGAGCACGCGCGCGGCGACCTTGACTTCGATCGGCCGTTGTCGGTCATATCCGTCCGCGAGCTCGTGCCACAGCATGACCGATCTGCGGACCTGGCCGGCGAAGTGCTCGCCAAAGACCCTGGGGTCGCGCACGGCCTCCGGCTGGTAGAGACTGAACCATCCGTAGATCAGATCCCAGAACCGGTGGTCGCGGGCGGCGTGGACGAACGCGTCGAAGCTGTCCGCCGCCAGGTCCTGATGGTCCACGTAGAACCGCAAGAAGTCGCGCACGACCAGCACGTCGAGGCGGAGCGGTCCGACGAGCTCCGCGATGACGGGGCCGGTCCGCTCGCGCAGCCGCATCAGCGTCTGCCACGGCGCCCGCCGGAGGACCATCCGGACCGGCCGGAGCCACTCAGGCACAGCGACCTCCCGAGGCGACCCGTCGGGCGAGTGCGAGGATCGTCCGCTCGATGTCCGCCCACCGGTAGCGCGTCCGGTAGAGGTGCCATCCCGCGTCCGCGAGTCTCCGGCGCAGCGGGGGGTCGCCCAGCGCGCGCAGGCAGGCGTCGGCGAAGGCGTCCGCATCCCCGGCGAGCAGCAGCTCGCGCTCATGCGTGACCTCCAGCCCTTCGGCGCCGGCGGGTGTGGCCACGACCGGGAGACGGTGCGCGAACGCCTCCAGGATCTTGATGCGGGTGCCGCTTCCGAACCGGATCGGGACGACGACCAGGTCGGCGGTTGCCAGCTCCGGCCACATGTCGGAAGCCACGCCCCTCACCGTGACGGCCGGCGGGTCGTGCCGCTGGCGCAGTGCCTCCGGGGCGTCCCCCACGAGCCGGAATCGTACTCGGGGCCGCCGCCGCCATATCCGCGGTGCAATCTCGTCGAGGAGCCACACGGCCCCGTCGAGGTTGGGCGGGTAGGCCAGGAAACCCGCGAACAGGATCGTCGGCGGGTCCGCCACGGCCTCGCGGCCGGCCGGCCGGTCCGCGTCGTCGTAGCCGTTCGCGATCACGCTGGCATTGGGCGCCCCCAGGTGCCTGCGGTCGGCTTCGCTGCACACAGCCACGGCCTGGACGGAGGCGGCGATTCGAGTCTGCCATCGCCGCCAGGCGTGCGCGTCGCGGCGGCCGGCGACCTCCGCCAGCGCCCGGCGCACGGCGCGCAGGGGCCCCGGGCCAGGGAGCGTGACGGGGGCGACGGCCAGCCGGCCGAGGATCTTCCGGTCCTCCAGGTCGTCGAGGTCCACAATGGTGGGTCCGACGGCGAGGTCGTGCAGGAGCGCGTAGCTCTCAGCCCGGTGAAACCAGACGAGATCGTACGACGGGTGGGCCCAGGCCATGAACCGCCCGCGCACCGTGGCGCGACCGGCGCCGGCGAGCGCCGGCGGGCAGTCCGCGCGTGCCCACCACGAGAGCCTGCGCCACCATGGGGTGGTCGCTGGCGCGCGCACCGCCACCTCCAGCCGGACCCCCGTCGGTCCCTGGGGCGGCATCGGTCGGTCGGGCATGGCGAACAGGTCCACGTGGCCGAGGGCGGTCAGCGAGGCGACCACGTGCGCCAGCCGGATCCTCGCACCCGAGATCGGCGGGGAGGGCACGGTCTGGCTGGCGACGAGCACTCTCACACCGCGTCGTGCTGCCACGTCGCCTCGACGTGGACAGGCGCTAGGCGCACGATCCCCCGGGGGGGGCGATCCAGGTCGGGGCCCGCCACGTCGAAGTGCGTCACCGGTTGCCAGGCCAGCAGCTCGTGCCTGTCGGCGTCGACGACGGTCGCCCAGAGGTAGTAGCGACCCCTGGGGAAGGGGAGGCGTTCGATGCGGCACGCCACGCGCGTGGCGCCGTGGGCGATGGAGAGCTCGCGTTGCAGAACCACCATCGGCGTCGCCGGACCCTCACTGAGCCCGAAGCACACGCGCACGGTGCGCGCCGCGTCGCTCTCGAGGACGACGCTCACCTCCAGCGGGTGCTGGGTGCGAATGCTCATGCCCGCCGCTCCGGCGATGCGCGACTGCGCCAGCCGCACCAGGTCTCCCACGCTTCGGGACGCCTCCGCGAGGCCTTCAATGTGGCTCCGGTAGGCGCCGAGGACCTCGCGCACCGGACCCTCGCTCTCCACGCACCCCTCCTGTAGCCACAGCCCCCGCGTGCACAGCGCTTCCACAGACGCCAGGTCGTGCGACACGAACACCAGCGTCACGCCCCGACCGAGCAGCGTCTGCATCCGATCGAAGCACTTCTGCTGGAATGCCGCGTCGCCGACCGCCAGGACCTCGTCCACGAGCAGGATGTCGGGTTCCAGCGACGCCGCCACCGAGAACGCCAGGCGCATCTGCATGCCCGACGAGAAATACTTCGTCTGCCGGTCGATCGCGTCGCCCAGCTCGGCGAACGCCACGATGTCGTCGAACCGCGCGGCGACCTCGGCGCGCGAGAGCCCGAGCAACGATCCGTACAGGTAGACGTTCTCCCGCCCGGTGAGGTCCGGATGGATGCCGGCGCGGATTTCGATCAACCCCGCCACCCGCCCGATCAGTTCCACCTCGCCCGCGTAGGGGTACGTGACGCGCGAGAGGATCTTCAGGAAGGTCGATTTGCCCGAGCCGTTGACGCCGACGATGCCCACCGCCTCTCCGGGTGCCACCTCGAGGCTGACGTCGCGGAGCGCCCACCGCCAGCCGCCGGCGTGCTCACCGCGCAGTCTCGCCACCAGGCTGCCGACCTGATCCCGCAGCAGGCGCCGCTGTCGGTCCGTGCGGAACCGCTTCCACACGCGTCGCGCGCGGACAAGCCCCCTAGACGACATCGGCGAACCCGACCTCGAGCTTCTTGAACAGCACGAACGCCCCGACGAGCCAGACACACGACGCCAGGACCGCGGGCGCCAGCGTTTCCCACTGCGGCGTCTGTCCGAACAAGATGACGCGCCGATACCCGTCGATGACCGGCCCCAGCGGGTTGACGAGACCGTAGAGCACCTGGAGGTGGCGCGGGATCACCTCCAGGCCGTAGGCTACCGGGGTCGCCAGGACTCCGAACTGGAGAACCAACGACAGCGCGTGTCGCAGGTCGCGGAAGTAGACGACGAGCGCTGCCACCGTCAGCGTCACCCCTACGGTGAACGCCAGCTGTGTCAACACGAGCATCGGGGCGAGCACCGATGTGGGGCGGGGCGCCACGCCGCTTAGCGCGAACAGGATACCCAGTACCGCCAGGGCCACCAGCGTGTCGATGCCCGCCGAGATGACGCCGGCGAGGGGGAAGACCTCGCGCGGGCAGTACACCCTGTTCAGGAGCGCGGCGTTCGACAGGAGGCTAAGGCCCCCTCGCGTCACGGCGCTGGAGAAGAACGTCCAGGGGACGACACCCACATACGAGAACAGCGGGTAGGGGATGCCCTGCGTGTCGACGGTCGCCACGCGCCGGAAGAACACCGAGAACACGACCATGAAGGCGAGCGGCGTGACCACCGCCCACGCGACGCCCAGCACCGCTTGCTTGTACTGGGCCCGGAGGTCCCGCTCGACGAGGCTGTGGACGAGCTCCCGGCTCCTCCACAGCTCTCGCGCCGCCACGCGGATGTCGATTCGGCGGCGAAACCGCAGGTCCCGGGGGGGCGCGGCCGGCGGCGCGGGGCGCGTCACCGGTCGTGGAGTGGCTCGCGGCGTCCGGGCCGCCGTGCCGAGGGCCGGAGGCAGGCCAGGAGGTGCCACAGGCTCCGGAGTTCGGGTCGGAGCCTCAAGGCACGTACGAACGCCGCCCTGGCCAGCTTGAAGTCGCCGCTGATCCGGGCGAGGTGGCCGAGGCGCTTCCACTGAAAGCCCGCGGCGCGGGGTCGGGTCGCAAAGTACGACGCGTGCACCTGCAGGAGCAGCCGCCGTCCTTCGACGCGGGCCTCGGCATGCAGCAGGTGACGGGCCTCGGGGTGCCGGCGTAGCAGGTACCCGACGCGCGGCGTGGTGCTGACCGGCCCGCGGGAGGCGAGCCGGATCCACCACTCGGCATCCTCCGCCGCGAGGAAGCGCTCGTCGAACAGCGGGACCAGCTCCCGCGCGACCGCCGTGACACCCACATGCGGGGCGAAGTCCTCGAGGATGGTGTCGCGCACATCGCCGTCGAGGACGCGGTTGCGGCCCTCCGGGGCGTCGAGGAATCGAAGCCAGCAGACCGTGATCGGCGCCCGCCGCAGGCCTTCGAGCGCCAGGGCCAGTCGATCGGGTGTGTACAGATCGTCGTCGTCCAGGAACGTGACGTACCGTCCGCGGGCCGCCCGAAGGCCCGTGTTCCGCGAGGCGGCCGGCCCGCTGTTGCTCGAGCGTGCGATCACCCGCACCCGCGGATCACGCGGCAGCTGGAACGAGTTCGGGCTGCCATCGTCTACCACCAGGCACTCGAACTCCTCCACGGTCTGCCTGAGCACGGAGGCGACCGCCTCCGCCAGCAGTGCTGCCCGGTTGTAGGTGGGGAGGATCACGCTGAACAGCGGGCCGCCCCCTGCGTCGTCACGCGCGGACATGGCTCCGCCCGACGACCTCCACCGGCCGTCCGGCCCGTCCGGTGTCGCTGGCGCGATCGGCCACAACCTGACGTTCTAGTCGTGTTCAACGTTGCTTTGACGGGCGGCGGTGGGGTCCTCCCCTGGTGCTGTCGCGCGAAGACCCGCGATTCAGATAACCCGTGGAATCTCCTCGACCGCCTGAGGGTTCTCGAGCGAGGAGACTTCACCGGGGTCTAGCCCCAGGGCCCGGGCCCGGATGACCCGCCGCATCACCTTGGCATTACGGGTTTTGGGCAAATCGCCCACGATATAGACCACCTCCGGCGCGAGCGCGCGGCCGAGCGAGGCGGCCACGGTTTGCCGGAGGGCCTCGCGCAGAGCCTCGTCCGGGGCCGCGCCGGGCCGCAGCACCACGAAGCAGGCGATCACCTCGCCTTTGACCGGGTGGGGCACGCCGATGGCCGCCGCCTCGCTCACCGCGGGGTGCGCCACCAGCGCGGACTCCACCTCGGCCGGGCCGATGCGCTTGCCCGCCACGTTGAGCGTGTCGTCGCTGCGGCCCAGAATGTACCAGAAGCCATCGGCGTCCACGCGCACCCAGTCGCCGTGGACCCACACGCCCGGCCATCGCGACCAGTAGGTGTCCAGGTAGCGCTGCGCGTCACCCCAGAAGCCGCGCGTCATCCCCGGCCACGGCTGCGTGAGCACCAGCTCGCCGACCTCGCCGCGTACCGGCCGGCCGGTCTCGTCGTAGACGTCGGCGGCCATGCCCGGGATCGGCCCGGTGAACGCGGTCGGCACCTGGGGATGAAGGAGGTCGCAGCAGACGATGCCTCCGGAGACCTCGGTGCCGCCGGAGTAGTTCATAATCGGCAGCCGCCCGCCGCCCACGTGCTCGAAGTACCACCGCCACGGTTCCGGATTCCACGGCTCGCCCGTGGCGCCCAGGATCCGCAGGCTCGAGAGGTCCCAGCGGCGCGGCGGCTCCGGCCCGGCTCGCATCAGCGCACGGATCACCGTGGGCGAGACGCCCAGCACCGTGACCCGGTGGCGCGCGACCAGCGCCCACAGCCGGTCTGGCCCCGGATGGTCCGGTGTCCCGTCGTAGAGCACCATCGTGGCGCCCAGCCACAGCGCGCCCAGGATGAGCCACGGCCCCATCATCCAGCCGATGTCGGTGTACCAGAGGACGCGGTCCGCGGGCCGCACGTCGAAGCAGTACGCCATATCCGCGGCACCCTTGAGCGGGAAGCCCATGTGCACGTGCACGGTACCCTTGGGCCGGCCGGTGGTTCCGGAGGTGTAGATGACCATGAAGGGATCTTCCGGGTCCATGGCCTCGGCCTCGCCCGCCGGCCCACCGGACGCGCGCACCCCGTTGCCGAGCTCGTGCCACCACACGTCGCGCCCCGGCGTCCAGGGGACGTCGCCGCCCGCGCGGCGGATGACCACCACGTGCTCGAGCGAGGGCACCTCCGCCGCGGTCTCGTCCGCGACCGCCTTCATCGCCACGCGCCGGCCGCGCCGGTCGAACCCGTCGGCTGTGATGAGCAGCCGCGCCCGGCAGTCGGCGAGCCGTGCGGCCGCCGCCGGGGCCGCGAACCCCGAGAAGACCGGTACGGCGATCGCGCCCACGCGCGCGAGCGCCAGCAGCCCAACCGCGGTCTCGGGGATCATGGGCGTAAAGACGCCGACAGGGTCCCCGCGGCCGATCCCGAGCCGGCGCAGGCCGCCGGCCACACGTTCCACCTCGGCCAGGAGCGCCGCGTACGTGAGCGCCCGCGTGGCGCCGTCCTCACCCTCCCAGATGATCGCGGGGTGGGCTCCGGCCCCGGCCCGCACCCACCGGTCGAGCGCGTTCAGGGTCAGGTTGGTGCGGCCGCCAGTGAACCAGCGGGCCCAGGGGATGCCGCGGGAGAGGTCGAGCACCTGGTCGTAGCGGTGTAGCCACTCGAGCCCGAGGTCCTCGGCAACCGTGCCCCAGAACCACGCCGGGTCGTCTACCGATCGGCGGTACAGCGTGTCGTAGTCGCCTGTGCCGGTCCGGTCGATCAGGCGCTGCAGGCGGCTCGCGCGCGCCGCCGCGGGGTCCGGCGTCCAGGCGTACCGACTGCCGCCGGCGTGAGGGGCTCGGTCGCTCATCTCCGCCTACCCATTTGGACCGCGCCCCGGGCGCTCCCTGCCGGTCGCAGGAATCCGCGGCGCGCGCGCGAATCCGGCGCTACACGCCCAGCACCTCGGTGACACGCGCCGATCCGGGAGGTGATCGCCATATGAAGGTCACCATCACCGTCAACGGGGCGAAGACCACGCACGACGTCGAGCCCCGCCTGCTGCTGGTGCACTACCTCCGCGACGTCCTGGGCCTGACCGGCACGCACATCGGCTGCGACACGACGAGCTGCGGGGCCTGTACCGTGCACCTCAACGGCCTGGCGGTGAAGTCGTGCACGCTGCTCGCCGTCCAGGCGGACGGCGGCGAGGTGCGCACGGTCGAGGGCCTGGCGCGCAACGGCCAGCTCCACCCCATCCAGGAGGCGTTCTGGGAAGAGCACGGGCTCCAGTGCGGCTTCTGCACCCCGGGCATGATGATGACCGCGCTCCAGATTCTGGAGCGCCACCCGAAGCCGACCGAGGACCAGATCCGCCACGGCCTGGAGGGCAACCTCTGCCGCTGCACCGGCTACCAGCACATCGTCAACGCGGTGCAGGCGGCCGCCCGCAAGATGGAGGGACAGAACGCGAAGCGGAGGTGAGGCCATGGCAGTCAGCAGGCTCTTCGGCGCGCGCGTCAAGCGCCGCGACGACCCGCAGCTGATTACCGGCAAGGCCACCTTCACCGATGACGTCACGCTCCCCGGCGTGCTCTACGCCGCGGTCGTCCGCAGCCCCCACGCCCACGCCCGGATCACCAGGATCGACGCGAGCCGCGCCCGCCGCCACCCGGGCGTGCGCGCGGTCTTCACCGGGCGCGACCTGGCCGACCGCCTGGCGCCGATGCCGTGCGCCTGGCTGGTGCCGGGCTGCGAGCTCAAGGTCCCGCGTCGGCCGGTGCTGGCGGATGACCGCGTCCGCCACGTGGGCGAGGGCGTCGCGGTGGTGGTCGCCGAGGATCGGTACGCGGCGCGAGACGCGGCGGAGCTCGTCGCGGTGAGCTACGAGCCGCTGCCCGCCGTGATCAACCAGGAAGAGGCCACCCGGGCCGGCGCGCCGAGGCTCCACGACGACGTCCCCGACAACACGGCCTTCACGTGGACGACCACAGGCGGCGACGCCCGCGCAGCGTTCGCCGCCGCAGACGTCGTGATCCACCAGCGGTTCACCAACCAGCGGCTCATCCCGAACGCGATGGAGGCGCGCGCGGCGACCGCGCACGCCAACCCGGCGACGGGCGAGCTGACGGTGTGGGTGACCTCGCAGAACCCGCACATCCACCGGTTCGTGCTCTCGATCGTCCTCAAGATGCCCGAGCACAAGCTCCGCGTGATCGCGCCCGAGGTCGGGGGTGGGTTCGGGTCCAAGATCCCGGTCTACCCCGAGGACGCCCTGGTCGCGTTCCTGGCGCGCGAGCTCGGCCGGCCGGTCAAGTGGACCGAGGACCGGCGCGAGAACTACCTGGCGACCATCCACGGCCGCGATCACATCACCGACCTGGAGATCGCCGCGCGCAGCGACGGGACGCTGCTCGCGCTGCGCGGTCGGACCTACGCCAACCTGGGCGCCTACCTGTCGCTGGCCGCGCCCGGAATCCCGACTATCCTGCACGGCCTCATGCTCGCCGGGGCCTACACGATCAGCGCCGTGGAGTACACGGTGCACGGGGTCGTGACCAACACGACGCCGGTGGACGCCTACCGCGGCGCGGGTCGGCCCGAGGCGACCTACCTGGTCGAACGCGCCGTCGACCTCGTGGCCGCGAAGACCGGCCTCGACCCCGCCGAGGTACGACGCCGCAACTTCATCCCCAAGGAGAAGTTCCCCTACACCGTCCCCGCCGGCATCACCTACGACAGCGGCGACTACGACGTCGCGCTCGCGCGCGCGCTCGCGATGGTCGACTATGAGGCGTTTCGGCGCGAGCAGGCCGCGGCCCGCAAGGCCGGGCGCTACCTGGGTCTGGGGCTGTCCACCTACGTGGAGATCTGCGGGCTCGGGCCCTCGCCCGTGGCCGGCGCGGTCGGCTTTCAGGGCGGGCTGTACGGGTCGGCCACGGTGCGCATGGCGCCCACCGGAAAGGTCGAGGTGATGATCGGCGAGTCGCCCCACGGCCAGGGCGAGGAGACCACCTTCGCCCAGATCGTCGCCGACCGGCTGGGTGTGCCGTTCGAGGACGTGGAGATCGTCTCGGGCGACACGGCCCGCACGCCAATGGGGTGGGGGACCTACGGGAGCCGGACCACCGTGGTCGGGAGCGGCGCGGTGGTCACCGCGTGCGACCGGCTGATCGAGAAGGGCCGGCAAATCGCTGCGCACCTGCTCGAGGCCTCCCCGGACGATGTCGTTTTCCAGGACGGCCGCTTCAGCGTGCGCGGCAGCCCGGACCGGAGCAAGTCTATTCAGGAGATCACGCTGCAGGCCACGCTGGCATGGAACCTGCCCGCCGGCGTCGAGCCCGGCATGGAGGCGACGGCGTTCTACGACCCGCCCAACTTCGTCTACCCCTTCGGCGCGCACGCCTGCACCGTGGAGGTGGTGCCGGAAACCGGCGAGGTGCGGCTGCTGCGCTACGTCGCCGTGGACGACTGCGGCCGGGTGATCAACCCGATGATCGTGGACGGCCAGGTGCATGGCGGCATCGTGCAGGGCATCGCCCAGGCGCTCCTCGAGGAGGCGGTCTACGACCGCAACGGGCAGCTCCTCACCGCGTCGATGCTCGACTACGCGGTACCGCGCGCGCCGCAGGTGCCGCGCATGGAGACCGACCGCACGGTCACGCCCTCGCCGCACCACCCGCTGGGCCTGAAGGGCATCGGCGAGACAGGAACGATCGCGTCCACCGCCGCGGTCGCCAACGCGGTCATGGACGCGCTGGCGCCGCTTGGCATCACCCACCTCGACATGCCGTACACGCCGCGGCGCGTCTGGCACGCCATTCAGCAGCGCGGGGAGGTGCGCCCATGATTCCGGCCGCGTTCGACTACGCCGCGCCCGCGACGCTCGACGAAGCGCTGCGCCTGCTGCGGCGGCACCGCCACGCGAAGGTCATGGCCGGCGGGCAGAGCCTGCTGTCGCTGATGAAGCTGCGGGTGGCGAGCCCGTCGTTCATCATCGACCTGCGCCGGATCGGCCGCCTGGCCTACGTGAAGGAAGACAAGGGCGCCATCGCCGTCGGCGCGATGACCACCCACGCGGCGCTGGCAGCCGCTGCCCTCGTGCGGCGCCGGCTGCCCGCGCTCGCCCAGGCCGCGGAGGCGATCGGCGACCTCCAGGTGCGCAACGTCGGCACCATCGGCGGGAGCCTGGCGCACGCCGACCCGGCGGCCGACTACCCCGCGGTTCTGCTTGCCTGTGACGGCGTCGTGGTGGTACGCGGCCCGCGGGGCACCCGCAAGGTGCCCGCGGGGCAGTGGTTCACCGGGTTGTTCGCGACCGCGCTGCGGAGCGGCGAGATCGTGGTCGAGGTGCAGTTCCCGATCCTCCCCGCGGGCACGCGGAGCGCGTACGTGAAGATGAAGCACCCGGCGAGCGGCTTCGCGGTCGTGGGCGCCGCGGCGGTGGTGCGCCTGGGACGCGACGGCAGGGTCGCGGACGTGCGCCTCGCGTTCACCGGCGCGGCCTCGCACGCGTTCCGCGCCCGCGCCGCTGAGGAGGCCCTGCGCGGCCAGGAGCCGACAGAGGCCGCGGTGCGCGCGGCGATGGCGCGCGCACCCGAGGGGGTCGACCTGCTCGAGGATCTGGTGGCCGACGCGGCCTACCGCGCGCAGCTGGTCCGCGTCTACGGGGCGAGGGCCGTGCTGGCCGCGCTGGGGTAGGGTGGCGGCGGAGGGCCCGCCGGCGGCGAGGCCTGGGGCCGGCCCGGCGTTCGTCCCGGGCCAGCGCGCCGCGGTCACCCGCAGGCTCGCGGCCTCCGACATCGACGCCTACGCCGCGCTCGTCGGCGACCACAACCCGCTCCACCTCGACGAGGCGTTCGCCGCGCGCAGCCGCTTCGGCGGCCGGATCGCGCACGGCCTGCTAACGGCCGGGCTGATCTCGACCGTGCTCGGCATGCACCTGCCCGGGCCCGGGGGCATCTACGTGAGCCAGAGTCTCCGCTTCCTCCGGCCCGTGCGTCCCGGGGACGCCATCACCGCGACCGCCGAGGTCACGGCCTACGACCCGGTGCGCCGTCGCCTCACGGTGCGGACGACCTGCACGAACCAGCGGGGGGAGACGGTGCTGGACGGCGAGGCGGTGCTGCTCGTCGAGGCGTCCACCTAGGAATTCCGCGGTCGTGAGTCCGCCCGTGGCGCCGGCACCGGCGCACCGCACTCAACCATTCGGCCCGTCACCCTGTCGGAGTCAGTGAAGGCGTCCGCCGGCCGGAGGAACTGCGGCCTCGGCGGGCGCGTATACGCACCTGCACCCTGTGTGCGAGGCGGCATGATCGAGAGCGAGCGCACCGACACGCCCATGCGGGGCCGGCCGTGAGACGCTGGCTCGCCGTGCTGGCGATCCTGGCGACCGCTGGCGCCGGGGTCTGGTTCTACCGCGCCCGCACCGCCGCGCCAGCGGCCTCCGAGACGCTCCGCACCGCGCGCGTGACCCGCGGCACGCTGACGTCGAGCGTCTCGGCGACCGGGACCCTGCGGCCCTACGCTCAGGTGGAGGTGCGCTCGCGCGCCACCGGCACCGTCGTGCAACTCGCGGTGCAGGAGGGCGACCGGGTCGAGCGCGGGCAGCTCCTGGCGGTGATCGACGACCGTGACGCGCGCGCGAGCCTCCAGACGGCCGAGGCCTCGCTCACCGCGGCGGAGGCCCGTCTCCAGCAGGCGCGCAGCACGCTGGCGGCCTCGCAGGCCCAGAACGCGGCGCGCGTGGCGGCGGCCGAGAGCGCGCTGGCCACGGCGCGGGCGCGGCTCGCGCAGGTGCTGGCGGGCACGCGGCCCGAGCAGGTGGAGCAGGCGAAGGAGGCGCTGCGCCAGGCCGAGTTGGCCGCGGCGCTCGCGCGGCAGAACCTGGAGCGCACACAGGCCCTCTACGACGGTGGGCTGGTCGCCCGCTCCCAGCTCGACCAGGCGCAGAACCAGGCCGAGGTCGCCGAGGCGCAGCTGCGCGCGGCGCAGGCGCGGCTGCGTGAGGCCGAGGCCGGCAGCCGGCCCGAGGAGGTCGCCATCGCTCGCGCGCAGGTGCGCGAGGCCGAGGTCGCCCTGCAGCAGGCCCGCGCGCAGCAGCTCTCGGAGCGCGTCCAGGCCGCGGACGTGGCCGCGGCCGAGGCGCAGGTCCGCAATGCCCGCGCGCAGGCCGGGCAGGCCCGCGACCGGCTGGCCGAGACGCAGATCACCGCGCCGATCGGCGGCATCGTCGCCCAGCTCGCGGTCGGGGTCGGGCAGAGCGTGATCGGCGGGCTGACGAGCGGCGGCACGCTCGTCATGACCATCGCCGACCTGCGCGCGCTGCAGGCCGTGGTGAACGTGGACGAGTCGGACGTCGCCCAGGTGCGGGTGGGGATGGCGGTGCGGATCACGGCGGACGCGCTGCGCGATCGCACGTTCGACGGCCGCGTCGCCCGCATCGCGCCCCAGGCGACGGTGGTGCAGAACGTCACCCAGTACGCCGTGGTGGTGGAGGTGGCCAACCCGGACCGCGCGCTGCGGCTCGGCATGACGGTGGACGCCGAGTTCGTGGTGCTCGAGCGCCGCGACGTCCTGCTGGTGCCGGCCGAGGCCGTGCGCGGGGCCGACCCGACCCGCGTGGTGCTCGTGGTCGAGGGCGAGACGCTCACCCCGGTGCCCGTGACCGTGGGCGCCACCGACGGGCGCCAGGTGGAAATCAGAAGCGGCCTGCGGGAAGGGCAGATTGTGTACCTGGGCGCCGGCCGGCCGGCCAACAGCGTCGCGCCCCGCCAGCCCGTCAACCCCTTCCAGCCGCAGTTCCGGCAGCGGCGGTAGCCGGCCGTGGCGCTGATCGAGCTGCGCGATGTGGAGAAGGTCTACCGCATGGACGGCGTGGAGGTCTGGGCGCTGCGCGGCGTCTCGCTCCGCATCGACGCCGGCGAGTTCGTCGCGATCATGGGGCCGAGCGGGTCGGGCAAGTCCACGTGCATGAACATCCTGGGGCTGCTCGACCGCCCCACGGCGGGGACGTACCGCCTGGACGGCACGGACACCTCGACGCTGGACGACGTCGCGCTCGCCCGGCTGCGGAACCGGCGCATCGGGTTCGTCTTCCAGTCGTTCAACCTGCTCCCGCGGACGCCCGCGGTGGAGAACGTCGAGCTGCCGATGATCTACGCCGGGGTCGCCGACCGGCGCGCGCGGGCGCTGGCGGCGCTCGAGCAGGTCGGGCTCCGGGAGCGCGCCGGCCACCTCCCGACCCAGCTCTCCGGGGGTGAGCAGCAGCGCGTGGCGATCGCCCGTGCGCTGGTGATGCGGCCGGCGATCATCCTGGCGGACGAGCCCACGGGCAACCTGGACTCCGCGACCGCCGAGGAGATCATGGGGCTGCTGCGGGATCTGGCGGGCGGGGGGATGACCATCGTCCTGGTCACGCACGAGGCCGACATCGCCGCGCACGCCCGGCGGCTGGTGCAGTTCCGCGATGGCCGGATCGTGCGCGACGCGCCACTGCGGGGAGCCCCCGCGCGGGGGGCGGGGCGGTGACCCTGCTCGCGAGCGCCCGCGTGGCGGTCCGAGCGATGTGGGCTAACCCGCTCCGGTCGCTGCTCACCGCGCTCGGGGTCATCATCGGCGTCGCGTCGGTCGTCACCATGGTGGCGATCGGCCAGGGCGCGCGCCAGGCGACCACCGAGCAGGTGCAGGCGCTCGGCAGCAACCTGCTGACGGTCTTCGCGGGCACGCCGTCGGTGGGCGGGGTGGCCCGCGCCGAGCCCGCGCAGTCGCTCACCCTGGAGGACGCCGAGGCGATCCGCGCCGAGGTGCCGGGCGTCACCGGCGTGAGCGCCGAGCTGCAGCGGCAGGCCCAGGTCGTCTACCGTGCCGAGAACACCTTCACGCGCGTCCTGGGGGTGACCCCGGAGTACGAGACCGTCCGCAACTTCCGGACCGTCCGTGGCAGCTACTTCACCGACGACGAGCTGCGCGCCCGCGCCCGTGTCGCGCTGCTCGGCCAGACCGTGGCCGCGCGCCTGTTCGGCGAGGTCGACCCCGTGGGCGCCCAGGTGAAGATCCGCGGGGTGACCTTTACGGTCGTCGGGGTGCTCGAGTCCAAGGGCGCCACCGCGTTCTTCGACCGGGACGACGTCGTGCTCGTGCCGATCACCACGGCGCAGCGCCGGCTGTTTGGCACGCGCTCGGTCAGCTCGATCCAGGTTCAGGTGGCCTCGGAGGCGCAGATGCCCGACGCGGAAGAGGCCCTGACCGCGCTGATGCGTACCCGCCACCGGCTGGCGCCGGGGCAGGCCGACGACTTCACCATCCGCAGCCAGGCCGACGTCCTCCAGACACTGACAGGGGTCGCGCAGACGATGACCGTGCTCCTGGGGGGGATCGCCGCGGTGTCGCTGGTCGTTGGCGGCATCGGTATCATGAATATCATGCTGGTGTCGGTGACCGAGCGCACCCGGGAGATCGGCATCCGCAAGGCCGTGGGCGCGCGCCGGCGCGACATCCTGATGCAGTTCCTGGTGGAAGCGGTCGCGCTGAGCGCCGGCGGCGGGATCCTCGGGATCGGGCTCGGAGTGCTCGCCACGCGCCTGATCGCGCAGTTCGCGGGCTGGGCGACGCTGCTCGCGCCGTCAGCGGTCGCGCTGGCGTTCTCGTTCGCGCTGGCGGTGGGCCTCTTCTTCGGCCTCTACCCGGCGCAGCGCGCGGCCCGGCTCGACCCCATCGAGGCGCTGCGACACGAGTAGCGCCGTGGAGCGGAGGAGACGATGACGCGCAGGTGGCTGGCAGTGGCAGGCGCGGCGGCCGTGGTCGTCGCGGCGGGCGCCGCCTGGTACTACACGCAGCAGCGGCCCCCCGCCGAGGCCGGCGGGCGGCGCGACCCCGCGATGGCGACGCTGGTCGCGCTGCGGGTGCTGGAGTCGAGGCCACAGACCAGGCTGACGAGGGAGCAGATCGCGACCATCCTGCCGCTCCTGCGGGCGCTACGCGACGTCCCGGCCGGCGACGTGCGCGCGGCCGCGTCACTCGCGCGGTCGATCCGCGCGGCGCTCACCCCGGAACAGGTCGAGGCGCTGCGTGAGGCACGCCGGCGGTTCCGCGAGCGCGCCGAGGCCACAGACGGCGTCCGCCCGCCGGGGCCCAGGCCGTTTGGCTTCTCGCCGCTCGGGCCCGGTGGGCAGGCCGCCGCGTCCGAGGAGCGGCGGGCCCAACTGCGGGCGCGCCTGTTCGACGGCATGATCCGGTCGCTCGAGCAGCGAATGCAGTAGCACTCCCCGGACGAGGCGTCAGGAGGCTCCGCATGCGCACGTGTGCGCTGTTCGTCCTCATGCTGCTGGGCGCCACCGCCGGCGGGACCCCGGCGGCCGCGCAGGTGCCACGGCCGATGAGCCTCGCCGACGTGGTGGCCGCGGCGGTCGACCGCAATCCTGCGGTCCTCGCCGCGAGCCAGGTCGTGCGTTCGGCCGAGGCCAGCGTGGCCCTGGCCCGCGCCGGCCGGGGACCGACGGTCTCGGCCTCGGGCGGTGCCTCCCAGGCTGGCGGGACCGCGACCTCCGCCGGGTTCTCGAGCAGCATCGGTGTCGCCGCGTCCTACGTGGTCTACGACAGCAACCAGACCGCGCTCGCAGTGCGCCAGGCCGAGGCGAACCTGCGCGCGGCGCGGCTCGCCCTGGACGCCGCCCGCCAGGACGTCGCCCAGACCGCGGCCCTGGCCTACGTCGCGGTGCTCCGGGCCGAGCGGGCCGTAGTGCAGCGCGAACAGGCAGTCGTGCAGAACCGCGAGTTGCTGCGCCTGGCGGAGGGGCAGTTCGCCGCGGGCGTGGTGCCCCGGGCCGACGTCGTGCGCGCGCAGGCGACCCTGACGGCGGCCGAGGGTGAGCTCATCGCGGCGCGGAACGCGGCCGATCAGAGCCGCGCGCAGCTCAACGCCGCCCTGGGCAGCCCGCCGCTCGCGCCGATCGCGGTGGCCGCGGCGCCCGCCGTCCCGCTGGTGACCGTGAGCGCCGCCGCGCTGGCGGAGCTCGTCGAGCAGCGGCCGGACGTGCGCCGTGCGCAGGCCGACCTGGAGGCGGCGGAGGCGGGGCTGGCCCTCGCCCAGGCGGGCAACGGGCTCCGCGTGAGCCTGAGCGGCAGCGTCTCCCAGGGCATCACCCCGAGCACCAACACGACCTACACGGTTGGCGGGACGGTCAGCCTGCCGCTGGCGGATGCCGGCCGGGTGCAGGCGCAGGTCGAGGCGGCCTCCGCGGCCGTCGCCGCGGCGAGGGCGCGGCTGGCCGCGGCGCGGTTGACCGCGCAGCAGCAGGCCGTGGCCGCGCTGCTTGCCGTCGGCAACGCGCGCGCCCGCATCGCCAGCGCCCGAGCCGGTCTCGCGTTCGCGCAGGAGTCCCTGCGGCTCGCGCAGGGCCGCTACGCCGCCGGCGCCGGGTCAATCCTCGAGGTGGTGGACGCGCAGACCGCCCTGGTGGCGGCGGAGGTCACGTTGGCCTCGGCCGAGTTCGATGAGGTGGCAGGGGTGATCGCGCTCCGCTATGCGCTCGGTCGCTCCGTGGTGGACGGCGCCATCTGAAGCCGGAAAGCGGCCTGAAGGGGCCGATGGTAGGGTATGGGAAGGCCACGGCGGTTCGACGCCCGGCAGGCGGTTCGGGTCGCGGCGACGAACCTGACGCTGAACGCCCGGGTCGGAGGCCGGACATGCGCACGCGATTGACGCACCTGCTCGTTACGCTCGTCCTCATCGTGGGGCTGCTCGCGCCCGCCGCCGCCGCGCAGTCCACGGATGTCGGCGCGCTGGTCTTCGTCGAGGCGTACCGCGTCCTCCGGGACGAGGCGCTCGCCCGCCCGCCGGTCGAGACGCTCCTCCAGGGCGCCGATGCCGGGCTGCGGCAGTTCCTCCGCGAAGAGGGCCAGGCCCCGGCGTCGCTGGGCGCGTTGACGCTGACCGGCGACGAGCGCACCGACGTCGATCAGGTGCTGCATCGCATCGAGGCCACCCGCGCGCTGTCGCGCCGGCCGGCCCAGGCCGCCCACGCCGCGATCGCCGGCATGGTGGCGGCGCTTCGCGATCCCAACAGCGCGTTCTATACGCCCGAGGCGTTCGCGCAGTTCAACCGCCGCATCGGCCGCGAGGAGTTCGTCGGCATCGGCATCGTCATCGAGGATCGCGCCGGCCAGCCGGTGATCACCGACGTGCTCGAGAACTCACCCGCGGGCGAGGCGGGCGTGCGGGGGGGCGACGTCATCCTGGCGGTGGACGGGGTGCCGACCGCGGGGCGCTCGCTGGAAGAGGTCAGTCAGATGATTCGGGGGGCCGAGGGCACGACGGTCACCCTCCGGCTCCAGCGCAACGGCCAGGTTGAGCCCGTCACCCTGACAATCGAGCGCCGTCGGATCTCGCCACGCGTCGTGACCACCCGCATCCTGGGCTCCGGGGTCGGCTATCTTCGGCTGGCCCAGTTCACGCAGGGCTCGGACGCGCTGGTGGCCGAGGGCCTGCGGGCGCTGCTTGAGCAGGGCGCGCGGGGCATCGTGCTCGACATGCGCGGCAACCCGGGCGGCCTGCTCGAGGCGGCGGTCAACATCGCGAGCCACTTCCTGGAGGCCGGGGTCGTGGTCACGCTGGAGAGCGGTCGGGGCCAGTCCACCGCCTATGTGGTGCGGCCGCGCGCGCCGCGGTACACCGGCCCGCTCGTCGTGCTCGTGGACCGGGGGAGCGCCAGCGCCTCGGAGGTCGTGGCCGGCGCGCTCCAGGACGCGGGTGTCAAACTTATCGGGACACGCACGTATGGCAAGGCCACGGTTCAGGCGGTCTACCGCCTGCGCGACGGCAGCGGCATGCGCGTGACCGTGTCCCGGTATGTCACGCCCGCCGGCCGCGACATCGAGGGCCGCGGGCTGCCCCCGGACATCGAGGTGTCCTTCACCGGGCCGATCGGCAGCCCGGACGACGCGCCGCTCAATCGCGCCGTGGCGATGCTCACACAGACCGCGCAGGCGCTGCCGTCCACCGGTACGCCCTAGCCGCGGCCGGGGCGCGGCCTCGGGGGGAGCCCACGCGTGCCCGTCGTCGGGATCGTCCGCCGCAGCGCCTACTTCGACTCCGTGGCCCTGATGCTCGCGCAGCGCGAGGCGCGCGAGTTGCCCGGCGTCGAGGAGGCCGGCGTCGTCATGGCGACCGAGGCCAACAAGGCGCTCCTGCGCGAGGGTGGGCTGGCCTTTCCCGACCTGGACCGCGCAGGCCCCGACGATCTGGTTGTGGCCGCGCGCGCCGCGACCCTCCAGCAGGCCGAGGCCGCGGTGGCTCGCGCGCAGGAGGCGCTGGTGCGGCGGCGCGAGACCGCCGGGGGCGGCGCCTACCGGCCGAAGACCATCGCTGCGGCGCGCCGGCAGCTCCCACAGGCGCGGCTCGCACTCGTCTCGGTCCCCGGCCGGTTCGCGCGGGCGGTCGCCGCCGAGGCCCTCGACGAAGGGCTGCACGTCCTGCTGTTTTCCGACAACGTCCCGCTCGAGCACGAGATCGAGCTCAAGGCCCGCAGCCGCGCCGCGGGCCTGCTGTTGATGGGCCCGGACTGCGGCACCGCGATCATCGCGGGCGCCGCGCTCGGGTTCGCCAACCGCGTGCGCGCCGGCCGCATCGGGCTCGTCGGCGCGGCCGGCACCGGGCTCCAGGAAGTCACGTCCCTCATCCACCGGTTCGGCGCCGGCATCACCCACGCCATCGGCACCGGGAGCCGCGACCTCTCCGAGGCGGTGGGCGGTGTGACGATGCTCCAGGGGCTGCGGGCGCTCGCCCTGGACCCGGCGACCGCGGTCATCGTGCTGGTCAGCAAGCCGCCGGCGCCGGCGGTCGCGGCGACGGTGCTGGCCGCCGCGGCGGCATGCGGCAAGCCCGTCGTCGTGGCGTTTCTGGGCGCGCAGGTCGCCGCCGGCGGCAACGTTCACGCTGCAGTCAGCCTGGAGGACGCGGCGCGTCAGGCTGTGCGGCTCGTGGGCGGCGGTGATCCGGGTCCCCCGGCGCTGCGCGGCCTGCCGGCCCAGGAGGCCGCGCGCCTGCACGCGGGTGCGCGCTACCTGCGAGGCCTGTTCTCCGGTGGCACGCTGTGCTACGAGACGCTGGTCCTGCTTCGACCGCACATCGGCCCGATCTACTCCAATGCGCCCCTGGTGCCCGAGGACGTCCTCGACCCGGTGACCCGCAGCCGCGGGCACGCGGTGGTGGACATGGGCGGGGACGAGTTCACCCAGGGTCGCCTGCACCCGATGCTCGACCCGACCCTGCGCCTGCAACGCCTGCGGCAGGAGGCGGCCGATCCCGAGACCGCGGTCATCGACCTCGACGTTGTGCTGGGCTACGGCGCGCACCCCGATCCGGCGACCGCGCTCGCCCCCGTGCTACGCGAGGTGCGCGAGGCGGCCCGCCGGGCCGGCCGCTACTTGGTGGTCGTGGGCTCGGTGTGCGGCACCGACGAGGATCCCCAGGACGCCGCGGCGCAGCGCGAGGTTCTGGCCGAGGCCGGCATGCTGGTCGAGGACAGCAACGCGCGCGCCGCGCGGCTCGCCGGGCTCGTGCTGGAGGGCCGCGGCGCCCCCCGCGCGGCGTGGACGCCGTCGCGCGTCGCGCCGGCAGCCGTTCCACCGCCGTGGCCCGAGGTCGGGCCGATCGCCAGCCTGCTGGCCGGGCGCCCCGCGGTGATCTCTGTCGGGCTGGACCTGTTCACGGAGAGCCTGCAGACCCAAGGGGTGCCGGTGGTCGCGGTGGACTGGCGGCCGCCCGCGGGCGGCAAGCCGCACCTGATGGACCTGCTGGACCGGCTGGAGGCATAGATGGACATCAACGCCGCCAACCAGATCGCCCTCGACCGCATTCTGGGCGCGCAGCCCGCGCTCGTCGGCGTCGCGCCCGCCCGGGACGTCATTCCGGGCATGCGGCCCGACCTCATCCTCCACGCCGGGCCACCGGTGACGTGGGACCGCGCGTCCGGGCCGCTGCGCGGGGCGGTGATCGGCGGACTGCTCTTCGAGGGGCTCGCGGCGACCGAGGCCGAGGCTGTCGCCCTGGTGGAGCGCGGCGACGTGCGGCTCGCACCCTGCCACCACCACGCCGCCGTGGGACCCATGGCCGGCGTGACCACGGCCTCGATGCAGGTGTACGTTGTGGAGGACCGGGGGTCGGGCGCGCGGGCCTACTCCAACCTGAACGAGGGCTACGGCAAGGTGCTCCGCTACGGCGCCTACGCCGGCGACGTACTCGCGCGGCTGCGCTGGATGAACGACGTGCTGGGCCCCGCGGTCGCTGACGCCCTGGCGCGCATGGGCGGGCTCGACCTCAAGAGCCTCATCGCCCAGCAGCTCACGATGGGCGACGAAGGACACAACCGCAACCGCGCCGGCTCGGCGCTCTTCGGCCGGCTGCTCGCGCCGCACCTGGCGCGCGTCGGGCTACCAGCCGAGGCGCTCGAGGCGGTGCTGCGCTACTTCGCCGACAACGACCTGGCGGTGCTGAACCCGGTCATGGCCGCCTGCAAGGTCACCATGGACGCGGCCCACGGGGTGGCCGGAAGTACGGTCGTGACCTGCATGGCGCGCAACGGCACGGACTTCGGCATCCGCGTCAGCGGGCTAGGCGACCGCTGGTTCGTCGCGCCCGCCGAGGTCCCGGTCGGCCTCTACTTCCCGGGATTCTCCGCCGCCGACGCCAACCCGGACATCGGCGATTCCACCATCACGGAGACCGCCGGCATCGGCGCCTTCGCCATGGCGGCCGCCCCGGCGATTGTCAAGTTCGTCGGGGGCACGCCCGCCGAGGCCGTCGCCGCCACGCTCGAGATGTACGAGATTACGGTCGGCGAGAACCCGACCTTCGGGCTGCCGCCGCTCGACTTCCGGGGCACGCCCACGGGCATCGATATCCGCAAGGTCGTGCGCACCGGCCTCACCCCGCGGGTCAACACCGGGATCGCGCACCACCGCCCGGGCGTCGGCCAGATCGGCGCCGGGCTCGTGCGGCCGCCGATGGCCTGCTTTGAGCAGGCCGTCGAGGCGATGGCGGAGGCGCTGGGCCGCTAGGGCACGTTGCTCCACACGGCGGCGTTCGTGCCGTGCAGGATGATCCAGCCGCCCGCCGAGGTGAAGGCGATCTGCTTCATCTGGTTGCCGGCGGCGTAGAGCTCGCGGATCTTATCGGCGGTCCCCTGCGGGATGCCGTTCCAGGTGGCCTCGTTGGCGCCGTGGAGCAGGACCCAGCCGCCGGCGGAGAAGGCGATGCCCCGGAAGGTCTCGCCCGCCTGGTTGAGTTCGCGCAGTTTGTCCACCGCGGTCTGCGGCACCGTGCTCCAGTTGGCGCCGTTGCCGCCGTGCAGGATGATCCAGCCGCCGGAGGGGGTGAAGGCCACGGCCTTCATCTGGTTGCCGGCGCCGTAGAGCTCGCGGATCTTGTCAGCGAGGGCTGTGGGGATGCCGTTCCAGGTGGCCTCGTTCGTGCCGTGCAAGATCACCCACCCGCCGTCCGGGGCGAAAGCGACGTAGCGGATCAGCGATCCCGCATTGATGAGCTCGCGCAGCTTGTCGCCGGTGCTCGTGGGCACGCGGATCCAGGTCGCGTCGTTCCGGCCGTGCAGGATGACCGCGCCGACCGACGGGGTGAACGCGATGTGGCGGATCTCGACCGCGGCCTGGTTCAGCTCGCGCAGCTTGCCGACGATGCTGACGGGGGTGGTGGTGGACTGGGCGCCCGTCAGCGGTGGCGCCGCGGCGCCCGCCAGGGCAGCGGCGAGCGCCAGAACGAGCGGGCCGGCGGCGCGGCGCGCCGCGGCCAGGGCTGGACGGATCGCATGCATGTCAGGCCACTCCTTCCTCGATGCGGCGAGGCTCCGTGGCGTCGCGGAGGCACCAGCGTAGCAACGGCCCATCTGGGCAAGAGATTACCCCCGGTGGGCCTGATGGGGAAGAGGCCGCCCCCGGGGCGAGACCGAGAGGATGGTGGGAACACTCAACTGCCTGGCCTCGGTGAAGGAGGCGATCGGCGACCTGGACCGGGTCCGGCGCGTCGTCAAGCTCCTCGGCATGGTGCACTGCACCCCGAGTTCGCGCAGCAGCCGCAGGTGATCAACGGCGCCGCGGACCTGCTGGTCGCGCTCTACGGGGAGGCGGGCGGCACGCGCGCTCGGCGGTGGGGACGGGCTCGCTACCGCAGAACATCGCGGTCGAGATCGAGATGGTGCTGGAGGTCGAGGAAGAGGGGCGCCTGCGCGGCTTCAGGCCACGCCCTGCGTCTGGCGCAGCGCCTCGCGGCCCTCGCGCACCTTCTGGAAGAACGCCGGCTCCTCTTTGAGGGCGAGCTGCCGCGGGTGGGGCAGTCCGACGTCGAGCACCCGCACCACGCTCGATCCCGTGGCCGGCGACGGCCCGCGGCTCATGACGACCACACGGTCCGAGAGGAAGACCGCCTCCTCGATCGAGTGCGTGACGAACACGATGGTGAGCCCGCGGGCCTCGGCCAGACGGATCAGCTCCAGGTTCATGCGGTCGCGCGTGATCTCGTCCAGCGCGCCGAAAGGCTCGTCCATGAGCAGCACCTGGGGGTCGAGCGTGAGCGCGCGGGCGATCGCCACGCGCTGCTGCATGCCGCCCGACAGCGCGTCCGGGTAGTAGTGTTCGAACCCGGAGAGTTCGACGGTCTCGAGCGCGCGCCGCGCCGCGGCCAGGTAGCGACCCCGGCGCGCGGGCCAGGCCCACCAGCGGGCGTCGCGCATGCGCAGCGGCAGCAGCACGTTCTCCTCGGCCGTGAGCCACTCGAACAGCACCGGCTGCTGGAAGATCACGCTCGAGAGCCCCGCGCGTACAGCCTCCCGCGGCGGCCGGCCGCAGACCTCGATGCGGCCCGCGCTGGCCTCGCGCAGCCCGGCCAGCATGAACAGCGCGGTGGTCTTGCCGCACCCCGAGGGCCCCACGATCGAGACGAACTCCCGCGGTTGGACGTCCAGCGAGAGGTCGTAGACGACGTTGAGCGCGCGGTCGGCGGCGCCGCGCGCGCCGGCGCGGGGCAGGTCGTAGGTCTTCGAAACGGCCTCCAGCCGGATGATCGGCGCGGTCACGGCGGCGGTCATGGGGCGAACACCCGCGGCGGGCGGGGGCGGCGGCCCGCCGCCCCCGCCCGGGCGGTGCCTACGGCATCACCTTGCTCGGGAACCGGGTGGAGTAGGCCGCGGTGACGTTCGGCATCGTGCGGTAGAAGCCCGCTCGCTGCATGTCGCGGCCCACGCGCTGCCAGCCGGCCGGGTCCACGTACCCCAGCCCGTGGCGCCGCGAGGTGTCGGTCACCATGATCGAGGCGATGCCGTCCATGCCCTCGAGCTCGTGCGCCTCGCCGCCCTTGAGATTGCTGTTGTACTGGACCAGGATCCGCACGGTCTCCTGCCGGTTAGCCAGCGCGTACTTGTAGCCCTGGTAGCGGCCGGTCACGAAGGCCTGCACGACCTGCGGGTGCTTCTGGACGATCTCCTCGGTGGTGAAGACGACGTTCTCCGGCCAGTCGATCCCCCAGGACGGGAAGTCGTAGACGTAGTACCGCTCCTTGGCGGTGCGCTTGGCGACCAGCACCTCGTTGTAGATCATCGCGTGCGCGAACTGGTAGTCCTTCTTCAGCCAGGAGCCGATGGTGGCCGGGTCGCCCTGCTGGTTGACGACTCGGATGCGGCGCTCCCAGTCCGGACCGATCGCCGCCTTGATCTGCTTGTCGTATCCGATCCAGGTGGCCACCGTGCCCTCCACATCGCGCGGGCCCCGCAGCTCCTTCCACGACAAGAGCCGCACCGCGGAGCGCTGGAAGTCGTGCGCCACGACGACCAGCGGGAGTCGCTGCTTCTCCCGCGCGTCGAGGATGTTGTAAGGGTAGTCCACGCCGAAGACGATCGTGCCCTTCTTGGACTCGGCCATCACGCGGTCGATCGGAGAGAGCCCCGGGCCGCCGCCGACGACGCGGACGTCGAGCCCCAGGTTCCGGTAGAACCCCTTCTCCACGGCGACCGGATCGCCCATGGACTCGTTGTGGATGAACCACGCCTCGATGATCGTGACCTTCGTTAGGCCCTGCGCCGCCAGCGTCCCGGCGCTGGCCAGCACGACCGCGGCGAGCAGGGCGGCCATTCGCAGTGCGATGCGCATCGCGTCTCCCCCCTCGTGCGTCTGGTGGAACCGTACTGCTGGCCGGGCAGCGCCCCTGGGCCTCCGTCCTCCTCTCGCGCCGGGCGCTACCGGCGCCCGGCCATGCTCACGTGCCAGGGCAGCAGCAGGCGCTCGGCGAGCGTGACGGCGCCGAGGAGCAGCCACCCGATAGCGGTGCAGAAGACCGCGGCCAGGAACACCCGCACAGTGTTGCCCACGTACCGCGAGTCCAGGATCATGTAGCCGAGCCCTTCGAACGCGCCGAAGAGCTCGCCGACGATCGCGCCATTCACGGCGGCCATGACCCCGCCCTTGAGGCTCACGAAGATGATGGGCAGCGCCGAGGGGATCTTGAGCAGGAAGATCCGCTGCCACCAGGTCGCGTTGTAGATGTCCATCAACTGCTCGCGGATGACCTCGACCGAGATGAACTCTTTGTGCGTCGTGTAGAGGACCGCGAAGAACGTGTACATGCCCGCGATGACGATCTTGCTCTGCAGCCCCAGCCCGAACCACACCACCGCCAGCGAAGCCAGCGCGACGAAGGGCGTGCTGTTGAGCGTGACGATCACCCGGTAGAGGAAGTCTTCGACCAGGCGCGGGAGCCGCAGGAACACCATCGCGCACAGCAGGGCCGCCAGGGCGCCCGCCAGGAACCCGACGACGATCTCCTGGCTGGTGATCGCCGCGTAGCCGAGCACCAGCGGCCAGTGCTCGCGGAACTCCGCGGCGATCGCCGACGGCGCGGGCAGCAGGTAGGGCTGCCCGTACAGTCGGGAGGCCGCCTCCCACGCGGCCACGGCGAGCGCACCGAAGATCGCCCAGGAGCGCAGCTCCGCGACCGGGAGCCGCACCCGCGGGCCGGGGCGCGCGGCGGGCCGGGCCGGCGCGGCGTCCGCGCTCATCGCTGGAACGTCACCGTCCGGCGCTCCCCGCCGGCGAGGACCTCTGTGCGCGCGGGCGTCGTGCGGGCCACCACGCGGCCGCCCGCGATGACCGCTACCCGCGGTGCCAGCCGCCGGATGGCGTCCATGGCCGTGGGCGCGTCGAAGACCACCAGGTCCGCCCGGCACCCCTCCGCCAGGCCGTAGTCCGCGAGCCCGAGCGCGGCCGCGGCGCGGGTGGTGACCATCTCGAGCAGCGTGGTGAAGTCGGCGTGCGCCGACATGTGGCCGTAGTGCACCATCACGAAGCAGGCCTGGATCGGGTCGCCGACCCCCAGCGGGTACCACGGGTCCATGATCGAGTCATGGCCGATGCAGACGTTGATGCCGGCCGCCAGCAACTCGCGCACGCGCGTATAGCCGCGCCGCACCGGGTAGCCGTCGAAGCGGCCCTGGAGCACGGCGTTGTCCAGGGGGTTGGTGACGATGTGGACCCCGGCGTGGCGCATCCACCGGATGAGCCGGTAGGCGTAGGCGTTGTTGTACGAGTGCATCGCGGTGGTGTGGCTCGCGGTCACCCGGCCCTGGAGCCCCAGGCGGATCGTCTCGGCAGCCACCAGCTCGAGGTACCGGCTCTGGTCGTCGTCGGTCTCGTCGCAATGCAGGTCGGCCCGCCGATCGTGCTCGGCGGCCAGCCGCAGCGCGGTGCGAACGTCCCGCTCGCCATACTCGCGGGTCCACTCGTAGTGCGGGATGCCGCCCACCACGTCGGCGCCCAGCCCCAGGGCCTCGACGAGGAGCGCCTCGCCGTCGGGGAACGAGTAGATGCCCTGCTGGGGGAACGCGACGATCTGGATGCCGACCACGCCCCGCCACGCGTCCCGGACCTCGACCAGCGCGCGCAACGCCACGAGCGACGGGTCGCAGACGTCCACGTGGGTGCGGATGTGGGTGACCCCGCAGGCCAGCATCCAGGTGATCGCCTCGTGGGCGCGGCGCCGGACGTCGTCGCGGGTCAGCGAGCGGACGCGCTCGCCCCAGATCTCGATCCCCTCGAACAGCGAGCCCGTCGCATTGTACCGCGGCTCGCCCGCGGTGAGGGCGGCGTCCAGGTGGATGTGCGGCTCGACCAGCCCGGGGGTGACCAGGCGTCCGTCGGCGTCGATCTCCTCGGCGGCGCGGTCGGGCAGCGCCGGGGCGAGGCGGACGATGCGCCCGCCGTCGATCCCGATGTCCACGGGCCCGGGGTGGGCCAGGGTCGCCGCCCGTCTGATGATGAGGTCCATCGTGGGGTCGCAGGGAGATTACGCTCCACCCGCGCCTTTCCCTGCCCGGGCCGGGCCGAACGGCGCGTGTGGCCCGCATCTCCCGGGCGCGCGAACCGGCCGGGCGCCCCCTGCGTACGAGGGTCGTGGTGCACCAGCCGGCCAGGAGGGGGAGATGTCGCAAACCCGCCGCCACACCGCAGCCGATGGGATCACCCGCCGCGCGTTCGTCGCGGGCGCCGCGGCGCTCGGATGGGCCGCCGCGGCCGGGACGCTCGCCCGTGTGACGCAGGCGTCCCCGGCCGGGGCGCCGCGCGTGGCGCAGACCGGGGGCGGCCGGTGGATCACGCGGGCCGCGCTGCCGCTTGCGCGTACCGAGATCAGCGTCGCCGTCCTCGACGGCAAGGTCTACGTGCTCGGAGGCTACGCCGAGGGCCGCGTCGATCAGCCGCTCAATCAGGTTTACGACCCGGCCACCGATGCCTGGCGCACGCTCGCCCCGATGCCGCGGGGCCTCAACCACGTGGGCGTGGTCGGGTTCAACGGCCGCATCTACGCGTTCGGCGGGTTCATCGAGCAGAACCGCACCGCGATCGCCAACTGCTTCGTCTACGACGTGGCGGCGAACGCCTGGCGCGAGATCGCCCCGCTGCCCGCCAAGCGCGGCGCGATGTCGGTCGCCGAGGTGGGTGGCCGGCTCCACGTCGTCGGCGGTCGGGATGTCACCAGCGTGGGCACGCACGAGGTCTACGACCCAGCGGCCGACACCTGGAGCGCGCGGGCGCCGCTGCCCGACGGCCGCGACCACATCGCGCTCGTCGTCCTCGACGGCCGCATCCACGCGATCGGCGGCCGGTTCAACACCTTCGCGAACAACACCGGGCGCCACCACGCCTACGATCCCGCGGCCGACCGGTGGCAGGAGCGGGCGCCGCTGCCCACGCCCCGCAGCGGCGCCGCGGCCGCGGCCCTGGGCGGCCGGGCGTACGTGTTCGGCGGCGAGGAGACCGGCCGCGTCTTCCAGGAGGCCGAGGTCTACGATCCCCGCGCCGACGGGTGGGCGGCGCTGCCGCCGATGCCCACGCCGCGCCACGGTACCGGGGCCGCGGCCGTGGGCGGGACGATCTACATCCCCGGCGGCGGGCTCACCGTCGGCGGCAGCCGCCCCTCGACCACGCACGAGGCGTTCGTCCCCGGCTAGTTCTGTGCGGCGTCAGGCGCGCCGCGCCCGCCACAGCCCGAGGGCCGCCTGTGCGGTCGCCGCGCCGCCACCGGCGGCACGCAGGCACCGCCGGCGCGGCGCCGAAGCTAGTCCCCACCAGATCGATCCGCCCGAGGAGGAGCCTGCATGAAGCCGTTCGACCTGTCCCGCTGCCGCGTGCTCGACCTCTCGCAGAACTTCAGCGTGGACTCGCCGCCGTTCGCCTACTACGAGGGTCCGACCGTCAAGTGGGTCAAGAAGATGGCCTTCGAGGGCGTCAACGCCCAGCACATCAGCAGCACCAACCACATCGCCACGCATCTGGACGCACCGCTGCACTTCAACGACCCCGGCCCCGACGTCGCGGGCATCCCGATCGCCACCCTGGTCGGCCCGGCGTGCGTCGTGGACCTGCAGCCGTTCGGGATCGGCGACTACGACATCTACGGCCCGCAGCATTTCGAACAATGGGAGAAGACGCACGGCATCCGGATCGAGCGCGGCGACATCCTGGTCATTCACACCGGCTACCACGCGTACTACAACGAGGACTGGTCCGAGGCCACGAGGGGGCGGCACCGCGACGCCGGGCCCGACCTGCCTCGCTCGTTCCTCCGGCACCCCGGCCCGCGCGCCGAGTTCTGCGACTGGGTGCTGGACCGGGGCATCCGGTGGATGGCGGTCGACGCCATTTCCACCGACCATCCCTTCAACACCAAGGTGCGCGACGCGCGGCGTGACCTGATCCCCGAGGTCGAGCGGAAGATCGGCATGTCCATGGACGAGGCGTTCCCCTGGCCGCGCGACTACCAGGCGACCCACACGAAGCTGTTCCCCCGGGGCGTCTTCCACGTGGAGAACGTCGGCGGGGATATCGACCTGGTGCTCGACCAGAGGGTCTGGGTTGGTTGCTTCCCGTTCCGGTTCAAGGGCGGCGAGGCGGCGTTCTGCCGGCTCGTCGCGTTCGTGGAGGCGTAGGCCCCCGGGCCTCTGAGCATGCGCGACGGTCCGCTGGGCGACCTGCTGGTCCTCGACCTCACCCGCGCGCTCGCCGGGCCCTACTGCACCACCATGCTCGGCGACATGGGGGCGCGCGTCATCAAGGTGGAGAGCCCCGACGGCGGCGACGACACCCGCGGCTGGGGCCCGCCGTTCGTGGGCGGCGAGAGCGCGTACTTCCTCGGGGTGAACCGCAACAAGGAGAGCCTTACCCTCAACCTCAAGCACCCGGCGGGCCAGGAGGTGCTGCGGCGGCTGCTCGCCCGCGCCGACGTCCTGGTCGAGAACTTCCGGCCGGGTATCATGGACCGGCTCGGCTTCGGCTACGCGGCGGTGGCCGCCGCGCACCCGCGGCTGGTGTACGCGTCCATCTCGGGGTTCGGCCAGGACGGGCCCTACCGCGAGCGCGTCGCCTACGATCTGATCGTCCAGGGCATGGGCGGACTGATGGGGACGACCGGGGAGGAGGGCCGGCCACCCGTGAAGGTGGGGGTGGCGGTGACCGACATCGCCGCGGGCATGTTCGCGGCCTTCGGCATCATGGTGGCGCTGCACGTGCGCGCCCGGACGGGCCGCGGCCAGCACGTGGACGCCGCCATGCTCGACGCCCAGGTAGGCTGGATGACCTACCAGGCCGGGCACTACTTCGCGACCGGTGAGAACCCGCGGCGGCTGGGCAGCGCGCATCCCTCGCTGGTGCCCTACCAGGCGTTCCGCACGCGCGATGGCTACGTCAACGTGGCCGTCGGCAGCGAGGCGATCTGGAGCCGCTTCACCCAGGCCGTCGGCGCGCCCCACCTGGCCGCGGACGCCCGGTTCCGTACCAACGCTGACCGGGTGGCCCACCGCGACGCGCTGGTGGCGCTGCTCGAGGAGCTCTTCGCGTCGCGGACGACCGCGGAGTGGACGCGCGCCCTCGAGGCGGCCGGCGTGCCCGCTGGCCCCATCTACCTGATGGCCGACCTGTTCGCGGATGCGCAGGTGCGTCACCGCGGGATGGTGGTGGAGGTCGACCACCCGCGCGCGGGCCGCATCCGGCAGACCGGTGTGCCCGTGAAGCTGTCCGAGACGCCGGGCCGCGTCGCCGCGCCGCCACCCGTGCTGGGTCAGCACACCGACGCGATCCTGCGCGAATGCGGTTTCGACGACGCGGCGATCGCCGCGATGCACCGCGATGGCGCGGTCTAGGTCGGCCGGGCCGGCTGTGCACCGTTGCCCGGCCTGCGGGGCCGAGGCGTCGGAGGACGCGCTGCGCCAGAGCCTGTGGGTGTGTCCTGCCTGTGGCGCGCACCTCGGGATGCCGGCGCGCGATCGCATCGCCTCGCTGGTCGACGCTGGCACGTTCCGCGAGTTCGACCGCGGGCTCATCTCCACCGACCCGCTACGGTTCGCGGACCAGCGCGCCTACCGCGCGCGCCTGATCGAGGCGCGCCGCCGCACGGGCCTGCGCGAGGCGGTCGTGGTCGGAGCGGCGCGCATCGGCGGTCTCCCGGTGGTGCTCGCGGTCTTCGAGTTCGCGTTCCTGGGCGGCACCATGGGGTCGGTCGTCGGCGAGAAGATCGCGAAGGCGTTCGAGGTTGCCACACGCCGGCGGCTGCCCGTGGTGACGGTGACCGCCAGCGGCGGCGCGCGCATGCAGGAGGGCATGCTATCGTTGGTCCAGATGGCCAAGACCGCGGCCGCGCGCGCGCGCCACCACGCGGCCGGGCTGGCGTACGTCTCGGTGCTCGCGCACCCTACGTTCGGCGGCGTGACCGCGAGCTTCGCCTCGCTGGGAGATATCCTCATCGCGGAACCGGGTGCCCAGGTCGGGTTCGTCGGCCCGCGCGTGATCGAGGCCACGGTCGGCGAGGTGCTGCCGCCGGACTCGCACCGCGCGGAGCGCCTGTTTGCCGGTGGCATGGTGGACCTGGTGCTCGACCGGCGGCGGCTGCGCGAGGTCGTGCAGTACCTCCTGCGCCACCTCCGCCGCGGCCCGCGGGGACACCTGGCCGCCGAGCGGCTCCCGCGTGCGCCGCAGACGCAGCCACCGGAAGCCTGGGACGTCGTCCAGGCTGCGCGTCACCCGCAGCGGCCCACGGCGCTCGCCTACATCCGGCGGATGGTCGCCTCGTTCGTCGAGCTCCACGGCGACCGCCAGTCGGGCGACGACCCCTCGATCGTCGGCGGGCTCGGCGAGATCGACGGCCAGCCGGTGGTCGTCATCGGCCAGGAGCGCGGGTCGTGGCCCGACCGGCCCGGCGGTCCCCACCAGGGCATGCCGCTGCCCGAGGGCTACCGCGAGTCGCTGCGGCTGATGCGGCTCGCGGGCACGTTCGGCCTGCCGGTGCTGACGCTCATCGACACGCCCGGCGCCTACCCCGGCTACGAGGCCGAGCTGCGCGGCATCGCGCCGGCACTGGCGGCCAACCTCCAGGCAATGGCCCTGCTCCCGACGCCCGTGGTGGCCGTGGTCATCGGCGAGGGCGGCAGCGGCGGGGCGCTCGCCCTGGGCCTCGCCGACCGGGTGTACATGCTGGAGCATGCGTTCTACTCGGTCATCTCCCCAGAGGCGGCCGCCGCGATCCTCTACCGCGACGCCGCGCGCGCGCCCGAGGTGGCCGCGGCTCTCAAGCTCACCGCGGCCGACCTGCTGCGCCTCGGGGTCATCGACGGCATTATCCCGGAGCCGGCCGGCGGCGCGCACGCCGACCACGACGCGGCCGCGGCCGCGGTGCGTCGCTACGTGGTCTCCGCGCTCGCGGAGCTGGGGCGGCTGCCTCCGCGTCGGCTGGTTGAGCGGCGTTACCGGAAGTACCGGACCATGGGGCAGTACGGCAGCGCCTGGCGCGAGGTGGCGCGCGGCGTGCAGGAACTGCTCGAGTCGGTCGAGCAGCGGCTGCAGCGACGTCCGGCCGGGCCCTCTGCGGCGGGCGCCGGCGGCGGCCAGGCCGGCTGACTCAGGCGCCAAGCCTCCGCGCCGCCCAGCAGAACCCAGTCAACGCGTCGGCGCCGGATGTCTCGCCCACCCGAAGCAGTGCCGCCACCGCGGCCCCCAGCGCCTCGTCCGTCCCGTCCAGCGCCCCCACCAGCGTGTGCCACGGTTCGGCCGCCCATCCCTCGGATGCGGCCCGCAGGTAGGCCGCGCTGATGCGCGTGGTCAGGGGACTCGCCGCACGGGCGATGCGGCGTCGCACCTCGGGGCCGCCCGCTGTTGCGGCGAGGGCGGGCCATGCCGTCATCGCGTGCAGGACGCCGACCAGCACGTCGTCGCCCGACGGCGTGAGCCCCGGGCCCCGGCCGGCGATGTGGCCCACGGCTGCGGCGAGATCGCCGCACGCGTCGAGGCCTCGCAGCGTGTCTTCCAGGACGGCGAGCCCTGCGCAAAGACTGTCAAGGAGCCGCCGGTGCCGGGCGGACACCGCGGCCGGCGGGTGCCCGAGCAGCGCCGCAGCGCTCTCTGGCGGCGCCCCTCGGGCGAGCGCACGCTCCACGTCGGGCAGGCGCGAGACCGCACCGGCCGGAGGAGTCGGCAGGGTGGGGTCCCACGGATCCGCGCCGTCGAGCGCGATGTCGTAGGCGGCCACGCGCAGCCGCCCGCCCGCGAGCGCCACCTCGTCGCCCGGTGACAGCCGCCCGCCGTCGAAGCCGTCCACCAGGATCACCAGCGGCCCGCGGTCCAGGCCGGCGGCGGCCAGCGCCACGACCTCGCCGCGCACCTCGAGGTAGGCGCTGCGCGCGAACGCGGCGAGCACGCGCCCGCGACCTGCGGCACCGATGAAGCCGCCCAGCGGCGCCGGGAGCCAGCGTGCGCGCAAGACGATGCTCGTGACGGCTTCTTGACGGCGCGGTAGAGGGCCAGGATCAGGACCGCGCCGAGGACGGATCCGATGCAATGGGCAGCGCCCCGTCGGCTGCGGGTCAGTGCACCGGGTTCGGTGGCAGGCCGGCGGCGGCGCGCAGCGCGCGGAGGATGCCCTGGTAGCCGGTGCAGCGGCAGAGGTGGCCGCCGAGCATCTCGCGGATCTCCTCTTCGGTGGCGCGGGGGCGGTCGCGGAGCAGCGCGTGGGCGCTCATCAGGATGCCCGGGGTGCAGAAGCCGCACTGTAGGCCGTGGTGGTCCATAAACGCCTGCTGCAACGGTGAGAGCGCCTCGGGCGTGCCGAGCGCCTCGACCGTCGTGACCTCGTGGCCCGTGGCCTGCACCGCGAACAGCAGGCACGACCGCACGGGCTGGCCGTCCAGGAGCACGGTGCACGCGCCGCAGACGCCGTGCTCGCAGCCCAGGTGCGTACCGGTCAGGCCCAGGTTCTCCCGCAGGAAGTCCGCGAGCGTCCGGCGCACCTCGACCGTGCGGCGCACCTCGGCGCCGTTGACCACCAGGCGCACCTCGGCCTCGCCGACCGGTACGAGGCGCCCGGCGCGACCCCGCAGGGCGGCTGTCGCTCTGGTCGCGGCCGCCCGCGGCCCCGCGACCTTCCGCCCGCCCGGGGCGCGGCGCCGTGCCCGTCCGGGCCTTGGCCGGGACGCGCCCGCTGTCCGGCTCCGACGCGCGTTCTTCGGCGCTCGCTTCATGTTCGCACCTCCAAGCGGCTGGCGGCTTCGATCAAGGCGCGCGCCGCCAGCACGCCGGCGACATGCCGGCGGTAGTCGGCCGTCGCGTGGATGTCGCCCTCGGGTTCGACGCTGCGCGAGACGATGCGGCGGACCTCGGCGGCCAGCGCCTCGGTCACGCGCTCGCCGGCCAGTGCACGCTCCGCCTCGGGCACACGCACCGGGCCGTATCCCACGCCCGCAAACGCCAGGCGCGCTTCGGCGCACCGGCCCTCGCCGTCGCCGACGAGCAGTACGGCCGCACCGACCAGGGCGAAGTCACCGTGGCGGCGGGCGACCTCGGTGAACGCCCACCCGGTCCGTTCGGGCGGTGGGGGGAGGCGGATCTCGGTCAGCATCTCGTCTGGCCCGAGCGCCGTCGTCAGGTACCCGGTGAAGAAGTCGGCCGCGTCCACGATCCGCTCGCGCCGCGCGTTCGCCAGCACGAAGCGCGCGCCCAGCACCGCGGCGACCGCCGGGAGCTCGGCCGCGGGGTCGGCGTGCGCCAGGCTGCCGCCGATCGTGCCGCGGGTCCGGATCTGCGGGTGGCCCACCCAGCGCAAGGCCGCGACCATCAGCGGGTACCGGGACGCGATGAGCGGGTCGTCCTCGGCCGCGCGCTGCCGGGTCATCGCCCCGATCGCCACCCCCCCGCGCGCCGGCCGCACGTAGGCCAGGTCACCGATGCGGTTGAGGTCGATGACGATCCCCGGACGTGCGAGCCGCATCGCCAGCAGCGGCACCAGGCTCTGTCCGCCGGCGAGCAGCTTCGCGTCCGACCCGTACCGCCGCAGCGCGTCGAGCGCCTCCGCGCGGGTGCGCGGGGCCACGTAGCGAAACGGCGCGGGCTTCACGCCGCGCCCCCAGCGGCCGCGCCCACGGGCGCGCGCCGCGCCAGCTCAAGCAGTCGCTGGTGCGACAGCGGCATCTGCGTGATCCGGGTTCCCAGCGCGTCGTCGATCGCCGAGGCGATCGTTGCCGGGACCGGGATGACACCGGCCTCACCCGCCCCCTTGACGCCCAGCGGGTTCAGCGGCGAGGGGGTCTCGATGTGCGCGATCTCCACCGGCGGCACCTCCGAGGCGGTGGGCAGCAGGTAGTCCATGAAGGTTTGGGTCAGGACCTGCCCGTCGGGATCGTAGACGATCTGTTCGTAGAAGGCGTTGCCGATGCCCTGCGCGACGCCGCCCTCGATCTGACCGGTCAGAATGAGCGGGTTGATAATCGGGCCGCAGTCGTGCACGACCACGTAGCGCAGGACACGCAGCGCGCCGGTCTCGCGGTCCACCTCCACCACGGCGGCGTGGCAGCCCGCGGCGAACGTCCCGCGCGGCGGCGCGAAGTAGCGGGAGGCCTCCAGCCCCGGTCCTTCCCACTCCGCGGGGATGGTGCCGCGCAGCGGGTTCGCGGCCACGGCCACCTCGCCGAGCGCCACCGACCGCGCGGGCGCGCCGCGGACGAAGGCGCGGCCGCCGGCGAGCTCGATATCCTCGGGACGGGCCTCGAGCAGCCGCGCCGCGACGAGCAGCGCCTTGTCGCGAACCGCGCGGGCCGCGAGCGCCACGGCGTTGCCGGCCACGACCGCGGCCCGGCTCGCGAACGTGCCGGTGCCCCAGCCGAACGCGCCCGAATCGCCGGTGGTCACCGTCACGTCCGCGACGTCCACACCGAGCGCATCGGCGACGATCTGCGCGAACGACGTGAAGTGTCCCTGGCCCTGGGTGCCAACGCTGGTGGCGGCGTAGACCTTGCCGCTGGGCTCGACGGTGACGCGGCAGCCCTCGTAGGGGCCGATCCCCGTGCCCTCCACGTACAGCGCGAGCCCGAGGCCGAGCGCGCGGCCCTCGCGGCGCGCCGCGGCCTGGGCCGCCGGCCAGCCCTCGTAGTCGATCAGCTCGAGCGCGCGCGCGAACAGCGCCGGGTAGTTTCCGCTGTCGTAGATGAGCGGGGCGTTGTCCTGGAAGATCAGCCCGGTGTCGTAGGGGAACTCGTGGGGCTGGATCAGGTTCCGGCGCCGCACCTCGGCGCGGTCGAGCCCGAGCTCGCGGGCGACCCGGTCCATCAGCCGCTCCATGACGAAGCAGCCGTGCGGCCGGCCCGCGCCGCGGTAGGGGCTCACGATCACCTTGTTGGTGAAGACCGCTTTGAAGGTGCACTCGTAGTTGGGGATGCGGTAAGGCCCCACGAGCTGCGTGCTCGCGACGATGGGCACGATGATCCCGTAGGGGATGTAGGCGCCCGAGTCGTAGAGGAACCGCGTGCGCACGGCCAGGATGCGGCCGTCGGCGTCCACGGCGATCTCCGCGTCGTGGATCTGCTCGCGCTCCTGGTTCATCGAGACGAAGTTCTCGCGGCGGTCCTCGATCCACTTGACGGGCCGCCCCAGGCGCATCGCCGCGTGCGGCACCAGGAGCTCCTCCGGATAGCACATCATGATCTTCGGGCCGAAGCCCCCGCCCACGTCGGGCGCGATCACGCGGACGTGGTTCTGCGGGAGCCCGAGCAGGGCCGCCAGGTAGTTGCGGATTCGGATGGGCGCCTGCGTCGAGTCGTAGACCACCAGCTCGCGCGTCTGCGCGTCCCAGAGCGCGACCACGCCGCGGGTCTCGATGGGCGACGCCGCGCCGCGGTCCATGCGCAGCCGCTCGCGGAAGACGTGCGGCGCGGCCGCGAACGCCGCGTCGGGGTCGCCCACGCGCTGCGTGTACTCGGCGCACACGTTGGTCCCCATGTCGTCGTGCACCAGCGGCGCGCCCGGCCGCACCGCGTCCTCCAGGTCGGTGACCGCGGGCAGCGGCTCATAGGCGACGTCGATCAGGTCGAGAGCGTCCTCGGCCTGGTAGCGGCTCTCGGCGACCACGAACGCGACGGGCTCGCCCACGTGCCGCACCTGGCCCGGAGCCAGGGCGTACTGGGTCTTGTGGTGGACGAGCGCGGGGTGGGGGATGAGCCGCGGCAGGGGCTCGCGCAGCGCCGGCGGCAGGTCGGCGTGCGTGAGCACGAGCGCGACGCCCGGCGCCGCCGCCGCGCGCGAGGCGTCGAGCCGGCTGATGCGGGCGCGCGCGTGCGGGCTGCGCAGCACCGCCGCGTGGAGGAGCAGCGGCGGCCGAACGTCGTCCACGTAGGTGCCCCGCCCGGTCAGCAGGCGCGGGTCCTCGCGGCGCCGCACCGGTTCGCCGAAATACCGCGTGCCCATGGGCTCCTCCCCCTTCGCGGCGCTCGCGCGACGGTCCTCCCCCGGAGGGCGCGTCGCGGGCGCCGACGAAGAGGTCGGGGGAAAACTGCGGTGGAGGGACCCCATGGCGCGGGCGGTGCAGTTTCTGTTCGGACAGGGCCGGGAGCGCGAGGTCCGGACGCTCCTCCTCCAGCACCTGGACAAGGTCGGCGAGTGCGTGGCGCGCACGCGTGAGGTGCTCGACGACTACCTGGGGGGCCGGCTGGAGGCGGCGAAGGCCGGCGCCATCCACGTGGACCACCTGGAGACCGACGCCGACGCCCTGCGCCGGTCGGTCAACGACCTGCTCTACCGAGGCGCGTTCCTGCCCATCTTCCGTTCCGACATCCACGGGTTCGTGGAGCGCATGGACATGGTCGCTGACGCCGCGGAGACCACGTGCGACTTCCTGCTGGGCCAGCGCCCCGAGCTGGCCGCGGAGCTCGCCGAGCCGCTGCGGCAGATCGCGGAGCGCACGCAGGCCGCGTTCGCGGCGCTGCACGACGCGGTGACGACGTTCTTCAGTTCGGGCGACGAGCGGGTGCTGCGTGACCGGCTCCGCATCGTGGGCGTCACCGAGTCCGAGATCGACGACATTGAGTGGAAGCTCACGCGCCAGATCTTCACGTCGGGCGCGACGCTGGCGCACAAGATCCACCAGAAGCAGTTCCTGGAGACGCTCACCGAGATCTCCGACCAGGTCGAGGACACGGGGGACCGCCTGGAGATCCTGCACATCGGGACCAGCCTGTAGCGCCCCGGCGATGCTCGCCCTGCTGCCGGGGCTCTACCTGGGCTGGGGTGTCGGCGCCAACGACGCGGCCAACACCTTCGGCCCGCAGATCGGCGCCAACATCATCTCCTATCGCCGCGCAATCGTGCTGGCCGCGATCTTCACCTTCCTGGGCGCGGTGGTGGAAGGCCAGAAGGTCTTCGGTGTGCTGGGCCGGCTGACGCCGCTCAGCCTGGAGATGAGCGTGGTGGCCGCGCTGTCCGCGGCGGTCGTCGTGAATGTCCTCACGCTCTACGGGGTCCCGATCTCGACCTCGCACGCGATCGTCGGCGCGCTGGTCGCGGTGGGGCTGATCCAGCGGACCGGGTTCCACGCGCCGTCGCTGGTCAGGGTGGTGGCCTCAATGGTGACCGCCCCACTCGGGGCCGGGGCGATCGCCTACGTGCTGTACCGCGCGCTCGCGGCGCTCTCGGCCCGCCGGCTGGGCGGGACCCTGGCGTTCCAGCAGACGGTCCGGGTCGCCGGGGTCCTGGTCGGTTGCTACGCGGCGTACGCGCTTGGGTCGAACAACGTGGGCAACGCCATGGCGCCCTTCGTGGCGGTGGGGCTCGTCAGCCCGGCCGCGGGCGCGGTGCTCGGCGGGGTGGCGATCGCCTCGGGCGTGCTCACATTCAGCCGACGCGTCATCATGCTGGTCGGCAAGCAGATCACGGCGCTCGACCCGGTCTCGGCTCTGGTCGCCGCGACCGCGACCGCGCTCACCACCCACGTCTTCACGCAGGTCGGGGTGCCGGTCTCCACCTCGCAGGCGATCGTGGGCGCCGTCGCCGGGGTGGGGCTGACCAAGGGCATGATGGCCGTCAACCGGAGGCTGCTCTGGCTCATCCCCGCCACCTGGCTGGCCAGCGTGGCCGCCGCCTCGCTGATCGCGTCCGTGCTCTTCGAGGCCTACGCCCTCCTCCGGTAGCCGCCGCGAGGACCGGCGGGCCCGTCCGTAGAACCTGCCCGGAAGTTTCCCCCGATTCGGGCGCGGCAGAGGAGGGGTTCCCCATGGCTATCACCGCCGGGACGCACACCTATCGCAACTTCATCGCCGGCCGCTGGCAGGAGTCCGCCGCGACCCGCTTCGTCACGAACCGCAATCCGGCGACCGGCGAGGTGCTCGGCCAGGTGCCGCAGTCGAGCCGCGAGGAGGCGGCCGCGGCGATCGAGGCCGCCGCCGCGGCTTTCCCCGCCTGGCGCGATACGCCCGGGCCGGTGCGCGGCCGGATGCTCTTCCGCGTGCTCGAGCTCTTCGAGCGCGAGCTCCCGCGGCTGGCCGAGATCCTCACGCGCGAGGAGGGCAAGACCCTGGCCGAGGCCACGGGTGAGCTCCAGCGCAGCCGCAACATCCTCGAGTACATCGCCGGGGAGGGCCGCCGGCTGCGCGGCGAGACGCTCCCCAGCGAGCGGCCCGATACGTTCACCTACACGAAGCGCGAGCCGCTCGGGGTGGTGGCGCTGATCACCCCTTGGAACTTCCCGGTGGCGATCCCGATCTGGAAGCTGGCGCCGGCGCTGGTGTGTGGCAACACGGTGGTGCTCAAGCCGGCCACGCTCACCCCGTGGACCGCCTCGGTCTTGATGGAGATCTTTCACGAAGCCGGCATGCCGCCGGGCGTGGTGAACATGGTCATCGGTCCGGGCGGCACCGTGGGCGAGGAGCTCCTCACGCACCCCGCGGTGCGGGCGGTGTCGTTCACCGGCTCCAACGAGATCGGCACGCGCCTCTACCGCCAGGCCGCGGCGGCGGGCATGCGCGTGCAGGCGGAGATGGGCGGCAAGAACCCCGTGGTGGTGCTCGACGACGCGGACCTGGAGCTGGCTGTCACCGGGACGATCCAGGGCGCCTACGGGAGCACCGGCCAGCGGTGTACAGCCACCAGCCGCGTCATCGTCACCCCGGGCATCGCGGACCGCTTCGTGGAGGAGGTCGTCGCCCGCGCCGCGCGCCTGGTCGTGGGCGACGGACTGCAGCCGTCCACCGAGGTGGGGCCGTCGGTGGACGAGGCCCAGATGCGCACCGTGCTCGACTACATCGACATCGGCGTCCGCGAGGGTGCCCGGCTGCTCACCGGCGGCCGGCGGCTGACCGACGGCGCGCTGGCGGCCGGTTGGTTCGTCGCGCCGACCGTCTTCGACCACGTCACCCCGTCCATGCGTATCTTCCAGGAGGAGATCTTCGGGCCGGTGCTCGCGGTCTGCCGCGTGCCCGACTTCGACGCGGCGCTCGAGGCGGCCAACGCGGTGCCCTACGGCCTGGCGTCCTCCGTCTACACGCGCGACGTCGGCGCGGCGATGCGGTTCGTGGACCGCAGCGAGGTCGGCATCGTCCACGTCAACAACCCGACGGTCGGCGGCGAGGCCCACCTGCCCTTCGGCGGGACCAAAGCCACGGGCGTCGGCCCACGCGAGCAGGGCAGCGTGGCGATCGACTTCTACAGCGAGCTGAAGGTCGTCTACCTGGACTACACGGGCGTCCCGCGCACCGGGAACCTCTACTGAGGACGAGGGACCGCCAGCGCCGCGCTAGGGCGCCGGCCGCCGCACCGGCGGCAGGTCGCCCGGGCGGAACACGCCGATCTGGAACGCGCGGCCGTGGATGGTCGGGTTGGACGGCTGGTTCACGATGCCGAACTGCAGCCCGAGCGCGTGGTAGCGGAGCAGCGTGATGCCCTCCGCCGGGTAGTCGTAGGCGCGAAAGCCCCGGCCGTAGACCGCCTCGATGCGCGCGCGTGGCGTCAGCAGGACGACACCGCGGTCGGTGCGGTAGCGATCGGAGGTGCCAAAGACGCTGATCACCCGGATGCGGCCGGTGCCCGCGACCTGTGAGACCCACAGGCCTTCCTCGCGCCACTCGTAGAGCACGACCCCGTCGGCGGGGAACTCGTCGCGCGTGGGCGGCCGGCCCACCGCCGCGATGATCTGCTCGACGGTCATGGCGAGCCGCGCCGGGCCGATGCGCTGGCCCGGCACGATCAACCCGTCTCCGAGCACCCGGCTGCCCGGCCCGGGCGCGCCCCCGCTGCCCGGCCCCTCGGGCTGGGCGAGCGCGGGCGCGCCGATCAGGGCGAACGCCAGCCCCGCCGCCGCGATGACCCTGACACGCCTGCGCATCGCGCACCCCCTCGCTCGCGCGGGCGCAGGACGCCCGCGCCCGCGTATCAAAGGGTGTGGTACCACCCGCCGCCGGCGCCCGATGCGCGGGGCGGGCCCTCGGAGGCTAGTATGCCCCACATCGTGGTCGTCACAACCGGCGGCACCATCTCCACGCGCGATACCGACGGCCGGGGCGCGCGGCCGGCGCTGCGGGGCGCCGACCTGCTGCGCGAGATCCCGGGGCTGGACGCCGTGGCCACGGTCGAGGTGGAGGAGTTCGCGTTCGTGCCCGGCGCCCACGTCACGCTGGCGATGATCCGTGACCTCGCCGACCGCGTCGCGGCGCTGGCGGCGCGTCCCGGCACCGACGGGATCGTCGTGACGCACGGCACCGACACGCTGGAGGAGACGGCGTACTACCTGCACCTCACGGTCCCCGGGGAGGTCCCGGTCGTCTTCACCGGCGCGATGCGCAACGCCTCGCAGATCGGCTTCGACGGCTACCGGAACCTCTACGATGCCATCCGCACCGCGGCTGCGCCGGGCGCGCGCGGCCGCGGCGTGCTCGTGGTGCTCAACGAGGAGGTGCACTCGGCTCGCTGGGTCACCAAGACCAACGGGCAGAAGGAGGACACGTACCGCTCGCCGGTGACCGGGCCGGCCGGCCTCTGCTACGGCGATCGGATCGCGTTCGTGACCGCGCCGGTACCGCGACGCGTGCTGCCCAATCGCCTGGAACCCGCCGTGGACTTGATCCGGCTGGCGGTGGATGCCGACGACCGGTTCATCCGCTGCAGCCTGGCCTCGGGCGCGCGCGGCATCGTGCTCGAGGCCTTCGGCGGCGGCCGGGTCCCACCCGCGCTGCTGCCGGCGATCGACCAGGCGATCGCCGGCGGGGTGGCGGTCGTGGCGACGACCCGCTGCCACGCCGGCGCGATGTGGGACGCCTACGGGTACGAGGGCGCGTTCCGCGACCTGCAACGCCGCGGGGTCGCCTTCGTCCACGACCTGCCCGGTCACAAGGCGCGGCTACGGCTGGCGGTCGGACTGGGCAACGGGCTGCGCGGCGAGGCGCTGCGGGACTACCTGGCCGACGATCTGTTCTGATATACTGAAAATAACGCGGCGGGTGCTGCAAGCCTCAGGCTTTCGGCTCCGCCGCGTGGCTTGTGGAGGTCGCCATGAAGATCGAAGGCGAGCACCTGATGCCCGCGACGCGCGAGCAGGTCTGGCGTGCGCTCAACGACCCGGCCGTGCTCACCCGCGCCACGCCCGGGCTCAAAGCGCTGGTCCCGACCGGCCCGGACGCCTACGACGCCGAGATCGAGCTCGCGGTCGGCCCGGTGCGGGGCGCGTATGCCGGCAAGGTCCGCATCACCGACAAGCGGCCGCCCGAAGCCATGACCCTGATCGTCGAGGGCGGTGGCCGGCCGGGCACGATCCGGGCCACCGGTGCGCTCACGCTCGAGGCCCAGGGCGACCAGACGCTGGTGCGGTACGTCGGGGACGCGCAGGTGACGGGCGTCCTGCTGAGCGTCGGGCACCGGCTCATCCCCGGCGTCGCCCGGCAGATGGCGGGCGAGTTCTTCAAGGCAGTCGCGCGCGAGGTGGCCGCGCGGGGCAAGAAGGGCTAGTGGAGCGAGTCCGAACGCGACAATCTAGGTCGAGCTGCCCCGGAGGCGCGGGTCGAGCACGTCTCGTAGCCCGTCGCCCATGAACAGGAACGCGGCCACCATCGTCGCGATGGCCAGGCCCGGGAAGATGGGAACCCACCACGCCGTCAGCAGGAACTGTCGACCCTGGGCGACCATGAACCCCCACTCCGGCGATGGCGGCTTGGCGCCGAGTCCCACGAAGCTGAGGCTCGCGGTGATCAGGATGGCGTTGCCGGCGTCCGTCGCCAGTTGCACGAGCAGCGGGGCCCCGCAGTTCGGAAGGATGTGACGAGCCAGCACGCGGTTGTCCCGTGCGCCAACCGCGCGAGCCGCGTCCACGTACAGGCTCTGTTTCACCGACAGCACTTGCCCCCGGAGCAGCCTGGCGTAGCGGGGCCACCAGGCGATCCCCAGCGCCAGCACGGCGTTGGTCAGGCTCGAGCCCAGGGCGGCGACAATGGCCATGGCGAGCAGGAACGACGGAAACGCCAGGAAGATGTCGCTGGCGCGCATGATGATCTCGTCCAGCCAGCCGCCTCGATAGCCCGAGAGCACACCCAGTGGTACGCCGAGCCCGCTCGCGATCGCCAGCACGAACGACGCGACGCCGAAGGAGATTCGGGTCCCCACCATCACCCGACTGAGCACGTCGCGGCCGAGGTCGTCGGTCCCGAACGGGTGCGCGGCGCTCGGTCCTTGAAAGCGTCGTTCGACGGCAATGGTGTAGGGGTCAGCGGGCGTGGCAACCCAGGAGAGGACCGCGACGGCCCCGAGGATCGCGAGCAGCGTCACGCCGAGGAGCGCCCCGCCGTTCCGCCGCATCCTGTGCACAAACGCCCGCCCGGGCCCCGCCGCTTGACGCGGCATCCACCGGCTCTGAGGGGGCACTGCGGCCAAATGGTCAGGCATCGCTGCCGCCGTGTGGTTTAGTAGCGAATTCGCGGGTCGAGCGCCAGGTAACTCAAGTCCACGGCGAAGTTCACCGCGACATAGATGACGGAGAACAACAGCGTGATCGCCATGATGGGTTGAAAGTCGAGACCGACGATCGCCCGGACCGCATACGAGCCAATGCCGGGCCACGAGAAGATGTGCTCCACCAAGAACACGTAGGCGATCATCGACGCAAACTGCAGCCCGATGACCGTGACCACGGGGATCAGGCTGTTCTTCAGCGCGTGCCGCAGGACGCGGCTCTCACTCAGGCCCTTCGCGCGCGCCGTCCGGACGTAGTCGGCCGAGAGCACCTCCAGGAGGCTGCTGCGGGTCATCCGCGTGATGACCGCCAGGTTGGCGACCGCGAGTGTCGCGGCGGGCAGGGCGATGTGGTGCGCCGCGCTCACGAACATCGGCCAGCTGCCGCGCAGCAGCGTGTCGACCAGGAGGAATCCGGTGATGGCTTCCGGTGGCGCGAACTCGCTGCCGAGCCGACCGCCCGAAGGAAACCAGCGTAGCGCTTTGTAGAACACGAGTTGCAGCAGCAAGGCCACGATGAAGATCGGCATCGACACGCCCAGGACGGCGAACCCGCGCGTCGCCGCGTCCGAGAAGCGTCCGGCCCGCACCGCCGTGTACGTCCCGAGACCAATGCCGAGCGGGACGCACAGGATGAGCGACACCATAGCAAGCTCCAGGCTCGCGGGGAGGAACGTCGCGATGTCCTCGACGACCGGTCGTTGATTGAGGATCGAGCGGCCGAGGTCCCCGTGAAGCACGATACCGGTCATGTACCGCAGGTACTGCGCGTGGAGCGGTTGATCGAGTCCCATCTCGCGGCGGTATTGGGCGACCTGTTCCGCGGTCGCGTGGAATCCCGCCGCGGCGGCGGCCGGATCCGCTGGGATCACGCGGGAAAGGGTGAACGTGAGCACGGACATTCCCAGCAGGACGAAGCCTAGGCTGACGAGGCGCCGGGCGACGTACAGCGTCATCCGTGGCGGCTCAGCAAGCCCCCGAGGCCGAGGCCGCCGCTCCGAGACCCTGACGCCCGTCGGTCACGCTTCGACCCACAGGTTGTAGAAGTCCGGCGGCAGGTTGAAGAGAAACGGATGCCACACGAACCCCTGGAGCGGTTTCCGCCGGCCAAAGATTTGGAAGAACTGTGCGCAATAGATCGCGGGGCCGTCCTCGCGGAGTAGCCGTTGTGCTTGGTTGTAGAACGGCTGCCGGCTGGCCCGGTCCGCCGCGGACACCCCACGATCGATCAGTTCGTCGAGGCGGGGGTTCCTGTAGAATGTAAAGTTTTGGGCGGTCGGTGGCGTGGACGTCGAGTGGTAGGTGCGGTGCAGGATGTCGTGCGGGTCGTCGTACGCCGGGTTGATCGCCCAGCCGTACATGTCCGGGCCACGCTCGAGGGCCGTGAGCGCACCGATGAAACCGGCGGCGTCCAACCGATCTTCGATGGTCAGCGAGATCCCGACTTCCGCGAGGTTCTGCTGGAGGATCTGTGCGAGTTGCGGGTAGTAGGGGAAGAACGGCGAGATCGTCTGAAGCACGAATGAGCGCTGTGACGGCGCGGCTTCCTGAATGAGTTGACGCGCCCGTACCAACTCGCGGCGGTACTGCGGCAGTGATGGATCGTGCGCCCAGATACCCTTCGCTATCGGGCCGTTCGGCACCCGGCCTTTGTTCAGCAGCACACCACCGACGAAGCTCGTGTAGCTAAACACCGCACGCATCGCTTCACGAAACTTGGGGTCCAGCATCGCGCCACGCATTCGGAGCATGACGTGAATCTGCGCCGGTGTGCTGTGCTCCTCGATGACCAGCGCAGAGTTCTTCTTCATCGCATCGGCGTCCGTGATGATGATCCCGTCGGCCAAGTCGGCCTCGCCCGTTTCGAGCATCAGGCGTTGTGTCGCCGACTCGCGGACGAGTCGAATGGTGACGCGCTCCGCGTGCGGTCCACTCCACCCGCGCCAGTAGTTCGGATTGCGGGCGTAGGTGAGCTGTTGGCCGCGGACCCAGGAGTCGACCACGAACGGCCCGGTGCCGACCGCGTTGGTGTCGAGCCACCGCTGCGCGAGGTCGCCGCCGCTCTCGCGGCTCTGGGCTGCCGGGCTGATCATGTACGGCGCTTTGGCCAGGGCCTGGATGAACGGCGCAAACGGGGCCCTCAGGTGCACCCGTACGGTCAAGCGATCCAGCGTCTCGACCCGGTCGATGGCCGGGAGGCGCGCGGCCGGCCCTTTGTTGACCGCCTTGAGACGGTCGAAGTTCCACTTGGCGGCCGCGGCGTCGAAGGGCGTCCCGTCGGTGAAGCGAACGTTCGGCCGCAGTCGGAACGTGTAGGTCTTGGCGTCGTTGGACACCCGCCAGTCTGTCGCGAGGACCGGGACGATCGTCGCGCCACCCTTGCCGTCGGGCGCGTAGTCGACCAGGGGCTCGTAGACCGGGCGCTGGGCGTTTTGCGAGTAGATGAAGTCATTCTGGTGCGGGTCGAGGGTCAGCGTCTCGGTACGCACAACGAAGACCAGGGGGCGGGTGGAGACCCTGGCTGGCGCGGCCAGGGCCGCAAGCGGCCGAACCCAGACTGCCCCCGCGAGCCCGGTGAGCCCGACGCCCGCGGCGGCATGGGCCGATCGGATCAGCAGTTCCCGACGCTTGATGCCGTCCGACGTGCGACTGTCCATCTTACGCACCTCCCCCTGTGGTCACCCGCTTCGTCGCGCGAGCACTTCCAGGTACACTGCGGGACCCGCGCCCAGCGCTTCACCGCTGTGGGGCACCAGCGACGGAACCAGCGCGACATCGCCCGCCTCGATCTCGCAGGTCTCGCCGCCGACCCGCAGGCGCAGCCGGCCCGAGAGCATGTGGATCAGCTGCTCTTCCCGGTGTTGCTGCGGGGTCACGACGATGCCTGGATGCAGCGTCACCACCATCGCGGTCATCGTTTGTCCTTCCAGCCTCCGGAGGCTCAGCCCCGGTCGGGACTCGTCGGGCGGAATGGTCTCCCATCGATGGGCGACGCCGTTCGCGCGGGGGCCGTGGTCCGCGATCGGCGCGGGCGGGACGACCTCGGCCCAGAAGTCCAGCCGATGCGCCACGAACGCCGGATTGCGCCGCCTGAACTCGGCGAAACGCGGGGAGGCATCCAGATCTCGCCAGTATGCGTCCGGATCGGTCACGACGATCTGCTCGATGTAGTCGTACGGCAGCGGCGCCCCCTGGACGGTGCTGCCGTCGATCCGGTGCGTCCGGTAGTGCACGATCGTCGACAACTCCGGGAGGCACGGGTAGTCGAACGCGCGGATGAACTCTTCGTACGCGGTCCGATCCACGCCAGGTTGCAGGCCCACGAGCACGAAGCGCGTCGGCATCTTGCGTTGGCCTCCTCGGTCAGGTGAGCATCCGACCCGTCGTGCCGCCCGCCAGGCGCGCGGCACGCGGGAGGACCTCGGTCGCGAAGCGCTCGATGGTGCGCTCGATCTTCCCCGCCGGATCCATCGGGAACATCAGGAGCTGACGGATGCCGGCTGCGGTCAGGCGTGCCACGCCGGCGGCCACGTCGTCTGCGGTGCCCGCCAGCGTGAGACTGTCGACGTAGACGTCGGGGACCTCGGCAGCGATGCGCGCGAGCGCGTCGTTCCCGTAGCCGTAGCTCAGGCCGCGGAGCTTCTCGCGGAGCCCCTGCGGGACCTCGAGGCCCGCGGCGACGAACCCGGGGAAGTCCGGCTGTTGCGCGAGCAGGCTGTTGGCGATAGATCGCCGCATCAAATCCTTGGCAACGCGCGGATCGTCATCGATACAGACGTTGATGCGTGCCACGAGCGCCACATCGGCCGGCGGCCGGCCCGCGGCCGTGGCCCCCCGCGCCACGTGTTCCTTGAAGTACCGGAGCGCCCGGTCTGCCACGCACCCCTGCATGATGGCGCCGTCGGCGAGGCGGCCGGCGACCTCCAGCCCGCGGGGCGCGTTGCTGGCGACGAAGATGGGCACCGCGGCGCGCGGCGGGGCGAAGTTCAATCGGACCCCGGCTGCGCGAACCACCGCGCCGTCGTAGGCGACACGCTCGCCGCGCAGGAGCGCGCGGACTATCTCGATGGTTTCGCGCATCGCGACGGCCGGCCGGTCGCGCGCGACGCCCAACTCTTTGAAGCCGGAGACGCCGGCGCCGAGACCGAGGACGGCGCGGTGGCCGCTGATCTCGTCGAGCGTCGCAATCGCCATCGCGGTCAGCGCCGGATGTCGGGCGTAAGGATCGGTGACGCACGGGCCGAGCCGTACGCGGGACGTGCGTGTCGCGATGACGGTCAGGCCGCTGTACACCTCTCGGAAGAATCGTTCGTCGGCATACCAGACGTAGCCGTAGCCGAGCGCTTCGGCCAGCTGGGCGAGCGCGGCGAGGCGCGTCGGCGAGTGCTCGCCCAGTAGCAGGACGCCGGTATCGAGCGTCATGCGATGACCTCGCCGATCCAGTTGTCCGACGGTTCGATGAACTCCATCAACTGGCGCCGCAGGTCGAGAATGTCGGGACGCGCGAGATCCTGCTTGTACGCGTCGAGGTCGGTGACCTGCAAGATCTCCAGGTAGTCGTAGTGGACATCGGCTTTTCGCAGGGGTGCCTGCAGGCGGTGGTTGACATAGGAGATGACACTGGGCAGGCGACGAGCCCGTGGATAGTCGACCTCGCGAACCCACCGTTCATACGCGGCCGGGTCCACACCCGGCTTCAGGCGGGCCAGGAACACCACGATGGGCATTACGCCGCTCCCTCCAGTCGGCCTCGCATGGCACGCAGCACGCGCTCCGGCGACAGCGGCAGGTCGGTGACCCGCGCGCCGACCGCGTCGTGCACGGCGTTCGCGATGGCGGCGGGCGGCGTGATGATCGGCGGCTCGCCCACGCCGCGCGCACCGTGCGGGCCGCTATCGCTGGGTTCCTCGATGAGGATGCTGGTGATCTGGGGCACATCGCCACATCGAGGGAGCGCGTAGTCGCTGAAGTTGTGGACCAGCGGATAGGCGCCCTGGTAGGCAATGCGCTCCCGCAGCGCCTGTCCCAGGCCCTGCACCACGCCACCCTCGATCTGGCCCTCGATCAGGCGGGGGTTGATCGCTTTCCCCACGTCTTGTGCGACCACGTACCGCAGCGCCCGCACGGTACCGGTCTCGGGATCCACCACCACCTCGGCTGCGTGGGCGTGGAAACTCGGCGCGTGGAACGCTGGATAGAAGTGCCCGCTGACACAGTCGGTCTTGTACGGGGTCGCCGGAGCAACGAAGGTGCCGCTGGACACGAGGCCGCCATGCCGCTGCATCGCTAGCCTGACGACATCGCCCAGTTCCACCTGTCGAGAGGGCGTGCCCCGCACGTACACCCTGCCATCGCGCAGGCCCAGGTCCGAGACCCTGGCTTCCAAGACCTCGGCGGCCAGCCCCAGGACCTGTCGCCGGATGTCCGCAGCCGCAGCGCGCGCGGCGTTCCCGACGGCGAACGTGGACCGGCTCCCCTGGGCCCCGTGATCGTACGGGGTCGCGAGGGTGTCGGCGCTGATGAGCGTGACGTTCTCGACCGGCAGTCCGAGGTCGTCGGCAAAGATCTGCGCAACGGCGGTGAGGGCACCGGTGCCAATCTCGGCGCAGCCCGTCGCGAGCGTCGCCGTCCCGTCGGCATGCAACCTCGCGTACACGGCAGAGGGGCCACCGGTCGTCGTCCACCAGCTGCACGCCAACCCCTTGCCGTGATGCGGCTGCCTGCGGTGGCCCCAGCCGATCGCGGCGGCCGCCTTCCGGAGCGCCGCTTCCAGACTGACCTTGCCGAACACCTGCCCGGAGGGTCCCTCGTCGCCGTCCCGCACGATATTCCGCAGCCGAAACTCCAGCGGGTCGAGACGGAGGCGCCGCGCGATCATGTCCATCTGCGACTCGACGGCGAACGCACACTGTGGTCCGGTCGGCGCGCGGTACGAACCGAAGTTCTGCTTGTGGGTGTAGACCGATGTGGCCTCGATCGACAGGTGGGGAATGCGATACGGTCCGGCGAGCACGAGCGTCGCGACCGACGGGAGCCCGGGGCTCGAGCCGCCAAAGGCGCCCGCGTCCAGCAACGCGTGTGCCTCCTTGGCCACGATCGTGCCGTCGCGTCGCACGCCGGTGCGCAGCGTAATGCGCATCGCGTGCCGCGGGTACGCGGCGGCGAACTCTTCTGCCATCGTGAGGACGATCCGCACGGGCCGACCGACGCGCTGCGCCAGCACGGCCGCGATGTGTTCCACGCCGACACGGAGCTTGCCACCGAACGCGCCGCCGATCCCCGTCGTGATGACGCGGACGCGTCCGGGGGGGATCCCGAGCAGGTCAGCCAGCACCGTCTGAGCCTCGAACGGCAGTTGGGTGTTCGAGTGCACCGTGAGGACTCCGGGCGGCTCCCAGGCCGCGATGGCCACGCGAGGCTCGAGATACGCTTGGTGGACCGGCTCGGTCGTGAAGACGTCCTCGAAGACATGATCGGCGTCAGCCAGACCCCGCGACGGGTCGCCCTTGGCGATCGTGGCGGCGCCGCAGACGTTGCCGGCTCGGATCAGTTGAGGATGTGCCACATACGTCGTCCACGCCTCGTGGACCAGGGGCGCACCCGCCCGCAGCGCGGCCTCGGGGGTGTCGACCGCGGGAAGGGGGTCGTACTCGACGGCGATGCGCGCCGCCGCTTCGATCGCCGCCTCGACGGCGAGGGCCGCCACCGCGGCCACGGGCTGCCCGACGTAGCGCACGACGTCGACGGCCAACACCGTCTCGTCTTTGACAAGGGCGCCGAAGCGTCGTTCGGGTAGATCGCGACCGGTGACCACTGCCACGACTCCCGGTGTGGCCAGCGCGGCCGACGTGTCGATAGCGCGAATCCTGGCGTGAGGGTAGGGACTTCGCGCAACGCGGCCATGCAGCATGCCCGCGACCACGACGTCGGTGCCGTAGGCGAAGCGGCCGGTCGCCTTGTGAAAGCCGTCCAGGCGCGGCACCGAGCGCCCGATCAGCGGGCCCGCGGGGCTCCTCAGCCCGTCTGTCGCCGCCGCCATGTGCTACCCGCTCCCCGCGGCGAGCCGTCGGGCGGCCAGGCGGACCGCGTCGATGATCTTGACGAACCCCGTGCAGCGGCAGAGGTTCCCCGAGAGGCTCTGTCGGATCTGCTCGTCGCTTGGGGCTGGGCACACGTCGAGGAGCGCCTTGGCCGAGAGCAGCATGCCCGGTGTGCAGTACCCGCACTGGATAGCGCCACACTCGACGAACGCCAGTTGCAGCGGGTGCAGCGTCCCATCCTGGCTCAGCCCCTCGACTGTGGTCACCGACCGGCCATGGGCCGACGCCCCGAGCATCACACAGGCGTTGATGGGCCGGCCATCGAGCAAGACCGTGCACGCGCCGCAGACGCCTTCGCCACAGGACTCTTTGGTGCCGAGCAGTCCGAGATGCGCGCGCAGCAGATCGAGAAGCGTGTGGTGGGGGGGGATCTGGAGCACATGCCGACGGCCGTTGACGTCGAGGGCAACTCGAACCCGGCGCGTCCGCGGGAGCATGAGCGTCTGCGGTCGGCCGCGACTCACCGCCGGTTCCAGACGGCCGCCGCGGACACGTCTTCGGGTGCGTGAAGCGGCCACAGACGGCTCATCCGGTCGGCCGCGGTTAGGAGCAGCGGTACACTCTCGCGCTTCCGCGCCGCGGGGAGCCGGAATGTCGGTCCGGACAGCACGACGGCGCCGACGACGCGGCCGCCCTGCCGCGCCAGCCGAATGGGGACCCCGACCGCACCGGCGCCGTCGAACAGTTCTTCCTCGACGGTCGCGAACCCGCGCCGTCGCACGGCGCGCAGTTCGCGCCGGAGCCGCGCCAGTGTGGTGATCGTGCGACGGGTGAAGGAGCGCAGTCCGGCCCCGGCGGCGATCTCCAGCGCTTCGTCCTCCGGCAAGCTGGCTAGATAGAGCTTGCCGGCAGCCGTCGCGTGCAGCGGCGGCGTCTGGCCCACGAGGGAGGCCATGCGGATGCGCTGCTCGCGCCCCTCGGCCTTGGCAATGAAGAGCACGCGATGGCGCTCTGCCACCGCCAGTTGCACGAGCTCACCGGTCGCGTCCGCCAGGTCCTGGAGCACGGGCTGACACACGCCTGGGAACCCCGTCATGTCGGCGAAGCGGAACGCGAGGGCGACAAGCGACGGGCCGAGCGTGTACCGACGGGCCGCGGCGTTCGCACGCACGTAGTCCAGCGCGATCAAGGTGCTGAGGGTTCGGGAGACGACGCCCCGGTGGGTCGCGAGCCGCTCAGCCAGTTCGCTCACGGTCAGACCGTCGGCAGTGCCCGCGAGGGCCTCGAGGACGGCCGCCCAGGGTGCCTGCGGCATTGGAGGTCGATACCCTCCCAGGATAGAGAAACTTTGTTTCAGGATCGAGATGGCTCTATAATGGCCCTGTCGGGGACCTTGTGTCAACACGACCACGGGCGGAGGCGTTCCCCCGTGGAGATCGAAGGAGAACCGGGGCGGGCACATCACCATGATTCCAGCTGGGTTCGCGTATCATCGTCCCCGCACCGTGCAGGCCGCCCTGCGGCTGCTGCGGGCGTACGGAGATGCCGCGAAGGTGCTGGCCGGCGGGCAGAGTCTGTTGCCGATGATGAAGCTGAGGCTCCTGGAGCCCGCGCACGTCGTGGACATCGGCCGGATCGCGTCGCTGCGTAAGATCCGCGTGCGTGACGGTTGGCTGATCATCGGGGCGCTGGCGACCCATTGGATGATCGAGTCCTCACCGGCGGTGCGCAGGGCCGCGCCGGTCCTCGCGGAGACCGCCGGCGTGATTGGTGACCCGCAGGTGCGCAACCTGGGGACCCTGGGCGGCGCACTCGTGCACGGCGATCCGGCCGCGGACTACCCGGCGGTGATGCTGGCGCTGGACGCGGAGTTCGCGCTGGACGGCCCGGACGGTCATCGGACGGTGCCCGCGCGCGAGTTCTTTCGAGGCATCATGACGACCGCTGCCGATCCCGGCGAACTACTGACGGAGGTTCGTCTGCCGGTATCGGGCACGAGGGTCGGCGGCGCGTACCACAAGATGCCGAACCCAGCGTCAGGTTTTGCGCTCGCTGGTGCGGCGGCGGTGGTCGGGCTCGACGAGACTGGGCGATGCGCACATGTGCGCGTCGGCGTGACCGGTGTCGGGCCGGCGGCGTACCGGGCGACCGGCGTCGAGACGGCGCTGGTGGGCCGCGAGCCGACCGACGAGTTGATCGCGGATGCCGCGCGGCTGGCCACCGACGGTATCGTCGCGAACGAAGACCCGCACGCAAGCGCCGAGTACCGTCTGCACCTGGGGCGGGTCATGACGAGGCGCGCGCTGGCGGCGGCGGTCGAGCGTGCCCGTGGCCGCGCCAGGGGAGGGCGCTAGGCCCCGCAGGGCGACTGCGCGCCACGACGACGTCGTCGGAGTTGAGGATGCATCCGGAGATTGCCCGCATTCACGAGCTACTCGCCCGCGGCGGCTACATCGCCGACCGCACGATCGCGACGAGCGTCTACCTCTCGATCGCGCTGCGCAAGCCGCTGCTCATCGAGGGCGCGGCGGGCGTCGGCAAGACCGAGGTCGCCAAGGTGATGGCGCGGGCGCTGGAGACCGACCTGATCCGCCTGCAGTGCTACGAGGGGCTGGACGCGACGACCGCGCTGTACGAGTGGAACTACCAGAAGCAGCTTCTCCACATCCGGCTGATGGAGGGGAGCGACCGGCCGGTCGCGGAGCGCGAGGCCGAGATCTTCAGCGAGGCGTTCCTGCTCAAGCGGCCGCTGCTCGACGCGATCACGCGGGCGCAGGCGCCGGTGCTGCTGGTGGACGAGATCGACCGCGCCGACGAGGAGTTCGAGGCGTTCCTGCTCGAGGTGCTCTCCGATTTCCAGGTCTCCATCCCGGAGATCGGCACGGTGGCGGCCACGACCGTCCCCTATGTGGTCCTGACCAGCAACCGGACGCGGGAGCTCGGCGACGCGCTGCGCCGGCGCTGCCTGTACCTGTGGATCGACTACCCGACCTTCGACAAGGAGCTCGAGATCGTCCAGCGCAAGGTGCCGGGGATCGACGCGCACCTCGCGGAGCAGATCAGCGCCTTCATGCAGCTCGTGCGGCGGGTGCGTCTGGAGAAGACCCCGGGCGTCGCCGAGACCCTCGACTGGAGCGCGGCGCTCATCGCGCTCCACCGCGAGCACCTCGACCGCGCCGCGGTCGAGGAGACGCTGGGTGTGCTCTTCAAGCACCAGGACGATGCGGCCGCGGTGCGCGGGCAGTGGCTCGACGGCATCCTGGACGGCATCCGAACCCTGGAGGGAGCGGGACGGCCGTGGAACGGCGAAGCGGTCGCGAGGATCGCCGACCGGCTCCAGCCGCGGCGCTAGACCGGCCGCGCCGGGGCACCCTGGTCGCCCACGTGGTGGGCTTCTGCCGCCTGCTGCGCCGCCGGGGGCTGTCCGTGGGCGCGGCGGAGGCGGCGGATGCCCTGCGCGCGCTGCACGCCGTGGACCTGGCGGACCGGCGCGAGGCGTACCTGGCCCTGCGGGCAGTGCTCGCCTCGAGCCCGGACGCGCAGCGCATCTTCGACGCGGCGTTCTGGGAGTACTGGATGCCGCCGACCGGCGATGAGCAGCCCGCCGACGGCCGCGCCCCGGGCGAGACCGCGGCCGATGGCCAGCAGGCGCTCGACCGCGCGCTGCTCGACTGGGAGGAGGCGGGCGAGGCGGCCGCCGACGGCGAGTCCATGCCGGCCTACAGTCCGGTCGAGGTGCTCACGCGCAAGGACTTCAGCACGTTCTCCGCGGACGAGCTCGACGAGATCACCGCGGTCGTCTTCGCGATCGCGCGCCGGGTCGCGACGCGGCTGTCGCGCCGCACGCGGGCCGCGCGGCGCGGCCACCTGGTGGACCTGCGGCGTACCATCCGGCACAGCCTGCGCCGGGGCGGCGAGATCCTCGAGATCCTGCGGCGCGAGCGCAAGATCACCAAGACGCGCGTGGTACTGCTCTGCGACGTGAGCGGCTCGATGGACCTCTACAGCCGCTTCCTGATCCAGTTCGTCTACGCGCTCCAGCACGCGGTCGGCCGCGTGGAAACCTTCGTCTTCAGCACCGGGCTGTCGGAGGTCACGGGCTCCCTCGCCCGCACCGACCTGCGCGCCGCGCTCGACGAGGTCGCGCGGCAGGTGCCCGACTGGTCGGGCGGCACCAAGATCGGGCGTAGCCTCCGCGCGTTCCTCGACCGCCACGCGGGGGCGCTGGACCACCGCACCGTCGCCATCATCATCAGCGACGGGTGGGACACCGGCGACGCCGAGGTGCTGGAGGAGGCGATGGCCGAGTTGCGGCGTCGGGCGGGCCGCGTGATCTGGCTGAACCCGCTGCTCGCGAGCCCGGGCTACGAGCCCATCTGCCAGGGCATGCGCGTCGCGCTGCCCCACGTGGACGTGTTCGCGCCCGCCCACAACCTGGAGAGCCTGCGCCGGCTCGAGCGCTACCTGGCGCGCACCTCATGAGCGGCAGGGAGCTGGCCGACATCCTGGCCTCGTTCGACGAGGCCGCGGCGGCCGGCGAGGCGACCGCGCTCGCCACCATCATCGGCGTGCGGGGGTCCACCTACCGGCGCGCGGGCGCGCACCTGCTCATCTCGCCGTCCGGCCGGCAGGCCGGCAACATCAGCGGCGGGTGCCTGGAGGGCGACGTCGCGGTGGTCGGCGCCGAGGTGCTCGCCTCCGGCGTCCCGCGCCTGATGCTCTACGACCTCACCGCGGACGACGACGCGGTGTGGGGGCTGGGCCTGGGGTGCAACGGGGCGATCGAGGTGTTCGTCGAACCGGCCCGCGGCGACGACCCGTTCTGGCGGGCCGCCCGCGCGGCACTCGCGAGCGAGGGGACCGTCGCGGTCGTGACGGTCGTCGAGCGTGACGGCGGGCCGGTGGGCGCCCGCGCGCTCGTGTGGCCGGACGGCCGCCGCGAGGGCACCCTCGGGGAGGCGGCGCTGGATGCCGAGGCCGACCGCCTGGCGCGTCAGGCGATGCGCGAGCTGCGCACGGCCGTCCACCCGGTGACCGTGCGGGGCCGCGCCGCGCGCCTGTTCGTCGAGGTCCTCCACCCGCCCTACCGCCTGGTCGTGTGCGGGGCCGGGCACGATGCCATCCCGGTCGTCCGGCTGGCGGGCCAGCTCGGCTGGCGGGTGCTGGTCGTGGACCGGCGCGAGGCGTTCCTGACCGCCGAGCGCTTCCCGGGCGCGACGTTCGTCCGCACAGAGTTCCCCGACGCGGGCCGCATGGTGCCCACCGACGCGCACACCTTCGTGCTGGTGATGACGCACAACTACATCCACGACCGCAACCTGCTGCGCGCGTTCCTCCCCACGCCGGCCGCCTACCTCGGGATGCTCGGCCCGCGCGCGCGGACCGAGAAGATCCTGCGCGAGCTTGCGGCCGAGGGCGTGGTGATCTCGCCGGAGCGCCGCAGGCAGATCTACGGGCCGGTGGGCCTCGACATCGGTAGCGAGACGCCGGAGGAGATCGCACTCGCGGCGCTCGCCGAGATCCTGGCCGTCGCGCGCGGCCGGCCTGGCGGCCTGCTGCGCGACCGCCGCGGGCCCATCCACGAAGCGCTTGACCAGGCGCCCGACCAGACACCCGCGACGCCGCCTCCTGCCTCCGCCGGGCGAGGATGACACCGCCGCGAGCGGCGCGCGTCTGCGCGGTCGTCCTGGCCGCCGGCAGCAGCACGCGCATGGGGCGGCCGAAGCTCGCGCTGGCGATCGACGGCGAGGCCATGTTGCGCCGGGTGGCGCGGGCGGCGCTCGCCTCCCGCTGCCGGGAGGTCGTGGTGGTGCTCGGTGCCGACGCGCCCCTCTATGCGCCGCTCCTGGCCGACCTGCCGGTGCGGGTCGTGCACAACCCCGACCATCGCGAGGGCATCGCGAGCTCGCTGCGGGTCGGCATCCGCGTCGTGGCGCCCGAGGCGGACGGCGCGGTGATCCTGCTGGGCGACCAGCCGTTCGTGACCGCGGCGGTCATCGACAGCCTGATCGCGCGGGCCGCGGACGCCCTCGTCGCGGCGTCGCGTGCGCGTGGCGTCGTGGGGCCGCCGGTGTACTTCGCGCGCGCCGTGTTCCCCGAGCTACTCGCCCTGCACGGGGACCGCGGCGCGCGCGCGGTCGTCGAGGCTCACGCCGCGGACGCGGTGATCATCTCGCTGCCCGAGGAGGCTGCCGCGGATGTGGACCGGCCGTCCGATCTCCACGGCTGACGAAGGGAGCCCGCGGGAACTGGTACAGTAGGCGTAAGGGGGGTCCCGATGATCAAGCGCACGCCGGAGCTCGATGCCTTCGAGCTGCAACGGCTCCGCCGCCCGGCAGGCTACAGGGAAAACCTGGCCGTCCTGGAACAGTTGTGGCGGTTCGCCCGGGAGATGGGAGCGTTCGATCGTCCCCGTGACCCGGAAGACCTGCACCCGGACATCCGGTATGCCAGAGCCATCAACCGTCTCCGCACTCCTGGCGAGGATCGCGAGCGCGCTTGAGGCTGGCGGTATCCCTTACATGGTCATCGGGGGGCATGCGGCCATCCTCTACGGTGAGCCCCGCCTGACCCGCGACATCGACATCACGGTCGCCAGAGGTCCCGACCGGCTCAACGAACTCCTGAGTGTGGTACGCGGCCTCGGGCTGATGCCGGCCGTCGGGGCCGAGGAGCTGGCCCGCAGGAACTACGTCCTGCCGTGCACCGACCCAACCACGCAGATCGACGTGGATGTCATTCTCTCCGTGTCGGCCTACGAACAGGAGGCCATGATGCGCACCCGGGCGGTGCCGATCGGGGGCGTTCCGGTGCGCTTCGCCGCTCCCGAGGACGTCCTCATCCACAAGATCGTCGCTGGCCGCCCCAGGGACGTGGAGGATGCGCGGGCGATTCTGGCAAGGGTACAGTGCCTCGACCGGCCGTACATCGAGCGGTGGCTCGAGGAGTTCGAGCAAACACTCTCGTCGCCGTTCGTGCGGGTGTTCCGAGACCTGGACGCGCAGGTCAACCCGCGATAGCGGGGCCCCGCTCGCCGTCCCGGTGTCGCATCACGCGCGCCGCAGCACGCGCCCGGCCCGCGCGCCGGTGTCGCGGCCGTCCTCGATCACGAGCTGGCCCCCCACCACGACGTGGGAGACGCCCGCGCAGAAGCGGTGGGGCTCCTGGAACGTCGCCAGGTCGGCGACGCGGTCCGGGTCGAAGACCACGAGGTCGGCCGCGCAGCCTGGCCGGATGAGCCCGAGATCGCGCCGACCCAGGCGCCGGGCCGGCAGCGACGTCATCTTGCGCACCGCCTCCTCCAGTCGGAGCACGCCCTCCTCGCGGACGTAGCGGCCCAGCACGCGCGCGTAGGTGCCGTAGCTGCGGGGGTGCGGCCGGCCGCCCGCCTCGGGCGCGAGCGTCCAGCCGTCGCTCGCGATGGCCACCGCCGGGTGGCGCATCACGCATCGCACGTCGTCCTCGGACATTGAGAAGACCACCATCTGCACCGCGCCGCGGTGCCGCTCGAGCAGGCCGAGCGCCGCGTCCACCGGCTCCTCGCCACGCGCCGCCGCGATCTCGGTGAGCATCATGCCCTCGCAGGCCGAGTCGGGACCCGGGGGGAGGGCGCTGATCATGATCGCTTCCGGCTCGAACTCCCTTTCGCCCGGCGCGCCGCCGCCGGCCATCTCGGTCCGGATGCGCTCGCGCGTCGGCGGGTCGGCCAGGCGCGCCAGCAACGCGTCCAGCCCGCCCTGCATCGCCCACGCGGGCACGGTCGCGGCCAGCGTCGTGCTGCCCGCGGTGTACGGGTACTGGTCGGCGAGCACGTCCTGCCCCGCCGCCCGCGCGCGGTCCACCATTGCCAGCGTCTGCGCGACGCGTCCCCAGTTCCGCCGGCCGCTGGCCTTGTGGTGGCTCAACTGCACCGGCACCCCCGCCCGCCGGCCCACCTCCGCTTCCTCGATCGCCCCGACCAGCGTGTCGCCTTCCCCGCGTACGTGCGAGGAGTAGAACCCGCCGTAGCGCGCGGCCACCTCGGCCAGCGCGACCAGCTCGTCGGTCCGCGCGTAGCTGCCCGGCACGTAGATCAGCCCGGTCGAGAGCGCGAAGACCCCCTCCTCGAAGGCCCCGGCGACCAGGCGACGCATCGCGTCGAGCTCGGCCGCCGACGGCGGGCGGTCGTCGAATCCCATCACGGCGATCCGCACCGCGCCGTGCCCCACCTGGAGCGCGACGTTGCACGCGAGCGGCAGGCGCTCCAGCGCCGCGGCGTAGCCGGCCGCATCGCGCCAGTCCCACGACAGCCCCGCGTCCACGAACGCCGCGTAGGCGCGGAGCAGGTCGAGGCGCTGCGGAACCACCGGGAACGGCGAGAACCCGCAGTTACCCACGAGCTGGGTGGTCACGCCCTGGCGCACCATGGCCGCGGCGCGCGGGTAGCACGGCAGCGTGAAGTCGGCGTGCGTGTGGAGGTCGATGAAGCCCGGGGCGACCACGGCGCCGGCGGCGTCGAGGACCCGCCGCGCGGCCGCGGCGCGCAGGTCGCCGACTTCGACGATCCGGTCGCCGCGCACGCCGACGTCGCCCGGCCACCAGGGGTTGCCGGTGCCGTCGACGATTCGGGCACCGCGGATCAGCAGGTCCAGCACGTCAGCGCTCCCCTCGCAGGCCCCAGCCCGCCCAGTCGCGACCCAGCAGCCGCGCTAGCACGCGGTCGGAGAGCACCTTCCCGCCGGTCTGGCAGACCGGGCAGTAGTTCATCTCGTTCTCCGCCCACACGACGCGCTGGATCGGCGCCCCGCAGACCGGGCACGGCTGCCGGAACCGGCCGTGCACGCGCATGCCCTCGCGGTGGGCCGTCACCTTCTTTGGGAAGCCCTCGCCGACCTCGTCGCGCAGCCGGCCGATCCAGGCCGCCAGCGTCTCGCGCGCGGCGGCGTAGAGCCGGCCGACCTCCTCGTCGGTGAGCCGGTCGGTGCGGATTACCGGGGAGAGCCGCGCCAGGTGGAGGATCTCGTCGGAGTACGCGTTGCCGATGCCGTCGAAGAGCGCCGGGTCGGTGAGCGCACGCTTGACCGTATGCCGCTCGCGCCGCAGCGCCGCGGTGAACGCCTCGGGCGAGGCGGTCAGCACGTCGAGGCCGCCGGGGTCGAGCGCGGCCAGCGCGGCGTCTCCCTGCACGACGTGCAGCGACGCGCGCCGGCGCGTGCCGGCCTCGGTCAACCAGAGTGCGTCCGCGCCGAACCGGAACACCGCGAGGGCGTCGCGGCCCGGACGCGCGGAGGCCCGACGCAGCCGCAACCGGCCCGCGATCATCAAGTGGATGACCACGAACAGGTCGCCGTCCAGCGCGAGCACCACGCGCTTGCCCACCCGGCGCACCGCGCGCAGCGTCCGGCCGGCGGCCGCGTCCAGCGGCGGGTCCACGGTGCGCAGGACGAAGGGCGAGCGCAGCCGGACCTCGTCGAGCCGCCGGCCTGCGAAGAGGGCGGCCAGACGCTCCACGTATACGACGACGTCGGGCAGCTCGGGCACCCGGGCGCTCCGCGGTGCGGCGGTTACGGCGCCCCGGCGCCCGGCGCGAGCACCAGGAGCACGTCGCTGACCGGCCGCTCGCCGGTCTCGTCGGAGGGCAGGTTGATGACGGCGCCGCGCACGACGAGCGTCGTCGAGCCCCCGCCGTCCAGGTTCAATGCGTCGGTGGCGCCGAGCTGTCGCAGGTATGCCGCGAGCTCGGTCAGGGTCATGCCGAGACTGTGATAGGGTTGCCGGCCACCGACCGTCACGAGGACGATCCGGCCGTCGGCCAGGCGGCCGAGCGCGGTGCGCGGGTGGCGGCGCTCGCCAAACGACGGGCGAAACCCCTCGCCGCCGGCGAAGAGCCCGCCGGCCAGCAGCCGCGGGCCGCCGCCGATCACGTGGCGCACTTGCTCCCATCGCGGGTCGCCGGAGACCGGCGCCAGACGCGCGCGCAGCGCCACGCGGTCGCCGGGGCGGAAGGCCGCCAGCAGCGCGGCACGGCCCCGGCCGTGGCCGGAGAGCACATAGCCCCCCGGCGGGATCGCGGCGCCGCCGCGGCCGTCGGTGACGCTCCCCACCAGGTCATCGACGACTGTGACCTCGGCGCCGAACGCGTTGGTGCGCGTGGCCGGGCCGAAGGACGGCCGGTAGAGGATCACCTCGTTGGCGCCCCGGCCGCGGTTGATCCCGTCGATCGCCACGCTGCCGAGCTCTGTTGCGGCCGCGGCGTCGAGGCGCATCAGGTCGAAGAGCACCCCGCCGTCGTCGGTGAACCCGGCGCAGGTCCGGCCTGCGATCGGCTCGCTGTGCACCTCGCCGTCGATGGCCAGGCAGCCGAGCGGGTCGCCCGAGGCCGAGAAGAACCCGCCGTTCGTCGCGGCCAGCGCGGCGGTGCGCCGGGCCACCTCACTGGGCCGCGCCCGGCCCTGCCCGTTGGCGCCCGCGGGCGCCGGCCGTAGCCGCGCGCCCGCCGCAGGCTCGATGAGGAGCACACCGGTCCAGAACGGCCCTGGCAGCGCCTCGTAGTCGTGCACGGTCAGGATCGGGACGCCGGTCAGGCCGTCGCCCGCCAGCCGGCGCTGGAGCGCTGCGGCCTCGTCGCGCACGTTGAAGCCGCCGACGCGCACCTTGTAGAGGTCGTCGACCAGCTCCACGACCGCGGCCAGGCCGCGCGCACGCATCGTCTCGGCCAACCGCCGGGCGCGGTCCTCCTCGGCGAACGCGCCGACCTGGACGCGCCACACCGGCAGCGCCCGGAGCGCGCCGCGCTTCTCGAGAATCAACGTGACGCCCGGCGCCAGCGCCACGCTGTAGGTGAGGGCAACGCCGGATTCGACCGCCTGAAGGTAGGCCCAGATCAGACTCGCCGCCTCCGCGCGCGTCATCGCCTCGGCGGGGCGGAAGCGGTCGGAAGCGGGTTCACGCAGGAGCGGGGGCGTGGTGAGTGCCGCGACGGCCACGGCGCCGCGGACCGCCGGCGGCCATCCGTCCAAGTCGCGGAACGGCAGGGCCGCGGTCGCCATGTAGCCCGACTCGAACGTGTAGCCGAGCGTGCGCACGGCGAAGGTGACCGCGTCCCCGCGGGCCAGCGGCTGGTTTGGCCGGAACACGCCGCCGGACGGCACGATACCATAGGCCGCGGCCGTCTCCACGGCCGCGGCCAGCGGGTGCGTCAGCGGCACGTCGGCGAACGGCTCGGCGCGTGCCGGCGGCAGCCCCCGCGCGCCGACGACCCAGGCCACGAACTGCGCCCGCGTGACCGGTTCGTCGGGACGGAACGTGCCGTCCCCGGCCGGCGCTACCACACCGCGCGCGGCCAGATCGGCGATCCGCTCCTCGGCCCAGTGGCCGGCGATGTCGGCCGGGCGCGTCTGCGCGGTTGCGACCAGGCCGGCAAGTCCGGTAACCGCGGTGGCGACGAGCACCGCCAGCCGGAGGGTGCGACGCCTCGACACGCGTTGCGGATTCTGGCGGACTCACGCGTCTCCTTCCTCCGGCGGTGCCGTTGCCCTCTACCCCACAAATTGTGTTTGACTAAGGAGGAATCTCTATATGTGGTATCGAACGGGGATGCGACGGCACGCTCCTGCCGTCCATCTTCCAGGAGAAGGAGGCGAGGACGGTGGCGAAGAAGGCGAAGAAGGCCGCTAAGAAGAAGGGCAAGTAGCCGCCCTGCGCTTGCCCCAAAGAAACGGCGGGAACGGCTTCCGCCGTTTCTTTGCGTTCTTGGGGCGCCCTACTGGAACGCGTCGAGTCCGGTCAGGTCGCGTCCCACAACCAACGTGTGGATGTCGTGCGTACCCTCGTAGGTATCCACCGACTCCAGGTTCGCCGCGTGGCGCATCGCGTGGTACTCGAGCGTGACGCCGTAGGCGCCCAGGATCGTGCGCGCGGCGCGCGCGACCTCCAGCGCCATGCGCACGTTGTTGCGCTTGGCGAGCGACACGTGCGTGTAGCGCATCCGGCCCGCGTCCTTCAGCTGCCCCAGGCGGAAGGCCAGGAGCTGGCCCTTGGTGAGCTCGGTGAGCATGTCCACCAGGCGCGCCTGAATGAGCTGGCGCGCGGCGATCGGCCGGCCGAAGGCGGTGCGCGCGCCCGCGTAGGCGAGCGCCTCCTCGAAGCACGCGGCCGCCGCGCCGACGGCGCCCCACGCGATGCCGTAGCGCGCCTGCGTCAGACACGACAGCGGCGCGCGCAGCCCGTTCGCCTCGGGGAGGCGCGCATCATCGTCCACCCGCACGCCCTCGAGCACGAGCTCTGAGGTGTCCGAGGCGCGCATGCTCGCCTTGGTCGTGATCTCGTGCGCGACAAAGCCGGGCGTGCCGCGCTCGACCAGGAAGCCGCGGATCTCGCCCTCGTCGTCTTTCGCCCACACGACCGCGACGTCGGCGAGCGAGCCGTTGGTGATCCACATCTTGGTCCCCGTGAGCTCCCAGCCACCGCCACGCCGACGCGCGCGAGTCTGCATCGCCCCCGGGTCGGAGCCGGCACCGGGCTCGGTGAGCCCGAAGCACCCCACGGCGTCGCCCCGGGCCAGACGCGGGAGCCAGTGCCGTTTCTGCGCCTCGCTGCCGAACGCGTGGATCGGGTACATCACCAGCGCGCCCTGCACCGAGGCGAAGGACCGCAGCCCGGAGTCGCCGCGTTCCAGCTCCTGCAGGATCAGACCGTAGGTGACGTTGTTCACCCCGGCCGCGCCGTATTCAACCGGCAGATTCGCGCCGAGCACACCGAGCTCGCCGAGCGCCGCGGGCAGGTGGCGCGGGAACTCGCCGCGCAGCCACCAGCCGCCGATGTGCGGGATGACCTCGCGGTCCACGAAGCGCCGCACCGTGTCCCGCACCAGCCGGGCGTCGTCGTCGAGCAGCTCGTCGAGCTGGTAGTAATCGGTCGGGCGGAGCGTCAACTCGCGCATCGGGCGCCTCCCACGTCGGCTTCCCCTCGATTCTAGGCGCTCCGGCGCCGCGCCGGGAGGGGTTGCGCTCCGGCGCCGGGAAGCGTGCGGGGAGGAGGCCGCGCGGACGAGATCGTCGCGTGTCGCGGCCCCGCGACGGCGCGCGCGTCCGGGTCGCGCGCGACCAGCCCGCGGAGTGGTCGGGCGGCTGGAGGGCCGGGTCCGCCCGCCGCCAATCTCTCAGGTGGAGCAGGAGGGGACGATGACGCGGTTCGGCCTGAACGGCGCGACGACCGGCGAGGCCGTCGGCCTGGAGGCCGACCTCCGGCTCGCGGCTGCCGCGGGCTACCAGGGGGTCGAGCTCCGCGACACCAAGATCGAGCGGTATCTCGCCGCGGGCGGGACGCTCGAGGCCGCGCGCGCGCTGGCGCGCACCCTCGGCCTGGAGGTGTACACCGTCAACGCCCTCGAGGACGCCACGCTCCGGACCGGCGAGGCGCTCGCGCGCGTCGTGGAGCGCGGCCGCCTGCTGGCGCGCTGGGCGCGGGCGCTGGACTGCCCGGCCATCGTCGCCGTGCCGAGCTTCCTGCCGCCAGATGGCCTGAGCGCGACCGAGGTGCGGGCGCGCACCGTGGCCGCGCTCAGGGCGCTCGTGGCCGGCACCGCGGAGTCCGGCGTGCGCGTCGGCTTCGAGTTCCTCGGCTTCCCCACGTGCTCGGTCAACACGCTGCGCGCCGCGCGCGACGTGCTGGACGAGCTGGGCGAGGCACGCGTGGGGCTCGTCATCGACGCGTTCCACTTCTACGTCGGGGGCTCGCGCCTGGAGGACCTCGACGGCCTGGACGATGAGCGGCTGCTCATCGTCCACCTGGACGACGCCGAGGCGGGGGCGCCGTCGGCGCTCGGCGACGCGCAGCGGCTGCTCCCGGGGCTTGGCGTGATCCCGCTGGCGCCGCTCATCGAGCGCATCCGGCGGACGGGCTACGGCGGTCCTTACTCGCTGGAGCTGTTCCGTCCGGAGTACTGGGCGCGCGATCCGGCGGCGCTCGCGCGGGAGGGCCTGGAGCGCATGCGACGGTACGTCGCCTGAGGCCGCGGGGAGGCGAAGCATGAGCGCGAAGGTCGGCATCCTGGGCGCCGGGTTCATCGGCCGCATCCACGCCACGTGCCTGCGGCGCGATCCGCGCGTCACGCTCGTCGGGGTCGCGGACGTCGTGCCCGCGGCGGCCCGGCGACTGGCGGACGAGGCCGGCGTGCCGGCGATGGACGGGCTGGAGGCCCTCATCGACGCCGGCGCGCAGGCGGTCTTCGTCTGCACGCCCAACGCGCGACACGTCGAGCCGGTGCTGGCCGCCCTCGAGGCCGGGCTGCACGTGTTCTCGGAGAAGCCGATGGCGACGTCGCTGGACGGCGCGCGGCAAATCCGCGACGCCGCCGCGCGGGCGCGGGGCGCCTACCAGATCGGGTTCAACCGCCGGTTCTCCAACGTGTACCGCTTCGCGCGCCAGCGCATCGAGGAAGGCCGCATCACCCCGCGGCTGGCGCAGATGAAGCACAACCGCGGCGAGCTGGTGCAGCCGCCGTGGACCGGCGACCCCGCGGTGACGGGCGGCTACCTGTACGAGACCCCGGTCCACCTCTTCGACATGGGCCGATACCTGTTCGGCGAGGTGGTGGCGGTCGCGGGCGCGGCCCGGCAGAGCGTCTACCGCGAGCTCGACGGGTTCGTCATGCTGTTCACGTTCGCGAGCGGGGTCGTGGCCTCGGTCACCAGCGTGGCCCACACGTCGTGGTTCTTCCCCTATGAGCGCGTGGAGATCTACGGCGACCACTGCACGGTCGTGACCGAGGAGCTCGAGCGCGCCTGGTTTGCGCCGGGCATGCGCGAGCAGGTGGAAGCGATCGACTGCTTCCACATGACGTTCGAGGAGAAGTGGGGCTACCTCGCCGAGGACCGGCTGTTCATCGACACGGTGCTCGGGGAGCGGCCGCCGGCCGTCACCGCCGAGGACGGCTACCGGGCCACCGAGCTGGTCGAGGCCACCTACCGCGCGGCGCGGACCGGCCAGCCGGTCGCGCTGCCGCTCGGCGGCTGAGGTGCCGGGGCCCGAGGGACGCGTGCGCTACCGCCTGCTGGTCGCGGACATCGACGGCACGCTCGTCAACGCGCAGCGCGAGATCACCGCGCCGGTGCGCGACGCGGTGCGGGCCGCGCAGGCGCAGGGGGTGCGGGTCTGTCTGGCGACCGGCCGGATCTGGCCCTCCGCCCGCCGGTTCGTCGAGGGCCTGGGGGCCGATCCCCCCGCCATCCTCTACAACGGCGCGCTGGTCTACGACTTCGCGCGCGACGAGGTCTGGCTCCGGCGGGCCCTGCCCGCAGAACACGCGCGCGCGGTGCTGCGTCTCCTCAGGCGGCACCCGGCCGTCCAGCCGCACCTCTACGTGGACGACCGGGTCTACATCGGGCGGATGAACGAGATCACCGCGGCCTACCAGCAGAAGGACAGCCTCCAGGCCGAGGCCGTCGGCGACCTGGCCGACTGGCTCTCCACCGATCCGATGAAGATCCTGATCATCGGTCCGCCGGCGGCGCTGGCCGCGGTGGTGCCCGAGCTTGACGCGCTGCCGTTCCCGGTCAACCACGTGTTCTCAGAGGCCACCTACCTGGAGGTCCTGCCGCCAGGGGTGAGCAAGGGCGAGGCGCTACGGGCCGCCGCGACGCATCTGGGAATCGCGCGAGAGGAGATCATCGCCGTCGGCGACAACCTCAACGACCTGGCGATGGTCGAGTACGCAGGCCTGGGGGTGGCGATGGCGAATGCCCCCGATGCGCTCCGGGCGCGGGCCGACTACGTCGCGCCCAGCAACGACGAGGGCGGGCTTGGAGAGGTCATCGAACGGTTCATCCTGTCCCGCGCACGGCGGGACGGCACGCACGCATCCTGAGCGACCATGAGGGGGGAGAACATGAGGCGAGTCCTGATCCTGGGGGTGCTGGCCACGCTGGTCCTCTCCGGGGCTGGCGCCGGCGTGACCTTCGCCCAGCCCAACCGCATCGTGGTGTACTCGGCGCTGCCCGACCTGGAGACCACGCTCGTCCACCGGGAGTTCACGCGGCGGACCGGCATCCAGGTGGAAGCGCTGAGCGTCGCCGCGGCCGGCACCCTGGCCGCGCGCATCCGCGCCGAGAAGGACCGGCCGCGCGCCGACATCTTCGTCGGCGGGTCGGCGGACTTCCACGCCCCGCTCGCGACCGAGGGGCTGTTGCTGGCGTATCGGTCGCCCGTGGCGGCCGAGGCCAGGGTCAACCCGGCCTACCGCGACCCCAACGGATTCTGGCACGGCTGGTACCTGGGCGCGCTGGGGATCATCATCAACACCGACCGGTGGGACCGCGACATGGCGCCCCGCCGCGTGGCGAAGCCCGCGACCTGGGACGACCTGGTCCGGCCCGAGTTCCGCGGCCAGTTCATCATGCCGAGCCCCATGACCACGGGCGGCGGCTTCATCTTCGTGGCTGCCCAGATCTTCCGTCTGGGCGAGGACCGCGCCTGGGCCTGGCTGCGCCAGCTCAACGCGAACGCTTCGCAGTACACGCCCACCGCGCCCGGCACGATCACCCTGCTCGCCCGCGGCGAGGGGGTCGTCGGCATGCAGTGGGCGCACGAGGGCATCGGCGCCCGGCTGGCCAACATGCAGCCGCTAGAGACCCTGGTGCCTCCGGACACCGCCTTCGAGATCGGGGCGGCCTCCATCATCAAGGGCGGGCCCAACCCCGACGGGGCCCGGGCCTACGTGGACTTCCTGCTGACCCGGGTTCCGCAGGTCATCAACGCGTCCTACGGGTTCCGGTATCCGGTCCGCGGCGACGTCCCGGTGCCCACAGGCGCGACGCCCTTCGACCAGCTGCGGTTCGTCCGCTACGACCGCGACTGGGCGATCCAGAACATGAGCCGCATCCGGGAGCGCTGGCAGCGGGAGATCGGCCGGTAGGCGACCCGTGAGGACCACGGCGCGGGGCGGCGGCCGGACGGCCGCCGCCCCGGTGCCGGCCGCCGGGCGACCGTGGCGACCACCTCGCTGAGCGGCCTGCGGCGTCAGCTCGCCGACCCCGGGGTCGCGCTCGCCTTCCTCGCCGCGCTGGCGACGCTCGGGGTCTTCGTGCTCTACCCGACATTCCGCGTGCTTGTCTACCCTGCGCTTGCCGACTACCTGGCGATTCCCCGCAGCGTGCGGTGGCTCCAGGCCGCCCGCAACAGCCTGGTGATGATGGTGCTCTCGACGGTGACCGCGACCTTCGCGGGCCTGGTGTTCGCGTTCGCGGCCACGCGGCCCGACGTCCCCGGCCGCCGGTTCTTCCGCGGCGTCGCGCTCCTCCCGCTGTTCGCGCCGCCGTTCATGGTGGCGTTCGCCTACATCCTGATGTTTGGCCGCCAGGGGCTGATCACGCGGACGCTGCTGGGCCTGGACGTGAACATCTTCGGGTGGCACGGACTGTGGCTGGTGCAGACGGTGGCGTTCTTCCCGCTGGCGATGCTCATCATCATCGGCGTGCTGGAGGCGATCAATCCCAGCCTGGAGCACGCGGCGCGCAACCTCGGCGCGGACGAGTGGACCGTCGTGCGGACGGTCACCCTGGCGCTCGCGCGGCCCGGCATCGCCGGGGCCGCCCTCGTCGTCGCGATCTCGGTGCTCGCCGATTTCGGCAACGCGGTCGTGATCGCGGGCGGCTTCCCGCTGCTGGCGACCGAGGCCTGGTTCCGCATGGAGGGGTTGGCTGACCTCAAGGGCGCCGCGCTCGTCGTGGCGATGCTGATCGTGCCGACGACCGTCCTGTTCCTCCTGGAGCGCTACTGGGTGAGCCGGCGGGCCTACGTCACCGTGACCGGCCGCGGCTCCCCGATCGACCACCCGCCCACGCACCCGGCGCTCCGGTGGGCCGCCGCGAGTTTCTGCGCCGCCATGACGGTGCTCGTGGTGCTCGTCTACCTCGGGGTCATCGCGGGGGCGTTCACGACCGTGTGGGGCCGCGACTGGACGCCGACGCTGGCCCACTGGCGGCTCGCCGCCGACCGCCTGCCGACGCTGTGGGCGAGCGTGCGGATCGGCGCGCTCGCGGGGGCGATCACCGGCGTGGTGGCGGTGGCGGTCGCGTTCCTCACCTCGCGGCCGTTGCCGCTGCGGGCCGCGCTCGACTTCCTGGCGGTGCTGCCCGGTGCCCTGCCCGGGGTCTTCGTCGGGGTGGGCTTCGTGCTCGCATTCAACCGGCCGCCGCTCGAGCTCGTGGGCACGGTCTGGATCATTGCGCTCGCGCTCGCGTTCTGGCATCTCCCCATGGGCTACCAGGCGGCCGTGGCCACGCTGAAACAGATCGAACGGTCGATTGAGGAGGCGGCCACGAACCTGGGCGCGAGCGGGCTGCGGGTGCTGTGGGATATCTACCTGCCGCTGCTGCGGCGTGCCTTCGCCGGCGCCTTCGTCGTGTCGTTCATCCGCGCGGTCACCAACGTGAGCATCGTGGTCTTTCTGGTCGCGCCCGGCAACGTCGTGGCGACGTTCGCCATTCTCAACATGATCGGTAACGGCATCTGGGGCGCGGCCGCGGCGCTGACCACGATGCTGCTGGCGCTGACGCTGGCGGCCGTGTGGATCGCGCAGGTCGCGCTCGGGCGCGCGGTGCGGGGGCTGCCGGCCCGGGTGGGCGCGTGAGGGGCGACCGCCCGGTGCACGTGCGGCTGCGGGGCGTCACCAAGCGCCTGGGGACGCACCTGGCGGTGGACGGCGTCTCGCTGGAGGTGCCGGAGGGCGACTTCACCACGCTGCTCGGCCCCTCGGGCTGCGGGAAGACGACCACGCTGCGGATTCTGGCCGGGTTCTACCGGCCGGACGCCGGTGACGTTTTTGTCCGCGACGTCCGGGTGACCGACGTCCCGCCGCACCGGCGCAACACCGCGATGGTCTTCCAGGAGTACGCGCTCTTCCCGCACATGACGGTGGCGGAGAACATCGGCTACGGGTTGCGCATGCGCGGGGTGCCGGCCGCCGAAGCGCGACGCCGGATCGCGGCCGCAGTCGACCTCGTCGGCCTCGAGGGTCAGGAGGCCAAGTTCCCCCAGCAGCTCTCGGGCGGCCAGCAGCAGCGCGTGGCGGTGGCCCGGGCGCTGGTGGTGGAACCCGAGGTGCTGTTGATGGACGAGCCCCTGTCCAATCTCGACGCGAAGCTGCGCGTGCGCGTGCGGACCGAGCTGCGGGCGCTGCAGCAGCAGCTCGGCAAGACCACGATCTACGTCACGCACGACCAGGAGGAGGCCCTCTCCATCTCGGACCGGATCGCGGTGATGAACCGCGGCCGCATCGTTCAGGTCGGGACCCCCCGCGAGATCTACTACCGGCCGGCCGACCGGTTCGTCGCCGACTTCGTCGGGCTCGCCAACTTCGTGCCCGTGCGGGTGGTCGCCGCGGGCCGCGTGCGGATGGGCGATCTGGAGTTCGAGGTGCCGGGCGCCGCCCCCGGGCCCGCGACGCTGGTCGTGCGGCCGGAGGCCGTGGCGCTCTCCGCGGCGCCTCCGGCCGCGGCTGGCCGGCCGACGTTCCGGGGACGGGTGAAGACCGTGGCCTTTCTCGGTGGGCTGGCGCGCTACTGGATCGAGGCCCTGGGGACTGAGTGGGTGGTGGACGTCGCCGCGCCGGGCGAGCAGATGTACGCGGGCGAGGTATCGCTCACGCTGGTGCCGGACCGGGTGCACGTCCTGCACGACCAGGGGAAGGCAGCGGGGGCGCCGAATGGGGAACCGGCTGCCCGCTGACACGGTAGTACACGGTAGGACCTTGATACAGGGACCTTCGGGACCGGAGGAAGAGACCTGGGAGGTGGTTCCGTGACGCGTATCGTGATCCTGGCACTGCTGGTGGCGTTCGGGGCGGGGGGGCTCGCCCAGGCGGCCCCGGCCGGGCGGGTGGTCGTGCTGTGCAGCCCCAACGTGGAGTGGTGCGACCTGCTCAAGGCGCAGTTCCCGCGGGCGACCGGCATCCAGCTCGACTTCGTCCGGCTGAGTTCCGGGGAGGCGCTCGCGCGCCTGCGGGCCGAGCGCGCGAACCCGGTCTTCGACGTGTGGTTCGGCGGCACGGGCGACCCGCACTTCGTCGCCAACGAGGAAGGCCTGACCGAGTTCTACCGGCCGAAGGCGTGGGACGACCTCCGCCCCTCGCTGCGTGACGCCGTCCAGAACAAGTACATTCCGCTCTACGCGGGCGTGCTGGGCTGGGCGGTGAACGGCGCGCTGCTGCGCGAGAAGAACATCCCCGAGCCCCGCACCTGGGAGGCGCTGGCCGACCCTCGGCTGCGCGGGCTGGTGGCCTACCCGAACCCGAATACCTCGGGCACCGGGTACACCATGATCGCCACCATCGTGCAGCTCTACGGGGAGGCGAGGGCGTTCGACCTGCTCAAGCGCATCCACCGCAATGTCGCCGAGTACACCCGCGCCGGCGCCGCACCGGGCGTGCTCGCGGGCCGCGGCGAGGTGGCGATCGGCGTGACGTTCGTCCACGATGCGGTGCTCCAGATCCTTTCCGGGTTCCCGGTGACCTACGGCTCCGCCCGCGACGGCACCGGGTACGAGATCGGGGGCCTCAGCCTGGTGAAGGGCGCGCCCAACCGCGCCAACGCGATCGCGTTCATCGACTGGGCGCTCACGCCCGAGGCGCAGGCGCTGGCGGCTCAGGCGAAGTCGTACCAGCTCCCGTCCAACGCGAAGACGCCCGTGCCCAGTGTGGCGCCGCGCTTCCAGGACTTCAACGTTATCCGGTACGACTTCCCCAAGTACGGCACGGCGGCCGTGCGCGACGGGCTCGTCGGGCGGTGGACGCGGGAGGTGTTCCCCCTGCCCAAATAGGAGGAGCCCGGCATGGGCCGGAGCACTCTGACCCTCGCTGGAGCGGCGCCCCGGGCGAACGCCACCGTCGTGGCCTGGGGCGTCGTTACACTCGCCGGCGCGCTGTTGCTGCCATGGGGCCGCGTGGGCCGCGACCTCTGGACGTTCGTCCCTGGCACCCTGGGCGTCGAGTTGCTCGCCGGCGAGTGGACGGTCGCCGTGGCCGTGCTGTGCGCCGCGCTGGCCGGGTCGCTCGGCGTTGCTCCGTTGCCGCTCTACCGGCGCGGCCGGCTGGCCCTGGCCGTCGGGGCGGTGGGCGCGCTCGCGGTCTTCACGGCGCTTGCGACCCGCGGGCAGGCCATCGGGCCCGGCGCGCTCGTCGCCGCGCTCGGCTTCCTGGCGCTGGTCGGGATCGGCCTGGCGCTCGGCGGCTACGTGCAGGCCGACGCGTTCATCGGCGTCTGCATTGTCTGGGCCGCGGCGTTCGTGCTCGTCTTCATCCTTTATCCGCTCTGGGCGGTGCTCCAGGGCAGCGTGTACATCGACGGCCGCCTGACGCTCGACGTGGTGCGGCAGACGATCTCCTCGCCTGCCTTCCTGCTGCTCGACAACCCGGCGACTCCGCAGAACGAGATGCACCAGGGGCTCCTGGCGGGCGCGGTGCTCGGGGGCGTGGGAGCGCTCGTCGCGGCCGCGCTCACGCGGCGCGCGCGCGCGACGGCGCTCTGGGGGCTCGGCGTCTGGCTGGGGGGGAGCGCGCTCGGCGTGCTCTACTTCGGGTTCGGCGCGGTGCGCAACAGCATCCTGCTGGCGCTGGTGGTAGGCGTCGTCGCGACCGCGCTCGGGTTCCTCTTCGCGCTGCTGGCCGAACGGTCCAGTCTGCCGACGCGGAAGCTCTTCGGCCCGGTCTCGATCCTGCCGATCATCACCCCACCGTTCGTGCTCGGGCTCGCCATTATCTACCTGCTCGGCCGGCGGGGGTATATTACCCATCACCTCCTTGGACTCAACACCACCATCTTCTTCGGGATGCTGGGCGTCGGGATCGCGCAGGTTTTGGCCTACACGCCCATCGCGTTCCTCATCCTGCAGGGGGTCGTCCGGCAGCTCAACGTCGCGCTCGAGGAGGCGGCGGAGACGCTCGGTGCGAACCGCTGGCACATCCTGCGGACCGTGATCTGGCCGCTGGCCCGGCCGGGCGTGGCGAACGCCTTCCTGCTGACCGCGATCGAGAGCCTGGCCGATTTCGGCAACCCTGTCGTCGTCGGCGGCGGGCTGCCCTACCTCGCCACAGAGATCTTCTTTGCCGCGACCGGGCGCGGCACGTCCGAGGCGGCGGTGTTCGGCGCGGCGCTGCTCACCCTCACCCTGACGATCTTCCTGATCCAACATCGGTGGGTCGGCTTGACCTCGTACGTCACCGTGACCGGACGCCCGACCCAGGGGGTCGTGCGGCCCTTGCCGCGGACCCTGGACTACGCGGTGACCGGCGTCTTCGTCGCTTGGGTCGCGGTCATCGTCGTCCTCTACGGCTCGGTGGCGGTGGGCAGCGTCACGAAGCTGTGGGGCTTCGACTACACGTTCACGCTCGAGCACTTCAGAGGGCTCTCGCCCACCGGGTGGGCCGTGTTCCGGACCACCGCCTGGCTGTCGGCGATCGCGGCGATCCCCTCGACCATCGTGGGCTTCCTGATCGGCTACCTGGTCACCCGGTACACCTTCCGAGGCCGGAGCGCGCTGGAGTTCTGCTCGATGCTCTCATTCGCGACGCCGGGCACGGTCATGGGCATCGGGTACATCCTCGCCTTCAACCAGGGGGCCTTGCTGCTGACGGGCACCGAGCTCATCATCATCCTGGCGTTCGTCTTCCGGAACATGCCCGTGGCACTGCGCGCGGGCGTGGCCTCCGTCCTGCAGATCGACCGCTCGCTCGAAGAAGCGTCCACGATGCTGCGGGCGAGCTCGCCGACCACGCTGCGGCGGGTCGTGCTCCCGCTGGTCCGCGCGGCCATCCTCTCGGGGCTGATCTTCAGCTTCGTGCGCGCGATGACCGCCATCAGCCAGGTTATCTTCCTGATCACGCCGCGGACCAACCTGGCGACCACGCAGATCCTCTCGTACATTAACTACGGCACCGTCGGCCTGGGGGCGGCGCTCTCGTGGGTCCTGGTCGTGTTCATGGCGCTGGTGATCGTGGGGCTCTACCTGCTGAACCAGCGCCTGGGCGGCCGGGCGGCCGGCGGCATGCCCACCATGTGACGGGGAGCCGGCGGTGGCGGAGCAGACGCGCCCACGACAGCACGGCGAGGCGACGCCCGTGCGCCTCGAAGAGATCACCAAGCGGTTCGGCCGCGTCATCGCCGCCGATCGCGTGAGCCTGGAGATCCCGCCCGGCAGTCTGGTCACGCTGCTCGGGCCGTCGGGGTGCGGCAAGACCACCACGCTGCGGATCATCGCCGGCCTCGAGCAGCCGACGAGCGGCCGCGTCTTCATCGGCGACGAGGACGTGACCCCGCTGCCGGCGGCCAACCGCAGCGTGACGATGGTCTTCCAGGCGTACGCGCTCTTTCCGCACCTGAGCGTCTTCGAGAACGTGGCCTACGGGCTCCGCGTCCAGCGACGGCCCGAGGCCGAGGTCCGGCGCCGCGTCGCCGAGGTGCTCCAGCTCGTGGGGCTGCCCGGTCTGGAGGGCCGCCAGCCGGGCCAGCTGTCGGGCGGCCAGCAGCAGCGCGTGGCGCTCGCCCGGGCGCTGATCATGGAGCCGCGGGTGCTGCTCTTCGACGAGCCGCTCTCCAACCTGGACGCGAAGCTGCGCAAGCGCGTGCGCGCCGATATCCGCGTGCTCCAGCAGGAGCTGGGGATCACCAGCGTCTACGTCACCCACGACCAGTCCGAGGCGCTGGCGATCTCCGACACGGTCGTGGTGATGAACCAGGGTCGCATCGAGCAGATCGGCACGCCGACCGATCTGTACCGGCGGCCCGCCTCCCGGTTCGTCGCCGACTTCATCGGCGAGGCCAACCTGCTGCCGGCGACGGTCGAGGACGGCATGGTGCGCGTGGGCGACTACCGCTTCGCCTACCGGCAGCCCGGGATACCGGCGGGCGCGGCCACCCTGATGGCGCGGCCCGAGGCGATCCGGGTCGCCACCGACGGGGAGGGCCTGGCCGGCCGCATCCGCACGGCGTTCTTCATGGGTACCTACGCCGACTACCTCATCGACACCGACGTGGGCGAGGTCAGCGTGGCGGACGCGCGCAGCGTGGAC
>JAVHMA010000031.1 GCA_031081715.1 Armatimonadota bacterium | reverse complement strand
GGCCTGACCGCGGTCTTTGCCGACCGGCTCGACGAGGGCGCGATCTTCGACGCGATGCGCGAGCGGCGGACCTACGCGACCACCGGGGCGCGGATCCTGGTGTGGTTCTCCGTGAACGACGTCCCGCTCGGCGGACGAGTCGCGCTCGGCCCGGACGTGCCGGTCGTCGTGCGCGGTCGCGTGCATGGCACCGCGCCGCTGGCCGAGGTCGTCGTGATCCGCGACGGCGCGCCCATGCACGCGGCGCACCCGGGCCACGAGGACTTCGAGTTCACGTGGGAGGACCCGCGTCCGCCCGCCGCAGGCACGCGCGTCTACTACTATCTCCGCGCCGTTCAGGTTGACGGTGAGGTCGCCTGGGCGAGCCCGGTGTGGGTAGCCCGCGGGTGAAGCGCGTCCAGGGAGACCGGCGTTCGGCGGCCCGACCCGCGGCGTCCGGGTCGGCCGTATCCAGCGGTCGGGGGCAGGTCATCGGTATCGACCTAGGCGGCACGAAAGTGGCCGTGGGACTCGTGTCGCGCTCCGGTGAGGTCAGCGTGCTCGATGCCGTGCCGACGCTGGCCGCCGATGGCGCGGAGGTGGTGATCGAGCGGCTGGCGGTGCTGGTGCGCGAGGCCGCGGGCGTCGCCCGCAACCTCGCGCGCGATGTGGTCGGCGTCGGCCTGGCCACGCCCGGCATCGTGGACTCGCGTGCGGGAACCGTGCGCTACGCCACGCCGGCGCTGCCTGGGTGGACGGGGCTCGCGCTCGGGCGGCGCCTCGCCGAAGCCGCCGGGCTTGCGGTTGTCGTGCACAACGACGGTCACGCCGCCGCGGTCGGCGAATCGGCGGTCGGCGCAGCCGCCGGCGTGCCGGATGCGGTCGTGGTCGTGCTCGGCACGGGCATCGGCGGCGGGATCATCGCCGGCGGCCGGCTCGTACGCGGGCACCTGGGGGGTGCAGGCCGGATCGGCCATCTCAGCGTTGACGCCGGCGGCCGGCCGTGCTGGTGTGGCGCGCGCGGGTGCATCGAGCAGTACGCCTCGGGCTCGGCCGTCGCGCGCGAGGCCCAGGCCGCCGTCGACCGTGGCGCGCCGACCACGCTGCGCGCGCTGAGCGGCCCGGTCAGCGCGGCGGATGTGGTCCAGGCGGCACGCGGAGGAGACGCGCTTGCGGTCGGGCTGCTCTCCGAGGCCGGGCGGTTTCTGGGCGCGGCGTTGGTGTCGCTGGTCAACCTCGTGAGTCCGCAGGTGGTGGTCGTCGGCGGCGGGCTAGCCGACGCCGGTGCACTGCTGCTCGATGCGGCCGACGCCGTGCTGAGTGAGCGGCTGCCGCCCGCGATTCGGACGTCGGTCGAGGTGCGACTCTCGAGCCTCGGTCATCGCGCGGCGGTCGCCGGTGCCGGACTGCTGGCGTGGGGGCGACTCGTCGAGTGAACCAGCCCGCCGCGACACCCAAGATCGTCGTGAACGGGGTCAGCCGTCAGTTCCCGGCGGCCGACCCGGAGCGTGGCCTGGCCTTGCAGGATATCAACCTGACGATCGGGGCTAACGAGTTCGTGTCCGTCGTCGGCCGCAGCGGCTGTGGGAAAACCACCCTGCTCAACCTCATTGCCGGACTCCTCCGGCCGACCGAGGGTGAGGTGTGCATTGACGGCCGCCGGGTCGAGGGGCCGGGGCCCGACCGTGGCATGGTGTTCCAGCACTCCGCGCTGTTTCCATGGCTGACGGCCATCGAGAATGTCGAGTTCGGTCCGCGCAACCTGGGCGTGCCGAGAGATCGGCGCCGCGCGCTCGCGCGGGAGCTGATCGACCTGGTGCGGCTGCGGGGTTTCGAGGACAAGTACCCGCGGGAGTTGTCCGGGGGCATGAAGCAGCGCGTCGCCATCGCGCGCGCGCTAGCCACCGATCCCGAGATCTTGCTGATGGACGAGCCGTTCGGCGCGCTCGACGAGCTCACCCGCGCCGAGATGCAGGAGGAACTGTTGCGCATCTGGGGGGCACGGCGCAAGACTGTGGTCTTCGTCACGCACAGCATCATGGAGGCGATCTACCTTTCGGACCGTGTCGTCGTGCTGAGCCCGCACCCCGGGCGGGTCCGGCGGGAGGTGCCGATCCCGATGCCGCGGCCCCGGCAGCGCTCGTCGACGGAGTTCATGGCCTACTATGAAGACATCCACGGTAGCATCTTCTAGCGCGCGCCCCCCCGGGTCGGAACGCGCCGTGGGCGCGGTGACGGTCGCCGTGCTGCTCGTCGCCTGGGAGACCGCGGGCCGCGTCGGCCTCTTGAGCGCCTATCACTTCCCGCGGCCGTCGCGACTCGCGGTCACGATCTGGGATCTCGTCGTCGTCGGGTTTCCCGTGGGCGTGACCGTGTGGCAGCATGTCGGTGCCACGATCGCGCGGATCGTCCAGGGCTACGTGCTCGCCGCGGCGCTGGCCGTCCCGCTCGGCCTCGTCATCGGCGGCGTGCGCGCGCTTGACCAGGCCACGGCGCCGGTCGTCACGTTTGCCCGATCGGTCGCGACGATCAGCCTGTTGCCGCTCGCGGTGGCGTGGTTCGGCGTGGGCGAGCGCTCGCGCGTGCTGCTCATCGCCTACGGGTGCTTCTGGGTGATCCTGACGAACGTCGTCGAGGGCGTGAAGTCCGTCGATCCGGAGCTGATCCGCGCCGGCCGGATGCTGGGCTCCACGCCGCGCCAGGTGTTCACCCGGGTCGTGTTGCCCGCCTCGACGCCGCGGATCTTTGCGGGGATGAAGGTCGCCCTGGGCCTGGCCTTCATGGTCATCGTCGGCGTGGAGATGATCGGGACGATCAAGGGCCTGGGCGCCCTGATCATGGAGGCGCGCACGTTCTACCGCAGCGACACCGCCATGGTCGGTATGATCTTCATCGCGCTATTCGGATTCGCGCTGGCCCGCCTGCTCGACCGGCTCGAGCGCGTGCTGTTGCCGTGGAGCACCGGCCTGGAGGCGGTCGAACGGTGACCGCGCGCTACGCGGTGCGCGACATCTGGATCTCGTGGGCCGGGATCGCCGTCGTGCTCGCGGTCTGGCAGGCGATCGCCACGTGGGGCCTGATCAACCCGGCCATCTTTCCCGGCCCGTTCGAGGTGGCGCGGGCCGCGGTGACGCTGGTGCCGCTCGAGCGGGTGCTGTTGCACGCGGGCAGCAGCCTCACGCGCATCGTCTGGGGGTTCTCGCTCGGCGCGGGCCTGGGGATCGCAATCGGCGTCGCGTCCGGTTGGTATCGTGGGTTGGGGAGCGTGGTGCGGGCACCGATCGAGCTGCTGCGCCCGATCCCGCCGCTGGCCTGGATCCCTATGGCGATCATCTGGTTCGGGTTGGGCGAGCCGTCAAAGGTCTTCATCATCTTCCTCGGCGCGTTCTTTCCGGTGGTGACCAACGCGTACAAGGGCATGACCGGCGTCGACCCGGACCTGTTCCGGGCCGCGCAGACGCTCGGGCTGGGCGGCTGGCGGCTGCTGATGCACGTCGCGCTGCCGGCGTCGCTGCCGGATGTCGCCACCGGCGTGCGCGTCGGGTGGAGCCTCAGCTTCGGTGCGCTCGTCGCCGCGGAGCTCATCGCCGCCGACCGCGGCCTGGGGTTCATGATCATGAACGCGCGCGAGCTCGGGCAGATCGGCGTGATCATGTACGGCATCATGGTCATCGGCGCGCTAAACTTCCTGACCGACTGGCTGATCCGCGAGGCGCTGTTCAGGCGGCGGCTCCGGTGGCACTTCGCATCATGACGACCCGCGGTGGAGGAGGCACCGTCGGGCGCTGGCTGCAACGAAGACGGGCGGGGCAGTGAACGATCACAAGGAGGGATCGGACATGCGCTGGTTCGCAGGTCTGGGTGTGATCGCTGCGGTGGTGCTGGCGGTCGGGGGGCAGCCGCTGGCCGCGCCGTCCGGCGCGCCGGAGATCAAGACCCTCTCGATGGGGTTCGGCGTGGACCCGGTGTTCGCGCCGCACATCATGGCGATCGAGAAGGGGTGGTTCCGCGAGGCCGGCTTCGACCGGGTCGAGACGAAGACGTTCACCGCCGGCGCCCTGGCCGGCGAGGCGCTCGCGGCCGGGCAGATCCAGCTCTGGACGCCCGGCAACCTGCCGCCGATCAGCATGCGGCACAACGGGTTGCCGATCGTCATTCTCGGCACCAACACGTTGGCCTACATCGACCGCCTGGTCGTGCGGGCCGACGCGAATGTGCAGCGCCCGGCCGACCTCTACAACATCCGGATCGGGCTGCTCGAGGGGTCAGTGGCCTCGGCGGTGCTCGACCGCATCGCTGAGTACTACCGGCTGGACGTGCGGAGGTTTCAGGTCGTCAACCTGCCGCCGCCGGAGCAGCTGACGTCGTTGATCAACAACAATATCCAGGCGTTCATCGTCTGGAACCCGTGGCCATACCTGGCGCAGCAGCGGGCGAACGTCAAGATCCTGCACACCGGCACGGTCAGCCACTTTGCCGACGATGCCGGCCGCAAGGTCCAGACCTCGCACACGCGGTCGATCTTCGTGACGTCCGAGGACTTCATCCGCCGGGCGCCCCACGCGGCCCGCGCGATGATGCGCGTGCTGCTGCGCGCCCAGGCCTACGTTTCCGACCCCAAGAATCGCGACGAGGTGGTCACCACGATTTCACGGTTCCTGCAGCAGCCGGTGGAACAGAACCGCGCGCTGTGGGGCGACTACTCGTTCGATCCGCGCTTCGACAAGAAGTACTGGGAAGACATGAAGGTCTATACGGATTTCCTGGCCAAGACGGGCCGCATCCGGAATCCGGTGGACCCGCTGGAGTATACCTATACCGCCTACGTCGAGGAGTTCAACCCGGCCCTCGTGACGCTCAAGGGGAGGTGGAAGCCCTAAGTGCGCAGCGGGCGTGATCGCCTGGCCTTCGGCATCATCGGCGCCGGTCATATCAGCGACTACCACATCACCGGTCTTCGCGAGGCCGGCGCCGAGGTGCTGGCCCTGTGCGGTCGCCGGGCCGATGCGGTGCGGGCGAAGGCGGCGCGCTACGGAATCGCGCACGCGCTGACCGATCCCGAAGCGCTGCTGCGCCGCGACGACATCGACGCCGTCGTCATCGCGGCGCCTGATGCCGCCCACGAGTCCCTAGCCCTGGCCGCCGTGCGCGCGGGCAAGCCGATGCTGATCCAGAAGCCGATGGCGCGCACGGCGGCGGAGTGCCGTCGCATCCTGCGGGCGGCCGGCGCGGCGGGCGTCCCGGTGTTCGTGAGCTTCATGCACCGCTACTTCGACGAGGTGGACGAGGCGCGCCGCCTGGTCGCGGACGGCGCGCTAGGCCGGCTGCTCAGCGTCCGCCAGCGGAACGCCACGCCGGGCGCGCACTGGGCGGCCTGGTTTTACCGCAAAGCCGACGTCGGCGGGGGTGTGGTGTTGCAGCTTGGCACGCATGGGATCGATCTACTGCGGCACCTGCTCGGCGAGATCGAGACCGTCTGGGCCACGACGGCCACGCTGCGGCCCGAGCGCGTGCTCGCCGACGGGACGATCGTGCGGCCGGACAACGAAGACCACGCCGTGGCGGTGTATCGCTTCGTGTCCGGGCTGCGCGCCGTGCACGAGATGGATTACAGCGAGGTCGCGGGCACCAACCGGTTTCGCCTGGAGATCTACGGGGAGCGTGGCGTCGCCTGGCTGCGCACCGAGCGAGGGCGGCTGGCCCTCGCGCTGCCCGATGCGACCGGTTCCGTCGCATGGTCGTCGCCCGACCTCCCGCCCGCGCGGGTGGGCGAGCGGCAGCACGCGCACCTCGTGGCCATGTTGCGCGGCGACGCGCCGCCCGACGATTCGGCCCGCGCCGGGTTGGTCTCGGTGCTGGTCGCCGAGGCGATCTACCGATCCGCGGCGTCCGGATGCTGGGAGGTCGTGGAGCCGGCATGAGGTCGCCGGTCCGGTTCGGCCTGGTCAGCTTCGCGCACTATCACGCGGAGTTCTGGGCGCAGGCCGTCACCGATCACCCCGAGGCGCGGCTGGCGGGCGTGTGGGACGACGACCGGGTGCGCGGCGAGCAGGCCGCGGCGCGCCACGGCACCCGGTACTTCGACAGCCTCGCCAGCCTGCTGCGCGAGTGCGACGCGGTGGGCGTCACGGCGGAGACCGTGCGGCACGCGGAGCTCGTGGAGCAGGCCGCGCGCGCCGGCGTGCACGTGCTGTGTGAGAAGCCCATGGCAGCGACCCTCGCCGATTGCGACCGCATTTCCCGCGCGGTCGAGGCGTCGGGGATCGTGTTCATGCAGAACTTCCCCAAGCGCTTCGATCCGGTCAACCACGAGCTGGTGGAGCGCGTGCACCGCGGCGATCTTGGGCGGGTGGTGCTGGTGCGCATCCGGCACGGCCACGACCATGGCCAGCAGCCCGAGTTCCTGCGGCGGTGGTTCGTTGACCCCGACCGGAGCGGCGGCGGCACGCTGCTCGACGAAGGCGTGCACGCCGCGGACTTCCTCCTCTGGCTGCTGGGCGCGCCCGAGCGGGTCACCGCGGTGGTCTCGCATCGCGCGCTGGGTCTGCGAGCCGAGGACACGGCCGTTGCGCTTTTCACGTTCTCGAGCGGCGCCGTGGCCGAAGTCGTCACCAGTTGGAACTTCGTCGCGGCCGAGCACTCCGTCGAGGTCTACGGCAGCGAGGGCAGCGCGCTGCTCTCCGGCGTGGACCTGGCCTCGAAGGACTTCTCCGGTGCGCCCTTTCTGAAGATCTTCCGGCTCGGCGGGCCGCGCGGTACCTGGGAAGCGTCACCGACGGCGACCACGTTCGGCAGCGCCGCCTTTCATCAAGGCGGTCCCCGGCACTTCATCGAGTGTTTGCGCACCGGGCGGCGCCCGGCGCTCGGTGTCGAAGATGGCCGGCGGCCGGTAGAGATGATCCTCGCCGCCTATCGTGCTGCGGCCGGCGGCCGCACCGAGCCGGTGGTGTTCACGAGGCCGGCCTCGTGACGGTCCCGGGCTACGAGGGGCTCCGGGTCTACTACGGCGACCTGCACAGCCATTGCGACGTCGGCTACGGGCACGGCACGCCCGAGGACGCCTACACGAACGCCCGGCTGCAACTCGACTTCGCCAGCGTGACCGCGCACGCGGTCTGGCCCGACATGCCGGCGCCCGACGAGCGCCTCGGCGCGACGGTGGCCTATCACCGGCAGGGATTCGCGCAGGCGGCGGCGCGGTGGCCACACCTGCGCGAGGTGACCGACGCGGCCAACGACGACGGGCGGTTCGTCACGTTTCTCAGCTACGAGTGGCACTCGCTGCGCTATGGCGATCACAACGTCTACTACCGGGACGGGAGGGGAGAGATCATCCAGGCAGCCGACCTCGACGAGTTGAGAGCCGCGCTGCGCCATCTGGCGGCGTCGGGGACCGAGGCGCTACTGATTCCCCACCACATCGGTTATCGCGCAGGCTATCGTGGCATTGACTGGCGGATGTTCACGCCCGAGTTCTCGCCCGTGGTCGAGATCGTCTCGATGCACGGGGTCGCGGAGAGCGACGATGCTCCGTATCCTTACCTGCACACCATGGGCCCGCGCGACGGTCGCAGCACCGTGCGGCACGGCCTGCGCCTCGGCAAGGTCTTCGGCGTCATCGGCTCGACCGACCATCACGCCGCGCACCCGGGCAGCCATGGCTGGGGCCGGGCCGGAGTGTGGGCCAGGGGGTTGACCCGCGAGGCGATCTGGGACGCGTTGGTGCAGCGGCGGACCTACGCGCTGACCGGCGATCGAATCGCGCTGGCACTTTCGCTCAATGGACATCCCATGGGCGCGGTCGTGGACCCGGCGCCGGTGCGGCTCCTCCATGTGGCGGTCGAGGCGGGCGACGCGATCGACTACGTGGATGTCGTCTACAACGGGGGGGTCGTCCACCGGTGGATGCCACCAGCGGCCGAGTGTGCGGGCGGCGCGTGCGCGGTGACGCTCGAGCTCGGCTGGGGCGACCGAACCGACGCGGTGGAGTGGCGGGTGGACCTGGGCGTCGAGGGGGGCCGCCTCCTCGATGTCGAGCCGCGGCTCCGGGGGGACGATGCGATCTCGCCCCGCCAGGGCGGCAGCGGCGGGGTCGCGCTGAGCGCGTGGGAACGGCTGGGCGACCGCGTCGTCCTACGGACCACCACGAGGGGCAACCCCGGTCCGCTGACGCCTGGGACACAGGCGATCTGCCTGCGCCTGGAGGGCGACGCGTGCGCCCGTCTCACCGGACGGATCAACGACCACGTGATTGACGTGCCGCTGTCGGCGCTCTGGCAAGCGTCCCGTGTCGGGTACCTGGGGGGGTTTCGGGCGCCAGCGTACCGGTTCAGCCGCGCCGTGAGCGATCGGGAGTCATCGGGGGCCTTCGTGTTCGAGCACCGCAGCGACGGTCAGGGGGACTGGTATTACGTGCGTGTGAGGCAGACCAACCACCAGTGGGCCTGGAGCTCGCCGATCTGGGTGGGGACGCCGCGCGCGTAGAGCGACGCCCGCTCACGGGACGGTGCGCAGCCGGCCGAGCAGCACCACGATCAGCCCCGCGGACAGCCCCACCAGCGCCAGGGTAGCCGTGCCCGCCAGCAGCCCGGCGAGCATGAACACCGCGTCCCGGTTGAGCAGCCCCACGCCGATCATCATCACCGCCAGCGCCGGCAGCGTGTTGAGGAACGGCAGGGGGCTCAGCAGCACCACGCCCATCAGCAGCACCATCACCCCGGCGGCCCGCACGGCGACGCGCTCGCTCACCCACAGGCCGCGCGGCCGCGAGAGCCGCTCGACCCGCCGGACGATGGGCACCCCGCGCTCGCGCAACGCGCGGGCCGCGGTGGGACTCAGCACCCAGTCGCGGAAGCGGCGCGGCACCCAGGGCCGGGGGGCGCCGCGGAGCATCTGCACGGCGCACGCGGCGTAGACGGGTCCCACGACGGTGGACGAGCCGGGCGGCAGGAACGGGATGAGCATCGGCAGCCCCAGCACGAGCAGCAGGAGTCCGAAGCCCCGGTCGGCGGTCCGGTCGAGCAGGTCTCCCACGCGCACCGGCACCCGGTCGGCGTCGGCCAGCGCCGCCAGTAGCACCGCCGAGAGGGGGACCTCCCGGGCCGATGGATCCAGCGAAGCCCCGGCCGCCATGGCGAGGTCAGCCGAGCTTCATGCGCGGGTCGAGCGCGTCGCGCAGGCCGTCGCCCAGCAGGTTGAACGCCATCACCGTCAGGAAGATCGCGACCCCCGGAAACGTGGCAATGTACCATGACGAGAAGAGGTAGGTCTGCCCCTCACCCAACATCGTTCCCCACTCGGGCGTGGGCGGCCGCACGCCCAACCCCAGAAAGCCCAGGCCGGCCGCGGTGAGAATCGCCGCGCCGAGCTGCAGCGTGGACTGCACGATGACCGGCGGGAGGCAGTTGGGCAACACGTGGCGCCGGATGATGCGCGCCTCCGGGACGCCGACGGCGCGCGCGGCCTCGATGTAGACCTGGGAGGCGATCGACAGCGCCACGCCCCGCACGAGCCGGATGTACGTCGGCGCCGTGGCCAGCCCCACGGAGGCGATCACGTTGGTCACCCCGACGCCCAGGACCGAGATCAGCGTGAGCGCCAGCAGGAACCCGGGGAAGGCCAGCATCAGGTCCACCACGCGCTGGACCGCGATGTCCACGCGCCCGCCCTGGTAGCCGGAGATCACCCCCACGGGCACGCCGATCGCGGCGGAGAGCGCCACGGCCAGGATGCCGATCAGGAACGAGACCCGGGCGCCGTAGACCACGCGCGTGAGCAGATCGCGGCCGAGCTGGTCGGTGCCCAGTGGGTGAGCCGCCGACGGCCGCTGGAGGACGCGGTCGAAGTCGGCCTCGTTGGGATCGTGCGGGAGCACCAGCGGCGCCAGCACGGTCGCGGCCACGAACGCGGCCAGGATCGCGGCACCCGCGGTAGCCGTCCGGTGCCGGCCCAGACGGCGCAGCACGCCGGCTCGCCGCGGCGGCAGGGGCTCGGCCACCCACCTAACCGTAGTGGATGCGCGGGTCGACATACGCGTAGAGGAGGTCCACGGCCAAGTTGACCACGGTGAAGACGACCGCGAAGGTGAGCACGACCCCTTGAATGACCGGGTAGTCGCGCGCGGTGATCGCGTTGACGAGCAGGCGACCCATCCCGGGCCAGGCGAACGTCGTCTCGGTTAAGATCGCCCCTCCCAGCAGCGCGCCGAACTGGAGCCCGACCACCGTGATGATGGGGATGAGCGCATTCTTCAGCGCGTGGCGGAGGATCACCGCCGGGCGCCGCACCCCCTTCGCGCGCGCGGTCCGCACGTAGTCCTGGTTGAACGTCTCGAGCAGGCTGCTCCGCGTCATGCGCGCGATGATGGCGATCGAGAACGCCGCCAGGGTGAGCGTCGGCAGCACGAAGTGCGCCGCGCCGCCGTAGCCGCCGGCCGGGAGCCAGTGCAGGTAGACCGAGAAGACCAGCATCAGCATGATGCCCAGCCAGAAGACCGGAATCGAGACCCCGCATAGTGCCACGGTCATGACCAGGTAGTCGAGGATGGAGTACTGCCGGGTCGCGGACACGACGCCCGCGGCCAGGCCGACGGCGGTCGCGACCACCGTGCTGGAGAAGGCCAGCAGCCCGGTGGGCCGGAGCCGGAGCCCGATCTCCTCCAGCACGGGCGCGCGTGTCACCGCCGAGAGCCCCAGGTCACCCTGCAGCAGCCGGCTCAGGAACCGCGCGTACTGTACCGCGATCGGCCGGTCCACCCCGAGCTCGCGTCGAATCCGAGTGACCTCCTCGTCGGACGCCTGGACGCCCGCGATGATGCGCGCGGGGTCGCCCGGGATCAGACGGACCATGAGAAAGATGACGAGCGTGACGCCGAACAGGGTCGGCAGCGCAAGACCCACCCGGCGCAGGACGTAGTGCGACAGCGAGGACATCAGGCCGGGGAGAGGAGGAGGGGACCGCGCGGGGGCTGCGGCCGGCCGGCCGCGGCCCCCGCCGCACGACGGACGTCCGGGGCTAGGGCCTCCACGTGGCCTTGCTCGTGTCCCACTTCTCGATCGGGAGGATGCGCACCCCTTCCAGGTTCCGCACCGTGGCCACGTACCACTTCTGCGTCCACAGGAAGACCCACGGCGCGTCGTTCCAGATGAGCTGCTGCGCCTCGCGGTAGATCGCTTTCCGCCGCTCCGGGTCCACCTCGTTGCGACCCCGCACAAGCAGATCGTCCACCCGGTCGTTCTTGTAGTACGCCGGGCCCAGGCCCGTGGGCGGGTGCGAGCTCGAGTGGAACTGGCCGTAGAGTGCGCCGTCGCAGTCGAGGACCGGCCACGCCCACCCCAGCACGATCATCTGGATGCGCGTGCGGTCGGGCGGGGTGAGGATCATCGCCACGTAGGACGGCCAGTCCATGGTGCTGACGTTCGCGCGGACGCCCACGTTGCGGAGCTGCGAGGCGATCGCCTGCGCGAACTGGAAGTCCTGGATGTACCGGCCGGTCGGCGTGAAGAAGTTGACCTCGAACCCGTCCGCGTAGCCGGCCTCGGCCAGGAGCTGCTTGGCCCGGATGGGGTTGTAGGGCCAGCCGTCGGGCGCAACCGGCACGCCGCCGAACATCATCGGCGGGCACGGCGAGACCGCCACCGTGCCCAGGTCGAAGAGCACGCTGGCCAGGATCGCCTTCTTGTTGATGGCGTAGTTCATCGCCTGCCGCACCCGCACATCGCGGAACGGTCCCCACTGGGTGTTCAACACCAGGAAGATCGTACGGTCGGTGGCGGCCTCCACGATGCGCACCCGCTCGTTGCGCCGCAAGTTCCGGACGTCGGGCGCCGGCGGCAGCATCGCCATGTGGACGTCGCCCGCCAGCAGCTGCGTGAGCCGCGTGCCCGCGTCGGGGACCACGCGGAAGTGCACCTCCTCGAACACGGGCCGGGTCCCCCAGTAGCGCGGGTTGCGTTCGACCGTGATGCCCTCGCCGCGGCGCCACTCCTTGAACATGTACGGGCCGGTGCCGGCGCCCGCGGGCGCGACGCTGAACCGGTCGCCCGCGCGCTGGACCGCCGCCGGCGACAGGATCGCCGCGGTGTTCCCGCCCAGGTTGGCCAGCAGCAGCGGGCTCGGCTGCCGGAGGGTGAGGCGCACCGTGGTGTCGTTAACCACGTCCACTGACTGGATCGCGGCGTAGAGGTGGCGGTTTGGGACCCGGTTGCGCGGGTCGAGCAGGCGCTCCAGGCTGAACTTGACGGCCGCCGCGTTGAGCGGCGTCCCGTCGTGGAACGTGACGCCCGAGCGCAGCGTGAACGTGTACTGCAGGCCGTCGCGCGAGATCTGCCACCGCGTGGCGAGTTTCGGGACGATCTCGCCGGGCCGCTCGACGTACTCGGCGTCCACGAGCGGCTCGTAGATGTAGTCCACCATGTTGATGACAGTGGTGGTCGTCTGGCTGATCGGGTCGAGCGTGTCTGCGTCGATGCCGACCGCGATGCGGAGCTGCCGGGGCGCGGCCTGGGCGCCGGCCGGCTGGTGCTGCATGGACAGGACCAGGGCCAGCAGCGCGAGCAGGATGCCGATGCGGGACGTGGTTCTCAACGCGCTCCCCCCTTCGACCATAGTGTCGAGCGATGCACACCTGGCGGGCTGCCTGTTATGGTACGGCGCCCCTGTCCGGTTCCCTCTCTGGACCGCAGGAGCCGGCCGGGCGGCGGCGAACGACCGGCCATGCGGCCGATCTTCCTCGCGGTCTGCCTCGTTCTGACGGCGACGTCGCCGCTGTCCGCGGCGCCGACGGACGAGACCGCCGACATCGCAAAGAACCTCGCGGAGAACATCCTGGGCAGGGGACAGGTGCGCTCCAGCCGCAGCACCAACGGCGGTCGCGGCCTGGTGATGGCCTGGGAGTCGCCGACCTACCGGTCGCACCATGCGGCCGCGCACACCCGCGAGCTGCTGGAGGCCGAGGTCGGGCTCGCCTGGGGCGCGATCTGGCGCGTGCTGCACCGGGTCGAGGCCCTGGAGTTCGAGATCACCTCGGGCGGCCGCCGGCTCTGCAGCGGGACGGCCACCCGCACGCGCCCGCTGGTCATCGTCTACGCCCGCGACCTGGGCAACTAGGCTCCCGTGCAACGCGGAGGGGCGGCCCCCTCGGCCGCCCCCCGGTCCGCGACCCCCCGTCGGACGGCTACGGCCCGCCGACGATGAACGCGCCCGTCATGCCCTGCTCGGCGTGGTTGAACAGGCTGCAGATGAATGCCGCCGAGCCACGGCCACGCGCCACGAACTCCACCTCGCCCTGCTTCCCCGCCTCCAGCGCCACCCACTTGCGACCCTCGCTGGTACCCTGCACGACGTCGCCGCGCACGGTCAGCTCGACGTTGTTGAGCCACGCCGACGCCAGGTTGTGCCGGCGGTTGCGCGCGTCCACGTTGGCCAGGCGCAGCACGACGGTGTCGCCCTCGTTGAAGCGGATCTGCGAGGGCTCGAACTTGAACGAGTCCATCTTGACCTCGATGACCACGCGCCGCGCGGGTTGCGCCAGCGCGGCGGTGGAGAGGCCGGCGGCCAGGCCGGCGACCAGCAGGGCGGCGATCGCCGTCCGGACGTGGCGATGACGTGCCTGACTCATGGAGCGTCCCTCCTCGTACTTCGGCCCCCGGTCACCCGGGGCTGTCGCGTTCGTACCACCGCAACGTAAAGAACGTGTCACGCCGCGTGACGGTTCCGCGTCCTCGTCAGGCGCGGCCCCGGGCCGGCGGCGCGACGATGCGGTTGCGGAGCACCCCGATCCCCTCGATCTCGACCTCGACCACGTCGCCCGGCCGCAACCACGCTGGCGGGGTCATCCCCATCGCCACGCCCTCGGGCGTCCCCGTGGCCACAATGTCCCCGGGCTCGAGCGTGAGGCCCGCCGACAGCACCGAGATCAGGTGCGCCACGCTGAACACCATCTTCGCCGTGGTGCTGTCCTGGCGGGTCTGACCGTTGACGCGCGTGCGCAGACGCAGCGCCTGCGGGTCCGGGATGAGCGAGCGGTGCACCACCGCCGGGCCCAGCGGCGCGAACGTGTCGAGCGTCTTCCCCTTGAACCACTGCTCGTGGCGGCGCTGCAGGTCGCGCGCGGTCACGTCGTTCATGATCGTGTAGCCGAAGACGTGGTCGAGCGCGCGCTCGACGGGGATGTCGCGCCCGCGGCGGCCGATGACGACCGCCAGCTCCACCTCGTAGTCCAGTGCCTGGGTGGCCGCGTGGTGCACCACCGCGGCCTCCGGCCCGACCACCGCGGTGGGTGCCTTGGTGAAGAAGACCGGGATCGTGGGCACGGCCCCGCCGCTCTCACGGGCGTGCTCGGCGTAGTTGCGGCCCACGCAGACGATGTTCTTGCGCGGCCGGGGGATCGGCGCGAGCAGCCGGGCGCGCGCCGCCGGCAGGGCGACCCCGGCCGCGCGGTCCGCCCGCACCAGGCGGCGGCCGAGCGCCAGGGCGGCCCGGGCCGCCGTCAGGCTGCCGCGCTCGATGAACGAGACCAGGTCACCCGCGGCGTCGGCGGCGCGCCGGCCGCCGGCCGCGCGGCGCAGCAGCGGCGCCAGCAGGAAGATGTGCTCGCCGTCGAGCAGGCCGGGCTGCGGGCCGATGCCGGTCTGGACAGTCACGAATCGCATGGCTCACCTCCGGGACGGGGTTGGCGGTCCCCGCGCGGTCTGTTGCGCACGCGGGGTGCTGGAGGAATCCGGGCCGCGGTCTCCCAACTGGTCCGCAGGGACGCCGCGGCGTCGGGAGGCGCGTGATGGACGGCCAGGTATGGGATGCGTTCAAGGTCGTGGAGTCGCTCGGGCAGACGCCCCAACAGTTCCACAAGCTGTTCGCGCGCCCTGGCCTCGTCGCCGGGGTGCTGCGGATACTGCCGGGCGGGGTGGACACGCAGGGCACGCACGACCAGGATGAGGTCTACGCGTGCCTGGGCGGTCACGGCGTGCTGCGGCTCGGGGACCGCGACTACCCGATCGGCCCGGGCGCGATCGCCTTCGTGCCGCGCGGCGTGCCACACCGGTTCTACGGCAACCGCGAGCTGCTGACGCTGGCCTACGTCCTAGTGCCGCGCGAGGCTGACGTGCCCGCCGCGGCCGGCTAGCGCGGAGTGGGGTTCCGGAAGACATCGAGGATCGGCACCGGCCCCGCCACGTACGTCGGGAGCTGGCCGTTCCACTTCTCGATGGCTCGGATCTCCGCCTCGATGCGCCGGAGTTCGACGAGCTGCGGCGTCACATTCTCCTTCTGGATGCGCAGCGCCTCGGCCTGGGCGCGCGCCTGCTCGATCTGCTGCTGCGCCTCGAGCCGGACGCGTTGGAGGTCGCGCTCCGCCTTCAGCACCTGCTGTTGCGCCGTGACCTTGGCCTCGATCGCCTCGTTGAACGCCTTGCTGAACGCGAAGTCGGTGATCGACATGGCCTCGTCGCGCAGCCCGAACCGCACCAGCCGCTGGCTGACGTTCTGCTGGATCGCGTCGCGCACCTCGGGGCGACGCGTGATGAGTTCCTCGGCCGTGAACCGCGCGGTCGCAGCCTTGACCGACTCCTGGATGGCCGGCCGGATGATGCGCGCCTCGTAGTCCTGGCGGAGCTGACGGTAGATGTCGACCACGCGGTTCGGGTCGAGCGAGTAGTTTAGGGTGACCTTGGTGCGGACGTCCTGCAGGTCGCGCGAGGCCGCCTCCGCGACCGCCTCGTAGGCCACCACCTGCACCGAGAGCAGCTCCACGGCGTTGATGAACGGCACGACCATGTAGAGTCCCTCGGGGAGAATGGTGCCGGTCGGTGCCCCGAAGCGCAGGACGACCCCGCGGTAGCCCGCGGGCACCTGCCCGAAGCTGGCCGCGACGCCCAGCGTCGCCACCGCGATCAGCAGCGCGGCCAGGAGCAGCGCGGCGTTCGCACCCAGGACCTGGCTGCGGCCCGGTCCGCTCGGCCGGATGGTGAGCGCCCGGCGGAAGGCGACCGCCGCCAGACCGAGTCCGACGATATAGACGACGAGTTTGAGGAACCCCATGGTCGCAGCCTCCCAACGACGTGCGCGGCGGGGGCGCTAGCCGCCGGCGGGCGCGGTGAGCCGCCCGGCGGTGCACGCCACCTCCGTGAAGCACCGGGCCTCCAGCTCCGCGGCGGCCGGCGGGTCGTAGCCGAATCGGACGTGGGCGACCAGGGCCGGATGGACCGCACGGACCGCCTCGTGGATGAGCAGGGCGATGCGCCGGTAGGAGAAGTGCCCGGCCTCGCGCGCGCGGAGCGGCACCAGGCTGTAGAGCTGGCGCAGGTTCATCGTCGCCAGCATACGGCGGTTGTGGGCGTTGGTGACCAGGTAGGCCGCCTCGTCAGGGTGGTCGCGGCCCACGGCCCGGGCGGCTTCCGCGGCCTCCTCGATCGCCTCGCGGTAGGCGTCGCCCATCCCGGCCTCGTCGATCATGCGGGGCACGGCGTAGCCCAGCTCCACGGTGGGCGCCTGCGGGCTCTGCGTCATCATGCGGTGGCGCTTGAGGTCGAAGTACGCGCCCTGGTCGCAGACGATCTCGAAGGTGTACGCGGCGTGCTCCGCCTCGCGGAGCGGCGCGTCGTGGCGGCCCAGCCGTGACAGGGCCTGCGCGATCGCCGCTGCCCGCTCCTCGGGGGTCATTCGCGCCGCCCGGTCCCAGGCGCGCGTGTACGGCATCCGGCCGTGGCGGTACAGGCAGGCCGCCACGATGCGGGTCTCGGCGTCACGGTCGTAGTGCACGAGCCGCACCGCCGGATCGGGACGCCATGGGGCCTCCGCCGGATCGGCCGCGGCCTCCGCGGCCAGTGCCCGCGCCGTCTCCATGAGGTAGGGATTCGGCGCGGCGTACTTGACCAGCGTGGGGACCTCGGCCTGCGCGACCCGCTTGACCTCCTCGCCGATCGCGCGGACTTCCTCGAGCGGGTGCGAGAGCATCTTGACGATGGCGTGCTCCAGCGCGCGCGCGTTGGCGGTCATGCCCACGTTCGCGACGGTCGCGCACGGGAGCAGGAAGCGGCAGACATCCACGTACCGCGACCGGATGCGCGCCTGGTAGACGCGCTCGGTCTCGTCGTCGCGCCGCGGGGACGCGGCCTCGACGACCCGGCGCACCGGGTCCAGGCTCGCCTGGTAGGTCTCGAACAGCCGCCGGCACGCGGCGACGTACCGCCGGGCGTGCGGCCCCGCGGCCACGGCCGGCGGTACGTAGAAGGTGTCGAAGATCTGGTAGCGCGTGGACTTCTCGGTGTACGAGCACAGGCGGTTGCTCTCCAGGCACTCGACCGCCAGGCGCGAGACGTTCTCGAAGGCCAGGTGCAGCACGGCGTGCTCGGCCACCGAGGCGTGGCCGTAGCCCAGCACCCACTTCTCGTGGAACTCGCTCGAGGCCGCCTCGGTGAGCTCATGGGCGATCTCCCGGAACGGCTTCGGGCTCCGGGAGGTCTTGGCGAACGCCACCGCTATGACCTCAGGGGGAAGGAGCCTGGGGCTGAGGAGGTAGATGTCGCGTTGTCGCTGCGATGGCGTGCCACTTGCGGAGGCGAACTGTGGGTACATGGCCTTCCCCCCGGGGTCCCTCAGTGTTTCCCCGTGCCGCTCGGAACTCCTGCTGGTCTCCCTACCAGGGGTGGGGGACGTCACGGCACCGGCCCACAACCTCTTGCGTCCGCCCTTGGTCGAGCTGCTTTGGGGGAAGGAGACCCCGGCGCCGTCCGCCGAACCACCCCGTGAGTCCCCAATGTCGGTTCTGGAGCCGTTGAAGGCGCGCGTGGCCGCAGTGCGGCCGCGAAACCTGGCCCCGCACGGGTATCGGCGCGCAGCCGTGCTGGTCCCGCTCTTCGAGCTCCAGGGCGCCGCGCACGTCCTGTTGACCCGGCGGACAGAGCTCGTGGAGCACCACAAGGGCCAGATCGCGTTCCCGGGAGGCGGAGAGGAACCGGGCGACGCCGACCTGCGCGCGACCGCGCTGCGGGAGACCCACGAGGAGATCGGGCTGCCGCCCGATGCGGTGGACGTGTGGGGCCGGCTCGACGAGGTGGAGACCGTGGTCTCCGGGTTCGCCATCACGCCGTTCGTCGGTGCCATCCCCGGGGTCGGGAGCCTGCGGGCGAACCCGAACGAGATCGCGGAGATCATCACGGTCCCCCTCGAGCGCTTCATGCGTCCCGGGGCGCTGCGGGTCGAGCGGGTCGTCCGGGACGGCCGTCCGCACGAGGTCTTGTTCTATGACTGCCCGCCGCACGTCGTCTGGGGCGTGACGGCGCGCATCCTGCACTCGCTGGTCACGGTGATCGGCCTCTCGCCGGCCCCGGAGGCGAGCCCGTGAGGGTCGCGGTCTTCTCCGACGTGCACGGCAACGCGGTCGCGCTCTCCGCCGTGCTGGAGGCAATCGCCCGCCTGGGACCGGACCACGTGGTCTGCGGCGGCGACCTGGCCCTCGGTGGGCCCGACCCGGAGGCCGCGACGGGGCGTGTCCGGGCGCTCGGCATCCCGTGCGTGCGCGGCAACACGGACGAGTGGCTCGGGTCCGGGGCGGCCGCGTTCGGAGACCCGCTCGTCGCCTGGACCCAGGCGGCGCTTGACGACGCCTCGCGCCGCTACCTGGCCGGGCTGCCGTTCGAGTACCGGCTCGACGACCTGGTCGTCGTGCACGCCACGCCGTGGAGCATCTCCGACGTCCTGCCCCGCCACGCGGACGCCGCGCTGCTCGCGCGCATGCTCCGGGAGGCGCGCGCCGCCGCGGTCGCCTACGGACACATCCACATGCCGTGGGTGGGCAGGACCGCCGACGGCGGGCTGGTGGTCAACGCCGGCAGCGTCGGGTTTCCGTTCGACGGCGACGCCCGTGCCAGCTTCGCGCTGCTCGAGCGCGGCCCGGCCGGGTGGATCGCGGAGGTGCGCCGCGTGGCTTACGACGTCGAGCAGGCGGCGCGGCGGTTCCCGCCCGACCACCCGCAGCCCGCGCCCTGGGTCGCGCGGATGCGCACGGGCCGGCGCGGGTAGGCCGGCACCGCTTCGGAGGGCGCAGTGGCTGTACGCCTGGTGATCCTGGACTGCGACCTGACGCTGTGGAACCATCCCAACGTCACGGCGCTGGCGCGGCCACTCCGGCGCGTGGCGACGGATGCCGTCGAGGACCAGGCCGGCGTGCGCGTGACCCTGTTCCCGGGCGTGCACCGCACGCTCGAGGGGCTGCGCCAGCGCGGGCTGATCGTGGCCTGCGCGTCATGGAACGAGCCGGAGCCGGTGGAAGAGATCTTCACCCTGCTCGACCTGGGTCGGTACTTCGACCACCGGAAGGTCGAGCCGCACCCGCACAAGGATCGCACGATCCGGGCACTGCTCGACGAGCTGCGGGGCCGGGGCACCGCGCTCGAGCCCGACCAGGTGCTCTATGTGGACGACCGCCGGCTCCACCTCGAGGCGGTCCGCGCAGCGGTGGGCGGCATCCGGTTTCTCCAGTACGGCGTGGACATCCGGGCCCTCGACGAGCTGCTGTCCTACCTGGACAGCCGCGGCCCGGCGGCGCAGGCCCAGGCCTGACCATCCCGGAGGCGCGCGCCACGATATAATGCTGTGGATGGCACAACGGCACGGTATCTACCTGGACTACGCGGCCACGACCCCGGTCGATCCCGAGGTGCGCGCGGCCATGGCGCCGTTCCTCGCCGAGGAGTTCGGCAACCCGGGCAGCGTCCACCACTACGGGCAGGCGGCGCGCGCCGCGGTGGACGACGCCCGGCGCGCAGTGGCCGCGCTCGTGGGGGCCGGGCCGCGGGAGATCGTCTTCACCTCGGGCGCCACCGAGGCCAACAACGCCGCGATCCTGGGCGTGGTCTTCGCGCACGGCCCCGCGCAGACTCACCTCATCACCGCGGCCACGGAGCACCACGCGGTGCTGGAGCCCTGCCGGTGGGCGGAGCGCCTGGGCGCCGCGGTCACGGTGTTGCCGGTGGACGGCGACGGGCTGGTCGACCCCGACGCGGTCCGCCGCGCGATCCGGCCGCAGACGCGCCTGATCTCCCTCATGCACGGCAACAACGAGATCGGCACGCTGGGCCCGGTTGCGGAGGTCGCCGCGGTCGCGCGCGCGCACGGCGTGCTCGTGCACACCGACGCGACGCAGAGCGCCGGCATCGTGCCCCTCGACGTGGCGACGTTGGGGGTAGATTTGCTCTCGTTGTCCGCGCACAAGCGCTACGGGCCGAAGGGAGTGGGGGCGCTCTACGTCCGCGCCGGGGTTCGGCTGGAGCCGCTCCTGCACGGTGGCAGCCAGGAGCATGGTCGCCGCGGCGGCACGGAGCCTGTTCCGGCCATCGTGGGGTTCGGTGTCGCGGCGCGCCTCGCCGCGGCGCGCCTGGCAGACGACGCCGCGCGCCTCGGATGCCTGCGCGACCGGCTCGCGGCGGGCCTGGCCGCGCTCCCGGGCGCGCGGATCAACGGGCACCCGACCCGCCGTCTCCCCGGGATCGTGAGCGTCTCGTTCGAGGACGCGGACAGCGAGTCGCTGCTGCTGGCGCTCGACCTCGAGGGCGTCGCGGCGTCCAGCGGGTCGGCGTGCACCTCGGGCAGCCTGGAGCCCTCGCACGTCATTGTCGCGCTCGGCTTACCCCCCGCGCTCGCGGCCGGCACGCTGCGCTTCTCGCTGGGACGACCGACGACCGAAGCGGAGGTCGACCACGTGCTGGCGCTGCTTCCGCGCATCCTGGCGTCGGTGCGGCGCCTGCCTGCCCGGCGGGCGTGAGGCGGCGTTGACACCCCCACCGCCCTCTGCGATGATGATGCCGGCCGCCGCCGGGCCCGCGGTCGCCACCCGCGAGCGATGACCGCCCTCACCGAGTATCTGCCCGTCCTCGTCCACTTCGTCCTGGTCGTGGGGATCACCGTGGCGCTGCTCGGCGCGCACGCGCTGCTCGGCGGGCGCCGCCCGACGCCCCCCAAGCTGTTGCCCTATGAGTCCGGGGTGTGGCCCGTGGGCTCGGCGCGCGAGCGCATCCCGATCCGCTACTACGTGATCGCGATGCTGTTCATCCTGTTCGACATCGAGACCGCGTTCCTGTTCCCCTGGGCGGTCGCCTTCCGGCAGTTCGGCGTCTACGCGTTCAACGCCATGGCGGTCTTCGTCGGCCTGCTGGGACTGGGGCTGGTCTACGCCTGGAAGCGGGGGGCCCTGGAGTGGGAGTGACCACGGCCGCCCGCCCGCCCGAGGCCGCGGAGGTCGAGCGGCGGCTCCTGACCACAACCGTGGAGCGGATGAAGGCCTGGGCGCGCCGCAGCAGCATCTGGCCCGCGCAGTTCGGGCTGGCGTGCTGCGCGATCGAGATGATGGCTACCGCGGCCGCGCGCTTCGACCTGGCCCGATTCGGCAGCGAGCTCTTCCGCGCCTCGCCCCGCCAGGCCGACCTCCTCATCGTCTCGGGCCGCGTTTCCCAGAAGATGGGGCCGGTCATCCGCCACATCTACGACCAGATGCTCGAGCCCAAGTGGGTCATCGCCATGGGCGACTGCGCGTCCTGCGGCGGCGTGTTCAACAACTACGCGCTGGTCCAAGGGGTGGACAAGATCATCCCGGTGGACGTCTATGTCGCGGGCTGCCCGCCCCGTCCCGAGGCGCTGCTGCACGGGTTCCTGCAGCTGCTCGAGCAGATCGACCGCAGCGGGGGCCGCCGATGATCGGTCCCGCCGCGCGCGCCGCGCAGGTCGTCGAGCAGTTCGGGCCCGAAGCGCGGGTCGTCGCCTTCCGCGACGAGGTCACCCTGGTCGTCCCCGGCGCGCGCGCGCTCGACGCGCTGCGGTTGTTGCACGAGGCGCCCGGCGGGCCGCCGGTGCTGACCGACCTGACCGCGGTGGACCGCCACCCGGTGGCACCACGGTTCGAGGTGGTCTACCTGCTGACCTGGTACGCGCCGCCAGAGCGGCTCCGTGTGCGTGCGGTCGTCGAGGGCGACCCGCCAACGGTGGCGAGCGTCACCGGGCTGTGGGCGGGAGCGGACTGGCTGGAGCGCGAAGTGTACGATATGTTCGGGATTCGGTTCACCGGGCACCCGCGTCTGACCCGGATCCTGATGCCCGATGACTGGGAGGGCCATCCGCTCCGCAAGGACTTCCCGCTCACGGAGGAGCCGGTCGAGTTCCTCGGGCACACGCCGAGGACACCCAGCGAGATCGTACCCAGGACGCCGCCGCGCCCGTAGGGCGCGAGACCGGTCCGCGCCCGCCGCAGCCCGGCGGCCCGCGACCGGGGGAGACGCGCGAACGCGAGATGCCTGAGGCCCGGACCGAGACGATCATCCTGAACATGGGCCCGCAGCACCCCTCGACGCACGGGGTGTTGCGACTCGTGCTCGAGCTCGAAGGCGAGGTGATCCTGGGGGCCACCCCGGTGATCGGCTACCTCCACACCGGGTTCGAGAAGGAGATGGAGCACCGGACCTACCACCAGAACATCGTCTTCCCGGCGCGCATCGAGTACCTGGCCACGTTCGTCGAGGAGACCGCCTATGTGCTCGCGGTGGAGAAGCTGCTCGGGGTGACGCCGCCGCCGCGCGCCCAGGCCGCCCGCGTGATCCTCTCGGAGCTGTCGCGCATCGCCAGCCACCTGGTCGCGCTGGGGTCGAGCGCGATCGATCTGAACGTGACCAGTCTGTTCCTCTACTGCCTGCAGGATCGCGAGGAGATCCTCGACATCCTCGAGATGGTCTCCGGACAGCGCATGATGCACGGCTTCCTCCGCATCGGTGGGATGCAGTGGGATCTGCCGGAGGGGTTCGAGGCCCGGGTGCGCGCGCTGATGGACCGGCTCCCGGCGCGGATCGACGAGTACGACCGGCTGCTGACCGACAACCTGATCTGGCGGCGGCGGACCGAGGGCATCGCGGTGCTGAGCGCCCAGGACGCCCTGCGCTATGGGTGCACCGGGCCGATGCTGCGGGGCTCGGGGGTCGCCTACGACGTGCGGAAGGCGTTCCCCTACAGCGGCTACGACCAGTACGATTTCGACGTCCCTGTGCGCTGGAACGGGGACGCCTTCGACCGCTACCTCGTGCGGCTCGAGGAGATGCGGCAGAGCCGGCGCATCATCACGCAGGCCCTCGACCGGCTTCCGGGCGGGCCGTGGATCGTAGATGACCGCAAGGTGGCGCTGCCCCCGCGTGCGGAGCTCACGCGCAGCATGGAGGCCGTCATCCACCAGTTCAAGCTCGTGAGCGAAGGCTTGCACCCCCCTCCCGGCGAGGTCTACGCTGCGGTCGAGTCGCCGCGTGGGGAGAAGGGGTACTACCTGGTGAGCGACGGGAGCAACCGGCCTGCCCGCGTGCGCGTGCGGAGCGGGTCGTTCAACAACCTGCAGGCGCTGCCGGTGATGATTCACCGGGGCACCGTGGCCGACGTGGTGGTCGCCATCGCGAGCATCGACATCGTGCTCGGGGACGTCGACCGGTGAGTGGGCCGCCCGCCCGCCCGCTCGGGGCCGAGGCGCGGGCCGAGATCGCGCGGCTCGTCGGCCTCTACGAACACCGGCAGTCCGCGCTGTTGCCCGCGCTGTTCGTGGCGCAGCGGGAGCACGGCTACCTCTCGCCCGAGGCCTTGGCCGGCGTAGCGGAGGCGCTCGACCTGCCCGTCTCCGAGGTCGCGTCGGTCGCGTCGTTCTATCGCCTGTTCTACCTGAAGCCCGTCGGGCGCCATGTCATTCAGGTGTGCACGAACCTGGCGTGCATGCTCAACGGCTGCGCGGCCGTGGTGCGCCGGTTCGGTGAGCGGCTGGGCGTGGCGTCGGGCGAGACCACCGCCGACGGGCGGTTCACGCTGCGCACCGTGGAGTGCCTGGCCGCGTGCGAGGAGGCGCCGGCGGTGCTCGTCGACGAGGACCGCTGGGCACGCGTGACCCCCGGCGACATCGACCGCCTGCTGGAGCGCTACCCGTAGCCGATGACGACGTTTGCGATGCCCGAGTCGATCGTGCTCCGCTGGGCGCAGACGCCCGGGATGACCGAGCTCGAGCCGTACCGGCGGGCCGGCGGGTACGAGGCGGCCCGGCGCGTCGCCGCGGGCGAGCTCGCGCCCGAGGCCGTGATCGAGGCGCTGGTCGCTTCCGGCCTGCGCGGCAAGGGCGGGGCGGGCTTTCCCACGGGCCAGAAGTGGAAGTTCATCCCGCGCCAGGCCCCCGTGACCTACGTGGTCGTCAACGGCGACGAGGGCGAGCCGTGCACCTTCAAGGACCGCACGCTGCTCGAGGGCGCCCCGCACTTGCTCATCGAGGGCGTGCTGATCGCCGCGCTCACGGTCGGCGCCCGCAAGGCGTACGTCTACCTCCGCCGGGAGTTCTACCGCGCGCGCCGCACGCTGGAGGCGGCGCTGGAGCAGGCGCGCGCCGCCGGGCTGGTGGGGCGTGGCGTCTTTGGGTCGGCGCGCGACGTCGAGATCGTGGTCCACTCGGGCGCGGGCGCCTACATCGCCGGCGAGGAGACCGCGCTGCTCGAGTCGCTCGAGGGGCGCCGCGCCCTGCCGCGGCTGCGGCCGCCGTTCCCGGCGCAGGCCGGCCTCTACCAGCGGCCCACCCTGCTCAACAACGTCGAGACGCTCTGCCACGTGCCGGTGATCCTGACGCTGGGGCCGGAGCGCTACAAGGACTACGGGCCGCCGGCGCTGTTCTCGGTCAGCGGGCACGTGGTGCGGCCCGGGGTCTACGAGGCGCCGCTGGGCGTGAAGCTGCGCTCGCTCATCTTCGACTACGCGGGCGGCCTGCGGCCGGGCCGGCGCTTCAAAGCCGCGTTCCCCGGCGGGTCGTCGTCGATGCCGCTTGTCGCGGACCACCTCGACGTGCCGATGGACTACGACAGCCTGCGGGTGCTGGGTTCGATGCTGGGGTCGGCGGCGGTCATCGTCATCGACGACTCCGCGGACATGGTCGAGATCATCGCCCGCACGGTGGAGTTCTACCGCGAGGAGTCGTGCGGGAAGTGCACGCCGTGCCGCGAGGGCACGATCTGGGCCACGCAGGTCCTGGAGCGCATCCTCCACGGCCGGGGCCGGCCCGAAGACCTGGCGTTGCTGGAGGGGATCGCGCGCGGGATGACCGGGACCTGCTTCTGCCCGCTGGGCGAGAGCGTGCCGCCGAGCCTGGTGGCGTCGTTGCGGCACTTTCGGGACGAGTACGAGCGGTACATCGCGGGGGCGACGCGTGGCCACTGACCCGGCGGTCCGTACCGTCACGCTGACCATCGACGGCCGCGCGGTGACCGTGCCGCCGGGCACCACCGTCTACCAGGCCGCCCGGGCCGCCGGCATCGAGATCCCGATCTTCTGCTACCACGACCGGATGCCGCCACTGGGCGCCTGCCGGATGTGCCTGGTGAAGGTCGACCGGATGGGAAAGCTGCAGACGTCGTGCACGCTGCCGGCGGCCGATGGCATGGTGGTCTCCACCACCGACCCTGAGGTCGTCGCCGGCCAGGAGGCGATCCTCGAGTTCCTCCTCATCAACCACCCGCTGGACTGCCCCATCTGCGACAAGGGCGGGGAGTGCCCGCTGCAGGACCAGACCTTCCGCTGGGGACCGGGCCGCAGCCGCTTCGTGGAGGCCAAGCGTGACTTCGCGAAGCCGGTCTCGCTCGGGCCCGTGCTGACGCTCGACCGCGAACGGTGCATTCTGTGCTGGCGGTGCGTGCGCTTCGGGGAGATCATCGCCGGCGACGACGCGCTCAAGGGGTTCGAGCGCGGGTTTACGAGCGAGATCAACACGCCCTTCACCCTGCCGGTGGAGTCGAAGTTTATCGGCAACACCATCGCGATCTGTCCGGTGGGCGCGCTGACCAGCCGGACGTACCGGTTCCGCGCGCGGCCGTGGGACAACGAGCCGGTGCCGTCCACCTGCACGCACTGCGGGTTGGGGTGCGCGGTGTGGTTCGACGTGCGCGGGGGCGAGATCGTCCGCACGCGCGCCCGCGAGGCGCCGGCGGTCAACGACATCTGGCTGTGCGACCTGGGCTTCTTCGGCCACGACTATGTGGCCTCGGGCGAGCGGCTGACCGCGCCGCTGGTGAGGCGCGACGGCCGCCTGACCCAGGCCTCGTGGGAGGAGGCGCTCGACCTGGTGGCCTCACGGCTGCGCGCGGCGCGCGATCGCGCCCCCGGCCGCGTCGCCTTCCTGGGCGGCCGACGCCTGTCCAACGAGGACGCGCTCGTCGCCGCACGGCTGTTCGGCGAGGTCATCGGCACGCCGCACCGCGACCACCGGGTGGACGCCCCGCCCGGCGGCGCCAGCCTGGAGGTCGCCTGGGGACTGCGTGCGCCGCTGGAGGAGATCGCGCGCGGCGACGTCTTCCTGCTGGTCGGCTGCGACGTCACCGAGGAGTACCCCATCCTCTGGTTGCGGATGAAGGCCGCGGTGGACCGCGGCGCCGCGCTGCTGCTGCTGCACGCGCGCCGGCTAGAGGTGCGCCGCCACGCGCGCTGGGAGCGCCTGGTCCGCGCCGACCGGCTCGCCGCCGAGACCGGCGCGCTGGCCGACGCGCTGGAGCGCGGCGCGGCCGGCCCGCCGCCGGGCCTGGAGGCCGCGGTTGCGGCGATCGCGGCGGGACGCCGCGTCCACGTGGTCGTCGGTCGGTTCGCGCTCGACGGCCCGGGCGGGTCCGCGGTGCTGGCCGCCGCGGTACGGATCGCGGAGCACAGCGGCGGCGTGCTGCACGTCGCGCGCGGCAAGGGCAACGACATCGGCGCGCAGCGCTTCGGGCTGCTGCCCGGGGCCGGCGGCTGGCCGGCGCCGGAGATCCTGCGGCGCGCGGCCGCCGGCGACCTGGATGTGCTCTACGTCGCCGGCAGCGACCCGGCCACCGCGGTCACCGACCGCAGCGCGTGGGACGCCGCGCGACGGGGCGTGGGGTTCCTGGTCGTGCACGAGGCCTTCCTCTCAGCGACCGCCGAGGCCGCCGACGTCGTGCTGCCGTCGCTGGTGCTCCCCGAGAAGGACGGCACGGTGACGAACCTGGAGGGCCGCACCCTCCCGCTGCGGGCCGCGGTGCGCGGACCCGGGGCCGCGCGGGGCGACCGCGAGATCTTCAGTCTGATCGCCGCGCGGCTGGGCGCGCTGTTCACCTACGGCACCGGGGACGAGTTGTTCGAGGCGCTCCGCGCGGCCACCCCTGGCGTCGAGGCCGGGGCCATCCTGCCGGTGGCGCCGGTGCCCGCCCGGCTCGCGGGCGACGTGCCGGCGGGCGCTGTGGCGGCCGGAGCGGGTGGTGGAAGCGCCGAGCTGATTCTGGCGACGATCGACCACCTGTTCACGCAGGGCGCCACGACCGGCCGGTGCCGCGGCATCACGGCGCTGGCCGGCGCGCCGCACTGCCTGATCCACCCCGACGACGCGGCGCGCCTCGGGGTCGAGCCGGGCGCGCTGGTCGAGCTGGCGACCGGGCACGGCGCCGTCGTGCTCCAGGCGCGCGTGACCGACGTGACCGCGCCTGGACAGGTCCTGCTCCCGCGTGGGTTCGACGCGGTGTCGGCCTACGCGCTGGTGCGATGGCCGCACGCCGTGGTCGCGGTCACGGTGCGGCCGCTGGTGGCGGCGGCCGCGGGCGGCGCGCCGTGAGCCGGGGACGGGCCGGCTGATGGTCGAGGCGCTGTTGGTCGCCGCGGTGAAGAGCGCGGTCATGCTCGCGCTCGTCCTCACCGTGTGCGCGTACATGACGCTGTTCGAGCGCCGGCTCATCGCCGGCTTCCAGCTCCGCTACGGGCCGAACCGCGTCGGGCCGGCGGGTTTGCTCCAGCCGTTCGCGGACGCGGTCAAGCTCATTTTCAAGGAGAGCTTCCGGCCGGCCGGCGCCGACCCGCTCGTCTACTGGATCGCGCCCGGCATCGCGATGATCACCGCGCTGTTCGTCTACGCGGTCATCCCGCTCGGCCCGACGCTCACGGTGCTGGGCCGCCCGGTGCCGCTCGTGGTGGCGGATGTGAACGTGGGCATCCTGCTGGTGCTGGGCGCGTCCTCGATCGGGGTATACGGCATCATCCTGGGCGGGTGGGCGGCGAACAGCAAGTACGCCTTGATGGGGAGCCTGCGATCCTCGGCGCAGGTGCTCAGCTACGAGCTGGTGCTGGGCCTGGCGGTGGCGTCCGTCGTGCTCTCGGCCGGCACGCTGAGCCTGGTGGAGATCGTGAACGCGCAGCAGCGCGTCTGGTTCGCGGTCACCCAGCCCGTGGCGTTCGTGCTGTTCCTGCTTGGCGCGATCGCCGAGACCGGCCGCGCGCCCTTCGATCTGCCCGAGTCGGAGCAGGAGCTCATCGCCGGCTACCAGACCGAGTACGGCGGGTTCAACTTCGCCATGTTCTACGTCGGCGAGTACGTCGGCATCGTGACCATGGGGCTGCTGGCCGCCAACCTCTTCCTCGGCGGCTGGCACGGCCCGCTGCTCCCCGGGCCGGTGTGGGTGGCCGTCAAGACACTGGCCTTCGCGTTCTTCGCGGTCTGGTTGCGTGCCACGCTCCCGCGCGTGCGGCAGGACCAGCTCATGGCGCTGAGCTGGAAAGTGCTCATCGAGATCGGCTTCCTGAACCTGCTCGTCACCGCCGCGATCCTGGCCTGGAGGGGAGGATAGGACCGTGGCCGCGGTGTTCCGCCAGACCGTCGCCATGCTCCGCGGGCTGCTCATCACGGGCCGATACCTGTTTCGCCGGCGGGTCACCGCGCCGTACCCCGACGTGAAGCCGCCCGTGGCCGCCCGGTTCAAGGGCCGCCACTGGCTGACGCTTTACGCCGACGGCCTGGAGCGGTGCGTCGGCTGCGAGCTGTGCGTGATCGTCTGCCCTTCGCAGGCGATCTACGTGAAGGCGGCCGAGAACACGCCGGAGCGGCAGGTGAGCAAGGGCGAGCGGCACGCCGAGGAGTTCCAGATCAACATGCTCCGCTGCATCTTTTGCGGTTTCTGCGAGGAGGCGTGCCCCACCGGCGCCATCGTCCTGGGCCACGACTACGAGCTGGCGGGGTACACCCGCGCGTCGATGATCTACACCAAGGGGATGCTGACCGAGCCCTATCCGGGCGCATCGGGCCGCGATCCCGGGCGCGAGGTGTAGCGTGGAGTGGGCGGTCTTCCTCCCTGCGGCCGCGCTCGCGGTCGCCGGCGGGATCGGGGTGGTGGCCGCGCGGCAGCCGGTGCACAGCGCGATCGCCCTGCTGATCGTGCTGGCATCGCTCGCCGTGACGTACCTGGTGCTGGCGGCTCAGTTCGTCGCCGTGCTCCAGGTCATCATCTACGCCGGCGCGATCGTCGTCCTGTTCTTGTTCGTCATCATGCTGCTCAACGTTCGCTCGGGCGAGGGCCCGGCGGTCAAGCTGCCCCGGCAGGCCGTCGCGGCGGCGGCGGTGGCGGCCGGCTACCTGGCCGCGCTGCTCGTGGCCGCCCTCGGCGCCGCCCGGCCGTTTCCCGCGGTGCCCCAGGGGTTCGGCACCGCGCAGGCCGTGGGCGCGGCGCTCCTGGCCGGCTACCTGCTGCCGTTCGAGCTGGCCGCGGTCATCATGCTCGTGGGCATCGTCGCCGCGGTGCTGCTCGGCCGGCGACCGCCGGCCGGGGGGGAGGGTCGCTAGCGTGGTCCCGGCGACGGCGTACCTGGCGCTGAGCGCGGTGCTCTTCACGCTGGGCGCCGCCGGCGTGCTCGTGCGCCGCAACGCCCTCATCATCTTCATGTCGGTCGAACTCATGCTCAACTCGGTCAACCTGGCGTTCGTCACCTTCGCGCGGCAGCACCTGTCCATCGACGGGCAGGTGATCGTCTTCTTCGTCCTGGTGATCGCCGCGGTGGAGGTCGTCGTCGGGCTGGCGTTGATCGTGGACATCTTCCGATCGCGCGAGACCGTGGACATCGACGACGTGGACCTGCTGCGAGGCTAGGGTGGAGGGGCTGGCGCCCGCGGGCGTACTGCTGCTGCTGGCGTGGCCACTGGCCGGCTGGCTCGCGAACGGCCTGCTGGGCCGGCGCCTCGGGCGCATCGGCCCCGGCCTGATCGGGTCGGCGGCGGTGGCCGGAAGCTTCGCCACGGCACTCGGGCTGCTCGCCGCCTACCGCGCGCTCGGCCCGGAGGCGGGCCCGATCCCGGTGCCGCTGGGCGCCTGGTTCGGTGCGGGGGCGCTCGTGGTGGACGCCAGTCTGCTGGTGGACCCGCTCGCGCTCACCATGGCGCTGGTGGTGAGCGGGGTCGGGTTCCTGATCCACGTGTACGCGATCGGGTACATGGCAGGCGACCCGCATCCCGCGCGATTCTTCGCCTACCTGAACCTGTTCGTCTTTGCGATGCTGCTGCTGGTGACCGCGGGCAACCTGCTGGTGCTGTTCGTCGGCTGGGAACTCGTGGGCGTCTGCTCGTACCTGCTCATCGGGTTCTGGTTCGACCGGCCGGCGGCGGCCACCGCGGGCCGCAAGGCCTTCGTCACCAACCGCGTGGGTGACGCAGCGTTCCTGCTGGGCCTCTTCCTCCTGTTCACCAGTGTGGGCAGCCTGGACATCCTGAAGGTCGGCGAGGCCGCCTCCGCGTTGCCCGGCGGCGTACGTCTGGCCGCGGCGCTGCTGCTGTTCGCGGGCGCCACCGGCAAGTCGGCGCAGATTCCGCTCCACGTGTGGCTGCCCGACGCGATGGAGGGCCCCACGCCGGTCTCCGCCCTCATCCATGCCGCCACGATGGTCACCGCCGGGGTCTTCCTGATCGCGCGGCTGGGCGGGCTGTTCCTGGCGACGCCGGGGGCGATGGCCGTCGTCGCGGTCCTTGGCGCCTTGACCGCGTTCTTCGCCGCTACCGTCGCGCTCCGTCAGCATGACCTCAAGCGCGTGCTGGCGTATTCCACGATCAGCCAGCTCGGCTATATGTTCGTGGCGATGGGCGCGTTCGCGCCCGCCGCCGGCATGTTCCACCTGGTGACCCACGCGTTCTTCAAGGCGCTGCTCTTCCTGGCGGCGGGCAGCGTCATGCACGCGATGCACGACGTCATCGACGTGCGGCGGCTCGGCGGCCTGGCGCGGCCGCTGCGGCAGACGGCGCTGGGGTTCGTCGTTGGCGGGCTGGCGCTCGCCGGGGTGCCGCCGTTTGCCGGATTCTTCAGCAAGGATTTGATCCTCGAGCACGCGTTCGCGCTCGGGATGGCCACGGGCAACTACCTGCCGTACCTGCTCGGGCTGCTGACGGCCTTCGTGACCGCGGTCTACATCACGCGCGCGGCGCTGCTCACCTTCTCGGGGCGCCCGGCCGAACCCGGGGCCCGGCCGCACGAGGCGCCGCCGGTGATGCTCTGGCCGATGGCGCTGCTCGCGGTGCTCTCGGTGGCCGGGGGGGGCCTCGGCGCCCGCGCGGCCGGCGAGCCGCTGCTGCGCTTCCTGGAGCCAGCGCTGCCGCACCCGGACGGCGCGCTCGCCGGGGTGCACGCGCCCGCGGGCCCGCTGATGGTCCTCTCGGTCGCCGTGGCCGCGGCCGGTGTCGCGCTCGGCTGGACGCTGCACCGCGGCCGGCGCGACCCGGCGCTGGGCGCACTCGGCGGCGTCCTCGAGCAGCGCTGGTACATTGACGCCCTCTACGAGGCCGCGCTGCTACGGCCGGCGCGGGCGCTGGGGCGGTGGCTCGCCGGCCCGGTGGACCTCGGCGCGATCGACGCGCTGGTGAATGGGGTAGGCCGTGGGCTGGCGCGGTTGGGCGCGGACGTACGGCGGTGGCAGACCGGCTACGCCCGCCAGTACGCGCTAGGCGTGCTGGCCGGCACCGTGCTCATCCTGGTGTTCTGGATGCTGAGGTAGGCGGGGGCGATGCTGACGCAGCTCATCTTCCTGCCGCTGGTCGGCGCGCTGCTGGTCGCGTTGATCCCGCGCGGCCGGCCCGACACCGTTCGCTGGCTGGGCCTGCTGGTCTCGCTGGCGGCGGCCGTGCTCGCGGCGCGGGTGGTCGGCGCGTTCGACGCCTCCTCCGGCGGCCTGCAGCTCGTGGAGCGCGCCGCCTGGATCCCGGGGCTGGGGGTCGGCTACGCGGTGGGCGTGGACGGGATCTCGCTCCTGCTCGTCGGCCTGGTGGCCGTGATCTTCCCGGTGGCGCTCCTGGGCTCGTGGGGCTCGATCACCGAGCGGGTCAAGGCGTACACGATCGCCATGCTGGGGCTGCAGACCGCGGTGCTCGGCACGTTCCTCAGCCTGGACCTGGTGTTGTTCTACGTCTTCTGGGAAGCGGTGCTGATCCCGATGGCGTTCCTGATCGGGGTCTGGGGCGGGCCCAACCGCCGCTACGCCGCGATCAAGTTCTTCCTCTATACCATGGCGGCGAGCGTGCTCATGCTGGTGGCGATCCTGGTCCTGCACGCGCTAGCGGCCGGGCAGCTCGGCGAGCGGACGTTCGACCTGCAGCGTCTGGCGGAGGTCCGGCTGGACGCCGGCGTGCAGGGGTGGCTCTTCGCGGCGTTTGCGCTCGCGTTCGCGGTGAAAGTGCCCGTCTGGCCACTACACACCTGGCTGCCCGACGCGCACACCGAGGCGCCGACCGCGGGGAGCGTCATCCTGGCGGCCGTGCTGCTGAAGATGGGCACCTACGGGTTCGTCCGGTTCGGACCGATGCTGTTCCCCGAGGCCCTGGTCGCCGCCGCGCCGCTGCTGGCCGCGCTGGCGATCGTCGGCATCGTCTACGGCGCCGCGGTGTCGTGGGCGCAGACCGACTTCAAGAGGCTGATCGCGTTCTCCAGCGTGAGCCACCTGGGCTTCGTCATGCTCGGCATCGCCGCGCTCAACGAGCAGGGGTTCCAGGGCAGCCTGCTCCAGATGGTGAACCATGGGATCAGCACCGGTGCGCTCTTCATGATCGTGGGCGTGCTCTACGACCGCACGCACACGCGGGAGCTCGCCGACTACGGCGGGGTCGCGGCGCGGATGCCGCGGTTCGCCGCGCTCTTCACGATCGTGTTGCTCTCGTCGGCCGCGCTGCCGGGCACGAACGGGTTCGTCGGTGAGTTCCTGATCCTGCTGGGCGCCTTCCGTGTGTCGGCCTGGTGGGCCGCGCTGGGCGTCCTCGGGGTGATCCTGTCCGCGGTCTACCTGTTGTGGGCCTACCAGCAGGTGATGCACGGCCCGGCGACCGCGCGGCACCCGGAGCGGCTCACCGAGATCACCCCGCGCGAGCTGCTGGCGTTCGCGCCGCTCGTCGCGCTGATCTTCGCCATCGGGCTGTACCCGCGGCCGCTCCTCGACCGCTCGGAGGCGGCAGTCCGCGCGGCGCTGGACCGTCTGGAGCGCCCGGCACAGCAGCGCATCGTCCCCCAGGCCAGGGAGCCGCGATGACCAGTATCCCGCCCGTGCCGCTCGGCCTCCTCGCGCCCGAACTCGTCGTGCTGGCCGTGGCGATGGTCGTGCTGCTGGCCGACCTGTGGCTGCCGCCCGCACGCCGCGGGCTCCTGGTCGTCGCCGCTGTGGCGGGCGCAGTGGCCGCGGCGTGGCTCGGCCTGGGCCTGCCCGATGGGGTGGGGTTCGCGGGCACCTACGTCCGCGACGGCCTGACGCGCGCGGGTCAGACGCTCGCGCTGGCGGCGACCGCGCTCGGTCTCCTGGTCGCGCCGGAGTACCTGCGCCGGGGCGGGCTGGACCGAGGGGAGTACTACTTCCTGGTGCTGGTCGCCGGGCTCGGGGCCATGCTCATGGCCGCGAGCCGCGACCTGCTGCTGTTGTTCCTGGCGCTGGAGACCCTCTCGGTGCCGCTGTACGTGCTGGCCGCGACCGGGCGCGGCAGCGTCCGCTCGCAAGAGGCGGGCATAAAGTACTTCCTGCTCGGCGCGTTCGCCAGCGCGTTCTTTCTCTATGGCGTGGCGCTCGTCTACGGGACGACCGGCACCACGCGCCTGCCCGAGATCGGCGCGGCGTTTTCGGCGCAGCCGGTCTCCGCCAGCGCCGCGGCCGGCGTGGGCCTGCTCGTGATCGGGCTGGGGTTCAAGGCGGCGCTGGTGCCGTTCCACACGTGGGCGCCCGATGTCTACGAGGGCGCACCGTTCCCGGCGGCCGCGTTCATGTCGGTGGTGGCCAAGATCGGCGCGTTCGTTGCGCTCGTGCGCGTCTTCCCCATGACGCTCGGCGCGCTCGCGCTGCACTGGAGCGCGCTGCTCGGCGCGCTGGCCGTGCTGACGATGGTCGTCGGCAACCTGGCCGCCCTGCTGCAGACCAGCTACAAGCGCATGCTGGCGTACTCGAGCATCGCGCACGCCGGCTACCTGCTCGTCGGCGTCGCGGTCGGGACCCCCCAGGCGGTCGGCGCGGTCATCACCTACCTGCTGGTCTACGCGGCGATGGGCACCGGGGCGTTCGCCGTGGCGATCGCGCTGGAGCGCGGCGGCGCTGAGGCCGACCGGATCGACGACTACGCCGGACTCTCGGCGCGCGCACCGCTGCTCGCCGTCGCCGGCGGGCTATTCATGGTCTCGCTCGCCGGGCTGCCGCCCACCGGTGGGTTCATGGCGAAGCTCGGGGTCTTCCTGGCTGCGGCGGACGCCGGACTGCCGGGCGTGATCCTGGCGCTGGTCGGGTTCCTGACCAGCGTGGTCTCGGTGTACTATTACCTGCGCGTCGCCTACGTCATGTTCTCGCCGGCCCCCTCAGCCGGCGTCACACCGGCGCAGCGGTCCGGGGTCGTCCACGCCGACGCAACAGCGATCGCCCCCGGTAGCGGTACAGCGGGCGCGGCCGTGCGGCTTCACGCCAGCCCGCTGCTGAACCTGGCGGTCCTGGTCGCCGCTGCGGCCGTCATCCAGACGGGCATTCTGCCGTCTACCGTCGCCGCGCTCGGCGCGCAGGTGGCGGCGCTGCTGCGCTGACGATGTCCGACGCCCACGCGGGGCCCGCCAAGCCGGTACTGCGCGGCCGCCTCCGGCCCGCGGCACCCTGGCTGGCCTACGGTGACGCGGCGAGCCTGCTGGTCTTCACCGTGCTCGGGCTGCGGTTCCACAACATCGCGCCCGGCCCCGGGGAGGTCTTGCGCACCGCCGTGCCGCTATGGCTGGCCTGGTTCGCCGCCGCCCGCGTGCTCGGTACCTACCGGCGCCCGGCCGCGGCGCGGTTTTTGCTCACCTGGCTGGTCGCGGTGCCGGCGGGGCTGGCACTAAGGCAGCTCTGGCTCGGCCGGCCCTTCGGCCCGAGCTTCCTGATCTTCGTGGGCGTGGCGCTGGGGCTGACGCTCGTCTGCCTGCTCGTCTGGCGCGCGGTCGCGATGGCGCTGCGTGTCGGACGCCGCGGTCCGCGGCCCGCGTGAGGCCAGGCCCGGCGTTTTCGGAGATCGGGGTCACGATGCCTGCGGCGGGTGCCGCGCGCCCTGCCATAGCGCCCAGGCGCCCCAGACCACCAGGATCAGCGCCGGGACCTGCCCCAGTGCCAGCGGTCCCAGCACGCGGACGTCGCTGCGCAGGGCGTCGAAGGCCAGGCGGCCGAGCGAGGTCGCGACCACGATCGTCCAGAAGACTTCCCCCGCAAACCGCCGCCGCGCAGCCACACGGCGGGCGTAGAGCAAAATCGCGACCGCCAGCGCCGCCTCGTAGAGCTGCAGGGGGTGGCGCGGGACGTCCGGCGCGGTGGCGAACCGCACGCCCCAGGGCAGCGACGTGGGGTCGCCGTAGAGCTCGCCGTTGATGAAGTTCCCGATGCGCACGAGCACGTTGCCGATGGGGACCGCCCACACGAACGCGTCCGCGAAGGCCCAGACCGAGATTCCCGCGCGCCGCGCGGCCCACGTCACATAGAGCAGCCCGGCCGCCAGCGCGCCGTGCGAGGAGAGCCCGCCCTGGTCCACGCGCACGACGTCGAGGAGCGTAGAAAACTGGCCGGGGTGCGAGACGACGTAGCCGATCCGCGCACCGACCAGCGCGGCGACGGCACAAGTCACGGCGGTCCGGTCCACCACCGCGGCGGGCACACCCAGGCGCGGGCCCAGGCGGTAGGCGACGACGATGGCGAGGCCGATGGTCGCCGCGAGCAGCACGCCGTACCAGCGGATCGCGAGCGGGCCGAGCTGGATGAGGACGGGGTCCATGGCCACGGCCTATGCGTCCCGCCGCCGGTACATGAGGACGTTGTAGTCGAGGTCCTCGGCCGCGACGCCGAGCTGGCGCAGCATCGCCATCGCCTGCGCGCGGTGGTGCGCCTCGTGGATCAGAAGCTGCGAGAAGATGTCTCCCGGACTGACCGTGATGACCACCGGCGTGCCGTCCCACCGGACCGTGTACTCCAGCTCCCGGCTCCAGTCCTCGACACCGGCGATCGCGGCCCGCGTGCGGCGCGCCTGCGCCAGCCAGACGGCCTCCAGCTCGGCGAACGGCGGCGGCCGGTCCTCGTCGAGCGGCCACCCGGACCGCGGCGGCGGCGTCTTGCGCGTCAGCCGGAGCGCATAGAACCACTCGGAGAGCGCGATATGCGCGAGCGTGGCGCTCAGCGTGCGCTTCCCGAAGGGGAACTCGCGCACATACTGCGCCGGGTCCAGCGGGCGGATCCAGTCCAGCAGCCGGTCCCGCGCCTTCTCGAGGTACGCGTAGAGCCTGACGGGGTCCATGTGCTCCATTGTAGAGGCCGACGCATGCGCGCGGCCATGCCGGGGTCTCTCCGCTGTCGGCGTTCAGTGATTTTGTCACCCTATCTGTTCCGTGAAAATGTCACGCCGGCCTCGCGGAGCTCTTTGCGTCTCTTGCCTTCGCGCGCGAATCG
>JAVHMA010000030.1 GCA_031081715.1 Armatimonadota bacterium | reverse complement strand
CTGGCACGCGCGCACGACCTCCTCGACGAGCGCCTCGGGCACCTCCACGCCCAGCCGCGCACGGCCGATGCCTTCGGGGAGGGTACAGCGAATCCTCCCTTCGCGGCGCTTCTTGTCGAGACGCATCGCGTCCATGATCGCCGCGATCGGCACGGAGGGTACAGCCGTGGGCAGCCCCAACCCCCGCAGCAGCGCGTCCTGCCGCGCGGCGGCGCCAGGATCGAGCACACCGAGCCGCACGGCAATGGCAGCCTCCACGCGCATGCCGACCGCGATCGCCTCTCCGTGCACGAACCTCCCGGCGCAGGCCGTCTCAACCGCGTGCCCGACCGTGTGACCGTAGTTGAGGACCTCGCGCGGGCCCTCTTCCCGCTCGTCGGCCGCGACGACGCGGACTTTCAGCGCGGCGCAGCGGTAGACGATCTCCTCGAGCGAGGAAGGGGTGCCTGACAGCGCGGCTGCCGCCTCGCTCTGCGCCAGCCGATCGAACAGGTCGGCGTCCAGCACCATCCCGTACTTCACGGCCTCGGCGAGCCCGGCCCTGCGCTCGTCGCGAGGCAGCGAGGCCAGCGTGTCCACATCGGCGATCACCAGGGCCGGTTGGTGATACACGCCCACGAGATTCTTCGCGCGCGAGTGGTTGACCGCCGTTTTGCCGCCAATGGCGCTGTCGATCTGGGCCAGCAGGGTCGTGGGGATCTGCACCAGACGCACGCCGCGCATGTAGATGCCGGCGACGAAGCCCGCCAGATCGCCCACGACGCCGCCGCCCAGGGCGATGATGGTATCCGACCGCGCAAAGCCCGCGGTGCCGAGCGCGTCGACGAGGTTCGTCGCCTGCCGCAGGCTCTTGACCCGTTCGCCGGTCGGCACGACGAAGGTGCGGACCGCGAACCCGGCCCCTTCCAGCACCGCCCCCAGCCGGGCACCAAATCGCGCGACCAGGGGGCGTTGCGTGATGATCGCCACCTGTCCCCTGGCGCCGATGCTTTGGAGGTCTGCGCCCGCCAGGAGGAGCACGCCGGCACCGATGAGCACGTCGTAGGACCTCGGGCCGAGGTCCACGCGCAGGCGACGCACCTATGGTCCCGTGCCGAGGGGCGCCTCTGCGGGGGCGGCGTGCTCGTGCACGACGCGTGCCACCAGGTCGATCGGCACGTCGCTGCGAACCTCCCCGCGGCCGATCCCGGTAGGCAGCACGAAGCGCAGGCGGTCCCCCTGCCGCTTCTTGTCGCGCCACAGCGCTTCCACCAGCCGCGCCGCCGCCACACCGGAAAAGTCGCATGGCAGACCGAACCGCCGCAGCAGTGCGGTCTGCCTGGCCTCCAGCGATGCCGGCGCCAGGCCCATGGCGGCCGCGACCCGGGCGGCCAGCGTCATGCCGATGGCCACTGCCTCGCCATGGGTGTACCGGCGGAATCCCGTGGATGCCTCGATCGCATACCCGAAGGTGTGCCCATAGTTGAGCAACATCCGGCGGCCGGTGCCCAGTTCATCCTCCTCCACGAAGCGTGCCTTGACCCGCAGGCACCAGGCGACCAGATCCGCGAGCTGGCGCCCATCGGTCTCCACGAGCGCCCCGGCGTGCTCCTCGAGGAAGCCGAACAGCTCAGCATCCGCGATGACCCCGTACTTGACGGCCTCGGCCAGCCCGGCACGGATGGAGCGGGCCCCGCTGGCCCGCGCGGCCTGCACGTCCACCACGGCCAGCCGTGGGTGATGAATGAGCCCGATCAGGTTCTTAGCCCGGACGTGATTGAGGGCGACTTTGCCGCCGATGCAGCTGTCGAGCTGCGCTACCAGCGTCGTCGGAACGTGCACGATGGGGATGCCGCGCATGTAGGTCGCGGCCAGGAACCCGCCCACGTCGAGCGTCTCCTCGCCGCCAACCGCCATCAGGCATCCCGTGCGGTCGATCTGCTCCTGCACCAGCCGGCCGCAGAGCCGGCCGACGGCATCCCAGGTCTTGGCGCTCTCCCCGGACGGAATCTCGATGAGCACGGGCGTGAACCCGGTGCCCTGCAGCGCGTCGCACAGTTGCTCGCCGTACCGCCGGCTGGCCGCGGGCGGCGCCAGGATACCGATCCGCCCTGCCAGCCCCGCCTCCTGCGCGTAGTACCCGGCTAGCCCCAGGATGCCTTCGCCCACGACCACCCGGTAGGGCGACCCCTGACCCGGACGGACCTCCAGCGACGCCGCCGGCTCCCGCTCGGCCAGGAACGCGAGGACTTTCCGGACGACACCGTCCACATCTTCGTTCCCGACATCCACCACGAGGTCGGCGGTCCGGTACTTCGGCTCGCGCCGCTTCCACAGCCGCTCGAGATTCTCGGTTACGTTGCCCTTCAGCAGCGGCCATTGATCGGCCCGCCCGACCCGGCGCGCCAGGACGTCCGGCGAGGCGACGAGCGCGACAACCCACCCCCAGTCCCGCAGGACCCGCATGTTGTGCTCGCGTTCCACCACCCCGCCGCCGGTCGCCACGACGCCCGGCGCCGCGGCGACCTTTGCGATCAAGGCTTCCTCCAGCGCACGGAACTCCGCCTCGCCGCGCGTCTCGAAGATCTCCGCAATGGAGGCGTCTTCGCGGCTCTCGATCATCTCGTCCGTGTCCGCGAAGGGCAGACCGAGAATCAACGCGAGCTGCCGCCCGACCGCACTCTTTCCGGTCGCAGGCATTCCGATCAGCGCAATACCTCTCACCTCAGCCAGCCTCCCTGACCGTCAGGGGATAGCCTAGGCGGTGGGGTAGCGGGTTTCAAGCGCCCGCCGCGTACGATCGGGGTGCTGGCCCCTCGTACGTGTAGCCGACCTGCGGCGGCATGGGGCCCTTGATGCGCTCGCCCTGGCGCGTCTGCTCCCAGGCATGCGCCACGATGCCGACGGTGCGCGAGAGGATGAAGAGTCCCCGGCCCAGGTCCGGCGGGAAGCCCAGCTCGCAGAACACGACCGCTGTGGCACCGTCGATGTTCATGGGAACCGGCCGCCTCTTGCGCCGGGCGAGCCATGCTTCGATCGCCCGACCGATCGCAGCGAACCGGCCGGAGACTGCGCCGGCCGAAGCCGCCTGCTCAACGAGGTCGAGCAGGCGCCTGGCCCGGGGATCGACCGGGTGAAACCGATGGCCGAAGCCTGGAACGTAGCCGCGGACGGCGCCGAGGTGGGTGTCCACGGCATGCGCCAGCGACACGCCGCCAGTCCACGCATCAGCCACAGCATTGTACAGCTCCATGCACTGCTGCCCGGCCCCACCGTGCACGTCCCCCAGGGCGTTCACGCCCGCAGCCACCGCGCCGTTCAGCCCGAGCCCGCAGGTGGCCGTCATTCGCGCGATCGCGATGGAGGGGGCCTGCGGCCCATGATCGACCGCGGCGACCAGCGCCGCGTCCAGTAGCGCGGCCTGTGCATCGGTAGGCAGCTCCCCGCGCAACATCAACCAGATCATGACCGGGAAGGGAACCCCTCCGATGAGCTGTTCGATCGGGTATCCGCGGATGCGGATCATCCCGGGGGCGACATCGACGATGGCCGTCCGCCACCAGGCCCGCGCGACGTCGGATGCCGGATCGGTCATACGGCTCCCTCCCCTCGAAACCCCGTGATCTCCGCGTCGGTGAACCCCAGGCCGCGCAGGACCTCGTCGGTGTGCTCGCCGAGCCGGGGAGGCGGTCCCGCGGCCCGCGGGCGCATGCCGGAGAACCGGAAGCCGACGGCGGCCACGGTCACGGCCCGGCCGGCGCCGGGGACCTCCTCGAAGCGCTGCGTGAGCCCGCGCTCGGCGACCTGAGGGTGTGCGAGAATCTCGGGAACCGAGAGCACGCGCCCGGCCGGTACACCCGCCTCGTTCAGGAGTAGCTCCCACTCGGCCGCCGGCCGCGCCGCCAGTGCCCGCTCGATCTCGACCTTCAGGGCGTGCCGGTTGCGCAGCCGGTCGTCGCGTCGGACGAACCGCGCGTCCTCGGCGAGGTCCGGACGCGCGATCAGCCGGCACAGGGACTCGAACTGCTCCTGCCGGTTGGCCGCGATGTTCAGGAGCCCATCCCCGGTGACAAACGTACCCGACGGACTGGCCGTGACGTTCTCATTGCCCATCCGCGTCGGGCGCTCACCCGCGATCAGGTAGTTCGACACTACCCAGCCCATCGCGGTCAGTGTAACCTCCAGCATCGACACATCGATGAAGAGCCCGCGCCCGGTCTGCCGTCGCTGGTGCAGGGCGCTGGCCACGGCGAACGCCCCGGCTATTCCACCGACGGTGTCACAAACCGGGAAGCCGACACGCAGCGGTCCGGTTCCGTCGTCTCCGGTGACATCCATCACGCCCGCCATCCCTTGAATGATCTGGTCATAGGCGGGGTTGCTGGCGAGCGGCCCATCCTGACCGAATCCGGAGATCGCGCAGTAGATGAGCGACGGGTTGATGGTCGAGAGCGGCTCGTACCCGAGGCCGAGACGGGCCATCACGCCCGGGCGGAAGTTCTCGACCAGTACATCGGCGGACGCGATCAGGCGCTCGAAGAGGCGGCGCCCGATTGGGTGCTTGAGGTTGATCGTCACCGACCGCTTGCCGGCGTTCTGTGCCAGGAACGAGGCGCCCATGAGGGCACGGTTCAGCGCTGGGTCAGGGCCGAGCTGACGCGCCAGATCTCCGGTCCCCGGGGTCTCGACCTTGATGACCTCGGCGCCCATCAGGGCGAGCTGGAACGTGCACAACGGCCCGGCGAGCACGTTGGTGAGGTCGACCACGCGGATCCCGTCAAGTGGCGCGGACATGACGCCTGAGCCTCTCGTCCATCGGCAGCCGGTCGCCGCCCAGCGCGGCGGTGAGGTCGGCGGCGGCCTGGAGCACCATCCCCGCGAGGCGGGCGGCCGTCCTGGGCGAGAACCGGTGCACCGGCCCGGAGATCGACAGTGCGCCCGCCAGGTCCTGACCGATCCCAAACACCGGGGCCGCCACGGCCGCGGTCTCTCGATCCCGTTCGCCGAAGGTGGCGGTCACGTAGCGGCGGCGAATCCGGGCATAGGCTTCGCCCTCTTCTCCGCCGAAGGCGAGGAGTACCCGCCCGGCCGCGCCCCGATCGAGCGGAAGATGGTCACCCTCGCGCACGTGCTCCCGGACAGCGCGGGGGGAATCCACGCGGTGCAGGCAGACGCGGACGGTGCCCTCCCGCACGTAGAACGACGCGCTCTCGCCGCTGCGGCGTACCAGATCGCGCAGCACCGGGACCACCAGGTCGCCGAGGCGGAAGGACCGTTGATAGAGGCTGGCCAGCCTCATCGGGGTGGGGCCCAGGCGGTACCCCACGCCTTCGAGGCGCTGCAGGTACCCATGTCGCTCCAGCGACCCGCAGAGCCGAAGAATCGTGCTCTTGTACATCCCCGTGCGTTCGGCCATCTCCGCGAGGGTGAGCACGCTGTCGCCTTCGCGAAACGCCGCCAGCACGCGCAGCGCGCGATCAACTGCCGCAACGCCGGCGCCGTGCGCTGCGCTGCGTCGCGCCGTGTGGGTCACCATCGGTAGATGTCGTTGATGTCCCAGTGTCCGGCCGTGGGAACCGGGTCGTTGGTCATAGGCACGTCGAGCACGACGGGCCGGCCGGCGGCCAGCGCGCGGTTCAGCGCTGGCGCCAGGTCCTCCGCCCGCTCGATCCGGACACCCTCCGCGCCGTAGGCCCGGGCCACCGCGGCGAAGTCCGGGCTGTAGGCTTCCCCGTCCCTCTGGAACTCGCACCCGAGACAGTGCCCGTAGTGCTGGCCCATGAGCCCCGCGATCGTGCCGTGAGCGCGGTTGTTCATGACGACCCACACAACCGCGATGCCCTGCTCAACCGCGGTCGCCAGCACCGAGGGGTTGGCGCTGAACGCGCCATCGCCCACCATGGCGACGCACGGGCGATCGGGCCTGGCGAGCTTCGCGCCCATGACCGCGGCCGGTCCGAACCCCATCGTGGCGAGCCCCCCCGGCGTCAGATGCGTCCGTGGGAGATAGACGGGGAACTGCTGGCCCACGCCGTTCTTGTTCCATCCGACGTCGGTCACCAAAATCCCCTCTCTCGGCAGCGCGGCGCGGACGTCGGCCAGGATCCGCTGCGGTGCCAGCGGGAACGCGTCCGACCGCATCGGCACGACGATGCGTTCACGCCATCCGTGCCGCTCGGCCTGAATCGCGGGGAGGTCGGCGTGCCCCCTGGCGCCCCCGGGCGCCAGCGCGTCCAGCGCCTCCCGCACGGCCCGCAGCGCCGCGCGGGCATCCGCCACCGCGCCAATGGTGGCGGGGTAGGAGCGTCCGATCTCGGCCGGGTCGATGTCGATGTGGATCAGCTCGGTCGGCGGGATGGCAAAGGTGAAGCGAGGATCCCATGAACTCGCATCCGCCTCGGCGAACCGTGTGCCCACGGCGAGGAGGACGTCCGCTTCACGGGTCACGCGGTTGGTCAGCTCCGTCCCCCAGAAGCCCGTCATGCCCAGGGCCAACGGATGGTCATCCGGCAGCGCGCCCTTCCCCATCAGGGAGTACGCCACCGGCGCGCTCAGGTGCTCTGCCACCCCGCGCAGCTCCTCGGCCGCGTCCGCGGTGATCACGCCACCGCCAACATAGAGCACGGGGCGTCGGGCTCGCAGCAGCCGTTCAGCGATGCGGCGAGCCATGCTCGGATCGAGCCCAGGGCGCGCGGGCGGTGTCGGTGCCCGCGGGTCGGCATCCACGGCCGGCATCGACAACACGTCCATGGCCACGCTGATCAGCACCGGTCCGGGGCGGCCGGTGACGGCCAGCAGGTAGGCCCGCTCCAGGATCTGCGCGATTCCTCGCGGGCTGGTGACCCGCCACACGCGCTTGACAAAAGGCCGGTAGATCGCCGACTGGTCGCCGTCGGTGTGATACTGGATCTCCTGGTGGGGGTGCCGTCCGAAGAAGTACCCCGGCACGTCTCCGGCGAGGACGAGCATCGGGACGGAGTCCAGGGCCGCGTTGGCCACGCCGGTGGCGGCGTTGGTCAACCCGGGGCCGAGATGGGTGAGCAGCACCCCGCACTCCCCCGAGGCCCTGGCATAGCCGTCGGCCATGTGCGCGGCGATTTGCTCGTGGCGGTTCATCACGAAGCGCAGCCGGCTACCCTGGAAGGCATCCAGCATGGCGATGACCGTGTGCCCGCAGAGGCCAAACACGTACCGGGTACCGATGGCGTCCAGGAACCGCGCGATCTGATGTGCGACGTTGTGCGGCCTGGCTCCCATGCCCGATCACCCCGTCCGATGGCCTCTGCGACGGTGCCGCGCGCTCAGCGCACCCGCACCACAGCCTTGCCGGCCAAGACCCCGCCGGCGTCAACCAGAGCCCGCTCGACCTCCTGAAGCGAGAACTCGTGCTCGACCAGATGCCCGACCCGCATCCCATCGTGGACGAGTCGGATGGTCCGGCGGAAGTCGTCGGGGTGGTCGTAGATGATCGACCCCACGACAGTGATGCCTTCCCGGACCACCCGCAGCGGCTGCAACGGGATCGTCTCCACCGCGAGCCCCAGTAGCACGACCGTGCCCCCGCGCGGGGCCGCATCCAGGCACCACGCGGCCCCGGACGCGGTCCCGGAACACTCGAAGACGACCGACCACGCACCGTCCCTGCGCAGCCGCTCCGCCAGGCCCGGCGCGGCCTCGCCGGTCATGACCGCCGCCTCCACGGCACCGGCGCGGCGGGCGGCCTCGACCCGTCGGAGGTCCAGGTCGATGGCGTACGCGTTGACGCGCACCGTCGCCAGCAGCTGGGTGAGCAGTAACCCGATCGCCCCGCACCCCAGCACGACCGCACCATCTCCCGGCTCGAGCCGCGAGACCGACAGCGCGTGCACCGCCACGGCCAGCGGCTCGATGAGAACCGCTTCCTGCCATGGCAGGGACTCATCGATCGCCCAGGCATGGCTGGAGGGAATGGTGACGTACTCGGCCAGCACGCCGGGCGCGTTCACGCCCAGCGACCGCTTGTTCGGGCAGATGGAACCCCGTCCGCGCCGGCACCACGCGCACACACCGCACGGGACGTTCGGCTCCACGACGACCCGGTCGCCAACGCGGTCGGGACTGACCCCGCCGCCTGCCGCCTCGACCCACCCCAGCCCTTCGTGTCCCATGATCAGCGGGTACGCCGCGGGGCGGTCCCCTCGAAACAGGTGCACATCGCTGCCGCAGACGCCCACCCTGTCCAGGCGCACCAGCACCTCTCCGGGCTGCGGCGTCGGCACAGGGACCTCGTCCACGCGCACGTCGCGAGGCGCGTGCAGCCTGGCCGCCCGCATCGGCGTCATCGAGGATCCGCCACGGCGCGCTCGACCCCCACGAGCCCCATCGCACGCAGTCCATCGCGCATCAGCTCGAGTTCCATCTGGCCCGGCGCCGAGGCCTGCACCCCAGCCGCAAAGGTCAGGTCGGACCCGAAATGGCCGCCGAAACGGCTCACCGCTCCCAGCGCACCCATGGCCATGGAGATACAGGGGATCTCCAGGAACGTGCGGCGGGCTTCCAGCCCGGCGCCCAGCAGCGTGAGCACATCCTCGGGTACCTGCGGCGTGACCGCGACCTTGGCCACGTCGGCGCCCGCCTCCTGCATCGCCCGCAGCGCATCAAGCAAGCCCGCTCGCGGCGGTGTGGCGGAGAAGTCGTGCCACGACCGGATGATCGCCACGCCCGCGCGCCGCGCCGCCACCACCCGGCGGGCCAGGGACGCCGCGGTGGCCATCTCCACGTCGACCAAGGCCGGCAGGCCCGTGCTGGCCGCCGCCTCGAGGATCGCGACGCGACGGTCCTCGGACTGGGCGCGATGTCCCCCTTCCTCCTGGCGGCGGTTGGTGAACACCAGCGGGCAGCCCGACGCCGCGACCAACGCGTGGAGGAGTCCCGGCACGTTGTCCGGCTCCAGCCCGTCAAAGAAGTCCGCGCGCCACTCCATGCAGTCGGGCCGCAGTGCGCCCAACCGCGCTGCCTGTTCCAGCAGCGTGCGCCGGTCCGCCGCCAGCACCGGCACACACGTGAGGACGTCCGGTCCGCCCAGGAGGCGTTCCCCGACCTTGACGGGCCGTCTGGCCTGCAGCCGCATGGGCGTCCTCCTCCGCCTGCCGCGTGCCCTAGCTCGCCGGGTTCTCTCCCGGTGGCGTGTAGCACCACAGGAGCACCAACGGCTCCTGGCCGGTGTTGACGTGCTGGTGCGGCAGGCCCTTGGGAATGAAAATCATGTCGTGCGGGCCGAAGGGCCAACGGCTCCCGTCGCTCCCGACCGCCTCCCCGTGGCCCGACAGGACGACGTTGATCTCCTCGGACTCGGGGTGGTCGTGCAGCGAGCTCGCCTCGCCCTGTGGGAAGATCGTGATTCCGGCGACCATATGCTCGGACCCGCACAGCTCCCGATCCACGGTCCGGAAAACCTTGCGGCGATGACCGGGGTTGTCGATGCCGATCCAGTACGCCCGGCCGTCCACATAGGTGCGAACCACCTTGATGCCGGCCTGATGCGCCACGCTCATGGAGCATCCCTCCTCATGGCAGCCGCGTGCACCGTCAGTCGACGGGCCTCCCGTAGAACTCGCCGAAGAGCTCCTGCTCCGACGGCCGATCCTCAGGAATCGGACGGCTCACCCACGTCGTGTTCATGTAGTGCTTGAGGTGGATGTTCTCCGAGGTGATGTTCCCGCCCCAGGTGCCGCACCCGAGGCTCGAGGTCATCGGCATCCCGTTGTTGAAGGCACCGGCGTTCGCCTTCGACTGCGGTTGACGAACCATGATCCGGCTCACCGGCGCGACGCGCGCGAGCCGGTCGATGTGATCGTCGTCGAACGAGTAGATGCCGCAGGAGTGCCCCTTGCCGCCCACCTCGAAGATGGCCCGCACCATCTCCAGGGCCTCGTCGAACCCGGAGTAGCGGAACATCGCCAGGACCACGCCGAGCTTCTCGGAGCTGAACGGGTTACCCCGCCCGATCTCGACCTGCTCCACGATGAAGAAGCGACGATCCGGGGCGACCTGGAAGCCGGCCTTCTCGGCCAGTTTCTGGGCGGAGATGGCGATCGTGTCCGGCGTCCGGCGGCCCTCGGCGTCCCAGAGGACCGCCCGCAGCTTCGCCGCCTCCTCGGCGGTGGCGAGGTGGCCCCCTTCCGCCACAAGTCGGTCACGCAGTGCCTCGTAGACGCTGGCCTCCACGATGAGATTGCCGTCCGCCGAGCAGCCGGAGCCGAAGTCGGACGTCTTGCTGATCCGGGTGTTGCGGGCCGCCTCGACGACGTCCGCGGTCTCGTCGATGACCATCGTCGAGTTGCCCGCGCCTACGCCGTAGGCCGGCGTCCCGGAGCTGTACGCGGCCCTCACCATGTCGCGCCCGCCGGTCGCCTGGACCAAATCGACCCGGGTCATCAGATACTGGGCAGCGGGGATGCTCGGACGCTCGAGACACTGAAGGAGATCGATCGGCGCTCCCTCGCGGGCCAGGACCCGGCGCATGATCTCGACGGTCTCGCGCGTCGTATTCTTGCTGCGCGGGTGCGGCGAGAAGATGACCGCGTCGCGGCACTTGATGGCGAAGAGGGCCACGCCGGGCGGCGTCAGCTCAGGGTTGGTGGTCGGCACGAGCGAGGCGATGAGGCCCACTGGCTTGCCGTACTTGACGATGCCCTTCTCCGGGAGTTCCTCGATGACGCCGATGCTCTTCTGCCGCAGGACATCCCGCAGGATGCCCATGATCTTGAAGCGCTTCCCGACCCGGCTCTCCGGGTCACCGATGCCGCTCTCCTCGACCCCCATGCGGGCCAGGCGCGCGAAGGTCTGCTCGTTCGCAACCGCCCACGCCACGGCCCGGCAGAGCCGGTCGACCTGTTCCTGGGTGGCGCCTTCGAACGCCTGGAGCGCCGCGCGCCCGCGGGCGACGAGCTCGTCCACCTGGGCGGCTTCTTGGGGGGTGATCGGCCGAGTCACGTCTCCTCCCTCTTCCCCAACCGCAGCATGCGCCGCAGCCGATTCATCGTCTCCCCCCCGGGCAACCGGACGAACGCGGAGAGCAGCAGGAGCGCCAGCACCAGGCTGATCGGGTTCCGGACGATCTCCGCGACAAATGCGGGCAGACTCCCGTGGACGGAGATCACCGCCCGCCGGAAGTTGATGTCGGCGAGCGGGCCCAGGATGACCCCCAGGACCATGGGACCCACGGGGTAGTCGCCGAGCTTCATGAAGTACCCCAGGACGCCGAACCCGATCATCCAGAACACGTCGTAGACGTTGTTCTGAATGGCGTAGGTGCCGACGACCGAGATGAGCCCGATCATGGGCATCAGGATCTTCTTGTTGACATTGACGAGCTTCACGAACGGCCGAACCGCCATGAGGCCGAAGATGAGCAAGAAGACATTGGCCAGCGCGTAGGACCCCACGATGAACCAGAACAGGTTCGGCATCTCGACCATGAGCAGCGGCCCGGGGCGCAGCCCGTGAATGAACAGGGCGCCGATCAGCACCGCGGTGACCGCGTCGCCGGGAATCCCAAGGGTCAGCATCGGGATCAGGGCGCCCCCGATGGCGGCGTTGTTGGCCGTCTCGGGTGCGACAATCCCCTCCACGGCACCCTGTCCAAAGGGCCGCGTGGGCTTGCGCACCGTCCGCTTCGCATGGTCATAGGCGAGGAGCGCGGCGATCTCCCCGCCGGTCCCGGGCAACGCGCCGACCATGACCCCGATGACCGACGTCCGCAGGCTGAGCGGGAGGAACCTTAGGACGAAAGCCCACGAGGGCAAGATCCGACCGACCTCCGGGACCTGGATCTGCGCCACGCGGCCGCGACCGATCTTGCCCAGCTGGTAGAACACCTCGGAAAGGCCGAACAGACCGATGAGGACGGCGATGAAGTGCACGCCGCCGATCAGCAGGGGCACCCCGAAGGTGAACCGGCCCTCGCCGGTTACAGGATCCATGCCGATCAGCCCGACCAACACCCCGCCCGCCGCGGCGACGAGCGCCCGCGGCATGGACCTGGCGCCGAGCCGGCTGACGAGCGACAGTCCCATCGCTACGAGCAGGAAGTAGTCCCGGGGCGCGAACTTCAACGCGAACTCGGAGATACGCGGGCCGGCGATGACCAGGGCCACGAGACCGAGCACGCCGCCGATGAACGACTGCACGGTCGAGACCCCGATGGCCATGCCGGCCTCGCCGCGCTGGGCGATGGCGTAGCCGTCGAAGCCGGTGGCGACGGCCGACGGCGTCCCGGGGATGTTGATCAGGACCGCGGAGCGCGATCCGCCATAAACGCCGCCCGCGTAGATCCCGAGCATCATCGCCAGCGCCGGCTCGGTGTCCCACGCGTAGGTCAGCGACACCAGCAGCGCCGTGGCCATGGTGACCGACAGCCCCGGCACCGCGCCCACGACGATCCCCGCCACCACGCCTAGCGCCGACAGCGCGATGTTCTGGGGGGAGAGGAACTCCCGGAAGACCTGCAGTGCCAGGTCGATGGCCGCGCCTCCTAGGGCAGAATCACCAGGAACACGTGCCGGAACACCACGAACGTGATCGCCACGGCCACGCCCGCGAGCAGGATGGACTTCCACCAGGCGGATGCGCGGAGCCAGAGGAAGGAGGCGGCGAGATACAGGACGGACGCACCGATGAAGCCCAGCTTGCGCAGGACCACCCCATAGGCGATGGCCATGAGAGCGGCGATCAAGGCGGTCGCGGTCACGCCCCCGCCGTCAGCGGCCGGGGAGGCCCCTCCCGGAGCCGGACGCTCCCGCCAGATCAACAGCGCGCACACCAGCAGCACCAGGGCGACCAGGGCCGGGAACACCCCGGGCGAGCCGGGGTCGGTTCCGAAGCTCGACATCCGGCTCGCCCGGTAGAAAACGAACACGGCCAGCGCGATGATGCCCGCGGCCTGCAACCGCGCCGATAGCCTCTGCCACCCGGCGGACATCGCGGGGCCTAGCGGCGGGGCCTGGGAATCCCGAACTCCTCCGGCGACTTCTGGGTGGCCTTGGCGTCGTGGAGCAGCCAGGCGGTTACCGATTGCCACTGCTTGACCCACCGCACGGCCTCGTCGCCGGAGAGGTTCATCGGGGTGGCGCCCAGCAACTCCGCGAACTCCGCGAAATCCGGCGCCGCCACCGCCGGCCTGAACGCGTCGACCAGCCTCCGGACCACGGGCGCCGGCGTCCCCCTCTTGACCCAGACACCGAAGAACGGCCCCCACGGCAGGTAGGGGCGATACTCCGGCATCATCTGACCCAGGGCCGGAACGGTGGGGACGACGTCGGACGGCGCGTTGTCGACGATCGCGATCGCGCGCAGCCGCCCGGCGCGAATGTGCTCGGCTACCGCGGCCAGAACCGACACGTGGAAGTCGATGTGCCCCCCCAGGAGCGCCGGGATCGCCGGGCCGTCACCGTCGAAGGGGATCGCGTTGAACCGCACGCCGCTGACCGCGCTCATCATGGCGCCGACGACGAAGGGCACGCCGCCGATGCCCGTCGAGCCCGCTTTGATCTGGCCGGGCTGCTGCCGGGCGGCGTGGATCAACTCCGTGAGATAGCGGATCCTGGAGTCACTCCGCACCACGACCACGGGGATACTGCGCGCGATGAGGTTGACCGGCTCGAACTCGTCGAAGTTCCGCGGGGAGATGCCCAGCACCCCGTACAGCGTTGGGTTCTCGGCGGCATACAGCAGCGTGTAGCCATCCGCCGGCTGATCGTAGACATACTGCATGCCCACCGCGCCGGTCGCGCCGGTCATGTTGCTGAGGACGATCCGCTGGCCCAGCGCTCTCTCCGCGGCCGGCGTGACCCGGCGCGACACCCGGTCGGTCGTCCCCCCCGCACCCCACTGGATGATGCCGGTCAGGCTGCGCGCCGGGTAGACCTGCGCGCTCACCGGCGCGAGACCGGCGATCAGCACCACGGTGACGATCAGCGCGAGGCTCAATCCGCTCCATCGCGGCCCTCGGGCTCCGTGCATACCTCCCCCTCCCCTCTCGTATCGCTCTACAGAATGCCATTCTATTATCATATTAGGCGGAGAGGCGCCGATCACCTTCTGGACGCGTGGTCCGCCGGGGGCGCGCCCGGCGGCTCAGGGCCGCCGGCCCCGCCGCCACTCGCGGCGCAGCAGCCCGTAGGCCACCCGGTCGTAGGCCCGGCCGCCCACCAGGCAGGCCTCGCGGAATGTGGCCTCACGCCGGAACCCCAGGCGATGCGCCAGGCGCATCATGCGCCGGTTGCCGCTCCAGGTGCGCAGGCCGACCCGCCTGAGGTTCATCGTCTCGAACAGGTAGTCTACCCACATCGCCAGCGCCTCGGTGCCGTAGCCCTTGCCCCAGTGCCGGGCGTCGTAGATGCCGATGCCCACCTCGAGCCACCCGGCGCGCTCGTCGGCCCAGTAGCGCGTGACGGTGCCGATCGGCACAGCCGCGCGCGTCTCGATGACCATGCGCGTCGGCGGACTCGCGCGCTCCCGCGCGAGCGCGCGCACCTGCGCGGGCACGGCGCGCAGCTCGGCCCCGGATGGTTTCCCCTCCCACGGCGACTCGAGCCGCCACCAGGAGCCGCGGGCCATGGCCCGCGCGAGCCAGGCGGCGTCGCCAGGCCCGACCGACCGCAGGTGCACGCGCCGACCGATGAGCGTGAGCACAGCGCAGGAGGGTTTCGCCCGCCGCAATCAGAACCCCCTCGCGCCGTTGATGCATCCGTCCCAGCGCGCCGCCCACGCGCCGGAGCTGCAGGCGCCGCGGTGGCTCGCCACCGACGCCACGCCGAGGCGTTCCTCCCCGACCCGTTCAGCACCACGCCCGACGCCCGCAGCGGGGTGGATCGCGCCGGCCGAGGCGGCCGCGCTCGCCGGCGCGCCGCCGTACGAGGTGGAGGACGCCTACCCCCTGGCGCCGATGCGGGCCGAGATGCTGGCGCAGTCGCTGCGCGCGCCGCGCGCGGGCGTCTACGTGGAGCAGCTCTCAGCGACGCTGTTCGGCACCCTCGACCCGGAGTCGCTGCGACGCGCCTGGGACCGCGCCTTCGCGCGGCACCCTCTCAGCGGCGCCGCTTGCGCGCTTCGCCGTCTTCCGCACGGGCGTGCGCGCGCACCGGCTCGAGATCGGCCGCTAGGCCTGCGCCCGCCGGATCTCGACCAGGTAGCGCTCGTACGCCGCCCGGGTGTGCGCGAGCGCGTCCCCGCCGAACTTCTCCAGGAACGCATCCGCCAGCACGAACGCCACCATCGCCTCGCCGATGACGCCGGCGGCCGGCACCGCGCACACATCGCCGCGGACCACGACGGCCTCCACCGGCTCCTTGGTGCGGATGTCCACGGAGCGCAGCGGCGTGCGCAGCGTGGACAGCGGCTTCATGGCCGCGCGCACCACCAGCGGGTCGCCGGTCGTCACGCCGCCTTCCGTGCCGCCGGCCCGGTTGCTGCCGCGGTAGAACCCGCGCGCGGGGTCGTAGAAGATCTCGTCCTGAAGCCTGCTGCCTGGCGTGCGCGCCGCCTCGAACCCCAGGCCGAGCTCGACGCCCTTGATCGCGTTGATGGACATCAGCGCCGCGGCCAGACGCGCGTCGAGCTTGCGGTCCCAGTGCACGTAGCTGCCGAGCCCTGGCGGCAGGCCCAGCGCCACGACCTCGAAGACGCCGCCCAGGGTGTCGCCGCGCTCGGCGGCCGCGTCGATGGCGGCCTTGATGCGCCGCTCGGCGTCGGGGTCGGCACAGCGCACCTCCGAGGCCTCGGCGCGCGCGGGGATGTCCTCCCAGCGCTCGGGCCGCTCGCGCACGACCTGGCCGCCGATCTCGGTGACGTGGCTGAAGATGCGGACGCCGAACTCCTCGAGCAGCCTCCGGCACACCGCGCCGGCCGCGACGCGCGCCGCGGTCTCGCGCGCGCTCGAGCGCTCCAACACGCGGCGCACTTCGTCGAAGCCGTACTTCAGGGCGCCGACCAGGTCGGTGTGCCCGGGCCGCGGCCGCGTGATGTCCGGCTCGTCCTTGCGCCAGTCGCGGTTGCCGATCCACAGCGCGACCGGCGCGCCGATCGTGGCGCCGCGCATCACGCCGGAGGCGATCTCCGCCCGGTCCTGCTCGATCTGCATGCGGCCGCCGCGGCCGTAGCCGAACTGGCGGCGCGCCATCTGGGCGTTGATATACTCCTCGTCGATGGGCAAGCCGGCGGGCAGCCCCTCGAGGACGGCCACGAGCGCACGGCCGTGTGATTCACCGGCGGTCAGGAACCTGAGCATGTCATGAGGATTACGCCGCCGACCGCGGACCCCCTGGCAGCGTCGCGCCCTATCCCGGCGGGTGCCAGGCGTGCCCGCCCAGGTGCATCGTGTCGTTGAGGGAGAGCACGCGGCTCGCCGGGCCGTCGGCCTCGATCAGGTTGATGCACGCGTTGTTCTGCCGGATGCGCCAGTAGGCGGCGAGTGGCGCGCCCATGATGCCCAGCACGAGCGCCTTGTTCACGCCACCGTGGGCCACCACCCCGACCGCCTCGCCGGCATGCCGGGCCGCGATGGTATCGAACGCGCGCCGCGCGCGGGCCTGCACCTCGTCCAGGGTCTCGCCTCCGGGCATCCGCACGGTGTGCGGGGCGCTCCACCACGCCAGCAGGCGCTCGCCGTCTTCCGCGCGGACCTCGTCGAGCCGTCGCGCCTCCCACTCGCCCTGGTCGATCTCCCGCAGGTCGTCCACCGGCACGACCGCCAGGCCCCGCGCCGCCGCTAGGGGGCGCGCGGTCTCCTGCGCGCGCTCCAGCGGGCTCGCGTAGAGCGCCGCCAGCGGCACCTCGCGGAGGGCGGCGACGAGACATGCCACCTGTTGGCGGCCGCGCTCGGTGAGCGGCGCGTCCAGCGAGCCCTGGATGCGACGTTCCACGTTCCAGACGGTCTCGGCGTGGCGGATCAGGTAGACGAGCGTGGCGGGCATGCCGCGCACCATCTTACCACGCGGCGCGGGCACCGCCCTGTCTTGTAGTAAGATGGTGAGCCATGGATCGGTCCCCGCCGCCCCGCGTGCACTACGCCTGGGTCGTGCTCGGCGCAACCATGCTCGTGCTGCTGACGGCATCCGGCGTCCGCTCGTCATTCGGCGTCTTCATCAAACCCCTGGAAGCTGAGTTCGGCTGGGCCCGCACGTCGCTGTCCGCCGTCGCCGCGTTGTCCCTGTTCCTCTACGGCGCGGTCGGGCCGCTCGTCGGCCGGCTCGCGGACCGCTGGGGCCCGCGCGGGGTGCTCACCGCCGCGCTTGCGCTGCTCGGGGCCGGCGCGCTGGCGACCGCCACGGTCGGCGCGCTCTGGCAGCTCTACCTGACCGCGGGCCTGCTCACCGCGCTCGGCGGCGGTGCAGCCGCGATGTCGGTCGCCGCCTCGCTTGTGGCGCGCTGGTTCGACACCCGGCGCGGGCTGGTGTTGGGACTCGCGGGCGGCGGGATGGCCGCCGGACAGCTGCTGGTCGTGCCGGCGCTGATGGCCGCCACGCTCGCCTGGGGCTGGCGGGCGAGCTATGTGGCCGTGGGCCTGGGGGCGCTGCTCCTCGCCCCGCTCGTCCTGCTGATCGTCCGCAACGAGCCCGAGGAGCTGGGACTGGCGCCCTACGGAGCCACGCCCGGAGCGCACCCGGTCCCTGCGGGCGCGAGGGCCGCCCAGCGCACCGGCATCGTGGCCGCCGCCCGCACCGCGCCGTTCTGGCTGCTGGCCGGCAGCTTCTGGGTCTGCGGGTACACGACCTCGGGGCTGGTGCTCACCCACCTGATCCCGCACGCAACCGAGCACGGCTTCCACGCCGCGCAGGCCGCGCAGGCACTGGGGGTGATGGGCGCCCTCAACATCGTGGGGACGGTCGCCTCGGGCTGGATCTGCGACCGCTTCGGCGCCCGCGGGCCGCTCACCGGCTACTACCTGCTGCGCGGCCTCTCGCTGATCTTCCTGCCTTATGTCGGCACGGTGCCCGGGCTGTTCGCGTTCGCGGCGGTCTTCGGGCTGAACTACATCTCCACGGTACCCGCGACCACGGCGCTCACCGCCCGCCTGTTCGGCCGCTACTCGGTGGGCGAGCTGTCGGGGTGGATCTTCTTCTCGCACCAGATCGGCGCGGCCGTGGGCTCGATGGTCGGCGGATTCCTCTACGATCGGTTCGGCACCTACACGCCCGCGTTCCACTCGGCCGCGGCCATGGCGCTGCTCGCCGCGGTCATGGTGGCGGCCATCCGGACCCGACCGAAGACCCCGCAGCCCCAAGCACCCGTCCGGGCCGAGCCCGTCCCGGCGACCGCCTCGGGCGGCTAGCGGCTGTTGGTCTCGATCAGTCGCTCCATGATGACCACATCGCGCCAGGTCCCGTCGAGCCACGCGTGCTTGCGGTAGACGTCCACCTCGCGAAACCCGTGGCCCATCTTCACACGCCGGCGCCGGCGGCGGGAAGCCGGTCCGCCACGTGGGCCGGAGAGGGGACGCGCGAGCCCCAGCGTATCTCTAGAGGACCTGGCGCCGACCGCCGCTCGGCGCGACGCCGGGGAGGGGAGTCCGGCTGGGCGCCTACCTGATCCGACGCCTCATCCTCACCGTCCCGACCGTCCTCGGTGTGGTCCTGGCCGTCTTTCTGCTGATCCGCCTGGTCCCGGGGGACGTGGTCACCCAGCTCATCGGCCTGGAGGGGCAGATCTCGCCCAGGCGGGTGGAGGAACTGCGCCGGCTCTTCGGCATCGACCGGCCGCTCCACGTCCAGTTCGGCGAGTACATGACCGGCCTGGCGCGCGGCAACCTGGGCCGGTCGTTGCGCACGGGACAGCCGGTGGGCCGCGAGCTCAGCCGCCGCTTCCCGGTGACGATCCAGCTCGCCTTCATGGGCCTGCTGGTGGCCCTGGCGATCGGGGTGCCGGTCGGTGTGGTCGCGGCGCTGCACCGCGGCCGAGCGGCCGACGTGCTCGCGACCGGCTTCGTGCTGCTCGGGCTCTCCGTCCCGTCGTTCTGGCTGGCGATCCTCCTGATCCTGCTCTTCGCGTTGCGGCTGGGCTGGCTTCCGCCGACCGGATATGTGTCGCCGGCCGAGAGCCTGAGCGCGAACCTGGCGCACATGGTCCTCCCGGCGCTCTCGCTTGGGCTCATCCTGGCCGCGGCGAGCACGCGCATCGTGCGCAGCAGCCTGCTCGAGGTGTTCGGCCGCCACTACATCCGTACCGCGCGGGCGAAGGGCGTCGCCGAGCGGGGCGTCGTGCTCCACCATGCGCTGCGCAACGCACTCATCCCGGTGGTGACGGTGATCGGCCTGCAGTTCGGCACCCTGCTGGGCGGCACCGTGATCATCGAGCAGATCTTTGCGCTGCCCGGCATCGGGCGCTACGCGCTGGAGGGCATCAATCTCCGCGACTACCCGGTCGTCCAGGGCGCGGTGCTCGCGATCGCCCTGGCCTTCACCCTGGTCAACCTGGCCGTGGACCTCTGCTATGGCGTCCTCGACCCTCGCATCCGCTACAGTTAGCCTCCGACCGGTGCGGCGGCGCGCCGGCGTGGCCGGCCGCCTGTTCCGCCACTCCGGCGCGCGGGTCGGCGGCGCGTTGCTGATCATGGTGCTGGCCGGCGCCGTCTTCGCGCCGCTGCTCTCGCCCTACGACCCGGTGGCGATCGCGCCCGAGCGGCGGCTGGCCCCACCGAGCGTGGCCCATCCCCTAGGCACCGACCTCTACGGCCGCGATACCCTCGCCCGGCTGCTCCACGGCGGCCGCCTGTCGCTGACCGTGGGCGCGCTGTCGGTGGGCCTGGCGCTCGCCGCCGGCGGCAGCGTGGGCGCGCTGTCGGGCTACTGGGGCGGGTGGTTCGACGCCCTCGTGATGCGGGTCTCGGATGTCCTTTTGGCCTTCCCGGCCATCCTGCTCGCCATCGGCCTGCTCGCCTTCCTGGGGGGCGGCTTCTGGAACGTCGTCCTGGCCATCGCAATCATCTATACTGCTCCCATGGCGCGGGTGGCCCGCGCGGCCGTGCTGGCGGTACGCCACGAGGAGTACGTGGACGCCGCGGCCGCGCTGGGCGCCGGCGACGCGCGGGTGCTGCGGCGGCACGTCCTGCCGAACGCGGTGGCGCCCGTGGTCGTGGAGAGCACGCTCCGCCTGGCGCTGGCGATCCTGGCCGAGGCGGCGCTCTCGTTCCTCGGCCTGGGCACGCAGCCCCCGGCGCCTACCTGGGGGCAGATGATCGCCGAGGGCCGGACGGTGATGACGTTCACGGCCTGGCCGGCGATCGGGCCAGGTCTGGCGATCACGATCACGGTGCTGGCGTTCAACCTGCTCGGAGACGGGATTCGCGATGCGCTCGACCCACACACGCACGTCGGTTAGGGAGGTGCTGTGATGCGCAAGATCCTACTTGCCCTCGCGCTGGGGCTCGCCCTCGCCCTGGCGCTCGGCGCCGGCGTCGCCCCGCTGGGGCCCGCCGCCGCCCAGGCCCCCGGTCCCCGCTACGGCGGGACGCTCCGGATCGGCATGCAAACGGACCCGGTGGGACTCGACCCCCACCTGTCCACGGCCACGGCGTCGAAGAACATGCTCGAGCACATCTACGACACCCTGGTCTTCGTCAGCCCCGAGGGCCGGTTCATCCCCGGCCTGGCCGAGTCGTGGACCACGTCGGCGGACGGCCTGACCTGGACGTTCCGGCTGCGCCGCAACGTGAAGTTCCACAACGGCCGGGCGCTGGTCGCCGACGACGTCGTCTACTCGATCAATCGCATTCGCAACCCCGCCACCCGATCCCCGTGGGCGGGCAACTACGCCGAGGTGGACACCCTCACCGCGCCCGACCCCTACACCGTGGTCTTCCGGCTCAAGAAGCCGTTCGCGCCGCTGCTCGCGAAGCTCGGGTCGTCCGTGCTCCAGGGCGCGATCGTCGCCCGCGAGGTCGCGGAGCGCGACGAGATGCAGTCGAGCCCGGTCGGCACCGGGCCGTTCCGCTTCGTCGGCTACACGCCCCAGCAGCGGATGACGCTGGTCCGCAGCGGCGACTACTGGGAGACCGACGCCACCGGCCGGCGGCTGCCCTACCTGGACCGGATCGAGTTCATCTTCCTCCCCGACGCGGTGGCCCGGGCGACCGCGATCCGTACCGGCACCGTGGACTTCATCGAGTACGTGCCGTCCTCCGAGGTGCGCGCGCTGCGCGCCGACCCCAACGTCAGCGTGGTGGGCGGCCCCTCGGCCAACTTCCGTTCCATCTACATCAACAACGCGGTGGCGCCGTTCAACAACGTCAGGGTGCGCCAGGCCATGGCCTGGGCCGTGAACCGCAAGGAGATCGTCGACACCGCGCTGTTCGGCGTGGGTGGTATCGAGGCGACCGGATTCGTGATCCCGCCCGGCAACTACTACCACGTGAGCAAGGTGGTCTACGACAAGACCGACGTCGACCGCGCGAAGCGGCTGCTGTCAGAGGCCGGGCACCCCAACGGGTTCGAGGCCGAGCTCTACGTGACCAGCACCTACGACTTCCTGCGCACGCCGGCGGAGCTCCTGCAGGCCCAGCTCGCCCGCGCGGGCATCCGCCTGCGCATCCGCGCCGCGGACTGGAGCGTCTACCTGCCCACCGTCGCGGCGAAGCAGTACGCGCTCACGATCCTGGGCACCTCGGGCCAGGTGGACCCCGACGACTACCTCTACTCCAACTTCGTGACCGGCGACCGGCGGAACTTCGTGAACTTCTCGGACGCGCAGTACGACAAGCTCGTCAACGACGGGCAGGTGATCACCAACGAGGCGCAGCGCCGGCGCATCTACGACCAGGCACAGCTCCGCGCCCTGGAGTTGGTTCCGATGGTCCTGCTGTTCCACTCGACGACGTTCGAGGCCGTGCGCCGGAACGTCTTCGGCTTCGAGCATCAGATGAACCAGTCGTACCTGACCCTGCGCCGCACCTGGATGGTGCCGCGCTAGGCTGCCGCCGCGCCGGGCGCGGGCGGCCCCGGCGCCATCACGGTACCAGCCGGGCGCCGGCCGGGGGCACACGCTCCCGGCCGGCGCGGCCCCGGCGCCGCGCGCCCGGGCCGACGCTACCCCGAGGCCATGAGTCTGGTCAGGTAACGGATCTGTCCCAGGTGGTAGGCCAGGTGCTGGGTCACGTGTAGCAGGGCGCCGGCGCGGGTCTCGCGCGTCACGCCCCGGACCCGGCGGGCCTCTACCTCCTCGAGCAGGTCGGCCGCGGTCAGCCGCTCGAGCACGGCGCGAGTTTCCTCGCGCACGCGCTCGAGCTCCGCCACCAGGTCCGCCTTGCGCGCCGGCGGCGCCGCGAACTCCGCGTCGCGGTTCCGGTTGACCGGCCGCCCGCCGGCGACTTCGGTCACCCAGTAGCGCTCGGACCCGGCCATGTGCCGCAGCAGCACCCCGATGGTGTTGGCCAGCGGCGGCACCTGCCGGTTGAGCGCCGCGTCGTCCAGCGGCGCCACGGCCTCGAGCACCTGCCGGCGCAGGTCCTCGATCATGCGCCAGTGCGGAGCAACGTGCGGGTCCATGCTCACCTCACCTCCACCATCTTCTCGACCACGACCAGCCCGTCGGGACACCAGGGGTGCGGGGCGAACGCCGCGCGCAGGCCCTGGGCCGCCTCGGCGCTGGGCGCGAACAGCACGAGCCGGCGGCCGCCCGCGGCCGCGGCCCGGGCTGCGATCTCCGCGACCAGCGCCTGGCGGTGCTGGGTCGGGCCGGCGAGCGCGGAGATCACGGCCGTCTCCCCGCGCAGCGCAAAGAGCGCGGCGCCCTCCCCGCCCGCCCCGGCGCGCAGCGCGCGCCGGTCCTTCGCCAGGCCGCGCACGAGCTCGGGCACGATCCGCCTGAACCGCCACCCCAACGGCACGAGGCCTCGCCACCCGGCCAGGCTCTCCGCCCCGAGCAGCGCCTGGGCCAGCGCCGGCGCCTCATCCGGCGCGACGGTGCGAACCGGCGCGTCGTAAGGCATCTCCATCGGTGAGGCGGGCAGGCCGGCGACCAGCACGACGGCCTCGCACAGCCGGGCGAACCCGCCGCGCTCGGCGACGGCTAGGGCGGCGTAGTCGCGCGCCGGCACCGCGGTGCGCACCAGCGTCGCGCCGTGGCTGCAAGCCACGACCTCGGCCTCGGCGACGAGCCGGCGCCCGACGCCGGTGCCCCGCGCGGCCGGACGGACCCACAGCCCCTCGAGCCAGGCCTCGCCGCGGCCCACGACGGCCACGCAAACCACCCCGACCGTCTCCTCGCCGTCCTGGAGGAGCACCGCGCGGCCCGGCTCCTCGGCCCAGGCCTGCCACTCGGGCGGCAGCGCGGCGGCGTCGGGTACTGCGAACTCGCCGATCGGGACGACGACGGCCTTCACGCCGGCCCGCGACCGGGCTCTCCGGGTGTGCCCCGCAGCCGCGCCAGGTCCGCCAGCAGCACCCTCAGGGCGAACGACACAAACAGGGCGGCGCTCACCTGCCGGAACGCCGCGATGACGCCGCGCCCGGCGCCCAGGGCCTCCAGCTGCGCTGCCGCCAGGTGCCCCCCGTCCAGCGGCACGGCCGGGACCAGGTTTGCGAGGCCGACGCTCAGGTTGACATCGCCCGCGGCGCGCAGCAGGCTGGCCGGGCCGCGCGCCGAGGCCTGCGTGAGCATGGCGAGGGCGGCGAGCATGCCGCCCACCTCGACGCGCCGCGTCTGCCCGGGCAGTGTCGTCGGCCCGGCACGGCCGGCCAGCAGCCGCAGCGCGAGCCCAACGGCCACGTTCGCGAGCGGCCCGGCCAGCAGCACGGGAATGCGGCGCGCCGGCGGCAGCCGCTCGACGTCAATCGCTGCGAAGCCGCCCAGGGGAATCGCGCGCAGGGTGACGTCCACGTCCGCGACCCGCCGCCGGGCGAGCGGCGGGCCGAACCCCAGGCCCACCTCGCGCACCTCGCCGCCCGCGCGGCGGGCGGCGACCGCGTGGGCGATCTCGTGCACGAGCACCGTGCCGGCCAGGACGCCCACCGCCTGGAGCCAGCGGCGCCCGCGCATCGCCCGCGCTACCCGCGCTCGTCGCGCGCGCGGATGCGGGCGACCGCGGTCACCCGGTCGCCCGCCTCCAGGCGCTTCACCGCTACGCCCTGCGCCAGACGGCCGTGGATTGCGATCTCCTTCACCGTGAACCGGTTGACGATACCCGCCGCCGAGATCAGCATGACCTCGTCGTCGGCGTCCACCGCCCGCACCGCGGCCACCGGGCCGTTGCGCTTCGTGATCTTGATGTTGATGACGCCCATGCCGCCCCGGTGCTTCACCGGGTACTGCGCGAACGGCGTGCGCTTCCCGTACCCCAGCTCGGTCACCGTGAGCAGGTCGCGGCCCTCACCGGAGTCCGCCAGGCCCACGACCCGATCCTCGCCCCGCAGCCGGATGCCCCGGACGCCCTTGGCGGTCCGGCCCATCTCCCGGACCTGGCCCGCCTTGAAGCGCAGCGTGCGGCCCAGCCGCGTGGCCAACGCGATCTCGGTGTCCTTCTGGATGTGGCGAACGCCGATCAGCTCGTCGTCGCCCTCCAGGGTGATGGCGAAGATCCCGGCGCGCTTGGCGTTGACAAACTCCATCAGGCCCGTCTTCTTCACCATGCCGCGACGCGTGGCCATGAACAGCCACCCGGCCTCCTCAAAGGAGCGGAGCTGGATGATGGCCGTGACTCGCTCGCCTTGCGCGACGTTGATCAGGTTCACCACCGGCAACCCGCGCGCGGTCCGGCCGGCCTCGGGCACCTCGTGCGCCTTCACCCGGTAGACCTTGCCGCGGTTGGTGAAGAAGAGCAGGAAGGCGTGGTTCGTGGTCACCGCGATGTGCTCGACCACGTCCTCCTCGCGGGTAGTCATCCCGGTGACCCCGCGCCCCCCGCGGCGCTGCAGCCGGTAGGTCTCCAGCGGCTGCCGCTTGATGTACGAGTTGCGTGTCAACGTGATGACCACGTCGGTATCGGGGATCAGGTCCTCGGCCTCGAACTGGTCGGCCTCGCGGCTGGTGATCCGCGTGCGGCGCGCGTCGCCGTACTTCTCCTTGAGCGCCAGCAGGTCGTCCCGGATGCTCGCCATGATCAGCCGCGGCCGCGGCGAGGTCGCGTCCGTCAGCATCTCCTTGAAGCGCGCGATCTGCTTGAGCAGGTCCTTGTACTCCGCCTCGATCTTCTCGCGCTCGAGCGCGGTCAGGCGCTGCAGCCGCATCTCGAGGATCGCGTCCGCCTGCGCCTCGCTGAGCCTGAAGGTCTTCACCAGGCCCGCGCGCGCGGCCGGGGTGTCCTTCGACTTACGGATGAGCGCGATCACGTCGTCCAGGTGGGCCAGCGCGACCTTCAGGCCCTCCAGGATGTGGGCCCGCTCCTCGGCGCGCCGGAGCTCGTAGCGGGTGCGCCGGACGACCACGTTGCGGCGGTGCGCCAGGTACTGCTCGAGCAGGTCCTTCAGCGCAAGCTGCCGGGGCGCGCCGTCCACCAGCGCCAGCATGATGGCGCCAAAGGTCGTCTGGAGCTGGGTGTGCTTGAAGAGCTGGTTGCGCACGATCTGCGGGTTCGCGTCGCGCCGCAGCTCGATGACCACACGCATCCCCCGACGGTCCGACTCGTCGCGGAGGTCGGCGACCCCCTGCAGCTTCTTCTGTCGGACGAGCTCCGCGATGCGCTGCACCAGCGACGCCTTGCTCACCATGTAAGGGATCTCGGTGACCACGATGGCCACCCGACCGCCGCGCAGCTCCTCGAACGCGGTCTTCGCCTGCACCGCGATGCTGCCGCGGCCGGTCGTGTACGCCTGCCGGATGCCGTCGCGGCCCAGGATGATGCCGCCGGTGGGAAAGTCGGGGCCCTTGACGATCTTCAGCAGCTCCTCGAGCGGCGTCTTGGGCTCGTCGATGAGCGCTACCAGCGCGTCCACGACCTCCCCCAGGTTGTGGGGCGGGATGTTGGTGGCCATCCCGACGGCGATCCCGCTGGCGCCGTTCATCAGCAGGTTGGGGAGCCGCGCAGGCAGGACAGTCGGTTCCTTCAGGCTCTCGTCGAAGTTGGGGGTGAAGTCGACGGTCTCCTTGTCCAGGTCGGCGAGTAGCTCCGCGGCGATCGGCGACAGCCGCGCCTCGGTGTAGCGCTGCGCCCCCGGCGGGTCCCCGTCGATGCTCCCGAAGTTGCCCTGCCCGTCCACGAGCGGGTAGCGGAATGACCAGTCCTGCGCCATTCGCACCAGGGCCTCGTAGACCGGCACGTCGCCGTGGGGGTGGTACTTGCCCATCACGTCGCCCACGATGCGCGCGCTCTTGCGGTACGGGGCGTCGGGCCGGACGCCCAGCTCCTGCATGCCGAAGAGGAGGCGGCGCTGCACCGGCTTGAGCCCGTCTCGCGCGTCGGGCAGCGCGCGGCTGACGATGACGGACATCGCGTAGTCGAGGTAGGAGGTCCGCATCTCCTCCTCGATGGGGCGCGGGACGATGCGCAGCTCTTCGTCGTTCGCCATGGACCCTCGGACTCGGCGCTAGACGTCCAGGTTGCGGACGTCGCGAGCGTACTGGATGATGAACTGCCGGCGCGGCTCGACCTCCTCGCCCATCAGCGTGCGGAAGATCCCGTCGGCGGCCTCGGCGTCGTCCAGGTCGACGCGGAGCAGCGTCCGGGTCGCCGGGTTCATGGTGGTCTCCCAGAGCTGTTCCGGATTCATCTCGGAGAGACCCTTGAACCGCTGCACCTCGACGTTAGCGCCCCGGCGGCCGAGCTCGCGCAGGATGGTCTGGCGCTCCTCGTCGGAGAGCGCGTAGCGGCGCTCCTTCCCGTTCTTGATCAGGTACAGCGGCGGCTGCGCGATGTAGACCTTGCCGTGGTCGATGAGCTCCCGCATGTAGCGGTAGAAGAACGTCAACAGCAGCGTGCGGATGTGGTTGCCGTCGATGTCGGCGTCGCACATGATGATGATCCGGTCGTACCGCCGCTTTTCCAGCGAGAACTCGTCGCCGACGCCGGTCCCCAGCGCGGTGATGATGGCGCGAATCTCCTCGTGCGCGATCATCCGGTCCTGGCGGGCCTTCTCCACGTTGAGGATCTTGCCCTGGATCGGCAGGATCGCCTGGAACTGCCGGTCGCGGCCCTGCTTCGCGGTACCGCCCGCGGACTCGCCTTCGACGATGTACAGCTCGCACAGGTTCGGGTCGCGCTCCACGCAGTCGGCGAGCTTGCCCGGCAGCGTTCCGACCTCGAGCGCGCTCTTGCGGCGCACCAGCTCGCGCGCCTGCCGCGCCGCCTCGCGCGCGCGCGCCGCGGTCAGCACCTTGGCGACGATGCGCTTGCCGTCGGGCGGGTGCGTAATGAGGAACTCCTCGATCGCGTCGGCCACCACCGACTCGACGATGCCCTTGACCTCGGTGTTGCCGAGCTTGGTCTTCGTCTGGCCCTCGAACTGGGGCTCGGCGAGCTTGATGCTGAGCACGGCGGTGAGCCCCTCACGCATGTCCTCGCCGACGAGCGGCGGGTCGTTGTCCTTCACCAGGCCGGCGCGCTTCGCGTAGTCGTTCACCGAACGGGTGAGCGCCGACCGGAACCCGACCAGGTGCGTGCCGCCCTCGGTGGTGGGGATGGTGTTGACGTAGGTGAGCATGTGCTCGACGTAGGAGTCGGTGTATTGCAGCGCGACCTCGACCTCCACGCCGTCCCGCTCGCCCTTCTTATAGATGACCTCCGAGAGCCTGGCCCGGGTGCGGTTGAGCGCGGCCACGAGCTCCTTGATGCCGCCGTCGTGCTTGAGCGCAGCCGTCCTTCCGGTCCGCTCGTCGAGGAGCCGGATCTCCAACCCGGCGTTGAGGTAGGCAATGTCCTCCAGCCGCTTGATGATGACGTCGAACGCGAACTCGGTTGCGGTCATCACCTGCGCGTCGGGCTTGAACGTGACCCGCGTGCCCGAGGGTTGCGGCGCGCCCCTGACGCTCGCCAGCGGCCCCTGGGGCTTGCCACGGACGAACCGCTGCCGGTAGGTGCGGCCGTCGCGGTAGACTTCGACCTCCAACCACTCCGACAGGGCGTTGACCACGGACACCCCGACCCCGTGGAGGCCCCCGGAGATACGGTAGCCGCCGCCACCGAACTTGCCGCCGGCGTGCAGGGTGGTGAGCACGACCTCGACCGCGGGCTTGCCGACCTTCGGGACGTTGTCCACCGGGATGCCGCGGCCGTTGTCGAGCACCGAGGCGCTCCCGTCGGCGTGCAGGGTAACGTCAATGCGGGTGCACGCGCCGGCCAGGGCCTCGTCGACGGAGTTGTCCACGACCTCGTACAGCAGGTGGTGCAGCCCGTCGGGCCCGGTGCTGCCGATATACATGGCCGGCCGGCGCCGGACGCCGTCAAGACCCTCGAGCACCTGGATCTGCTCGGCGGTGTACCCTGGCGACTCAGGCATGAAGTGCGCTCCAATTCAACATTCAAGCAAATAGGCACACGCGAGCTCGCGCATGCCCATCCCTTATGGTACCCCAGGCACCGAGGGGTGTCAACGCCGGAAACCCTTGCTCCATCTATCTTTTCGCCGTTTCACGCCCCCACGCCTGAGCCGGAAACCGAATGCGGCCGGCCAGTGCGGATGGCGAGATGGGCGAGGCGATCACGCCCCGCGTGGTCACCACCAGAGAGCGCGCGGTGGCGGCGTGGCCCCTGCCGGGGGGTCTGGCGGGCGCCGCGGGCTCCCAAATCCGCGGCTGTCGCCGGGCATCCAGGATCGCCACGATCTCCCGCACGTCGGCGATCTGCCCGTCGCCCAGGTGCACGTACATCAAGGCCGCCTCCGCGAGCCGCTGGCATCGCGGCGGTCGCCCGTCCTGCCAGGCCGGATCTGCCTGCGGCTCACCGTGGCGATCTCGCTCACCGCGCCCTCACCGATCTCCCGCGCCAGGGCCGCCAGGATGGCCGGCCCTCGCAGCCTGATCTCCTGCGCGGCGGCCGGATGCATCACCGCCACGCGCAGCCGTCGGCCGCGCAGCCCGATGGGCGCGCTCATGCCCGCGAGCGTCGGCCCGACGATCCTGGCCCAGGCGACCTGGACCGCGGCCAGTCGGACCGCCGGTTCGATCCCCCACGTCCGCGCGGCCGATTTCAGGATGTCGCGGATCGGGGTGACCATGCGGCCTCCTCCAGTGTGCCAGCGCGCACCGCGATCACCCGGGCGGAGGTCGCCGCCTCGGGCAGCGCCGTCGCGGTCGCGAGCACCTGGCCCTCGCCGTCCACGTCGAGCACACGCCGTTGCCGTTCGGGATCGAGCTCGGCCAGCGCGTCATCGAGCAGGAGCACGGGCCGCGCGCCCAGGTCCGCGGCCATGACGTCGCGCTCGGCGAGCCGCATCGCGAGCATCGCGGTGCGCCACTGTCCCTGCGAGCCGGTCGCCCGCAAGGGCACGCCGTCGAGCAGCAGCTCCAAGTCGTCCCGGTGGGGCCCGACCAGGGTCAGCCCCCTCCGGAGTTCATCGGCCCGCCGCTGTGCGAGTTGCGCCCTCCCTGCCGCGGCCAAGGTTTCGTCCCCCTGCCCCGTCCACGACGGCCGGTAGCGCGCTTCCAGCGTCCCCGCGCCGCCCAGGCGCCCGAACCAGTCCGCCGCGGGGCCGCGCAGGCGCTCGACGTAGGCCGCGCGGTGTGCGGTGATGCGCACGCCGAGCGCGACGAGCTGCGCGTCCCACGGCTCCAGGCCCGTCGCCCTGGGGCCGGCCCGGCCGCGCAGCACAGCGTTGCGCTGGATCACGACCCGGTGGTAGCGGTGCAGGGCGAAGAAGTATGCCGGGGAGAGTTGCGCGAGCGCTGCGTCCATCAGCCGCCTCCGGCCGGCGCCTCCCCCGCGCACCAGCTCCAGGTCCCACGGCGCGGCCAGCACCACCGGCAGCCGCCCCAGCACGGCGCCGCGCGCGCTCGGCGCACCGTTCAGGCGCATCCGCACGCTGCCGCGACCGTCTTCCAACGCGACCGTGACCTCGAGCTCCTCCTCCCGGCCTCGACGCGCGATCGCCGCGCGCACCCGGGCGGCGGTCGCGCCCCGCTGGATCACCTCGGCCTCCTGCCCGGTACGGTGCGAGCGCCCGGTGGAGACCATGTAGGCGGCCTCCAGCAGGTTGGACTTGCCCTGCCCATTGGGCCCCACGAACACCGTGACGCCCTCGGCCAGCGCCAGGTCAGCCAGCGCGTAGTTACGGAACGTCCGCAGCCAGAGCCGGCGGATGCGGAACACCGTCTGCCCGCTCGACCACCAGGGTCGGCCCGCCCTGCACGGCCACCAAATCGCCGGCGCCCACCCGCCGGCCGCGGCGGGTCTCCACCTGGCCGTTGACCAGCACGCGGCGCCCCGCGATCAGCGTCTTCGCCTCGCCCCCGGTCGCCACCACGCCCGCCCACTTGAGGAGGGCGCCCAGCGCGATCGTCTCCGTGCGGATCGCGACGACCTGCCTACGTGGCAACGCGCACCGGTGCCAGGACGTAGGTGTACTCCGGCTGCCCCGCGGGACGGAGCGCGCCGGGGCTGAGCGGTCCAGTCAGCTCGAGCGTGAGCTCGTCGGACTCGACCACCTGCAGGCAGTCGAGCAGGTAGCGCGCGTTGAACGCCGTGGCCACGGTCTCGCCCTCGGTGCGCACGGGGATCTTCTCCTCGGAGCGGCCGTACTCCGGCGTGTTGGACGCCAGCGTGAGCACCTCGTCGGCGGCCTGCAACCGCACCACGTTGGCGGAGTCGCGCGCCGTGATGGCCACACGCCGCACCGCCGCGAGCAACCGCTCGGTCCCCACGATCAGGCGCTGCTTGTGGCCCTGCGGGATCACCTGCTGGTAGTTCGGGAACGGCCCGGGGATCAGCCGGCTTACCAGCCGGGCGCCGGGCATCGTGAAGAGCACTTGGTTCTCGGCAAGCGCCACCTCCACCTCGCCCTCGACGCCTGTCAGCGCGCGGGTGAGTTCGTGCATCGTCTTGGCCGGCACGATGACGCCCACCTTCTGCGTGGCCGGCTTGCCGAGCGTGCCCGTGCGGAGCGCCAGCCGGCCGCCGTCCGTGGCGACCAGCCGGACCTCTTTCCCGTCCAGGACCAGGTAGAGACCGGTGAGGAACACCCGCGTCTCGTCGGTGGACACCGCGAAAGCGGTCTGGCGCACCATTGTCCGCAGCAGCCCAGCGTCGATCGCGGCCACAGGAGCCGCGTCGGGCTCGGGCATCAGCGGGAAGTCCGAGGCGGGCAGTCCCACCAGGTCGTAGGTGACGTTCTCGCACTGCACTTCGACTTCTGTGCCCGACTCCGCGCCGCGGAGCTGCACCTGGGCCTGGGGCAGGTTGGCGACAATCTCGGCGAAGAGCCGCGCGGGCAGGGTGATCGCGCCGCCACGCTTCACCTTCGCGGGGATTTCGGTCTGGACGCCGTGATCCAGGTCCGTGGCGGCCAGCTTCACGGCGTCTTTGCGCGTCTCGAGCAGGATGTTGGCCAGAATCGGCATGGTCGCGCGGGTGGACACCGCCCGGCCGACCAGTCCCACGGCCTTGTTCAGGTGCTCATGCGCGCAGGTAAACTGCATCGAGGGCTCCTTCTCCTACGTAGGTATTGTAGTTGAAAAACACCGCCGTCGTAGTAGGGGCTGGGGAGCATGGGGACAACCGCGCGAACCCGCCCGGACCGCCCGTCCGGGCCGTGGGCGCCCTGGGGACGGGGTGTGGACGGCCCCGGGGATCGCCGGGACCGCGACCGCCCGGCCGCTGGCTTGCGCGGCGGCGCGCAGGGGTTGGGCACAGGTTATCCGCCCTGCCGCTGCAGGTCGTCCATCAGGCGCTTGAGGCTCGCCGCCAGGTGCGTGTCGCGCCGGAGCACGTCGCGCACCCGCTGGCAGGCGTGCATGACCGTCGTGTGGTCGCGGCCCCCGAACTCCTCGCCGATGCGCGGCAGAGAGGCGTCCGTGAGTTCGCGCGCCACGTACATCGCCACCTGTCTGGGGAACGCCACGCCCTTGGTGCGGCGCTTGGCGCGCATCTCCTCCACGCGGATCCCGAAGAACTCCGCCACCGCCTGCTGGATGGCCGCGATCGTCACCACCCGCGCCCGGGCGGGCGGCAACAGGTCGCGCAGGACGTCGCCCGCCAGCGCCACGTTGATCGGCGACCGGGTGAGCGCCGCGTAGGCCACCACGCGCACCAGCGCGCCCTCGAGCTCGCGGATGTTCGTGGGGATGCGCTGGGCGATGAACTCCGCCACCTCGTCGGGCACCGCGATCCCCTCGGTCTCAGCCTTCTTGCGCAGGATGGCGATGCGGGTCTCAAGGTCCGGCGGCTGGATGTCGGCAATCAGCCCCCACTCGAAGCGGCTGCGCAGCCGGTCTTCCAGCGTCGGGATCTCCTTGGGCGGCCGGTCGGAGGAGATGATGATCTGGTGGCTGGCCTCGTGGAGCGTGTTGAAGGTGTGGAAGAACTCTTCCTGGGTCCGCTCCTTGCCCGCGAGGAACTGGATGTCGTCGATGAGCAGCACGTCCACGTTGCGGTACCGCTGCCGGAACTCCAAGGTCTTGTCGTCGCGGATCGAGTTGATGAGCTCGTTGGTGAACTTCTCGCTGCTCACGTAGGCGACGCGGGCCAGCCCGGCTTGCAGCACGCGGTGCCCGATCGCCTGCAGCAGGTGCGTCTTGCCCAGGCCGACGCCGCCGTAGATAAACAGGGGGTTGTAGGCGCGCGCGGGCGCCTCGGCGACCGCCAGCGCCGCGGCGTGCGCAAACCGGTTACCGCCGCCCACCACGAAGGTCTCGAACGTGTACTTGGGCGACAGGTGCAGCCCGTCGATCCCGCGCGGCGCGGTCACCGGCGCCACACGGACCGGCGGCGGGGGCGGCGTGTCGGCCACGCCGATCCGCACCTCGACCGCGCGGCCGACCGCGGCGCGCAGGGCGCCGCGCACCACGGTCATCAGCCGCTGCTCGACCCAGTCCTTGGCAAACCGGTTGGGAACGGTGAAGACGAAGACATCACCGTCCAGGCCAACCGGACGCATGACCTTGAGGAACGACTCCATGGTGGGCTTGTTGAGCTGTCCCTCGATCCGGCGCAGCGCGTCGGTCCACAGCTCCGTGGGGGAGACTTCGATCGACACAGCGCACTCCTCTCTCGATCCGTGCCCCGCCGGCGGGGTCAGGAGCGGAAAACCTCGTCGAGGTAGGCGATGCCTTCCTCGGTGAGCGTCCGTCTGCCTCGTCCCCGGCCCGTGATGAGGTTAAGGCCCCGCAGCACCTGCAACTCGCGGTAGGCCGTGCTGTGGCTGATGTCGAGCTCCTTGGCGATCGTCGTCGGCCCGGCGGCACCGAGCTCGGCGATGAGCAGCAGCACCTTCTTCTGGCGCGGGGTGACCTCGGGCACGTGGCGCGCCGGCGGCTCGCCCGCCGGCGCTGGCGCGGGCGGGTCCCGCCGCACGCTGAGGGTGATCACGGTGCCCTGTTCGAGGTTGTCCTCGATGACCAGCGAGCCGCCCAGGAACGCCATCTGCTCGTGCGCCACCGGCAGCCCGCTTCCCACCCCGCGGATGTAGCGTCGCATCTCCGCGGTGGCGGTCGAGTACCCCGGCCGCAGCGCGCGGTCCTTATCCTGGATGCCGGGACCCTGGTCGGCGACGCGGATCGTGTTCCCCTCGTCGAGGACGGTGATCGTCGCGTTGCGGAAGTACGCGTGGATCAGGTTCTCCATGATCTCCCGGATCACCACGTAGGGGACGCGCCCTCCGCGCTCGCGCGACACCTCGTAGGTGCGCGCGGCCAGCTCGCCGACCAACGTGTGGAAGTCGTCGCCGCGCAGCGACACCACCCGGGGCGCCGCGAGCGGCGTGTCGTACACCGCCAGCCTGACCTCGGGCTCGTCGCCGTCGGCGGGTAGCGGAGCGGTGCGCCGCTCCTCCACCAAGCGCGCGATCAGCGCACGTATCGACATGGACGATCTGGTGTGCACCCGAATCGTTGGCCGCTCACGCGAGGATTCCTACCTGCAAGTCCCGGAAGCGGCGAGTGTTCACGCCGATCCGGAGAAGTTCACCGGCTTGGCACACCTGTGGACAACTAGGAGCGAACGTAATGGGCTTCGTGGCGCCCAGGGGGTTCTCCTCCGCAACCGTATCCGCGCTAGGGCACGCCCCGGGGGCGGCTTTGCGCGGTTGTCCACAGGTGTGGAGAACCCTGTGGATGACTATGATCATCATCGGGATAAGCCAGGCGGATGGGCCGATGTGGTCGCACCGACTTGGTGGGCGACTCGACAGACTGACCGTCAAGATGTGGACAGGAGGTCCGGTTGTCCACAAGAAGCGCACACGGGCCCTTCGGTCCCGGCGGTCGATTGAAGGCCCCTGGGGCCTGTGTTATAGTAGGCGCTGCGTCGGAGGGGATCGCGTGAAGCGTACCTACCAGCCCAAGAAGCGTCCACGCAGGCGCGCGCACGGGTTCCGCGCCCGCATGCGCACGCCAGGTGGCCGGCGCACGCTGCAGCGACGCCGGGCCAAGGGGAGGTATCGGCTCAGCGTCGCCGGCTAGGGGCGATGGCTGCCGACGGCACAATCGGCCGGCTTGCCCGCGAGGACGAGTTCCGCCGTGTCTACCGTGAGGGCGTGCGGCGCGCGACCGCGCTGCTGGTGGTCCATGCGCGGCCGAACCGGCTGGGCACGGTCCGAGTCGGCATCGCGGTCGGCCGGCGGTTCGGCCGCGCGGTGAGGCGCAACCGGCTGCGGCGCCGCCTGCGCGAGGCTGTTCGGGCCCAGCGACGTCTGCGAGGGGGCGTGGACCTGGTCGTCGTGCCTCGCGAGGGGGCCGCGGCCGCGGGGGCGCCAGCCTTACGGGCGGCCCTCGAAGAGGCCCTGGCCGCCACCGGCCTGTGCGGCGAGGGCGGGGAGGCGCCGGCGTGACGCGGGCGTTGCTGCTGCTCATCACGGTCTATAAGCGGGCGATCTCGCCGCTGTTGCCGCGCTCGTGCCGCTTCTATCCGTCGTGCTCCACGTACGCGGCCGAGGCCATCGAGCGCCACGGCGCGGCCCGCGGGGCCTGGCTGGCGGCCCGCCGCCTCCTGCGCTGCCATCCGTTCCATCCCGGCGGGTACGATCCCGTTCCCTAGGAGGCAGGGGTGCGAGAGATCTTCAACGCGATCGTCGAGCTGCTCGCCGTTGGCCTCGGCGCCTTCCACAGCGTCACCGGCAGCTACCTGGTCGCCATCGTCCTGCTGACGATCGCGATCCGGCTCCTGCTCCACCCCCTTACGCGCAAGCAGCTCCGGTCCATGAAGGCCATGCAGGCCCTTGCGCCCCAGATCGAGGTGCTACGGCGCAAGTACAAGGACGACCCCCGCCAGCTCAACGTGGAAATCATGAGCCTGTACCGGGCGAACAACGCCAACCCGCTGGGGGGGTGTCTACCGCTACTGCTGCAGCTGCCCATCCTCTACGCGCTGTTCGACCTGCTGCGACGGCCCAACGCCTTCGGCGGCGAACAGCTCTTCGGCGTCGCCCTCGAGACCGCGGTCACGTTCCAGATGGTCCTCAGCCACCCGGGCCTACTGCTGGTGCCCGTGCTGGTCGGGCTCACCACCTACTGGCAGCAAAACCTCACCATCACTGACCCGCAACAGGCGCGCATGTTCATTATCATGCCGTTCTTCATCGCATACACCTCGGTCGCGGGCTGGTTCCCATTGGGGCTGTCGATCTACTGGACGATCTCGACGGTCGTCTACATCGCCGAGTATTATCTGGTGGTCGGGCCGCCGCGGCCGGTCCGGGTCGCGCCGCCCCGCGAGCGCCGGTCCGCGAAGGCGCGGCAGGCCGGCCCGAAGGACGCGTCGTGAGGCCCCTGCGGTGAACGGCGTCGAGGCGTCCGGCCGTAGCGTCGAGGAGGCCGTCCAGCGTGCCCTCGCCGAGATGGGCGCGGCCCGGGACGACGTGGACGTCGAGGTGCTCCAGGACCCTCGCCCTGCCCTGCTCGGATTCGGCGGTCGTGAGGCGCGCGTGCGCGTCACCCGGCGTCCCTCACCGGCTGACGTCGCCGCCGCGTTCGTGGCCCAGGTTTTCGAGTTGATGGGGCACCGCGTCGAGGTCGAGGTCGCCGAGCGGGATGAGGGGCTCTCGCTCACTCTGGCCGGCGCCCCGGTCCGTGCTCTCGTCGGCCGCGGCGGCGAGATGCTCGACGCCATCGAGGTCCTGACGGCCCTGCACCTCCAGCGCCGGCTCGGCCGCCGTGTGCAGGTCGCGGTGGACGCGGCCGGCTATCGAGCCCAGCAGGAGAAGACGCTGGTCGACGCCGCCCGGGAGGCCGCCGACCGCGCCGTCCGCGAGGGCACGGCGGTGGCACTCGACCCTATGGACCCGAAGCAGCGCCGGGTTGTGCACCTAGCACTGCGCGATGACCCCCGCGTGACCACTGCCAGCGAGGGCGAGGACGAGCACCGGCACGTCGTCATCATCCCCCGCGAGGACGCGCCTGCCAGGACGTAGCCCCGCGACCGCCCGGATTGAGCGAGGCGCCCGCGCGCTGGGCGTTCGCCTTGGTCCGGCGGCGCTGGACCGCTTCGACCGCTACCTGGCCGCTCTCGTGCGCTGGCGGTCGCGCCTGAACCTGGTAGACGCGTCCGGTGAGGACGAGCTGGTCGACCGACACCTGCTCGACTCCCTGCTCCCGCTCGCCGCGGTCGAGCTGGCGGCCGGCGCCTCGGTGGTGGACATCGGCAGCGGCGCCGGCCTGCCGGGCGTCCCGATGAAGATCGCGCGCCCCGACCTGCGGGTGACGTTGATCGAGGCCTCGCGCCGGCGGGTGGCGTTCCTCGAGTACCTCCGCGACACCTTGGATCTGGATGACCTCGTCGTTCGCTGGGGGCGGGCCGAGGACCTGGCGCGGCAGGCGGATCACCGCGAGCGCTACGACTGCGCGGTGGAGCGTGCCACCGCGCGCCTGGCCGCCGCGATCGAACTGTGCGCGCCGTTTGTTGCGATCTGCGGGTGGTGTGTGCTGCTGAAGGGGCCATCGGCCGCAGAGCAGTTGTCGGCTGCGGCCGGGCTGGTCCGGAAACTGGGACTTCAACTAATGATGAGTAATAATCAACTAATATCCAGA
>JAVHMA010000002.1 GCA_031081715.1 Armatimonadota bacterium | reverse complement strand
TGATCACGCCGGTGGCGTTGGAGGAGGGGCTGCGGTTCGCGATCCGGGAGGGGGGCCGGACGGTGGGGGCCGGCGTCGTCACGAAGGTGGTGGCCTAGGGCGATGGCCGTCGCGCAGAAGATCCGCATCAAGCTCCGGGCCTTCGACCACAAAGTCCTCGACCAGTCCGCCGAGAAGATCGTGAGCGTGGTCCGTAAGTCCGGCGCTCGCGTCAGCGGCCCGGTTCCGCTCCCGACCGACCGGAACGTGTTCTGCGTGATCCGGTCCCCGCATATCGATAAGGAGTCGATGGAGCACTTCGAGATCCGCACCCATCGACGCCTGATCGATATCCTCGAGCCCACGCAGAAGACGGTGGACGAGCTGATGCACCTCGATCTCCCCGCGGGGGTCGACATCGAGATCAAACTGTAGGGGCGAGCGAACCATGCCGGCACTCCTGGGACGGAAACTGGGCATGACCCGCGTCTTCGCCGACGACGGCACCAGCGTGCCCGTCACGGTGGTCGAGGCAGGGCCCTGCGTGGTCGTCGACACCCGGACGCCACAGCGCGACGGGTACGCGGCGGTCCGGGTGGCCTTCGAGCCGGTGTCCGAGCGCAAGCTCACCAGGGGCGAGCGGGGTGTGTTCGCCAAGCGGCGGCTGCCGGCGCACCGGGTCGTGCGCGAACTGCGGCTGCCCACCGACGGGGTCGAGCCGGGCCAGACGCTCACGGTGGAGGCGTTCGAGCCCGGCCAGCTCGTGGACGTCACCGGCACGAGCATCGGAAAGGGCTTCGCGGGGGCGATGAAGCGTCACGGGTTCGGCGGCCAGCGCGACTCCCACGGCGTGTCGCTAATGCACCGGGCGGTGGGGTCGATCGGCTCCTCGGATATCGCGCGCGTCTTCCCCGGGAAGCGGATGCCGGGGCGTGCCGGCGGCCGCCGGGTCACCGTGAAGCGCCTGCGCGTGGTGCGCGTGGACGCCAAGAACAACCTGCTGCTGCTCCGCGGCGCGGTCCCCGGAGTCCGGGGCGCCCTGCTGCTGGTCCGCAGCGTGGGGTAGCCGGAGGAGACGTCGGACCATGCCCAAGGCGACGGCATACCACGCGTCGGGTGCGCCGGCCGGCGAGGTCGAGCTGCCCGAGGCGATCTTCGGCCTGCGGCCGCACCGGCCGGTGCTGCACCAGGCCGTCGTGACCGAGCTGGCTAACCGTCGGCAGGGGACCCATGCGACGAAGACCCGCGGCGACGTGCGCGGCGGTGGCCGGAAGCCCTGGCGCCAGAAGGGCACCGGGCGGGCGCGCCACGGGAGCCGGCGCTCGCCCCTGTGGAGCGGTGGGGGGATCACCTTTGGCCCACAGCCGCGCGAGCACGGCCGCCGGATGTCGCGGCGCGAGCGCGCGCTCGCGATCCGCTCGGCGCTCTCCGCGCACGCGCAGCAGGGCACCGTCGTGGTGATCGAGGCGCCCGCCGCGCCGGCGCTCAAGACGAAGGCCGTGGCCGGCCTGCTGCGGGCCGCGGGCGCCGGCGACCGGGCGGTGGTCGTCGCCGGGGCCGCCGAGGCGGCGTTCGTGCGCGCGGCGGCCAACCTGGCCGGGGCGCGGGTGCTGGCCGCGCGCCGGCTGAGCGTGCGGCACCTGCTCGTTCCCGGGACCCTGGTCCTGACCCGGGGCGGCCTGGCCGAGCTCCAGGAGGCGTTGGCGTCGTGAACCCACGCGAGGTCGTCCGCCGGCCGATCCTGACCGAGAAGAGCCTGCGCGGCAACGAGATCGGCAAGTACACGTTCGAGGTGGCGCCCGGCGCCAACAAGCTCGCCGTCAAGCAGGCGGTGCAGGACCTATTCGCGGTCCAGGTGCGCAAGGTGCACGTCATCAACCTCCCGGGCCGGATGCGCCGTCGGGGCCGGTACACGTACGCCGCCCCGGGCTTCCGGAAGGCGATCGTCACGCTGGCGCCCGGGCAGAAGATCGATCTCGAGAGCCTGACGTAGGAGGGGCCGGGGAGGCGACGATGGGAGTGAAGAAGTACGCCCCAACCACGCCGGGCCGGCGCTTCGCGACCGTCTCGACGTTCGAGGAGATCACGAAGACCGAGCCCGAGCGTGCCCTCGTGCAGCCGCTGCGCGCGCGGGGCGGCCGCAACCGCCAGGGCAAGGTGACCGTGCGCCACCAGGGCGGCGGCCACAAGCGGCAGTATCGGGTGGTCGACTTCAAGCGCGACAAGGACGGCGTGGTCGCCCGCGTCGCGGCGATCGAGTACGATCCCAACCGGTCGGCGCGCCTGGCGCTGCTGCACTACGCTGACGGGGAGAAGCGCTACATCCTGGCACCGGCCGGCCTGGCCGTGGGCGATGCGGTCTCGTCCGGGCCCGACGCCGATATTCGACCCGGCAACGCCCTGCCGGTGCGCGCGATCCCGGTCGGCACGATCGTGCACAACGTCGAGCTCGTCCCCCGGCGCGGCGGGCAGATGGTGCGGGCCGCGGGCGCGGGCGCGCAGATCATGGCCAAGGAAGGCGCCTACGCACACCTGCGCCTGCCGTCGGGCGAGGTCCGCCTGGTGCCGATCGACTGCAAGGCCACCGTCGGCCAGGTCGGCAACGTCGAGCACGAGGCGATCAAAATCGGGAAGGCGGGCCGCGCGCGCTGGATGGGCCGCCGACCCACCGTGCGCGGCGTCGCCATGGACCCATCGAGTCACCCGCACGGCGGCGGCGAGGGCCGGTCGCCGATCGGCATGCCCGGCCCGGTGAGCCCGTGGGGCAAGCCCACCCTTGGGTACAAGACCCGCAAGGCGAAGCGCAGCGACGCGCTCATCGCCAAGCGGCGGCGGTAGGAGGCGCACAGCGCGATGGGGCGCTCGAAGAAGAAAGGACCGTTCGTCGACGACCACCTGGCCGCGAAGGTCCGCGAGCTCAACCGGTCGCGGGAGCGACGGGTGATCAAGACCTGGTCGCGGCGGTCGACCGTGCTGCCCGAGTTCGTCGGGCACACGATCGCGGTCTACGACGGCCGGAAGCACGTGCCGATTTACGTCACGGAGCAGATGGTCGGGCACAAGCTCGGGGAGTTCGCCCCGACGCGAACGTTCCGCGGCCATGGGACGGCCACCGAGCGGTCCACCGCCCTGAAGTAGCCGGAGGCAGACGATGGAGGTCAGGGCCACCGCGAAGTACGTGACGATCTCACCGCTCAAGGTGCGGCGGGCGCTGGACGGGCTGCGCGGCCTGCCGGTCGACGAGGCCGAGGCGCGGCTGCGCGCGGCCCCGGGCGAGGCGCCCCGCGCCGTCGCCAAGGTGCTGCGTTCCGCCGTCGCCAACGCGGAGAACAACCATGAGCTCGACCGCGACGCGCTGATCGTTGCGCGCGCGTACGCCGACCGCGCGCCGGTGGCGAAGCGGGTGATCCCGCGGGCGCGCGGGCGGGCGGACGTGATCCAGAAGCGCAGCAGCCACATCACCGTGGTCGTCGGCGAGCGCACGGGCCGGTAGTCGAGACGCGGGTCCGGAGGTGACAGGTGGGGCAGAAGGTTAATCCGGTCGGGCTGCGGGTCGGGATCATCCGGGACTGGGAGTCCCGGTGGTACGCCCGGCACATGGCGGACGGGATCGCCGAGGATCAGAAGATCCGGACGCTCATCAAGAAGAAGCTCTACCGCGCCGGCATCTCGCGGGTCGAGATCGAGCGCGCCGCCAACCGCGTGCGCGTGGTCATCCACTCGGCCCGGCCGGGGATCATCATCGGCCGGGGCGGCACCGGGATCGACGCGCTCAAGAAGGAGCTCGACGCGCTGACCGGCCGGCAGATCATGCTGAGCGTCAATGAGGTGCGCCGGCCCGAGATCGAGGCGCAGCTCGTCGCCGAGAACGTGGCCCAGCAGCTCGAGCGGCGGATCGCCTACCGCCGCGCCATGAAGCAGGCGGTCCAGCGGAGCCTGCGCGCGGGCGCGAAGGGCATCCGCATCGCCTGCAGCGGCCGGCTCGGCGGCGCCGAGATTGCGCGGTACGAGTGGTACCGCGAGGGGCGGGTTCCGCTCCACACCCTGCGCGCCGACATCGACTACGGCGTGGCCGAGGCGCTGACGACCTACGGCCGCATCGGCGTGCGGGTGTGGATCTATCGGGGCGACATCCTGCCGGAGGCCCGACGCCACGAGCCCGAGCTACGGCGGCCGCCGCGGGGCGAGGGCGGTGCCGGCGGGCCGGTGGTGATCCCCAGCCGTGGCCCGGCCCCGAACGTAAGGAGGAAGAGCGGCGATGCTCACGCCGAAGCGGACCAAGTTTCGTAAGGCCCACCGCGGTACCATGGCCGGGAAGGCGCACGCCGGTGCCACCGTGGCCTTCGGGGAGTACGGGCTCCAGGCGCTGGCGCCCGGGTGGGTTACCGGGGCGCAGCTCGAGGCCGCCCGCCGGACGATCACCCGCTTCATCAAGCGCGGCGGCAAGCTCTGGATCCGCGTGTTCCCCGACAAACCGGTGACCAAGAAGCCCGCGGAGACCCGCATGGGCAGCGGCAAGGGCAACCCCGAGTTCTGGGTGGTCGTCGTGCGGCCCGGGCGCGTCCTGTTCGAGCTGGCGGGCGTACCCGAGGACCAGGCACGGCAGGCGATGGCCCTGGCCGCCCACAAGCTGCCGATCCGGACGACGTTCGTCCGGCGGGTGGTGGCCTGACCATGAAAGCGAGCGCCCTGCGCGAGATGACCGCGGCCGAGCTGGCCAAGAAGCTCGAGGACGCCGAGCGCGAGCTCTGGGGGCTCCGCGTCAAGGTGTCCACGCAGCGCAACACCGCCAAGATCCGGGAGCTGCGCCGCGACGTGGCCCGGCTGAAGATGGTCCTGGCCGAGCGCGCGGCGGCCGGCCGCGGGGCCTGAGGGGAGCGCGATGGACGAGCGGGGCAGGCGCAAGGAGCAGATCGGGGTCGTCACGAGCGACAGGATGACCAAGACCGTGGTGGTCCGCATCGAGACGACCACGCGGCATCCCCTGTACAAGAAGACGCTGCGACGGTTCAAGACGGTCAAGGCGCACGACGACACCGACGCGGTCAAGGTCGGGGACCGCGTGCGCATCGCCGAGACGCGGCCGCTCTCCCGCGACAAGCGCTGGCGGGTGGTTGAGGTCGTCGAGCGGGCGCGGTAGCACGGGCGGAGGACGACGATGATCCAGCAGCAGAGCCGGCTGAAGGTCGCGGACAACACCGGGGCGCGGGAGATCCTCTGCATCCGCGTGGCCGGGGGCTCGCACCGCCGCTACGCCACGGTCGGCGACGTCATCGTGGCCTCGGTGAAGGCGGCCATCCCCAACAGCCCGGTGAAGAAGGGGGACGTGGTGCGCGCCGTGGTGGTGCGCACGAAGAAGGAGCTGCGCCGCGGCGACGGGTCCTACATTCGGTTCGACGACAACGCGGCGGTGCTGCTCTCGGATGCGGCCAACCCCCGGGGCACTCGCATCTTCGGGCCGGTCGCGCGCGAGCTCCGCGAGAAGCAGTTCATGAAGATCATCTCGCTCGCGCCGGAAGTGCTGTAGGGCGCGGGGCGGAGGGACGGGCATGGCGGTTGCGGCGGGAGGGCCCCGCGTGCACGTGCGCAAGGGGGACATGGTCGAGGTGATCGGCGGCAAGCACGCCGGCCGGCGCGGCAAGGTGCTGGAGGTCCGGCGGGCCGAGGGCCGCGCGATCGTCGAGGGCGTGAACCTGGTCAAGCGGCACACGAAGCCCAACCCGCGCAAGGGGCACCAGGGCGGCATCATGGAGATCCCCGCGCCACTGCCGGCGGCGCGGCTGATGGTGGTCTGCCCCCGGTGCGGCGAGGCCTCCCGCATGGGGCGACGCGTGCTCGGCGACGGCTCCCGCGTGCGCGTCTGCAAGCACTGCGGCGAACCACTCGAGACATAGGGCGGGACGCGGATGGCAGCCAGGCTGAAGGAGCGGTACCAGACCGAGGTGGCGCCGGGACTGCGTGAGCGGTTCGGGTTCCGTAACCCCATGCAGGTGCCCCGGGTCGAGAAGGTCGTCATCAACGTGCGGGTCGGCGGCGCCGTGGCCGACCCGCGCCAGATCGACAAGGTCGTGGAGGACGTGACGCTGATCAGCGGGCAGAAGCCGGTGGTGACGCGCGCGCGGCGCTCGATCGCCGCGTTCAAGCTGCGGCAGGGCATGCCGATCGGCGTCAAGGTGACGCTGCGCGGAGAGCGCATGTACCAGTTCCTCGACAAGCTGTTCAACATCGCGCTGCCGCGCATCAAGGACTTCAAGGGCGTCTCAGAGCGCGCGTTCGACGGCCGGGGCAACCTGAACCTGGGGATCAAGGAGCAGCTCATCTTCCCCGAGATCGAGTACGACAAGGTGGACAAGATTAGGGGGCTGGACGTGACCGTGGTGACAAGCGCGCCCGACGACGAGCAGGCGCGCGAGCTGCTGCGCCGGCTCGGCCTGCCGCTCCGCGAGGGCGGCGCCGCGGGCGCGTAGCGGGTTGGGAGGAGCAGAGGGTGCCGAAGAAGTCGACGCTGGAGCGCTGGAAGCGCACGCCAAAGTTCGCGGTCCGAGCCTACACCCGGTGCCGGCGCTGCGGCCGGCCGCGCGCCGTGTTCCGGAAGCTCGGCCTGTGCCGGATCTGCCTGCGGCAGCTCGCCTACCGCGGGGAGATTCCGGGCATGGTCAAGGCCAGCTGGTGAGGGGGAGTCGCTCGTGGGTGGCGTGGTGACCGATTCCATCGCGGACATGCTGACGCGGCTGCGCAACGCCAACGCGGCCCGGCACGATCATGTCCTGGTCCCGGCGAGCCGGCTGAAGCTCGAGATCGCCCGCATCCTCAAGTCCGAGGGCTACCTGGCCGACGTGCAGGTCGTCGAGCGGCGGCCCCAGAGTCAGCTCCGGCTCCAGCTCCGCTACGGCCCGCGCCGGCAGCAGGTGCTCAGCGGCATCCGGCGGGTCAGCCGGCCGGGGTTGCGCATCTACGCGAAGCGGGGGGCCGTGCCGCGTGTGCGCGGCGGCCTGGGCGTGGCGATCCTGTCGACCTCGCGGGGCCTGATGACCGATCGCGAGGCCCGCCGTCTCGGCGTGGGCGGCGAGGTCCTCTGCTACATCTGGTAGGTGGGCCGGGAGGAGCGGGACCATGTCGCGGATTGGACGGCTGCCGGTTCCGGTGCCGGCCGGGGTCGAGGTGAAGGTGGCGGGCCGCACCGTGGAGGTGAAGGGGCCCCGGGGGACGCTCGTGCGCGACGTGCACCCCGACATCCGGGTCGCGGTAGCGGGCGGCGCGGTGACCGTGGCGCGGCCGACCGACCAACGGCACCACCGCGCGCTGCACGGCCTCACGCGCGCGCTCATCGCGAACATGGTGCGCGGCGTCGTGGACGGGTATCGGGTCGATCTCGAGATCCACGGCGTGGGCTACCGTGCCATCAAGCAGGGCCGGCAGGTGACGCTTCAGGTCGGGTTCTCGCACCCGGTGGAGGTCACCCCGCCCCCGGGTGTGGAGATCGAGGTGCCGCAGCCGAACCGGCTGGCGGTGACCGGGACCGACCGCGAGGCGGTTGGCCAGCTCGCGGCCACGATCCGCGCGATTCGGCCGCCCGACGCCTACAAGGGGAAGGGCATCCGGTACGCGGGCGAGCGCCTGCGGCTGCGGGCCGGCAAGGCCGGCAAGGCCGCCGGCAAGGCATAGCAGGACGGGAGAGCGCGCACATGTACACACGGGCTGATCGCAACGCACTCCGCCAGCGCCGCCACCGGCGCACCCGGCGCCGGCTGGTCGGGACCGCCGGCCGGCCGCGGCTGTCGGTGTTCCGCAGTCTGAAGCAGATCTACGCCCAGGTGATCGACGATGCCAGCGGCCGCACGCTCGCCGCGGCGTCCACGCTCGATCCGGAGATCCGCGCGCAGGTCGCCGGCAAGAAGAAGGCCGAGGCCGCGGCGGTGGTGGGCGAGGTGCTCGCGCGGCGCGCGCGAGCTCGCGGTGTGGTCGCGGTCGTCTTCGACCGCGGGGGCTACCTTTACCACGGCCGCGTCCGGGCTCTGGCGGACGCCGCACGCAAGGCCGGGCTGGAGTTCTGATCGGAGGAGAGCCGGATGCCGCCACGCATCGACCCGTCCAGCGTGAACCTGTCCGTCGAGAAGGCGGTCTTCATCAACCGCGTCGCCAAGGTGACCAAGGGCGCCAAGCGCTTCAAGTTCAGCGCCCTGGTCGTCGTCGGCGACGAGAACGGCCACGTCGGGGTGGGGCTGGGGAAGGCCTCCGAGGTGCCCGACGCGATCCGCAAGGCGGTCGAGGACGCGAAGAAGAGCCTGCTCGCGGTGCGCCGGCAGGGCACGACGATCCCGCACGAGGTGGTGGGGAGGTTCGGCGCGTCCTCGGTGCTGCTTCGGCCCGCCTCGCCGGGGACCGGCGTCATCGCCGGCGGCGCCGTGCGGGCCGTGCTCGAGGCGGCCGGCATCAAGGACATCCTGACCAAGGCGCTGGGCTCCACCAACGCGATCAACGTAGCCCGCGCGACCCTGGCTGGCCTCGAGGCGCTCCGCCAGCCCGAGGAGGTCGCGCGTATGCGCGGCCGGCCCGTCGAGGCCCTGGCGGTCAGGGCGTAGCAGGGGGAGAGGACATGCCGTTCATCGACGACCTGAGGGCACCACGCGGCGCCCGTCGGCGCCGCCGCCGCGTCGGCCGTGGTCTGGGCTCCGGGCGCGGCGTCTACGCCGGCAAGGGCCGCAAGGGCCAGAAGGCCCGCTCCGGGGCCGGGCCGCGCCCCGGTTTCGAGGGCGGTCAGACGCCCCTGGTCAAGCGGCTGCCGTTCCGCCGCGGCGTGCGCGGCGCGGGCAGCAATATGACCGGCGGTGGACCGCGGCCGCGGCCGCAGGAGGTGCGCCTCCGCGACCTCAACCGGTTCGCCTCGGGCACCGAGGTCACGCCCGCGGTCCTGCGCGGCGCCGGACTCGTCGGCGGGGGGCGCGTCAAGGTGCTGGCCACGGGCCAGCTGCGGGTGGCCCTCGTGGTCCGCGCGCATGGCTTCACCGCCGGCGCGCGGAAGGCGATCGAGGCCGCCGGCGGGCGCGCCGAGGTGCTCGCCCGATGATGCAGGTCCGCTCGATGGCCAACCCGCTACGTATCCCGGACCTGCGGCGGCGGGTGATCTTCACGGGCATCATGCTCATCCTCTACCGCCTGGGCGCCCACCTGCCGGTACCCGGGGTCAACGTCGCGGCGATCGAGCAGCTCTTCCGGCAGCAAGGCAGCCTGTTCAGCTTCCTCGACCTGTTCGTGGGCGGTGCGCTGTCCAACTTCGCCATCTTCGCCCTCGGCGTCTTCCCGTACATCACGGCCTCGATCATCTTCAGCCTACTCCAGGTCGTCTTCCCGCGGCTGAAGGAGATGGCCACCGAGGAGGGCGAGGCCGGCCGCCGCCGGATCGGCATGTACACCCGCTACCTGACGGTGGTGCTGGCGCTGGTGCAGGCGGTCGGCCAGCTCTATCTGATCCGCAGCCAGGGTGCCGTACCCGACGTTCGGCCGCTCACGCTGGCCACGATCGTCCTCACGCTGGTCGCCGGGACGATGCTGCTCACCTGGATGGGCGAGATCATGACCGAGTACGGCGTGGGCAACGGGGTGTCGCTCATCATCTTCGGCGGCATCGTGGCCCGCCTGCCGGCGCAAACCGCCCAGACCCTCACGCTGGTGCGGGCGGGCGAGGTCGCCGTCTGGCAGTTCCTGCTCGATGTTGTGGTCATCCTGGTCAGCATCGTCGCGGTGGTGGCGATCACCCAGGCCGTTCGCAAGATCCCGGTCCAGTACGCGAAGCGCGTGGTCGGTCGGCGCGTCTACGGCGGCCAGTCCACGCACCTGCCGATCCGGGTGATCCAGGCCGGCGTCATCCCGATCATCTTTGCGATCTCCGTGCTCCAGTTCCCCGGGACGATTGCGCAGTTCTCGAACTGGGAGCCGCTGCGCATCTGGGGGCAGCGCATCCTGCCCGGGCAGCCGCTGGGCGACCTGCTCTACTTCGTGCTCATCATCGTCTTCACGTACTTCTACACCGCCGTCCAGTTCGACCCGAACGACGTCTCCAACAACATCAAGAAGTACGGGGGGTTCATCCCCGGCATCCGGCCCGGCCGACCGACCGCGGAGTACCTGGGCCGGGTCACCGAGCGCCTGACGCTCGTCGGGGCGCTGACGCTGGCGGCGATCGCTATCGCGCCGGTCTACCTGTCCCGGGGCACCGGCGTGCTCACGCTCTACCTGGCCGGGACCTCGCTGCTCATCGTGGTCGGCGTGGCGCTGGAGACGATGAAGCAGCTGGAAGCCTACGTGCTCATGCGCCACTATGAAGGGTTCATGCGGTGAACCTGGTCTTCCTGGGCCCGCCCGGCGCAGGGAAGGGGACGCAGGCGGCGCGGCTGTCCGGCATGCTCGGCATCCCGCAAGTCTCCACCGGGGACATCCTGCGTGCGGCGATCGCCGCGTCCAAGCCGCTCGGCCTGGAGGCCGATCGCTACATGCGCGCCGGCGACCTGGTGCCCGACGCGGTGATGATCGGTATCATCGCCGAGCGGCTGCAACAGCCGGATGCGGCCGTGGGGTTCATCCTCGATGGGTTCCCCCGGACGATCGCGCAGGCCGAGGGGCTCGAGGCGATGCTGGCGGGGATGGGACGCCGCCTGGACCGCGTGATCTACTTCGAGGCCAGCGAGGCCACGCTCATCAGGCGGCTCGGCAACCGGCGGGTGTGCCGCGCCGCCGGCCACATCTACAACCTGCTGTCGAGTCCGCCGGCGCACCCCGGCGTCTGCGACCTGGACGGCAGCCCGCTCTACATGCGCGACGACGACCGGCCCGAGACGGTCCTGCGCCGGCTCCAGGTCTACCGCGAGCAGACCGAGCCCCTGCTGGCGTTCTACGAGGCGCGCGGGCTGTTCGTGCGCGTGGACGCCGAGGGCGACGTGGGGGCGGTCGCCGCGGCGCTCGCCGCGCTGGTCGCGCCGCAGCGGACGCGATGAAGCCGCCCAGCCTGGTCGTGCCCAAGACGCCCGCGGAGGTCGCCCGCATGCGGCGCGCGGGCCGCGTGGCCGCCGTGGCGCTCCGCGAGGTGGCGCGTGCCGTGGCCCCGGGGGTCGCCACCGAGGCGCTCGACCGGCTGGCCGAGACTGTCATCCGCGACCACGGCGGCGTGCCGTCGTTCAAAGGGTACCGGGGCTACCCGGCGAGTATCTGCACGTCGATCGACGACGAGGTCGTCCACGGCATCCCCGGCCCGCGGGTGCTGCGCGAGGGCGAGCTCCTCTCGATCGACCTTGGCGTTCGGCTGGAGGGGTTCCACGCCGATGTGGCCGTGACGGTACCGGTCGGCGAGGTGCCGCCGGAGGTGAGCCGGCTCATCGCGACGACCCAGGCGGCGCTGGACGCGGGGGTGGCGGCCGCGCGGCCGGGCGCCACGCTGGGCGATGTCTCGTGGGCCATCCAGTCGGTGGTGGAGGCCGCGGGGTTCTCGGCGGTGCGGGACTTCGCCGGGCACGGGGTGGGCCGCGCGCTCCACGAGGACCCGCAGGTCCCCAACGTGGGGCGCCCTGGTACCGGCCCGGCGCTCCGGGTGGGGATGACGCTCGCGGTGGAGCCGATGGTGAACATGGGCGGGCCGGACGTGGTGATGGACGACGACGGTTGGACGGTGCGGACGCGCGACCACTCGCTATCCGCGCACGCGGAGCACACGGTCGCCGTCACCGCCGCCGGCCCGGAGGTGCTCACTAGACTCGATGAGACGGCGGCGGTATACTGAATGATTGTGGATCGCCCGGTCCGGCAGTCCCCCGCGGCGCTGGTCGGCATGGTCGTCACCTCGCGGGCAGGGCGCGATGCCGGGGACCGGTACGTGGTGATCGCGGTCGCGGGCGCCGACGCGGTGCTGGTCGCCGACGGGCGGCGCCGCGGCATGGGCCGGCCCAAGCGCAAGAATGTCAAGCACCTGGTCGTCCACGGGCCGGCCGGCGCGCTCGCCGAGCGGCTGCGCGCCGGGGCGGCGCCGACCGACGAAGAGTTGCGCGCCGCGCTGGGCGCGTCCACGGAGGGCGCATGACCAAGCAGGACGCGATCGAGGTCGAAGGCACGGTGGCGGAGGTGCTCCCGAACGCGATGTTCCGGGTGACCCTCCCGAGCGGGCACAAGGTGCTCGCCCACATCTCGGGCAAGATGCGCATCCACTTTATCCGCATCCTGCCCGGCGACCGGGTGAAGGTGGAGCTGTCGCCCTACGACCCGACCCGGGGTCGGATCACCTACCGGTACCGGTAGCGGGCGCGAGGAGCGGAGCATGAAGGTACGGGCGTCGGTACGGCGCATGTGCGAGAAGTGCAAGATCGTGAAGCGGGGCCGCCGGGTGCTCGTGATCTGCGAGAACCCGAAGCACAAGCAGAAGCAGGGCTGAGGAGGGGCGCATGGCACGCATCGCCGGGGTCGACCTGCCGCGGGAGAAGCGCGTCGAGGCCGCGCTCCCGTACATCTACGGGATCGGTGCCGCGCGCGCGCGCGAGATCTGCCGCGCGACGGGCGTGAACCCCGACACTCGCGTGAAGAGCCTGGCGGAGGACGAGGTCACGCGGCTGCGCGACTACATCGAGAGGCACTACAAGGTGGAAGGCGACCTGCGCCGCGACGTCGCGATGGACATCCGCCGGCTGGTGGAGATCGGTGCCTACCGCGGCACCCGCCACAAGAAGAGCCTGCCGGTGCGCGGCCAGCGTACCCGCACCAACGCCCGCACGCGCAAGGGTCCGAAGAAGACCGTGGGTGTGCGCCGCAAGGCCGCCGCGACGGCCTCGGCGCCGCCGCGATAGGACGGGGGAGTGCCGATCATGGCCAACAAGCCGAGGACGCGCAAGCGCGAGCGGAAGAACGTGCCGGTGGGCGTGGCCCACATCCGCTCCAGCTTCAACAACACCATGGTGACCATCACCGACCCGCGCGGGCACGTTGTCGCCTGGTCGAGCGCCGGGACCGCGGGGTTCAAGGGCTCGCGCAAGGGCACGCCGTTCGCCGCCAGCGTCGCCGCGGAGACCGCGGCGCGCAAGGCGATGGAGCACGGCGTGCGCCAGGTCGAGGTCTACGTCCGCGGCCCGGGAGCGGGCCGCGAGGCGGCGATCCGGTCGCTGCAGTCCGCCGGGCTGGAGGTCAACCTGATCCGCGACGTCACGCCGGTCCCGCACAACGGGTGCCGGCCGCCCAAGCGGCGGCGCGTGTAGCGCGGCGGGAGGCTGAGGAGGGCCGATGGGACGGTACACGCACGCGGTCTGCCGGCTCTGCCGGCGCGAGGGGATGAAGCTCTACCTCAAGGGCGAGAAGTGCTACACCGAGAAATGCCCGGTCAGCAGCCCCGACCGCCGGCCGGCGCCGCCCGGCATGCACGGCGCCTCGCGCCGCAAGCTCTCCGAGTTCGGCGTCCGCCTGCGTGAGAAGCAGAAGCTGCGCCGTATCTACGGCATCCACGAGACCCAGTTCAAGACCTACTTCCAGCGGGCCGCCAAGGCGAAGGGCGTCACCGGCACGCGGCTGCTCCAGCTCCTGGAGACCCGGCTGGACAACGTCGTCTACCGGCTCGGGCTGGCGACCTCCCGCAAGGAGGCACGCCAGATCGTCGCGCACGGGCACGTCGCCGTGGACGGCCGCCGCGTGCGCGCGCCGTCCTACCAGACCCGCCCGGGCCAGCGCGTCACCGCCAGCGACCCGGCGCACCCGCACCCGCGGATGAAGGAGCTGGCCGAGGCGGCCGCGGCGGGCCGGCGACCCCCGTCGTGGCTCGAGGTCGACCCGGCGCGCCTGGAGGCGCGCGTGCTCGCGCTGCCGGCGCGCGAGGAGATCGACGTGCCGGTGCAGGAGCAGCTGGTCGTTGAGTACTACTCTCGCTAGCCCAACAGGAGGCACGCCCGTCATGGCCATTGGCACGCTGTGGGAGGCGCCGACCCCCAAGGTCGAGTACGCCGAGCTGTCCGACACCTACGGCAAGTTCGTCGTCGAGCCGCTCGACCGAGGCTTCGGCGTCACGCTCGGCAACTCGCTGCGCCGCGTGCTGCTCTCGTCGATCTCCGGCGCCGCGGTCACCTCGGTCAAGATCGACGGGGTGCTCCACGAGTTCTCCACCATCCCCGGCGTGGTGGAAGACGTCACGCAGATCGTCCTCAACCTGAAGGAGCTCACGCTGCGGCTCTACACCGACAAGCCGAAGCTGCTGCGGCTCGACGTCAAGGGGAAAAAGGACGTCACCGCAGCCGACATCCAGGAGGACCCTGAGGTCGAGATTCTCACGCCCGACCTCCACCTGGCCACGCTGGACCGGAAGGACGCCCACCTGGCGATGGAGATCGTGGTGGAGCGCGGCCGGGGCTACGTGCCCGCGGAGCGCCACCGCCGCAGCGAGCACGTGATCGGCGTCATCCCGGTGGACTCTATCTTCTCGCCGATCCGCAAAGTGAACTTCACCGTCGAGGACACGCGGGTCGGCCACGCCACCGACCTGGACCGGCTCGTGATCGAGATCTGGACCGACGGCTCGCTCCGGCCGGAGGAGGCGCTCCAGGAGGCCTCGCGCCTGCTCATCGATCACTTCCGGCTGTTCTCCGGGATCGCCGACCAGACGACCGCCGGCGCGCCCTTCGGGCTGCCCGAGGACCCCGACACCGTGAAGCTCATGTCCATGCCCATCGAGGATTTGGACCTCTCGGTACGCCCGTACAACTGCCTGAAGCGGGCCGGCATCCACACCGTCGGAGACCTGGTGAAGAAGACCGAGGACGAGGTCGTGGCCGTCAAGAACTTCGGCCGGAAGTCGCTGGACGAGGTGAAGGAGAAGCTGGCGGCGCACGGCCTCAGCCTGCGCCAGCCCGAGGCGTCGTAGGAGCGTACCGATGGCACTGGGAGCGAAGCGCCGCAAGCTCGGCCGCGACTCCGGCGAGCGCCGGGCCCTGTTCCGGGACCTGGTGAGCGCGCTGATCTTGCACGACCGGATCGAGACGACCGACGCCAAGGCGCGCGAGACGAAGAAGATCGCGGACAGCCTGATCTCGACCGCGCTGGCCGGGGACATCCACGCGCGGCGCCAGGTCCGCCGCGTGCTCACCGACCGCCGGGTGCTGCAGCGGCTGTTCCGCGAGGTCGTGCCGCGCTACCAGGCCGGCCGCGGCGGCTACACCCGAGTCCTCAAGACAGGCCGACGCCGCGGCGACGCGGCTCAGATGGCGCTGGTCGAGTTGGTGAAGTAGCCCGGCCGTCCGCGTGGGCGACGCCCTCATCGAGGTCCGCGACCTCACCTACGTCTACCATCCCGATACGCCGCAGGCCGTCCGTGCGCTGGACGGCCTGTCGTGCTCCATCCGCGCCGGTGAGTTCGTCGGCGTGGTGGGCGGCAACGGCTCCGGCAAGTCCACCTTCGCGCGCCACCTCAACGCGCTGCTGCTGCCCACCGCCGGCGAGGTGCGCGTGGGCGGGCTCGACACGCGCGACCGCGCGGTGACCTGGGAGGTCCGCCGACGGGTGGGTATGGTCTTCCAGAACCCCGACAACCAGCTCGTGGCGGCGGTGGTGGAGGAAGACGTCGCCTTCGGCCCGGAGAACCTGGGTCTGCCCCCGGCCGAGATCCGCCGTCGCGTGGACGAGGCGCTCGAGGCGGTCGGCCTGGCGGAGCTGCGCCGGCGGGCACCGCACCAGCTCTCCGGGGGGCAGAAGCAGCGCGTGGCGATCGCGGGTGTGCTCGCCATGCGGCCGGCGTGCATCGTGCTCGACGAGGCCACCACGATGCTCGACCCGCAGGGCCGCGCCGAGGTGCTCGCCACCGTGGAGGCGCTGAACCGGCGCGACGGCATCACGGTCGTGCTCATCTCGCACGCGATGGACGACCTGGTGGCCGCTGACCGCGTGCTGGCGCTCGACGCCGGCCGCCTGGTCGCCGACGGCCCGCCGGCCGAGGTGTTCGAGCGGGTGGACGCCACCCCGGGAGGCCGGCTCGATGCGCCGCCCGTGGTCCGCCTCGCCCGCGAGCTCCGCCAGGCCGGGCTCCGGCTGCCCCCGGGCCTGCTGACCGTCGAGGCCCTGGCGGACGCCATCGCCGACGCGCTCGGCGGCGGGGCCGCTCATGCCTGAGCCGCTGCTCGCCTGCCACGACGTCGCCTACACGTATCGGCGTGGTACCCCGATGGCGGCCGAGGCGCTGCGCGGGGTCACGCTCGGCGTCGCCGCCGGCGAGCTGCTAGGCCTGATCGGCCCGACCGGCTCGGGCAAGTCCACGCTGATCCAGCACTTCAACGGGTTGCTACGCCCATCGAGGGGCCGGGTGGTCGTAGCGGGACAGGACCTGTGGGCGCCGCGCGCGGACCGCCGGGCCGCCCGGCGGCTGGTCGGTCTGCTCTTCCAGTTCGCCGAGTCCCAGCTCTTCGAGGAGACCGTGCGGCGCGACGTCGGCTACGGACCGCGCGCGCTCGGCCTGGAGGCCGATGAGGTCGAGGCGCGGGTCGACGAGGCGCTGCGTCAGGTCGGTCTCGACCCGGCACGGTTCGGCGGGCGGTCGCCCTTCGCGCTCTCGGGCGGAGAGATGCGCCGCGTGGCGCTCGCGGGCGTGCTCGCCATGCGGCCGCAGGTGCTGGTGCTCGACGAGCCCACGGCCGGGCTCGACCCTCGCGCGCGCGCGGAGCTGCTCGACCACATCCGCGCGCTGCACGCCCGCGGCCTCACGGTCGTCCTGGTGACGCACAACATGGACGAGGTGGCGCTGCTGGCGCGGCGCGTCGTGGTCTTGCACGCCGGCCAGGTCGCGGCCGACGGTGCCCCCCGCGCCGTCTTCGCGCGAGAGGACGACCTGCGCGCGTGGGGCCTGGGCCTGCCGCAGGCCGCGGCGCTGGTCCGGCGGCTGCGCAGCCGCGGCGTGCGCGTCGGGGACGCGCTCACCTTCGCCGAGGCGCGCCGCGCGATCCTGGCCGCAGCGCGGGAGGCCCCGCGTGGGGATCGCTGACACGATCGCGCTGGGGCAGTACCTCCCGCGGGCCTCGGCGCTGCACCGCCTCGACCCGCGCGCGAAGATCGTCGCCGCCGTGGGGTGGGCCGTGGTCCTCTTCTTCGTGCCGGCGTTCGCGGGCCTGGGGCTGGCCGCGGCGGGGGTCATGGCGCTCCTGATCCTGGGGCGCATCCCGCTCGGCTACGCGCTGCGCGGTCTGCGCCCCCTCGTCCTCCTGATCGCGCTGAGCGCGTTCCTCAACGCGTTCTTCGCGCCGGACGGCGGCCCGGAGGTGCTGCGCCTCGGCCCGCTGATCGCCACCGAGGGCGGGCTGCGCAACGCCGCGTTCGTCGGCCTGCGGCTGGTGCTGCTCGTGGCCCTGGCGTCGCTGCTCACCTTCACGACGTCGCCGGTGGAGCTCACCGACGGGCTCGAGCGGCTGCTGCGGCCCCTGCGGCGCGTCGGGGTCCCGGCGCACGAGCTCGCGATGATGATGACCATCGCGCTGCGGTTCATCCCGACGCTGCTGGAAGAGACCGATCGCATCATGAAGGCCCAGATCGCGCGCGGCGCCGACTTCGACAGCGGCGGCATGGTCCGCCGGCTGCGGGCGCTGATCCCGCTTTTGGTGCCGCTGCTGGTGAGCGCGTTCCGGCGATCGGAGGACCTCGCGCTGGCCATGGAGGCCCGGTGTTACCGCGGGGGCGCGGGCCGCACGCGCATGCACGAGCTTCGCTGGCGCGCCGCCGACCTGGCGGCGCTCGCGGTCGCCGCGGCGGCGGCCGCGGGCCTCCTACGGGTGCGCTGACCGGTGCCGCGCCTGGCGGTCGTCCTCGAGTACGACGGGACCGCCTACGCGGGCTGGCAGCGGCAGCCGCGCGCGCCCTCGGTCCAGGCCGCGGTGGAGGCGGCGCTGGGGCGTCTGGTCCGGGCCGACGTCCGCGTGGTGGGCGCCGGACGCACCGACGCCGGCGTGCACGCACTCGGCCAGGTGGCGCACGCCGACCTGGTCTGGCCCCACGCCCCCGCGAAGGTGTGCGACGCGCTCAACGCGCTGCTGCCCGCGGACATCCGGGCGCGCCAGGCGGTGGAGGTGCCCGCGGACTTTCACGCCCGGCGCGACGCGCGGCTCCGTGTCTACCGGTACGCGCTTCTCGTGCGGCCGCGGCCGTCGGCGCTGCTGGCCCGCTACGCGCACCACGTGCCGGGCCCGCTCGACCTGGAGCGGATGCGGGCCGGCGCCGCGCGCCTGCTCGGCGTGCACGACTTCGCGGCGTTTCGGGCCGCGGGCACCCGGACCGCGACGACCCGGTGTCACGTCCGCGCGCTCGCCGTGGAGCCGCGCGGCGCGCTCGTGGTCGTGACCGTGGCGGCGGATCGGTTCCTGCGCCAGATGGTGCGGCGCGTCGTAGGCGGGCTGCTCCGCCTTGGGCGCGGCGCGCTCGGCCCCGACGAGCTCGCCGCGGTGCTCGCCTCGCGCGATCCGGCGCAGGGCCCGCCGCCCGCGCCCGCCCACGGGCTCTACCTGGCGCGCGTGCTCTATCCACCTGCGCGCCTGCGCGAAGGGGGCGGCGGAGAGCCTGTGCTATAATCGTCGGGCGGGCCCGTAGCTCAAGTGGTCAGAGCAGCGCCCTCATAAGGCGCCGGTTCCTGGATCGAAGCCAGGCGGGCCCACCACGGCTCGCCTGGCAGCCCGGCGGCGTGCCGGCCGCGAGGGCCCCGGGGGGGAGAGCGATGGACGAGCGCGAGCGCACCGGCGTCTTCCAGCTCGGGCAACAGACCGCGCGGGACGTCCAGGACATCCTGAGCTACGTGTACCGCAAGCTGGAGGAGCGCGGCTACGATCCCGTCGAGCAGATCGTCGGGTACCTCCTGTCGGGCGATCCAACGTACATCACGAGCCACGGTGACGCGCGGAAGGCGATCCGCCAGGTAGATCGGCTCCTGCTCCTGGAGGAGCTGGTGCGGGCCTACGTGGAGAGCCGCCTGCGCGCGCCCACATCCTAGCCGTTCACTCGCGCGGCCGCAGGAGGGTTCGGTGGGAACGCTGATCGTCTCGGGCGGTCGCCGCCTGCGCGGTGCCGTCAGGGTCGCCGGGGGCAAGAACAGCTCGCTCGCCGTCATCGCCGCCGCGGCGCTCGCGCCCGACGTCTCGACCCTGGACAACGTGCCCGCCTGCCGCGACGTGGCGACGCTCGTCGCCATTCTGGAGGCGCTGGGGGTCCGGGTTAGCCGCGCCGGCGGGCGCCTGACCATCGACGCGCGCGGGCTGCGTGGGCACGTCGCGCCCTACGACCTATGCCGGAGCATGCGGGCGTCGTTCTACACGGCAGGCGTGCTGCTGGGGCGCTCGGGCCGCGCCCAGGTCCCGCTCCCCGGCGGATGCTCGATCGGCGCGCGGCCGGTGGACTTCCACCTGCGCGGATTCGCGGCGCTCGGCGCGCGGGTCGCCACCGAGCACGGGTACATGAAGGCCTCGACCCGTCGCCTCAAGGGGACGTCGTTCTACGTTCCCCGCAGCAGCGTCGGTACCACGATCAACCTGATGATGGCGGCCACCACCGCACGCGGGACCACCGTGCTCCAGAACGCCGCCCGGGAACCCGAGGTGGTCGACTGCGCGGTGTTCCTGAACCTGATGGGCGCGCGCGTGCGGGGCGCGGGCACCGACACGATCACCATCGAGGGCGTGGCCACCCTCCACGGTAACGCCTACACCATTATCCCCGACCGCCTGGAGGCCGGCACCTACCTGCTTGCCGGGGCGGCCACCGGCGGCGACGTGCTGGTGGAGGGCATGATCCCCGAGCACGTGACCGCGCTGCTCACCAAACTCGAGGAGGCCGGGGCCGAGGTCGTGCGCGACACCGACGGGGTGCGCGTGCGAGGCGGAGAGCTGCGCGCGGTGGACGTCGACACCGCGCCCTATCCGGGCTTCGCCACCGACCTGCACCCGCAGATGGTCGCGGTGCTCACCCAGGCGCGCGGCACCAGCACCATCCGCGAGACGATCTTCGAGGCCCGCTTCGCCTACACGGACGAGTTGCGCCGCATGGGCGCCGACATCAAGGTGGAGGGCGAGAGCGTCCACGTCACCGGGCCGGCGCGCCTGACCGGGGCGCCCGTGGAAGCCCCCGACATCCGGGGCGGGGCCGCGGTCCTGATCGGCGCGCTGGCCGCGGCGGGCGACACCGAGATCGCCCAGGTCGAGAACCTGGACCGCGGCTACGAGGGGCTGGAGGCCAAGCTCACCGCGCTCGGGGCGCGCGTGGCGCGCGGGGGCGCGATGCGGGCGGCGGAGGCCGGCGGCTAGCCCGTCCCGGCCGCGCGGTCAGTCGGGCTCGCCCAGGTCGGGGTCCCCGGCCTCGATCGCGCGCAGGAGTTGCGCGGCGAGCGCCGCGTCCAGCCGGCGCAGGATCTCGTAGTGGCGCATCGCCTGCGCGCGGTTCCCCATCGCCACGTAGAGCCGTCCGATGTACTCGTGGGCGTGCTTGAAGTCGGGCCGCAGGTCGAGCGCCCGCCGGTAGGCCTCGAGCGCGCGGGTGTTGTCCTTGAGCTTGCGGTAGGAGTAGCCGAGCATGTTCCAGGCCTCGACGAAGCGCGGCTCGGCGCGCACCGCCTGCGAAAAGGCGGCCACCGCCAGATTCCACCGCCTCGCCCGCACGTGGTCCATGCCCTGGTCGTAGAGGCCGCGGACCTGCGGGCTCAGGTCGCCGGCCGGACCATCGCCGCCGTCGCCATAGCCGTCCCCAGGGTCGGCGAGCGCTGGGATCGCGGGCAGCACGCACAACAACACCGCCAGGCCGGCCGCCAGTGCTCTCACGCACGATCCCCCCTTGGGCCCGCCACGCCGCACCCCCGGACGAGGCGGGCATCACCGCCAGCCTAACCGCGGCGTGTCACGGGACGGTCACGGGACGGGGTCGCAAGCCTCGAGGTGGCCGTCCTCGCGCCGCATCGTGAGCGCCACGTCGAGCGGGGCCATGGTCTTCAGCAGCCGGAGGAGCGCCTCCACGACGTTCGGGTCGAGCGCGCGGCCGGCCATCTCGCGCAGCTCCGCCTTCGCCTGCTCCAGCGTCTTGCGCGGTCGGTACGGCCGGTCGGAGGTCATCGCGTCGAACGTGTCGGCCACACGGATGATACGGGCACCCAGCGGGATGTCCCGGCCGGCCAGGCCGTCGGGGTAGCCGGTGCCGTCGTAGGACTCCTGGTGATAGAGGATGAGATCCACCAGGTGGCGGTAGGGCTCCGCGTCCTGGAGCATCGCGGCCCCGCGCTCGGGGTGCTGGCGCACGACCTCCCACTCGGCCGGCGTGAGCGTGCCGGGCTTCTGGAGGATGGCCTCGGGGATCATGAGCTTGCCGATGTCGTGCACCAGGCTCGCGAGCTTGATCCGCTCTACCTCGTCCGGCGCCAGTCCCATCTCCATCGCGACGGCCACCGCGGTGCTCGCGACGCGCTGGCAGTGGGCCACGGTGCCGGCGTCCCGTGCGCCGAGCGCGGCGGTCAGGATCTTGATGCTGCTGTGGAGGACCGCGAGCGTGTCCCGGCGTGCCTCGGCGCGGTCGTGCCAGACGTCCCATAGGTGCAGCGCATCGGTCGCCGACGGTCCGCCCCCGCCGCGCTCGCCGGCGAACGCGGCCCGCCGCCAGTCGTGACCGGTGTCTATTGGGATCTCCGGCGGCAGGTCCGTCGCCTCCGGATCCTGGGCCCGGCCCACGTCGAGGAAGACCACTCGGTTCTTCCCCTGGTGCTTGGCCTCGAGCAGGGCGGCGTCCGCGCTAGCGAGCAGCAGGTGCGCGGAAACGCGGCCATGCGCGTCGACCGCGTACGTGGACGCGCCGATGCTCACGGAGATGCTGAGCGCGCCCTCGCCCGTCGGGACCTCGGCCTGGGCGACCATCTCACGCAGACGCTCCAGACGGTCGAGCAGCACGTCGCGATCCACACCCGGGAGCAGCCAGACGAACTCCTCGCCCCCGTAGCGGCACACCACATCGTCGTCGGCGCGGCGCTCGACCAGCACCCGGGCCACCTGGCGGAGCGCGTCATCCCCGACGTAGTGGCCAAACCGGTCGTTGACCGCCTTGAAGCCATCGATGTCGAGGATGGCAAGCGAGAGGGGCTCGCCGGTGATCGCCGCACGCCCCATTTCCAGGTGCAGTCGGTCGAGGAACGCGCGGCGGTTCAGCAGGCTGGTCAGGGGGTCGCTCGCCGCGAGCTCCTCGAGAAAGCTGACACGCCGGCGCAGCAGGTCCTCGCGCGCCTTCGCCCGGAGGATCACGCGGACCCGCGCGACGAGCTCGGTCAGGCTACACGGTCTGGCCAGGCAGTCGGCGGCGCCGGCATCCAGGACCGCCATGCGGCCATCGAGGTCGAGGTTTCGGGCCAGCGCCACCACCGGCACGGCATGCGTGATCGGTTCGCGCTGCAGCGCGGCCAGCGTCGCCAGGCCGGCGCCGTCCGGCGCGAGCTCCAGCAGGATGACGTCGGGAAGGTGCTCGCGCGCGGCCGGTAGCACGTCCGCCCCGGACGGGAGCAGCCGGACGTCGGCGCCGAGCGCCTCCAGGCGCCGCTGGAGCGTGTGCTGGGTGCCATCGGCGAGCGCGACGAGGACCCGCGCCGGGCGCGGGCCGATGATGAGCCCCGGCCCGGCGGCGAGCACCGCGCCCCGCGACCCCGGACGTGGACTGTCAGACGCCTGCAACGCCACCGGTGACCTCGTGGGTGGAGCCGTGCCGGTGCGGGGCTCCGGACTCGTAGGGAACTGTGCCCGAGGGGCGCGGGGGCTAGTCCCCGCGGGTCGGAGGGGCCGCCGGGGGTGCCGCCGCGATCAGGCGCCGTAGGGGACCCAGATGTTCTTCACCTGGACCGCGTGGCGGAGCAGTTCTTCGCCCTCCGCCCAAGGCGCGGTCCAGTCGCGGGGCCGGCCGTCGTCCACCCAGGTCCGCTTCATGTTTGTTGTTGATTCGCGCTCGACCATGGCACTGCCCTCGGCCGACCCGCAGTACCACACCGCGTCGACGTCGTCGTGCTGCGCCAACACCTTCGCCAGCTCGTCGCGGCCGCCGGTGACGATATTCACCACCCCCCCAGGGAGGTCCGAGGTGTCGAACACCTGGTAGAGGTCGGTGGCGGCGAGCGGGTGCGCCTGCGATGGTACGGCGACGACGGTGTTGCCCATCGCGATCGCCGCGCCCACCAGCGTGACGAAGGCGAGCAGCGCCGGCTCGTCGGGGCAGACGATCCCGATGACGCCGACCGGCTCGTGGATCGCCAGCGTGAGATCGCGGTGCGGGACGTTGACGCTGTGCACCGCGCCATCGTACTTGTCGGCCCACGCGGCCATCGTGAACAGGCGGCCCACCGACGCCTCGACCTCGGCCGCGGCGTCCTCAACGGACCGCCCGGTCATCGCGGCCAGGCGCCGCGCGAACTCGGGGGCGCGCGGCTCCAGGTTCTCGGCGATGTAGTAGAGGACCTGGGCGCGCGCGTGTCCGGTTGCCAGCCCCCACGCCGCGGCCGCGTGCGCGGCCTCGACCGCGTTGCGGACGTCCTTGCGGTTGCCCTCGCCGACCTCACCCAGCAGACCGCCCGCGGCGTCGTAGACCAACCGCGCATAGCCCTGGTCCGGTCGCACCTGCGTGCCGCCGATGTACATCTTCGGCGAGCGGTCGATGCGCGGTACGCCGCCCGGGCGGCCGTCGCGCGCGGCCCGCGTGAAGTCGGGCACCGAGGTGCCGGTCGGCCGCGCCGCGGGCGGGGCGGCCGGCGCGTCCGAAGGCGGGCGCAGATACTCGACCATCCCCTCCCGGCCGCCCTCGCGGCCGAACCCGCTCTCGCGGTAGCCGCCGAAGCCCGAGGCGCCGTCGAAGAGGTTGGTCGAGTTGATCCAGACCGTGCCGGCCTTGATCTGGCGCGCGATGTCCAGCGCCAGGTTCACGTTTTCGGTCCACACGCTCGCCGCGAGCCCGTAGCGGGTGTTGTTGGCCAACGCCACCGCCTCCGCGGGGGTCCGGAAGGTCATGGTCACCAGCACCGGGCCGAAGATCTCTTCCTGCGCGATGGTCGCCGACGGCGCGACGTTGGTGAAGATCGTGGGCGGGAAAAAGAAGCCCTCCGCCGGCACCGGCCACGAGGGCTGCCAGCACGCGGCGCCCTCCTCGACGCCCACCCTGCAGTAGTGCGCGATGCGCTCCCACTGCGCGCGCGAGACGATCGCGCCGATGTCCACCGCTTTGTCGAGCGGGTCGCCGACGCGCAGGCGCTCCATGCGGTCGCGCAGCTTGCCGAGCATGCGCTCCGCCACGCTCTCCGCCACCAGCAGGCGCGAGCCCGCGCAGCACACCTCGCCCTGGTTGAACCAGATCGCGTCCACGATGCCTTCCACGGCGCTGTCCAGGTCGGCGTCGTCGAAGACGACGAACGGCGATTTGCCGCCGAGCTCGAGCGAGAGCCGTTTGCCGGTACCGGCGGTCGCCCGGCGGATCTCGCGGCCCACCTCGGTCGAGCCGGTGAACGCGATCTTGTCCACGTCTGGGTGGCGGACGAGCAGCGCGCCGGTCGCGCCGTCGCCGGTGACGATGTTGACGACCCCGGGCGGCAGCCCGATCTCCACGAGCAGCTCGCAGAACGCCATCGCCGACAGCGGCGTGAGCTCTGACGGTTTGAGCACCACCGTGTTGCCCGCGGCGAGCGCTGGCGCGATCTTCCAGGCGAGCATCAACAGCGGGAAGTTCCAGGGGATGATCTGCCCGACCACGCCCACCGGGCCGTAGCCCGGAAACTGCCGCTCCAGCAGTTGCGCCCAGCCCGCGTGGTGGTAGAAGTGCCGGGCGGCGAGCGGGACGTCGATGTCGCGCGTCTCGCGGATGGACTTGCCGTTGTCCATGGACTCGAGCACGGCGAGCAGCCGCGAGTGCTTCTGGATCTGGCGAGCCATCGCGTACAGGTAGCGCGCGCGCGTGTGGCCCGGGGTGGCACGCCAGCCCTCGAGCGCCCGACGCGCGGCGGCCACGGCGGCGTCCACGTCGGCGGCCCCGGCCTGCGCGACGGTCGCGAGCGGCTTGCCGGTCGCCGGGTTGACGGTCTCGAACGTCGCGCCGTCGGCCGGGTCCATCCACCGGCCGTCCACGAACAGGCCGAAGCGCCGGCCGTGCGCATCGAGCCAGGCAAGCGCCGGGCCCGCGGCCTCCGGCGCCGGGCCGTACTCCATCGTGCGCAGAATCTCGGTGACGCCCATGGTCGCTCCCCGGGGGTCCGTCGTCTAGGGCATCGGCTGGTGGTGCGACGCGGCGTAGCGTCCGGTCAGGGTGTGCCAGAGCTGGCGCTCGATGTCGGTCAGCAGACTGCTCGCGCCGATGCGGAACAGCGACGGCTGCAGCCAGGTCTCGCCCAGTTCTTCCTTCACGAGCAACAGCCAGTCGAGCGCCTGCTTCGCGGTGCGGATGCCGCCGGCGGGCTTGAGCCCGACCCGCGCGCCGCTGGTCTGGTGATAGTCGCGGATCGCGCGGGCCATGACCAGCCCGAACGGCAGCGTGGCGTTGACCGCCTCCTTGCCCGTGGAGGTCTTGATGAAGTCCGCGCCGGCGGCCATGCAGACCCAGCTTGCCTGCGCCACGTTGCGCAGCGTGCCGAGCTCGCCGCACGCCAGGATGGCTTTCATGCGCGCCGGGCCGCACGCCTCGCGGAACGCGCGAACCTCCTCGTAGAGCGCCGACCAGTCGCCCGTGAGCACGTGGGCGCGTGAGATCACGATGTCGATCTCGCTCGCCCCGGCGGCCACCGACTCGCGGATCTCCTCCAGCTTGAGCCGCCGCGGCGTCTGCCCCGCCGGAAAGCCGGTCGAGACCGCGGCGACGGGAATGCCCGTATCTCGCAGGGCCTCGACGGCGGCGGGTACCATCGCGTGGTAGACGCACAGCGCGGCCACGCGCACGCTGCCCGGCGCCAGCCCGAACCGCCGCAGCACGTCGGCGCGCACCGGCTGCCTAGCCTTGGCCGCCAGCCGTCGCACCGTGCCCGGCGTGTCGTCGCCCGCGAGCGTGGTGAGGTCGAGGCACTGGACGGCGCGGATGAGCCAGGCCGCCTGCCACTCGCGCTTGACCGTGCGGCGGGTGGGGATGGTGGCCGCGCGGCGCTCGACCGCGCTGCGGTTGACCCGGATCTCCGCCAGCTGTCCGGGGTCGAACGGCATCCCCGGGTTCCTGGTCTCGACCCGCGGCTCGGGCCGCTGCGTGAGGGTGGTCATCGCCCACATGGTATCATACCCGCCCCGGGCCGGCGCCGCCGGCCCGCGCGGTCAGCCTGGCGGCGGGAACTCTGCGAGACGCCGCGACGTTTCTCCCTAAAAGCCCCAGCCCGCGGGCGCCCGACCCGGCCGCCGGCGTACCGCGATCCACGAGGAGGCAACCTTGGAGACAGGCACGCCCCGGCTCTCCCGCCGCCAAGCGCTCGCGCTCGCCGGCAGCGCGGGCCTGGCCGCCGCGACCGGCGCCTGGCCTACGGGCGCCCAGGCCCAGACGCCGCAGCCCGCAGCCAACGGCGGCGGCTTCTACCGGTTTCGGCTGGGCAGCGTCACCATCACGCTGCTCAGCGACGGCCAGGCCGTCGCCCCGACCTTCCCGAACTTCGCCGCCAACCCCGGCCGGCAGGAGGTCTACGCCCAGTACCTGCGCGAGCACTTCATCGACCCCGACCGGTTCATCAACAACTTCATTCCGATGGTCGTGGATACCGGTCGCAACAAGGTGCTGATGGACACCGGCGTCGGGCCGGGCGGAATCCAGGGCGGGCTCGGCCGCCTGCCGGCGCACCTCCAGGCCGCCGGCATCCGTGCCGAGGAGATCGACACGATCTTCATCTCGCACGGCCACGGGGACCACATCGGCGGCCTGACCACCGCCGACCGCCGGCCCGCGTTCCCCAACGCCCGGCTGTACATGGGCGAGGCGGACTTCAACTTTTGGACGACGCAGCAGACGCCCTCGGCGGCTGTGCAGGCGAACCTGATCGCGCTGCGCGAGCGGTTTGCGCTCGTGCGGCCCAACCAGGAGATCGTGCCGGGCGTGATTGCGGTCTTGACCCCCGGGCACACCGTCGGCCACATGGCGGTGCTGGTGACCTCGGGCGACGCGAAGCTCATGCACTTCGCGGACGCCGGCGGGCACTGGCTGCTCTCGCTGCGCTTTCCCGAGCACTACCTGGGCTTCGATGCGGACCGGGAGCTCGTGGTCCGCACCCGCGCCGAGATGTTCGGCCGCGCGGCCGCCGAGCGGATGGTGGTGGTGGGGTACCACTTCGCCTGGCCGGGTGTGGGGTACATCCGGCGGCGGGAGACCTACTTCGAGTTCGTGCCGGCGGTGTTCACATTCTAGGCCGAGCCGCCATTCCGTATGGGCGCGCGCCCTCTCGATCTGTCGGGAGGGCGCGCCGCTGTGCGGCGGCCGGTAGCCCCCGATCTGGTCGGGCGGGAACGGCCGGTCGCGCACCGAAGAGGTTCACGGCGGATGGCGCGATCCATGGCCGTGCGGGAGTAGGGGGACGATGCTCAACCTGAGGTCGCGTCTCGGACGGCGGGTGGACCGGCGTCTTCGTCGCGAGCAGATCCTCTGGTTCACCACGGTGGACCGACGCGGCACGCCGCAGCCCAGGCCTGTGTGGTTTCACTGGGACGGCCGCACAGCGTTGATCTTCAGCGAACCCGGGACGGCCAAGGTGCGTCACCTCCAACGCCGCCGCCGTGTGGCCGTGCACCTGAACTTCACCCCCGGCGGCTGCGCGGGTTCTGAGCGTCCGGTCACTGGCTGACCGGGAGCGCTCCTCCGCACGGGTGTCGGCGGGAAGGGTGGACCCGGGCTGGTGGGCGAGGAGGGGCTCGAACCCCCGACTTCCTCCGTGTAAGGGAGGCGCTCTACCGCTGAGCTACTCGCCCGGGCCAGTATAACACGACGGCTGGTGTCTCCATGCGAACACCTCGGGGGTCTGAAGGACACGGCCCCCATCTGAACATCCTGTGGAAAACCTGCGCGTCAGCCGGTTGCGTTAAAACCATACTACCCAAATATCCATATATTACTAAATAAACATCTAAGGATCGCCCGATGGATGGTCCGGCGCCTGAAACCCAATCTCCGCGCGCCTTTCCGCCAACACACCGTCCGAAACCGGCCCCTGGTGCACCTTTCTGCCCTCAACCGCAGGGAAAAGTCCGTCCATACGCGAACTTTCCGGGTTGCGATCTCGTTGTGCCGGGCATACCGGGCAGAGGCCTCCGGTCGTCGCCTGCCCGTCCGAGGTGACACGCAGGTGAAGAAACTGGCCCCCCCACAGACCGACATGCTCCTGCGCCTGATGGAGCTGGCCGACAGCCCCCAGAACCTGGAGGCCATGCAGTATGTGGTCTTCCAGTTCGACTTCAAGGAGTACGAGCAATTCATCATCGAGTGCCCGCCCGGGAGCATCCGGTTCAACAACCTGCTGCGCGTGGCGGTGTTTTGCGACAACCTGGGCTTCCTCGTCGAGAGCGAAGCGGTGGACCGGGAGGCGGTCTACGAGCTGTTCCCGATCCCCTGGGCGAAGGTCGAACCGATCATCCAGGGGATGCGGCGCGAGCTCGACTGGCCCGACGCCTTCGACTACTTCGAGCGCCTGGGCCGGGAGTACATCAAGTGGTGGGACGCCAAGCGCAAGCGCATCAAGCCGCTGCCGCCGCTGCCGCAGAGCAGCGCGCCCAAGGCGCTGACCGTGGCTCGCACCCGGCCGCCGCTGCCCTCCCGCCCGGTGGTCCCACCCCGACCGGCGGGCGCGCCGGTGACCGCGCGGCCCGTCGCGGCGGCCCCGGCGGCGGCCCCGGCCCGGCCGGCCCTCCGGGTGCTGGCGAAGCCGCCGATCAAGCTCGGTGCGCGGCCGGTCAAGGTTGTCAAGGCCAAGCCCGCGGCGCGCAGCGCCAAGGCGAAGCCCAAGCCCAAGGCGAAGGCCGGGAATCGGCGCTAGGCCGGCCGGTTCGGCCACGTACCCGGCGGCGGCCCTCCTCGCGGCACGGGGAGGGCCGTCGTGTGTGTCGAACCACACCACGACGGGAGCGGGCGTGACCCTTCTACGGCTCTACGAACTCCAGGAGATCGACACCGCCACGGCCCGCGTCGTGGCGAGGCGGCAGGCACTCGACGACGGGTCAGCCGCGCGGGCGGCGCTTGACGATGCACGCGCCCGCCTGGAGGCGGTGCGCGCCGAGGTCGCCGCGGCCGCCAGCCGCACGCGGGCGCTCGAGCTGGAGATTGCGTCGCTGCGGGCCAAGCGCGCCAGAGTCGAAGCCGATATGTACAGCGGCCGCGTGGGCAACCCGAAGGAGCTGGCGGCCATGACCGACGAGGTCGCGGCCCTGGCCCGACACCAGGCGCAGCTCGAAGACCAGGTGCTACAACTGATGGAGCGAGCAGAGGCGCTGGACGAGCAGGCGCGCGCGGCCGGGGCGCAGGTGCGTGCCGCAGAGGCCGACCTGGCGCGTCTGGTGGCCGCGTTCGAGCAGGCCGTGGCCGCCGCCGACGCCGAGATCGCCGCGCTGGAGGCGCGCCGCCGCGCGCACGCCGAGGGCATCGACGGCGATCTGCTGCGGCGGTACGACCGCCTGCGCGCGAGCAAGGGTGGTCTCGCGGTCGTCGCCGTGCGCGGGGGAGTCTGCGACGGCTGCCACGTCGTCGTGCCCGAGCGGGTCGTGAGCCGGCTGGAGCGCGACCCGGAGCACCTGGTCGCGTGCGATGGCTGCGGCCGCCTGCTTGTCGTGTTGCCGCGCGAGGCCCGGTGAAAGTCCGCCTGTTCATCGACGGCGCCGCCCGCGGTAACCCGGGGCCGGCGGCGCTCGGCGTTGTGGTCCAGGATGGCCGCGGCCGCGTGCTGGCCGAGCTCGGCGAGGCACTCGGGGAGGCCACCAACAACGTCGCGGAGTACCGCGCGCTGCTCCGTGGTCTCGAGGAGGCCGCGGCGCGCGGGGCCACCGAGGTCGAGGTGTGCACCGATAGCGATCTGCTCGTCCGGCAGATCACCGGTGAGTACCGGGTGAAGAGCGCGCACCTGATCCCGTTGCACGGCCGGGCGTTGCGCGCGCTCGGCGGGTTCCGCGCGTGGCAGGTACGGCACGTTCCGCGCGAGGAAAACGCCGCCGCGGACGCGCTGGCGAACCGCGCGCTGGATGAGGCCGCGGGCGCAGGCGCGACCCCACGCCATCGGGGCGCGCGGGCCGGGCAGGCCACGCCACCAGGCTCGGGGGCCACGGCGCGGGGCCCGCGAGCTGGTGGCGCGAGCCCGCGCAGCCGGTCGGCCGTGTTCGACCACCTGTGCCGCGGCCTGACGCGCGTGGCCCGCGGGCTGCGCGGCACGCTCGGCCTCGGCCTCAAGACCACATGGGACGGTGCCGAGTTCTACCTCGATCCCGACCGGCCGTTTCCCATGGCCAGCGTCTTCAAGGTGCCTGTGCTCCTCGAGCTGCTGATGCAGGCCGAGGAAGGTCGGTTACGCCTCGAGGAGACCATCGCGCTGGACGAGGCGATGAAGGCGCCAGGCTCCGGCGTGCTCAAGGAGCTGACGTCGCGACCCGCGCTCAGCCTGCGCGATCTGGCGCTCTTGATGATCATCATCAGCGACAACACCGCGACGGATATCCTGGTGCAGCGCGTGGGCACCGACGCGATCAACCGCCGGCTGGCCGGGTGGGGATTCGCCGTCACGCGCGTGGTCGTGGACTGCCGCGCGCTCCTCTTCGACCTGGCGGGCCGGCCTGTCGGCGCCTCCGGGCCCGAGGCGCGTTTCGAGGTGGAGCGTCTCCTGAAGACCGCGCCGCGGGTGTTCACCGGGCGTGCCTACGCGGCCACCGGGACCAACGTCACCACGCCGCGCGAGATGACCGCGCTGCTCGAGATGCTCGTCTCGCCCGGCCGGCTGCCCGAGGGGGTCCGCGCGCAGGCGCTCGACATCCTGCGGCGCCAGCAGGTGCGCGACCGCCTGCCGCTATACCTCCCGCCGAGCGCCGAGATCGCCCACAAGACCGGGTCGATCGCCGGCGTGCGCAACGACGCTGGTATCCTGTTCGTCCCGCCCGGGCCCGCGCTGATCTGCGCGTTCGCGCGCGACCTCGAGAGCGACCTGGCGGGCAGCGCCGCCATCGCCGAGATCGGCCGCCTCGTCTACCAGGCGTACGCGTAGGGCAAGAGGGAAGTGCGATGATCAGGCCGCGCCTGCCCGGCTGCTGGCCGGTGCTCCTGCTGCCGGTCGCGCTGCTCGCCGCGACGTCGCTCGCGCCGGCCGCCGCAGCCGACCCCTCCACGGCCCCGTGGACCACGTTTCGTCATCCGGTCTACGGGTTTGCGGTGAGCCATCCGCACGCGTGGGAGACGCTGAGCGGCGAGGGCCGTGCCGCCTTCGCGGCCATGGGCCCGCCGGCCGCGGGCGCCTCGGGGCTCCGGCTCAGCGTGGTCGTGGCCACCGGCCCGGTGCCTGCGGGCGCGTCCATCGAACAGGCCGACGCCGAGGTCCAGCAGCTCCTGGCCGGCCAGTCCGGGACCGTGCGCGTGCTGCGCCGCGATCGCATCGATCTGCGCGGCGTGCCATCGTTTATTCTCTACATGGCGCGGACCACTCCCACGGGGCAGCAGCTCTATCAAATGGTGCTCGTCGTGATCCACCGTGGCCGCGGCTACGCGGTGGTCGGGACGACCGCCGCGGCGTCCACCAACCTGGCCGAGGAAACGCGTCTGTTGCAGCGCGTGCTCCTCACGTTCCAGCCCGGCACGTAGGCGTGGCCTGGCGCTGGCGACGGCGCCTTTGCGGTCCTGGACCCGGGTGTTACCATGGAGTGGGAGCAGGCCGGGCCGTCGCGGCGCCACTGACGCCGAGGAAAGTCCGGGCTCCGCAGGGCAGGGTGCTGGGTAACACCCAGCGGGGGCGACCCCAGGGACAGTGCCACAGAAAAACACCGCCAGCCGGGAAACCGGCCGGTAAGGGTGCAACGGCGGGGTAAGGGCCCGCCGGCGGCCCGGCGACGGGCCGGCCAGGCAAACCCCACCCGGAGCAAGGCCAGATAGGGGGAGATGAGGTGGCCCGCCGATCCCCGGGTAGGCTGCTCGAGGCCGCGGGCAACCGCTGGCCCTAGAGAGATGACCGCCGCGCCGCCGGCGCCGTTCAGGCGTTGCGGCGTACAGAACCCGGCTTACAGGCCTGCTCCCCGGCCGTTCGCCGCGCCGCGCGGCGCGGGTATCTTTCAGCGCTCTGGATAGAGGAGGAAGGCCGCCCGCAGCGCCTCGAAGCGGCGCAGGTCCGGTTCCCACCGGGCCGCGATGGCCGCGGCAGGCGCGCCGCGTTCGAGGTCCTTGCGCACGCGGTCGGTGCCCCAGACGAAGTCGAAGATCTGGCGTCCGTTGCGGGGTACGAACTGGAACCGCCGCGGGTGGAGCGCGCGCACCGCGGCGAGCACGTGAACCGCAGTGGTGGCGGGCCGGAAGCGCAGCGAATCGGTGATGCGCACGCGGACGCCGCTGTGCAGGCCACCGCGGATGACCGTCGCGTACGGCTCGAACGCCACGCCCGGTAGGCCAGCGGCGTTCAACCGCTCGGCCAGGCGCCGGCCGTCGAGCCACGGGCTGATGACCAGCTCGAACGGGTGCGGCGTGCCCACGCCGTTGGAGAGGTTCGTGCCGTCCAGTACGCCGGTGGCCGCGTAGTAGAACGGCGTGTGCATCGTCGGGATATTGGGCGACGGTCGGACCCACGGCAGGCCGGTCTCCTCCCAGGTCATACGCCGGGTCCAGCCCTTCATCGGCACGATCCCCAGGTCGGCGTTGAGGTCGAAGACCGAGTTGAACATCCAGGCCAGCTCGCCGATGGTCATGCCGTGCACCATGGGGATCGGGAACATCCCGATGAACGACCGGTAGGCCGGGTCCAGCACCGTGCCGTCGACCTGTACGCCGCCCAGCGGGTTGGGGCGGTCGAGCACCACGACCGGCTTGCCCGCCTCCCGTGCCGCCTGCATCACCTGCGCCAGCGTGGAGGTGTACGTGTACGCCCGCGCACCGACGTCCTGCAGGTCCACCACGAAGACGTCGATGGCCGCCATCATCTCGGCGGTCGGCCGCCGCGTGGCGCTGTAGAGGCTGAAGACCGGGATGCGCCCGGCCACGTCGGGGACCGGCTGGCCCGCCGGGATCGTGCCCGCCAGGCCGTGTTCCGGCGCGAAGAGCGCCGCGACCGCAAAGCGCGGGTCGCGGAGGAGCACGCTCGCGGTCGGGTCGCCCGCGGCGGTCTGCCCCGCGGCGTGCGTGACCAAGCCGATCCGGCGCCCCTGCAGGAGGCCCGGAGACTCCAGCAGAATGTCCACGCCGGGTCGCGTCAGGCCCGGCGCCTGCGCCTGCGATTGCGCGATCAGGACGACGCCAAGCGCGACGGCAAGGGCGACGCGTGCCAGGATCCGCATGTGCATAGGGTGATTCGGGTCGCCGCCGGCGACTCCTTGAGGGGCCGGCGGCGGACGGCGCCCGCGATAGCGCCGGTGGGCTGAGCCGGCAGTCCGCCACCCACGAGGCGGACGTGTGACCACGCTGACCGCCACACAACCCGCGGACGAAGGCCAGGGCGGCTTTCTGGCCGTGATGCGGCACCGCAACTACGCGCTGCTGTGGACCAGCCAGCTCATCTCGCACCTCGGCGACCGCTTCCACTGGGTGGCGATTTCGCTGTGGGTGTACGCCGAGACCGGGTCGGCGCTGTCGGTCTCGTACGCCATCGTCGCCCTCATGGTCGCGCCCGCGCTCGTGGGGCTCTTCGCCGGCGCCGTGGCTGACCGGTATGACCGGCGGCGGATCATGATCGTCACCGACCTGCTCCGGGCCGTGCTGGTCGCCGCGATCCCGGCGTTGATGACGCGCGGGCTGCCGTGGGTGTACGGTGCGCTGTTCCTGATGTCGGCCGCCTCAGCGTTCTTCCGGCCGGCCATGTGGGCGGCGGTGCCGCAGTCGGTCCCTCGCGACCGGCTGCTGCAGGCGAACGCCTACTTTGCGTCACTCGAGTCCGCGGTGGAGGTCGTCGGCCCGGCGCTCGCCGGTCTGCTGGTTATGCGGTTCTCGTACGCGGCGGCGATGTACGTGGACGCGGTGAGCTACCTGGTGTCGGCGGTCCTTGTGGCGGGGATGAGACTGCCTCCGGTGGCTGGCCGGCGCGGCGGTGTGGTGGTAGTGGAGGGCCCGGGGGGGATTCTGGCGTCGATTCGGGAGGGGTTGCGGTACGTACGGGGGGATAGGATTCAGGTAGCGCTTTTGGCGCTGTTGCTTTTGGGTCAGTGGGTTGTCGGTCTGAGCTCCCTGCAGACGCCGCTGGCAAAGGGCGAGGTCGGCATCTCAGATCGTCAATTTGGCTGGTTCCAGAGTGTGTGGGGAGCGGGCTTCATCGCGGCATCAGTCGCAACCGCGTGGTTTGGCGGACGGGTTCCCACTGGACAGGCTATTGTCCTTGGCTACGCGCTTTGGGCGCTCGCCGCAGCCGCCATGGCCATGAGTGCTAATCTCGGGATGCTGGTGGTTACTGGATTCTGGGTGGGGTTCGCAAACATTCTGGTGTTCGTGAATGTTAGTACCTTGCTCATGGAGCACACCCCGTCAGATAGGCTCGGTCGGGCGATAACCGTACGCCAGATCGGCGTTGCCATCGTTCGCGTGAGCGCTCTACTCGGGTTCGGATGGATGGCGGATCTCGTCGGGGTAAGAGAAGCGATACTTGCAATGGCTTGGCTCGCTCTCGCTGGTACCACTATCGCAACGTTACGCTTCCCTGCCTTGTGGCGGTACTCGAGCAATCCCGTTCGCTCCGTGCCGCGCAGCCACAGTGGAACGTATCTTCCGTTGCTTCGGCAACTTGGGGAACCCTCGATCTCCAGGGCGGTGCTCCGGCTTGCAGGGGCGCACGTCGATCAAGAGTTCGCACATGATGAGCAGAGGTGGCTCAACGCGGCCTGCCTTGTCATCGTGACGGTTGGCTGGCTAGTGCTGGCGTTCCACTCCCCGGGCCCTGCCGCCGCCGTCGCAGGTTCAGCGTGGGCTGCGACCATCGTTCCGCGCTTGCTACAGGCTTGGTGGCGACGCAGATCAGCCAGGGCCGCGGAGCGTCACCGTCTGCCTGCCTAGCCCGTACTGTTTCGATTTATCGGCAAGCTCAAGGGCGTAGGCACAGTTTGGCAGCACACCGCCTGCGATGCGGCGTGCTCGTACGCCGTGGCCTGGGTCACCACCGAGGGCTCGGCCCGGGCGGCGGCCCGCTTCCTGCTCGACCGGATGCTGCCCGCCTACCGCGTCGCGGGCCGGGCGCTTCAGCGGGTCCTGACCGATCACGGCAGCGAGTACCAGGGCATCCGGCACTCGGATGCGCCCCCGCCACGCCGGGACCAACGCCTTCGTCGAACGTCTACCAAGCACCATCCTGGCCGAGCTGTGGCACATCGGCGCTTCTTCACGCGGGTGGGGACGATACAGGACGTCCTGAATCGCTACCTCGCCTTCTACAACCACCAGCGCCCTCACCTTGGCTACCGGACCCGCGGCTGCAAGCCCGCCAAGGTGTTCATGCTCGCTCCGGAGGTGCACTGATGGCCAACGACCTGGCAGCACCCTTCCGAGAATTGGACACCTAGCAGGACAATCATCGGTCAAGAGAATATACTAGTAGCACCGGACCGACAGCGGAGCAAGTGCGACACTCCACGTCGCGAACCGAACACGGATCGCCCCCACACCGCCACGAGACTTCGTGGCGAGGGGCACCTAGTCACCTCGCCTGTAGCAGGGCGCGAGACAGTGACGTTCTTTAAGGTGACAGGTGAAGGTCGTTCGCGCAATCCGCAACATGCTCAACCGAGGGCTGTTGTTGGGTGGGGACGTAGAGCTGTAGGCTGTCGGTCTGGTTCTCTTTTGTGGGGCACTCATGCAAACGATCACCGGAGAGGTTCGGCTGCTGGTCCTTGCGGTCACAGCTGTGGCCACCATTGGGATTGTGGCGTTCTCCGACCAGATCCGTTGGCAAGAGTGGCAGCAACTCGTACTATTCTTTTGCCTCATAGCTCTAGCATCATCGGTTAGAATCGCGGATCCACGGGGGCGTACGATCACGCCCAGCACCGTGCTCACGTACTTGGCAATGTACGTCTTCAATGCTCCGACGGTCCTGCTCCTGGTCGCTGTCGGTCGAGCCGTGGGCTATTCCCTGGATCGCGGCTGGGTCCCATGGCGCTCCATATTCAACGGAGCCCAGGTTGGGCTGAGCGCATCGGCAGGCGCGTACGTTTTTGGCTTGGTTAGCCAGGGGGCCGGACCTATCCCTGAGGCTCGGGTCTACGCGGCCGCCTTGATAGCGCCTCTCCTGCACCAGACACTCAACAATCTATTCGTGGCAATAGGCGTCAGCCGGTGGCGCGGCACACCCTTCGTGAACACATGGTATGCTGGAGTTCAAGCGCTCTTCTGGCCGAATCTCCTGAGCATCCCAACCGCATTCGTACTGGCAATCCTGTACGTGCGCGTGCATCACGCGGTTACCCTTGCGTATCTGGCTCTTCTGCCATTCCAGTGGATGGCGCTTAGACTCTACGTGCGACGCCGTGAGTTGTATGCGCAGATAGTTGATGGGCTCGTTGTGGCAGCCGACGCTAACTTCCCTCTCGGCAAGGGGCATGCACGACGCGTTGCGGAACTCGCGGTCGCGGTTGCACGGGAGATGCGTCTCGGGGAAGCGGTCATCGAGTCTGTCCAGTTCGCCGCGCAGCTTCATGATGTCGGAATGATCGGCAAGGACGATCTGTTGGATCGCCCCGTTCTCACTGCCGAGGAGGTACGTAGCCTTGAGGATCACGTAAAGGTCGGTGCGGAGATTGCCAGGGAACTGCCGCGCAGAGAGATTGCTGAGGCGATCCTGTATCACCACGAGCGATTCGATGGCACAGGATATCCAGGTGGTCTCCGGGGTGAGGAAATACCGCTTGGTGCAAGGATTATTGCCCTGTGTGAGGCTGTAGACAGTATGCGGTCAGGAATGTTTCCGTTTGGCGCCGCAATGCCCTGGGGCGCAATTGTCTCTCTTGTTCAGGCCGAAGCCGGCCGAGCTTTCGACCCGGGCGTAGTCGACGCGTTCCTTCGGGCGGTTGCAGCTGGGACTGTTCACGCTCGACGCCGCGAACCGTCGAGTGAAGCCTTTTCCAGTACGGCGACGCTAGGGGGGATTCCCGTCCCATGATCGACCGAACGGGACTCCTTCGCCTCTGGCCACTCTTGGTCGTAGGTGGCGCGATTGGAGTGGCATTGCCTGGCGGTACCCAATCTGATCCGTGGGCAGTCGCGCTCTTTACGGCCCTCGGCGTGGCCTGCGAGTGGCTGGAGATTCGCTTAGGCCCGCTTGGATTCCTGACGCTTCGGCCAATGGTCGCCTTTGTTGCGCTGTGGCGCGGTGGACTATCAGCGTACATGGTCGTTGGACTAATTTCGGTAATAGCAGCACAACTGCTTGCTCGCAGGCGTTCTTTCGTGGAGGTAATCGATGAAGCGGGCCGGGAAGTCGTGGCACTGGGGTTGTCCTCTGTAGCCTACAGCAACATCGCCGGGTCACCTGGGGTGGCGCTCTCCGCCGTCGCACATCGACTGCTTGCCGGGGCGGTTGTGATGTTGGTCTACTGGGGCACTAAGCTGGCACTTCGTGTTGCCCAACTCAGTCATGCCGAGGGTATGCGCCCTCAGCAGGCGGCACGAAGCCTGCTGCGTCATGCGTGGCCGCACCTTATCGTAATGATTGCTGGGGCAGTCGGGCTGAGCTTCATTGAGAGTGACTTGGGTCTTGTGGTGACAGGTCTCGCCGCCGTCATGTTTATCGAGGCCTACTACCCCTGGAAACTCTTGGGCGAGCAAGGTGGTGTATTGCTTACCAGCCTACAAATGATGGCCCAGGCCGTTGATCTCAAGGATCCTTACACATCAAATCACTCGCAGCGTGTGTCCAGGTACGCCGTCCGCCTAGCGCGCACCATGGGTCTTCCCGAGGAAGAGGTTGAGCGTATCCGCATTGGGGCTCTGATGCACGACATAGGGAAGATCGGCATCAGCGGGCGCATTATACGTAAGCCTGGTAGGCTCAGTCCGGAGGAGCGTGTGAAGATGCAGCAGCATTCGGCAGTGAGCGCGGACATTATCGAGCCCTTGGAGATCCTCGGCGAGTCCGCTAGAATGGTCCGGCATCACCACGAGAACTGGGACGGCACCGGCTACCCAGCGGGCTTGAGAGGCGAGGAGATTCCTCTCGGATCCCGGATTATCCTCGTTGCAGACGCTTTTGACGCGCTTGTGACGGATAGGCCCTATAGAAAGGGCGCGAGCCGGCCCGAGGCTCTCAATGTCATTCGGAAGCACGCTGGCACGCAGTTCGATCCTGTAGTCGTTCGCGCTCTGGAGAGAGTGTACACTTCGCTCTGAGAGCTTTCAGACGCGTTGGACCCTGTAGAGGTAGTGCGGGATACTCATAGGTCCGAAGGAGTGGGCGATGTCCAAGGCCATCGTCAGGCTCTTTGGAGCGTTTGAGTTCCTTGTCGGCGGCCGGCCAGTGGATCTTCACACTGCGCAGGCGCGTTTTGTGGCCTATCTCGCACTAGTTCGTGGGCGCCCCGTAGCCCGACAGGCAATTTGGGGTGCCCTGTGGTCGGAATTATCGGACGAGCGGGCCCGATCGAATCTCAGTAACATCATATGGCGGTTGCGTCAGACACTTTTGCGCCACGGGATCCCAGAAAGCGCGCTTAGGGTCGACACTAATACAGTCTCGCTGGATTCGCGGCTGATACAATCCGACGTCAACATGTTTTTGCGGGATTTGTTGCCCCAAGATAGTCCGTACGCGTCGCTTGAAACACTCGCCCGTGCCGCGGCTGCGTTGAAGCTCTATAGGGGAGACTTGTTAGCCGATTGGGATGTCGAATGGTGCGTCGCCGAGAGAGAGCTACTGCGTCAGCGGTACGTGGATACACTTCGGTGCCTTGCCGCCGCGTTCGAGAAGCGCGGGAGAGTAGACTTGGCTCTGCGGTACGGACGCAAGGCGGTGGAGATGGATCCGCTGAACGAGGAACTGGCTAGGCTGCTAATGAGGCTGTTCATTGAATCGGGCAATCGCACGTCGGCCCTGGCGTTCTATCGACGCTTTGCGGCCGACCTTCGCAGGGAGCTTGGGGTCGCGCCTGACGAGGAGACCCAGGCGCTTGTCGCCGCTCTTGTCCAGCGTCAGGTTACCCCGATCGGAGCACGCGGTACCAACTGTGTTGATCCGTTGCAGTCGGCGGTGGCGCTAGTCGGTAGAGACGGCGAGAGGCTACTCATCGCATCAATGATGGAGAGCGCGATCACCCGGAAGGGGGGCGGGATTCTTCTGGCTGGTGAGCCCGGCATTGGGAAGACCAGGCTCGTGGAGTGGGCCATGGAAGACTGGGTGGCGCGAGGGGGCGCCGTTTCCGCTGCTCGCTGCATTGAGTTCGCTGAGCCCATTCCGTACCAAGTGCTGTTCGACGCCGTCGGGAGGCGGTCTGCGCAACCATCGTTGTCTCCGTCCGAGGGAGGCTCAACAATGGCGGTCACAACGGCGTCTCCTGGTGCGAGTGTCAACAGCGAGATGCCGGGCGAAGTCTGGGCGCAGGAGCGACCCTTCCATAAGCTGAGGCTGCTTGAGTGGTTTCGGGCCTCCCTGTGGGCGGCCGCGGAGCAGAGACCCCTGCTTCTCGCACTTGAGGATCTGCAGTGGGCGGATGCCGATAGCTTGGATGCCATTGTTTACCTGCTTGCGCATGCGAGGCGAGCACCGGTACTTCTGCTGCTGACGGCACGCCGTCCCGCCACCTTGTCAGTTGAATCCTACCTCGATAAGCTTCAAAGATATGCGCTCCACACCGTCAGGCTGCCCCGGCTATCCGGACTCGAAACACGAACCCTTGTCGAGGGGTTGCTTCGAGGTAGAGCCGTTCCGCCGGCGTTCGCAACCTGGATTCATGCGGAAACTGAGGGGAATCCACTGTTCGTGGTCGAGACGCTTCGCCTTCTTGAGCAGAAAGGAGATCTGGGAAGTCTGCTTGCAGGGCGCGCGCCCGAGCCGCTACTAGCCGGGATGACGAAACCTGTGGTGCCAGAGGGAATTCGGTTTTCGATTCAGCAGAGACTTCAACTGCTCGACACGGAATCCTTGAGAGTAGCCCAAATTGCGTCCATAGCCGGGCGTAGTGTGGATCCACAGCTTCTTGCAGCGGCGAGCGGCGTTTCAAGCAACGAACTGGCCCGGATTCTTCAAACCTTGATGCAAGTCGGGATTCTTGAACGCAGCGAGGATAAGCTTCGGTTCTCACATGACAAGATACGTGCGGTCTGCTACGAGACCATTCCGGTGGCACTCCTTCAGACGTGCCACGCGCAGTGGGCTAGAACACTCGTGCAGGGTCAGGACGCCTCACCACAAGATGTCGCTTGGCACTGGCAGTCCGCAGGACAGTGGGCGGAGGCCTGCGTCTATTGGGAGCTTGCCGGAGATGACGCAATGCGCCTTCATGCCTACGAAACGGCCGTTTGCAGCTATCGGTTGGGGCTACAGTGTTTGCTCAGGGTGCGGGTGGATAGCGACGGCGAAAGGTTTCCACTCAGGATACGACTTCTGCTCAAGTGTGAGCATGCCATGACACACCTTGGCATGCCCAATGAGAGACGTGCTGCCTTGAGGGAAGCTCGGTCCCTGATCACACGCGGCCGCCTGTCCGCTCTTGAGCCCTGTTGGTACCTACGGAAGGGCCTACTTGAAGAACACGTTGGTGACTTCGGCATGGCAGTGAGGTTCGCGCGGAGGTCTTGGGCGCTAGCTCGTTCTATTGGGGATTGCGCTGTCGAGGCCGAAGCACTACGCTTGATGGCTATCGCCCTCAGCCGCGGTGGGCGTGAAAAGCGGGCGCGGGCCGTGTCCGCCCTTGCACTCAGGAGGGTAGGAAGCCGCCCCACACGCTCAAGAGTCGCCGCCTTAACCGACGCCGCGATTGTGCATCTACGACTCGGTGAGTACGATCGGGCTCTTGCCCATGTTGGCGAGGCGCGGGCAGCTATTGTTGAGCTCGGTGACGACGACGGTTACCTAGTCTCATTGACCGAGGCTGCGATTCAGAAGCGTGTGGGGGAGGTCGAGCCAGCGCGCCTGAACTGTGTAAGGGCATTGCGAGAGTCAAGCGCGAGGTCGGAAGCAGTATCAACAGCGCGAATTCGCTTTCAGTTGGCAACTCTCGATGCACTCGAGGGCAGGCTTGCCGACTCCTTGACGAACCTCAGGCACGCCCGGTCCACTCTCCGATCCGCCGGCTACTCCCGCATGTACGCCGCATGCCTCAACGAGATCGCCTACGGTGTCGGCCGCCTGCTCGGGAACTACCACTGGGCCTGGCGCGCGTCCGAGCAGGCCCTCGAGCTGTCCCGTGCCTACCGGAGCGCGCACGCGACCGCGATTTACCTCGACACCCAGGCGCAACTCCTCCTGGAGATGGACCGCGTCGAGGAGGCCCAGAAGGTCATCGACGAGGCCATCGCGCTGCTCGGCGAAGAGCTGACGTCCACGGGACAGTTCGCAGAGTCGCTGGCCCGTCGCGGCATGGTCTACCTCCGCGCCGGCGACCTGCCGCGGGCCATTGAGGACCTGGAAGCGGCGCGGCGCGCGCAGACGCACCGCGGCGAGAAGCTCCACCTGCCTGACACGCTCACGAGCCTGGCGATGGCGTACGCACTCCTGGGCGACGCGGATCGCGCGGTGGAGGCCTCGACCGAGGCGCTGCGCGTGCTGGCGGCGGTCCGGGGCGTCAACCACCAGCCGCAGCGCATCCTGTGGAACCACTACAAGATCCTGGCGCGCTTCGACCGGCAGCCGCGCCTCCCGTTTCTGCGCCGCGCGGTGCGGTCGATCGAGGCGCAGGCCGCCAGGCTGACCCGCGCGCAGGCGCGTCGTTTCCGCACGTGGGTTCCGGTCAACCGCGAGATCCTCGACGCGTGGGCCGAGCTGAACATGCCGGCGGCCGCCGGTGCCGAGCCGGAGGTGGACGCGCCTGCGGCGCTGGCGGGGTTCGAGATCCCCGACGCGCAGGCCGCGGCCCTCGAAGCCGAGGGGCGGCGGGCGCGGCTGGTTGCGGCGCCCGCGCGGTTTGAAACCTCGGAGCCGCCGGCGCCCTCGTTGAGAGTACCGTAAGAGCACCGGCGCCTACCGTCCGATTATCCAGGCACGTCGAGGGCGGGTGATCGGGATGGGGGGCGTGGTCACGGCGCGCTTTCTGGTCGACCGGCCGATTCGTCAGGGCATGGTCCGGGCGATCCTGGATACCCTGACCGCGCAGGGCGGTTACTACGAGCCGCACCTGATCCGGCGGTCCGCAGATGACGGCGACCGTCGCATCTTCTGGGGCCGGCCGGCGGGGTTGCTGGACGACGTCGCGCAGGGGCCGGACGCGACCTTCCTGCGCGTTGCCGAAGGCCTGGCGGAGCCGGTGCTGACGTTCCGCATCAGTCCCTCGCCTCGGGCGTTGCCGAGCGTGGTTACGCTGCGGCTCCCGGCGGAAGCGCTCGCGAGCACCCGCGACGTCGAGCAGCTTCTCGGCGTGGGTAAGGGGCTCTACCTGTTCCTGGAGTCGCCGTGGGGGACGATCGGCGCCGCATCCGCCGCCGACGGCGCGCCGCGGACCCTCCTCCAGTGGGCCACCTATGTCGGGCCGGAGACGGTCAGCCGCGCGGGACCGGCGCGCTTCCTGACCTCGCTGGCGTTCATCGTGGAGATCCTGCCGGACGGCGGTGTCATGCTCGTTACCCACGCCTCGCCGTCGCTCGCGGAGACCGACGACGGGCGGGCGCTGCGCCGACACCTCGAGGACGCGACGGGACTCGCGGACGCCCTGGGCGGTCTCGCCCGCCACGCGCCCCCTGACGGCGATGTGCCGCGCACGGCAGGGATCACCCGGAGGAGCCAGGGACCGTCCTCGCAGGTCTGACGGCCGTTTCCCCGGCGGGTCCCAGCGCCCTGACCCGGCGCGAGGGCTCTTCTTCCCGGCGACCACGCTGCAGTTGCATCTGACTTCCGCCACTAGATCTGGTGGCGTCGCACCTATTCACCCCCACATCTCCACGCTCGCTTTGGTGGCGCAAACCCGCATGGCGCATGGATTCCCGCCCGTGGTCTTCGCCGACTAATTTCGTGATTTTGAGGACTACGAGAAGGACTTCGTGGGAACATGGAGAATGGTGTGGGGCAAAGTGGGGAACTGTGGGGATGCTCAGAGGCGAGTACGAGTACGCGCTGGACGACAAAGGGCGCGTGGTAATCCCGACCAGGTTTCGCCGTGTGCTCGGTGACCAGGTCGTCGCCGCCCGCGGGCTCGATCCGTGCGTCAGCATCTACTCGCCCGAGGGCTGGGCGAGGGTAGAGGAGGAGCTCGTCCAGCTCTCCACCGGCAAGCGCGACATCGTGCGGGTGATCCTGGCCAGCGCGGTGGACCTGGAACTTGACCGGCAGGGCCGCGTGACGCTGCCGGCGCGGCTTCGGCAGTACGCGGGGATCGACCGCGACGTCGTCGTCGTGGGACTGATCAGGCGGGTCGAGATCTGGAACCGGTCCGCGTGGGCGGCTTACATCGAGCGTGCACAGAAGGCGGCGTTGCAGATCGCGGAGCAGGTGGAGGGGTTGCGGCTGTAGACGCCGAGGGTATCGACGCCGGGCACGTCCCGGTGATGCGCGACGAGGTTCTGGCCTGGCTGGCCCCGAGGCCCGGCGGAGTGTACGTGGACGCGACGATCGGGGCGGGAGGGCACGCGGAGGCGATCCTGCGGCGGATCGCCCCCGGGGGGCGGCTGATCGGGATCGACCGCGACGCCGAGGCGCTGGCGATCGCGGCGCGACGACTGGCTCCATACGCAGCATCGGTCACACTACGGCACGCCAACTTCACGGCTATCCGCCAGATCGTGGCGGAGGCCGGCGTCGAGACGGTGGACGGGATCGTCATGGATCTGGGGGCCTCATCGCTGCAGTTCGACGCGCCCGAGCGCGGGTTCAGCTTCTCGCGGCCTGGCCCGCTCGACATGCGCATGGACCGGTCGCAACCGACCACTGCGGCCGACCTGATCAATGGCCTCCCCGAGCGCGAGCTGGCCAATCTCATCCACCGGTATGGTGAGGAGCGATTCGCGCGCCGGATCGCCCGGGCGATCGTCCGGCGCCGGCCGATCCATACGACCACGGCGCTCGCCGATGCCGTCAGCGCCGCCATCCCGCGCCGCGCCTGGCCGCGGGGTCTCCACCCGGCGACGCGCACCTTCCAGGCGCTGCGTATCGCCACCAATCACGAGCTCGACGATCTGGAACGCGCACTGCCGGATGCCGTGGGGGCTCTCCGGGGGGGAGGTCGACTCTGCGTCATCACCTTCCACTCCCTGGAAGATCGAATCCTCAAACACACCTACCTGCGCCTCTCCCGTGGCTGCACCTGTCCTCCCGGGAGCCCCCTCTGCACCTGTGGCGGACGCCGCTGGCTGCGCGTGCTCACGCGCCGGCCGCTGACCCCGTCACCGAGCGAGATCGCGGCCAACCCGCGCGCCCGCAGCGCGAAGCTGCGGGTGGCGGAGCGGCTGGTCGACCCTGCCGTGCACGGCTCGAGGTTCCCAGATGCGCCGGAGGCCGGTCAACCTTGCGCTGATCCCACCCTCCCCACCGTCTCTCCTGACGTCGTCTCTCCGGCACCCGGCCTCCGGCGCTTGACCGTCCGTACGCGCTCCGGCGCGCGCCCGCGCGAGGGTCGGCGGCGATGATCGCCCCGCGTCCTCGCGCGCGCTTCTATCCCGTATGGCTGCCGGACGGCGCCGCGCGCCGGCAGCCGGTTGTTCGGCGTCGGCCGCGTCTGCACCCGATGGTCGGCGCGACGGTGATGGCGGTCCTTCTCACCCTGCCGGCGGTGCTGTACGTGTCGGTACGCGCGTACAGCGCCGAGGCCGGCTACACGATCCTGCGCCTGCAGCACGACCTCGCGCGCCTGCGCGCGGAACACGCGCGCCTGTCGCTGCAGGTGGCGGCCCTCAAAGCGCCGCAGAGGATCGAACGCTACGCCACCAAGGAGCTGGGGATGGCGCCGCCCCGCCAGTCCCAGCTCGCCACCATCACCGTCGGGCCGTCCATCGCGCGGGTCGAGGTTCCCGCCGGCGGAGGGGGCGTGTTCCGCACGGTCGTCGGGTGGTTCGGAGGAGGAGAGGCCGAGGCCCGCGAGCGACCGCGATGACCCGCCGCCGTTCCCGTCGCCCGCCCGGGCGGACGCCTCCACCCGGGCGGCGCGCCTTTCCCCGGGCCGCCGAGGCCGAGGCCGAGCACCAGCGCGTGATCCGCCAGCGCGCGACCGCGCTCTTCATCTTGCTCGCGCTGGCGCTCGCGGGGCTGGGCGCGCGGCTGGTCTCACTGCACGTCGTGCAGGCGGGGGCGCTGGAGCGGATGGCGGCGCGCCAGCAGACCGGCGAGTTCCTCATCGAGCCGCGCCGGGGTCGGCTGCTCGACCGCTGGGGCCGGTCGCTCGCCGTCAACGTGGACGCCGAGTCGATCTACGCGGTGCCGTCGCGCATCGCCGACCGGCGGGCGTTCGCGCGCGCCGTGGCGCCGGCCATGGGCCTGCGCGCTGACGACGTCCTCAGCCGGCTCGTCCCCGACCGCCACTTCGTGTGGCTCGCGCGCAAGGTCGAGCCCCAGACCGCCGCCGCGGTACGCCGGCTCGGGCTGGGGGAAGGCATCGGGTTCCTTACCGAGCCGCGCCGGCAGTATCCCAACGGCACGCTCGCGGCCCACGTGCTCGGCTTCGCCGGCATCGACAACCAGGGGCTCGCTGGCGCCGAGCTGGCCTTCGACCACTACCTCCGCGGGCGGGCCGGGCTGGCGCGCGTCGAGCGCGACGCGATGGGCAGGCCGCGCCTCGAGACGCGGACGATCGTCCGGCCTCCGGTGGACGGCGCCGACGTCGTGCTGACCATCGACCAGGTCCTTCAGCACATCGCCGAGCGCGAGCTCGACGCGACGCTCGCGACCACACGCGCGGCCTGGGGCGCAATCGCCATGCTCGACCCGGAGAACGGCGAGGTGCTGGCCCTTGCCGTTGCGCCACGGTTCGATCCGAACGCCTACGAGCGAGTCCCTCCCGAGCGCTGGAACAACCCGGTGCTCGCCCACACCTACGAGCCCGGGTCCACGTTCAAGGTCGTGCTCGCCGCCGCGGCGCTTGACGCGGGCGCGGTGGACGCGCGCGAGGTCTTCCGCACCGGCGGGAGCCTGCGCGTGGCCGGCGGGTACGTGATCCGGGAGGCGCGTGGCCGCCGGTTCGAGCGCCAGACGCTGGCCGACGTCATCCGCAACTCGTCCAACGTCGGTGCGGCCATGATCGCGACGCGGCTCGGCGTGCGGCGCTACCACGACGCGATCCGGCGGTTCGGTTTCGGGGCGCCGACCGGCATCGACCTCCCGGGCGAGGCGTCGGGGTTGGTCCCGCCGCCCGAGCAGTGGCGCGGCGCGGTGCTCCAGACCGCGGGATTCGGGCAGGGCGTCTCCGCGACGCCGCTGCAGGTGCTGGTCGCGGGTGCCACGCTGGCGCGCGACGGGCTGCTGGTGCGCCCGCGCGTGCTCCGGGCCGTGCGCGACCCCGATGGCCGCGCGATCGAGGTGCCGGCGCCAGCGGCGGGGCCGCAGGTCGTCGCGCCACAGACCGCGCGCCGCGTGCTGGCCATGATGGTCGAGGCGGTGGCGCACGGTGGCGGCACCCAGGCGGCAATCGACGGGTATCCGGTCGCGGGCAAGACGGGTACCGCGCAGAAGCCCTCGCCCGCGGGCGGCTACCTGCCGGACTCCTACGTCGCGTCGTTCCTCGGCATCGTGCCCGCCGACCGGCCCCGCCTGGCCGTGCTGGTGCTGCTCGACGATCCGCGCGGCGAGTACTTCGGCAGCGTGGTGGCGGCGCCGTTGTTCCGCGCGGTCGCCTCGCAGGCGCTGTGGCACCTGCGGGTGGCGCCATCGCAGGCGCCCACGGCGGCGCGCTAGGCGCGTCGCGGCGCGTACTATAGAATGAACGGGGACCGGGCGGAGGTGACCGGATGGAGCTGCGCGCGCTGCTGACGGAGCTCGACGCGCCGTCGGTGGTGGGCGACGCCGGCTGCCACATCCGCGGGCTGGCCTACGACTCCCGGGCGGTCGAGCCCGGGTTTCTGTTTGCGGCGCTGCGGGGTCGGGCGCACGACGGACATGCCTTCATTGACGAAGCCGCCGGGCGGGGCGCCGTCGCGGTGCTCGTGGATCGGCCGACCGCCGCGCCGCCGGGCGTCGCGGTCGTGCGGGTGGCCGACACGCGGCGGGCGCTGGGACAGGTCGCCGCCGCGCTCGCCGCCCACCCCTCGCGCCACCTGACGGTCATCGGGGTGACCGGCACCAACGGGAAGGGCGCGACGACCTACCTGATCGAGGCGATCCTCCGCGCGGCCGGGCACCCGTGCGGAATCATCGGTACCATGGGCGTTGTGATCGGGGGCGAGGTCACCCCGTCGGCGCGCACGACGCCCGAGGCGCCGGAGCTGCAGCGCGCGCTGACCACGATGGTCGCCCGGGGCCAGGCCGCCGTTGCCGTGGAGGTCGCGTCCCACGCGCTCGCGCTCGAGCGCGTCGCCGGGACGCGGTTCCGTATCGGCGTGTTCACCAACCTCACGCGCGACCACCTGGACTTCCACCAGAGCATGGAGGCGTACCGGGCGGCGAAGGCGCGGCTGTTCGCCGGACTGCCCGCCGAGGGCTGGGCCGTGCTCAACGCGGACGACCCGGCCGCGGCCCTGATGCGGCGCGTCACGCGGGCGCGCGTGGTCACCTACGGGGTCCGCGCGGCGGCGGACGTGCGCGGCCGCGACATCCGGCTGCGCCTGGACGGGACCGAGTTCATCGCCGAGACGTCGGCGGGCACCACGCCCATCCGGCTGCGGCTGGCCGGCGGGTTCAACGTGTGGAACGCGCTTGCGGCGGTGGCGGTAGGTCTCGCCCAGGGTGTGCCGCTGACAACGATCGCCGGCGCGCTCGAGGCGATGCGCGGCGTGCCGGGCCGGTTCGAGCGCGTCGAGGAAGGGCAGCCGTTCGCCGTGATCGTGGACTACGCGCACACGCCCGACGGTCTCGAGAACGTGCTGCGCAGCGCCCGCGAGGTCGCCGCCGGGCGGCTGATCGCGGTCTTCGGTTGCGGCGGCGATCGCGATCGTCCGAAGCGGCCGCTCATGGGACGGATCGCGGGGGAGTGGGCCGATGTCGTCATCGTCACCTCCGACAACCCGCGCTCCGAGCCCCCACAGGCGATCATCGCGGAGATCCGGCCGGGCGTGGAGGCCGCAGCCGCGGCGCGCGCCGCGGCCGGGCGGCCGGTGCGCGTCATCTACGAACCCGACCGGCGGCGCGCGATCGCGGCCGCGGTGGGCGAGGCCGGCCCGGGCGACCTGGTGCTGATCGCCGGCAAGGGCCACGAGACCTATCAGGAGATCGCGGGCGTGCGCCATCCCTTCGACGACCGCGAGGTCGTGCGTGATGTGTTGCGCGCCCCGGCCCGGCCGTGAGCGTGCGCCTGGAGCTGGCCGACCTGCTCGATGCGACCGGCGGCCGCCTGGCGGTGCCCGCGGGCTGGGTGCCGCCCCCCGTCGTCACCGGCGTCGCGACCGACAGCCGGCTCGTGGAGCCGGGCGACGTGTTCGTGGCGTTGCGCGGGCCGCGGACCGACGGGCACCGGTTCGTGGCGCAGGCGATGGAGCGCGGCGCGGTGCTCGCCGTCGTCTCCGAGGCCACGGCGGCCGCGGGCCCGGCGCTCGTGGTGGCTGACACCCTGCGCGCGCTGGGCGCGATCGCCGGGGTGCACCGGCGTGCCCTGCCCGTCACCGTCGTCGGTGTCACCGGCAGCGTCGGGAAGACGACGACGGTGACGTTGTGTGCGCGCGTGCTGGAGACCCGCTACCGCACCGCGCGGTCGGCCGAGTCGTGGAACGCCGAGATCGGTGTGGCGCTGACGCTGCTGGGCCTGCGCGAGGCGCACGAGGTCGCGGTGGTGGAGATGGCGATGCGCGGTGCGGGCCAGCTCCGCGAGCTGGTGGCCATCGCGCGGCCGCGCCTGGGCATCGTGACCAACATCGGGGACGTGCACCTCGAGCTCCTCGGGTCGAGGGAGCGGATCGCCGAGGCGAAGGCCGAGCTCCTCGAGGGCCTGCCCGCGGACGGCGTCGCCATCGTGAACGCCGACGATCCCTACGCTCCGCGCCTGCTGGCGCGCGCGAGGTGCCGGGCGGTGCGCTTCGGGGTCGGGCCGGATACCGAGGTGCGAGCGAGCGACCTCGTCGGTGACGCCGGGGGCTCGACCTTCACGCTGCACACCGGGGAGGCCGCGGTGCCGGCCCGCCTGCCCCTGGTCGGCACCCACCAGGTGCACAACGCGCTGGCCGCCGCGGCCGCGGGGTGGGCGCTGGGCCTCGACGCCGCGACCATCGCTGCGGGCCTCGCGCGCGCGCAGCCGGTGAAGATGCGGCAGACCGTCATCGCCGCGGGCGACCTCCTCGTCCTCGACGACACGTACAACGCCGGGCCGCAGTCGATGGCCGCGGCCTTCGAGGTGCTCACGCGGATCGCTGGGACGCGGCGCCGGGTGCTGGCGCTTGGCGAGATGCTCGAGCTCGGGCCGGCCTCGCCGGCCTTCCACCGCGAGGTCGGGCGTCAGGCCGCCAGTCTCCAGCCGGCCTATCTCCTGGCGGTCGGCCCGAACGCGCGCTGGTACCTGGACGGGGCGGCCGCCGCCGGGCTGGCGCCGGGCGCCATGGCATGGGTGCCGACCGCGCCCGAGGCCGCGACGGTCCTGCGGCCGGTGCTGCGGGCAGGCGACGCGGTGCTCGTGAAGGGGTCGCGCGGGATCGAGATGGAGCACCTGGTGGACGCCCTGCTGGACCGGGCGCCGGCGGGCAACCGATGAGCTGGGCGGCGGCGCTCCCGGAGATCGCGCGCTACGCGGCGGCACTCGTTCTCGCGGCCGGGACCGTGGTGCTGGCCGCGCCGCGCGCGATCGCGGCGCTGGCCGCGGCCGGCCAGCGGCAGCGCATCCGGGAGGACGCGCCCGGCCGCCACCAGGACAAGGCCGGGACACCGACGATGGGCGGCCTGCTCATGATCGCGGCGACGACGCTGGCCGCACTGGTCGTCGCGGGGCCGGACGCGCGGGTGCTCTTCGGCCTGGCGGTGCTGGCCGGGTTCGGCGCGATCGGCCTGATCGACGACCTGCGGGCGATCCGGCTCGGCCGCAACCTGGGCCTGCGGGCGCGCGAGCGGCTGGCGCTGCAGGCAGGCCTCGCGCTCGCCCTCGGCGCAGCGGCGACGGTCGTCCCGGGCACGAGTTCGGTCGTGGCGGTGCCGGGCGTCGGGCCGGTCGACCTCGGCCGCGCGTACATCGTGGTGGCGGCGCTGCTTGTCATGGGCTTCGCGAATGCAGTCAACCTGACCGACGGGCTCGACGGCCTGGCGGCAACGCTGGTACTGGTCGCCGCCGGAGGCTTCCTGGCGATCGCGGTCGCGCGTGACCAACCGACGGACGCGGTGCTGGCCGCGGCCCTCGCCGGTGCGTGCGCCGGATTCCTGCCCTTCAACCGGCACCCGGCGCGCGTCTTCATGGGCGACGTGGGCTCCAATGCGCTCGGCGCGGCGCTGGCCGCGCTGGCGATCCTGGCCCGGGCCGAGGCAGCGCTGTTTGTGATCGGCGGCGTCTTCACTGCCGAGGCCGCGTCCGTCTTCCTCCAGGTCGCCTACTTCAGGGCCACCGGCGGTCGGCGCATCTTCCGCATGAGCCCGCTGCACCATCACTTCGAGCTCGTCGGCTGGTCCGAGCCCGCGATCGTGCGGCGGTTCGTGCTGGCCGGTGGGGTCTGCCTGGTTCTCGGGCTCATGGTGGCGCTGCCGTGACCGGCGCGACGCGGGCGCGCGTCGAGGCGGTGGTGGCCGGGCTCCGCGGCCGCCGCATCCACGTGCTCGGCCCGTCGGGTACCGAGGGGTCGTCGGTGCTGGACTTCCTCGTCGCGCACGGCGTCGGACCGGTCGTCGCTCACGACCTGGAGCCACCGGAGCGCTTCGCTTTGACGCTGGAGCGCACGCACCCCTGGCTCGATGCCGCCGGTCGCGCGGCACTGCTCGACCGCCTGCGGGCCGCGTCCGTGACCTGGCGGCAGGGTGCGCGTTACCTGGAGGGCATCGAGGAGGCGGAGGTGATCTTCGTCCCACAGTCCTGGCGCCGCCACCCGCAGAACGCGCGGGTGCGCGAGGCCGCCGAACGCGGCGCGCGGTTGTCGAGCCTGACCCACCTGTTCTTCGAGACCTGGCCCGGTCCGATCGCGGGCATCACAGGCACCAACGGCAAGTTCACGGTGGCGACCCTGCTCGCCGCGATGTTGGAGGCCGCGGGCATCCCTCACGTGGTCTCCGGCAACGACCGCACCCACACGCCGGCACTGTACCGGCTCGACGTGGCGAGCCCGCGGACGTGGCTCGTGCTCGAGATCAGCAACCGGCAGCTCGTGGACCTGCCCTACAGCCCGCGCCTGGCCGTGGTCACCAACATCGCGCCTCACCACCTGGACGACCACGGCACCATGGAGGCCTACGTGGAGGCGAAGCGGACGATCGTGCGGCACCAGACCGCCGCCGACGCGGCGGTGCTCAACGCCGACGATCCGGCCGTGGCCGCGTTCGCGGACGGTCTGCCCGCGACCGTGCACTGGTTTAGCCGCCGGGGGCCTGTCGCGCGGGGCGCCTTCGTGCGTGACAGGACGATCGTGCTCCCGGACGCGGGGCCAGTGCTGTCGGTCACCGCGCTGGCCGTCCCGGGCGCGCACACCGTCGAGAATGCCCTGGCCGCCGCCGCGGCGGCCGCGGCCGCGGGGACCCCGGTCCATGCGATCGCCGACGCGCTGCGCGCGTTCCGCGGCCTGCCCTACCGGTTCCGCCTGGTGGCCGAGCGCGACGGCGTCCGCTTCTACGAGGACTCGCTGGGCACCAACCCGACCTCTGCCGCGGCCGCCATCGCGGCGATGGACCGGCCATTCCACCTGATCGCCGGCGGGCTGCGCAAGGGTGCGCGGCCCGAGGACTTCGCGCCGATGGTCGCGGCGCTCGGCCCCGCGCCCGTGCGCGGCGCCTACCTGATCGGCGCCACCGCCGCCGTCCTGGCGGAGGCGATCGGCAAGGTGGCGTCGAGGCCGCCGGTGGTGGCGGCCGGCACGCTCGAGGCCGCGATGGCCGCGGCCTGGGCAGCCGCCGTCCCGGGCGAGGCGATCCTGCTCTCGCCGGGCTGCGAGAGCTTCGACCAGTTCGCTGACTACCGCGAGCGCGGGGACCGGTTCCGCGCGCTCGTCGGGACGCTGCCGCATCGTGCCGGGGAGCGCGCCGCCCGATGAGCGCGCGCATCGACGTCCTCCACCGGCGGGCCGGCGATGCCTACCTGTTCGGAACGGTGCTGGCGCTGCTGGCCGTCGGGCTCGTCATGGTCTACAGCGCGAGTAGCGTGGTCGCCTACGATCAGCTCGGGGACAGCGGCTACTTCCTCAAGCGGCAGGCGGCCTGGATCGCGATCGGCCTGACGGCGATGTGGCTCGCCGGCCGCATCCACTACCGGCGGCTGCGCCGCCTAGCGGTGCCCCTGCTCGTCGTGGGCCTGGTGCTGCTGATCGCCGTGCTTCTCCCCGGCGTGGGACGCGTGGCCGGCGGCGCGCGCCGCTGGCTTCAGGCGGGGCCGTTCAGCTTCCAGCCGGTGGAGGCCGCCAAGCTGGCGTTGCTGGTCTACGTGGCGCACTTCGCCGCGCGGCGCGGGCTGGGCGTCCGCGACCTGGCGCGCGGCGTCGCCCCGCCGCTGCTCGTCACCGGGATCGCGGCGGCGCTGGTGCTCCGGCAGCCCGATATGGGATCGGCGATGATGCTCGTGGCGGGCACGGTGCTGCTGCTGTTCCTGGCCGGTGCCCGCGTCGCCCACCTGGCCGCGCTGGCCGTCGCGGCCCTCCCCGCAGCGGCCGTCGCGATCGTCGCCGCCGACTACCGCATGCAGCGTATCCTGGGTTTCCTCGATCCGTGGAGCGACCCGCAGGGCGCGGGCTTCCACGTGATCCAGTCGCTGCTCGCCTTCGGGTCCGGTGGACTGCTCGGGGTGGGGCTGGGCGCGAGCAGCCAGAAGTTCTACTATCTGCCCGAGCGGCACACCGACTTCATCTTCGCGATCGTCGGCGAGGAGCTCGGCCTGCTGGGCACCGGCGGGCTGCTGGCGCTGTTCGCGCTGTTCGCCTACCGCGGCTACCGCATCGCGCGCGCGGCGCCGGATCGGTTCGGCGCGCTGCTCGCCGCGGGCATCACCGCGACGATCGTGGGCCAGGCTGCCCTCAACATGGGGGTGGCGACCGGGCTGCTGCCCGTCAAGGGCGTGACGCTGCCGTTTGTCAGCTTCGGCGGGACGTCGCTCATCATGACCCTGGTGCAGGTGGGCATCCTCTCCAACATCTCGCAGTACGCGCGCCTGGAGGCGCGCGAGGCGGCGCGCCGGCTGCCGGCGCGGCCACCCGTGCGGGCCTGGGGCGCGTCGTGAGGATCGTCATCGCCGGAGGTGGCACCGGCGGGCACATCTACCCGGGGCTCGCCATCGCGGAGGCCCTGCGCCGTCGCGCCCCTGACGTCGAGGTGCTGTTCGTTGGCGGGCGGCGGCTGGAGGCGCACGTCGTGCCGGAGGCGGGCTGGCCGTTCCGCGCGATCGCGGGGCGCGGCCTGCCGCGGCGCGCCTCGGTCGGGGTGATCGCGGCGCTCGCGGCCGCGGCGCTCGGCGGCGCGCAGGCCCTGGCCCTGCTGTGGCGGTGGCGGCCGGATGCCGTGGTGGCGACCGGCGGATACGTCTGCGCGCCGGTGGGCGCCGCCGCTGTGGCGCTCGGCGTGCCGCTGGTGCTACAGGAGCAGAACGTTCGCGCCGGGCTGGCCAACCGCGTGCTGGCGCGGTGGGCGCGGTGGGTCTCGCTGCCGCATCCCGAGGCCGCGGCGTCGCTGCCCGCGCGCGCGGCCACCGCGACCGGGGTGCCGCTGCGCCAGGGGGCTCTGCGCGGAGACCGCGCGCGCGCCCAGGCACGCTGGGGGCTGGAGGCCGACCGGTTCACGGTGCTGGTGCTCGGCGGCAGCCAGGGTGCGCGCAGCCTGAACGCCGCGATCTGCCGGCTCGGCGACCTGCTGATGTACGACGCCCGGCTCCAGGTGCTCCACCAGACCGGCGCGGCCGACCTGGAGACCGTACGGCGCGCGATCGGGCACCGCGAGCACGTGGGCCCGCCCGCCCTGCGTCACCTGGCCGCGGCGTTCCTCGACCCCATCGGGGACGCCTACGCGTGCGCAGACCTGGTCGTCTGCCGCGCGGGGGCCTCCACGCTGGCCGAGGTCACCGCGTGGGGTCTGCCCGCGATCCTGGTGCCCTACCCGCACGCGGCCACCGGGCACCAGGACGACAACGCCGCGGTGCTCGCGCGCGCCGGCGCCGCCTTGGTCATCGCCGACCATGCGCTCGCCGGCACGGCCCTGCTGGAGGCCGTCAGAGCGCTGCTGGACAATCCGCCGCGCCGCGCCGCGATGGCCGCGGCCAGCCGGGCGCTCGGCCGGCCAGACGCCGCCGACGTGGTGGCCGGCCGTGTGCTCGCGCTCGCACGGGCCGCGCGTGGAGAGGAGGTGCCGGCGTGATCCGCCCGGAGGTGCGCGCACACTTCGTCGGGATCGGCGGTGCCGGCATGAGCGCGATCGCCGAGGTCCTGCTCCGGCGCGGGTACGCCGTCTCCGGGTGCGACGTGCGCGACGGGCCGGCGGTGGCGCGTCTGCGACGGCTCGGGGCGCCGGTGGCCCTGGGCCACAGCGCCGATCACCTGGCGGGCAGCGACCTGCTCGTGGTCTCGCGCGCGGTGGCCGACGAGACCGAGGAGATCAGGGCCGCGCGCGCGGCGGGCATGCCGGTGCGCCACCGCGCCGAGGTGCTGGCGGAGATCATGCGCGGCGGCCGCAGCATCGCCGTGGTCGGCACGCACGGCAAGACGACGACCACCGCGATGCTGGCCCGCGTGCTCGCCGCCGCCGGGCTCGATCCGACGGCGCTGATCGGGGCCTACGTACCCGAGTTCGACAGCAACGCGCTCGTCGGCGCCGGCCCCTGGATCGTGGCCGAGGTGGACGAGAGCGACGGCTCGCTCCTGCATGTCGCGCCCACCGGCGTCGTGCTGACGAGCCTGGACGTCACCGACCACCGTGACTTCTACGCGTCGGCGACGCAACTCGGCGATACGTTCGGGCGCTTCCTGCGCGCAGCCGCCTCTGACGGCTTCGTGGTAGCGTGCGCCGACGATCCCGGCGCGCGCGAGACGGCGGGCGCGTTTGGGCGCCTGGCCGTCACCTACGGTTTCGACCCGCAGGCCGCCGTGCGCGGCGAGGTGCGGGCGCTCCGGGGCCGCTGTGCGCAGGCGAGGGTCTACCTTGATGGTCGGCCGGCCGCCGAGCTGGCCCTGCAGGTGCCCGGCCGGCACAACGTCAGCAACGCGCTGGGCGCGATCGCGGCCGCGCTCCAGGTCGGCGTGCCGCTGTCCACCGCGGTGGACGCGCTCGCGGGCTTCCAGGGCGCGAGCCGCCGGTTCGAGGTCCACGGGGAAGTGGGCGGCGTGATGGTGGTGGACGACTACGCCCACAATCCCGTCAAGGTTTCGGCGGTGCTGCGCGCCGCGCGCGAGGGCTGGCCACAGCGCCGCGTCATTGCGTTGTTCCAGCCGCACCGTTTCTCGCGGACGCGCACGACCTTCGCCCAGTTCGCGCGCGCCTTCGACGCTGCCGACGAGGTGGTGATCACCGAGATCTATGCAGCCGACGAGCCGGTGCAGCCGGGCGTCAGCGCCCGGCTGATCGTGGACGCCGTGGCCGCGCACCGGCGCGTCCACTACCGGCCGACCATGGAGGAAGCCATCGCGCTGGTTGAGACCCTGGCCACGCCCGCGGCCATCGTGCTCACGCTGGGCGCTGGTGACGTCGGTCGCGCGGCCGACCTGCTGCTACGACGGTTGGGCGACCGGACCCCGGGAGCCGGCAGCGGCGCCCGGGTCGGAGGCGCGCCGTGACGCCGGTGGGCGCGGCGCTGGAGGCGGTCGAGGCCCGGTTACGCGCGGTGGTCGGCGACGTCCGGCGCGACGAGCCGCTCGCGCGTCACGTGCAGTTCCGCATCGGCGGCCCGGCCGACCTCTTCGTCGTGCCGCGGACGCTCGCGGAGCTGGAGGCCGCATGCGGGGTGCTCGCGGCTGCGGGGGTGCGGCCCGTCGTCCTCGGCCAGGGGAGCAACGTGCTGGTCGGCGACCGCGGCATCCGCGGCGTGGTGGTCAAGGTCGGCAAAGGATGTGACCGGGTGGCGATCGACGGCACCGCGGTGATTGCCGAGGCCGGCGCCGGCCTGCCGGCGCTGGCGCTCCAGACCGCCCGGCGCGGCCTGGCCGGGCTGGAGTTCGGGGCCGGCATCCCAGGGTCCGTGGGCGGCGCGGTCGTGATGAACGCTGGCGCCCACGGCCACGCCATGGACGAGGTCACCGAGTGGGTCGAGGTGTTGACGCCCTCGGGCCTCCGGCGGCTCACGCGCGAGGCGCTCGGGTTCGCGTACCGCACCTCCCTGTTGCAGGAGGAGCCCTGGGTGGTCGCGCGCGCCGGCCTGCGGCTCCGCGTCGAGCCCGCCGCGCAGGTCCAGGCACGCCTGGAGGCCTGGCTGGCGCAGCGCGGGGTCACCCAGCCGCTCGGGCCGCCGAGCTCGGGCTGTGTCTTCCGCAACCCGCCGGGCGACCACGCGGGTCGCCTGATCGACGCCGTCGGGGGCAAGGGCCTGGCGGTCGGCGGTGCGCGCGTCTCGGAGCTCCACGCGAACTATATCCTGAATACCGGGACCGCGACCGCGGCCGAGGTGCTCGCGCTCGCCGATCTGGTGCGGGCGCGTGTGCGCGAGCGCGCCGGCATCGCGCTGGAGATGGAGGTGAAGCTGCTCGGCGAGTTCTAGCCGCCCGGCGACCATCGTGCCTGCATCGGACCCGTCGCGCCGCCACGCTTCCCCACCCCGGACGCTGCACCGGTTCGCCGTCGTCATGGCCGCGCTGCTCGCGCTTGCCGCGCTCCCGCAGTCTGCGCTGTTCGTCGTGGACCGGGTGGAGGTCACGGGCATATCGTCCGTGCCCGCCGACCAGGTGCTGGCGCTCGCCGCGCTCCGCCGCGGGGAGCGGCTCTTCGCGGTGGACGCGGAGGCGGTCGCGCGGCGGCTTCGGGCCGATCCGCGCATTCGCGCCGCCGAGGTCCGGGTGCGGCCGCCCCGGACGGTCGGCATCGCCATCGTGGAACGGCGTCCCGTCATCGCGCTCGCCGCCTCCGGCGCCTACGCGCTCGTGGCCGAGGACCTGATCGTCGTCGAGGTGCGCCCCGACCCGGGCGCACTGCCCGCCGTCGTCGACCGCACAGGCCGCGGTCGGCCGGTGGTCCCGGGCGCCCCGGCTTCCAGCGCCGCGGTGCGCGCGGCGCTGGACGCGCTGCCGTTGATCCCACCGGAGCTTCGCGACGCACTGGGGACGATCGTGGTGGCGCCCGGCGGCGGCCTCACGCTGGTGCTGCGCTCGGGGCTCCGGATCCGTGCCGGCGGCCAGGCCGGCCTGACGGAACGGCTGGCCCGGGTGCCTCAGGTGCTGGCCGTACTCCGCGCCCGCGGCGTGGTTGCGGCAGCTGTCGACCTGCGCTACGCGGGCTCGATCGCGGTGCAGCTCGATGCAGGGAGGAGAAGCCAGGGGGGCGTGGAATAGCGCGACCAGATATTGGGGCGCAGCCACCCGTCGGCTACAACAGGTTGAGGATGACGCGTCGAGGCACGGTCACGGGCCTGGACATCGGCACGACCAAGGTCTGTGCCATCGTCGGCGAAGTGGACGAGGACGGCGACGTCCACATCATCGGGGCCGGCACCGCGCCATCGAGCGGGCTGCGGCGCGGTGTGGTCGTCGACCTGGACTCCACCGCGAAGGCGATCGAGCAGGCCGTCGACCACGCCGAGCGCATGGCCGGGGTCAGCGTGGGCGCGGCCTACGTCGCGGTCTCCGGCGAGCACATCGCGTCCGCCGACAGCCGCGGGGTCGTCGCCGTGGCGCGCGGGGACCATGAGATCGCCGACGCTGATGTCGCGCGCGTCATCGACGCCGCCCGCATGGCCGCGCTGCCGGCCTCCGACCGCGAGATCATCCACCTGCTGCCGCGTGACTTCGTCGTCGACGGCCAGGACGGCGTGAAGCGGCCCGTCGGGATGTACGGCACCCGGCTCGAGGTGGAGGCGCACATCGTCACGGGTGTGGCCACGCAGCTCGCGAACGTGGCGAAGGCGGTGCAGCAGGCCGGGCTCGACGTCGAGGAGATGGTGCTCGAGCCGCTCGCCTCGGCCGAGGCCGTGCTGACGCCGGCCGAGCGCGACCTGGGCGCGGTGGTGGCCGACATGGGCGGCGGGACGACGAGCATCGGGGTCTTCGCGAACGGCGGGCTCTGCCACGTCGCGATCCTCCCCGTCGCGGGCGGGCACCTGACGAACGACATCGCGGTCGGGATGCGCACACCGATGAGCGAGGCCGAGAAGCTCAAGGTGCGCTGGGGCGCGGCCTCGCCGTCCGCGATCTCCGAGGGCGAGATGATCGAGGTGTTCAACGTTGGCGGACGCGCGCCGCGCGTGCTGCCGCGGCGCGTGCTCGCCGAGTTCATCGAGCCGCGGCTGGACGAGATGTTCTCGCTGGTGGCTGCGCAACTCCGCCGCAGCGGCTATCAGCATCGCGTGCCGGCCGGGATCGTGCTGACCGGCGGCGCGTCGCTGCTCGACGGCTTGGTGGAGTACGCCGAGGCGCGGCTGGGCCTGCCCGCGCGGCTCGGGTCGCCCGAGCACCTGGCCGGGCTGGTCGAGGCGGTTCGCACGCCGGCCTACAGCACCGGCGTGGGGCTGGTGCTCTACGGGGCGCGGACGCACGGCCGGGCCGGCGCCGCGCACCGCAACGGGAAGGCGTCGCTGTGGGACCGGACACGGGCATGGGTTCGCGATCTGCTGCAAGGCGCGTAGACGGGTCAGTTGGAGGGGGAGCCGCGATGCCGAACACGGAGCGAGACCTGCGACGGTACGCCGCCATCAAGGTGGTGGGCGTCGGCGGGGGCGGCAGCAACGCCGTGAACCGCATGATCTCCGCCGGGCTGCGAGGGGTCGAGTACATCGCCGTCAACACCGACGCGCAGGCGCTCGCCCTCTCGTCCGCGGACAAGAAGATCCACATCGGCGCGAAGGTCACCAAGGGGCTCGGCGCCGGCGGCGACCCGGCGGTCGGCCGGCAGGCAGCCGAGGAGAGCCGGGACGAGCTGGCGGACGCGGTGGCCGGCGCCGACATGGTCTTCATCACCGCCGGCATGGGCGGTGGCACGGGCACTGGCGGCGCGCCGGTCATCGCCGAGCTCGCGCGCGATCACGGTGCGCTGACCATCGGCGTGGTGACCCGGCCGTTCTCGTTCGAGGGTAAGCGGCGCGCGCAGTCGGCCGAGGATGGCGTGCGCACGCTCAAGCAGAAGGTCAACACCCTCATCACGATCCCCAACGACCGGCTGCTGCAGATCATCGACCGGCAGGCCACGGTGATCGAGGCGTTCCGGACCGCCGACGACGTTCTTCGGCAGGGCGTGCAGGGCGTCTCCGACCTGATCACCATCCCCGGGTTGATCAACCTGGACTTCGCGGACGTGCGCACCATCATGGCTGAGGCCGGCTCCGCGCTCATCGGCATCGGGGTGGCCTCGGGCGAGGAGCGCGCGACGCGTGCCGCCCAGGCGGCCATCAACAGCCCGCTCCTGGAGACGTCGATGCAGGGCGCCCGGGGGGTGCTCATCAACGTCACCGGCGGCACCGACCTCGGCCTGCTCGAGGTGAGCGAGGCGGCCCAGATCGTGCGTGAGGCCGCCGACGCCGAGGCCAACATTATCTTTGGAGCGGTGATCGACGAGAAGACGCGCGACGAGATCCGCATCACGGTGATCGCCACGGGCTTCGACGTCGCGCGCCGGCCGGAGGAGGCCATGGTGGCCAGCGACGACCGCGTCCGGGAGCCGGTGAAGCTCATCGACGATCTCGACATCCCCGCGTTCCTGCGGAGGCGCTAGAATCTAGGTACTGTGACCACCAGGTGGGACGACGCGGGGTCGGGCGGCCCGCCCGACCCCGCGGTGCTGCTGGAGCGCGCCATCGAGATCGTCATGCGGGTGTTCCCCGGGGCGGTGCCCGCAGGCGGGGACGGGCCCCACCCGGTCCTGGCGCTGCCGTCGGCCGAGGGGGCCCGCGACCGGTTCCTCGAGGTCCACCACCGGGTCGCGCCCCTGGGCTGGCTGCCGATGCTGCGTGCGCAGGCGGGCCGACCCGTGCTGATCCTGGTCCCGAAGCCGCCGCCGGGCCGCTGGGCGTGGCAGACGAACCTGCTGCTCGTCCTCGCCACGATGGCGGCGACCTTCTACGCGGGGTACGAGCAGTCGCGGAGCCTGGTCGCGCTCGGTTTCCTGGACAGCGCGGTCGCCGGTGGCATCGCGTACTCCGCCTCGGTGCTCCTGATCCTGGGCGCGCACGAAATGGGCCACAAGCTGGTGGCCCTCCGCCGCGGCATCGACGCGAGCCTGCCGTACTTCCTGCCCATGATCCCGCCGTTTGGGACGATGGGCGCGGTCATCGTTACCCGGACGCCGGCGCCCAATCGCGACAGCCTGATGGACCTGGGCGCCTCGGGTCCGATCGCCGGGTTCATCGCCGCGCTGCCGGTGCTGGTCTACGGTGTCACCCACTCGTTCCTCATCGACGCCTCGCGGGCCGCGGAGTTCAACGCGATCCCCGATCCCCTGCTCATCCGGGGCCTCATCCGCCTGCTGCTCGACCCTCCGCCGACCATGGCCGTCCTGGGCCACCCGGCGCTGTTCGCGGGCTGGCTCGGCCTGGTCGTGACCAGCATCAACCTGCTCCCGGCGAGCATGCTCGACGGCGGGCACGCCGTGCGCGCGGCGCTCGGGCCGAAGGCGCACGCGCTCCTGTCGTATCTGGGCGTGGGCCTGGCCGCGGCCATGGGATTCTACCCCATGGCCATCCTGATCGCCCTTATGCTCCGGCGGGGACACCCCGGCCCGCTGGACGACCTTTCGCCGCTGAGCCCGTCGCGCCGCGTGGTCGCAGTCGCCCTGATCGCCGTGTTCGCGGCCAGCGCCGTGGTGCTCCAGCCGCTGTTCGGGTTCTAGGCGCCGCCGTGCCGACCGGTCCGTCCGCCGCGGCGTCCCGGCGCTGGGCCTGGGCGCGCGCGGCGCGCGCGGTGGCGGCCAAGGAGCTACTGGAGGCGCGGCGCGACCGGCGTACTCTGGTCGCGGCGGTGCTGCTGCCCGCGGTCACGATGCCCCTGGTTGTCCTGGCGATGCCGCTGCTGCTCCAGCGCCAGCAGCAGGCGGTGCGCGACCGGCCGGCACGGGTCGCGGCGGTGGGGCCAGGCGCTCAGGCGCTAGCTGCGGCCGGCCAGGCCGCCGGCCGGCTCCGCCTGGTGGACGCCGCTGACGCCCGCCAGGCGCTCCTGGTGGGCCTCGTGGATGCCGTGGTCGAGGATACCGGCGAGGCGACCGGCCGATCCAGACGACTGGCCCTGCTGTTCGACGGGAGCCGGCCGGCCTCGGCGGCGGCCGTGGAGAAGGTTCTGGCGGTCACGGCGAGGATCGCCCAGCACGAGCTGGAGGACGCGCTTCGGGCCAGGGGGACGACGGTGACCGAGGTCCTCTCCATTTCCATGGACGCGCGGGACATTGCGTCGCCGGAACGCATGGGCGGTGCGCTGCTCGCCACGGTCCTGCCGTTCTTCGTAGCGGTCTGGGCGCTGCTGGGCGGCCAGTACGCCGCGCTTGACGTGGGCGTCGGTGAGCGCGAGCGGGGCAGCCTGGAGGCCCTGCTGGTCACCCCCCCGGCCAGGACCGCCCTGGTCGCCGGCAAGTTCCTCGCGGTCCTCGGCCCTGCGCTGCTGGCCCTCGGGGTGATGCTGACGGCCGCGACGGTCTCGCTGGCCGCTGGCGGTCGCTGGTTGCCGACCGGACCCGTCAGGATCGCCCTGGGCCCGGGGCAGATTGCGCAGATCGGGACCGTTGGGCTGGCCCTGGCCGCCCTGCTGTCGGCCGGCCAGCTCGCCGTGAGCCTGGTCGCGCGCACCTTGCGTGAGGCCCAGCAGGCGTTCGCGGGGCTCTACCTGGCCGTGGCGATCCCGTCTATGGCCGCCGCCATGGTCGATGAAGGGCTCCCGGGTCAGCTCGGCGCGGTCATCCCGGTGTTCAACGCCGCCGTGGCTTTCCGTCACATTCTGCTCGGGACACCCCAGCCGGTCTGGTTTGCGGCGACCGCCGGTTCCCTGCTCGCGCTGGCTGGGCTGGTTCTGCTCTGGGGCACGACCGCCCTACAGACCGACGCGCCGAATCGCTGATCCGGGGGCGCGTGGGCGAGAAAACCGGCGCGTGGCGGCCGGCCCGGGCCGCCAGGGCCGCACGCCGGCGTTGACACCCAAGATATGGGGGCATAGAATCGACGGTGCCTCTAGCGGTGGGGCCACCTGATGCGATGCCCCGTGTGCGGCCACGAAGAGAGCAAGGTCCTGGACTCCCGCCCCGTGCTCGAGGGCCGGGCGATCCGGAGGCGCCGCGAGTGTCTGAAGTGTGAGCGCCGGTTCACCACCTACGAGCGCGCGGACCTGGCCCCGCTGCTGGTGGCCAAGCGCGATGGGCGCCGCGAGCCGTTCGACCGCGCGAAGGTGATGGGCGGGGTGAGCCGGGCTTGCGGGAAGCGGCCGATCTCGGTCGAGGCGATGGACGCTCTGGTCGACGACGTCGAGCGGGCGCTGCGGCAGCTCGGGGTCTCTGAGGTGGCCTCGGCCACGATCGGCGAGCTGGTGATGGAGCGGCTCCGCCGTCTCGACGACGTCGCCTACGTGCGGTTCGCCTCGGAGCACCGCCGCTTCCGCGACATCGACTCCATCGCGGAAGAGATCGAAACCCTCAAGGAACGCAAGCGCCGCGAGGACGCGGCCCGCGATCAGGTCCCCCTGATCTCGCTGCCCGACGCGCAACGCAGTCGCTGACGCACCGCAGATCACACCGCTGGAGGTGGCTCATGGAAGGCGCATCGCCCTCTCCGACGCACCCGCTGACCCGCCCCGCCGCACCCGACCTCCCGCCCCGGACCCTGGCCGCCTTCGGCGACGACGAGCTGCGGGCCCGCGTCTTCCACGACAAGTACGCGTTGCGCGACGCCGACGGTCGGGTGGTGGAGCACACCCCGGACCAGATGTGGCGCCGGATCGCCCGCGAGCTGGCCTCGGTCGAGGCGCCGGCGAAGCAGCAGGAATGGGAGGAGCGGTTTTACTGGCTGCTGGAGGACTTTCGCTTCATCCCGGGCGGCCGCATCATGCACGGTGCCGGCAACAACCGTCGGGTCACCATGCTCAACTGCTATGTCATCCCGGTTGCCGACGACTCCATCGAGTCGATCTTCGGCTGGATGACCGAGGCGGCGCGCACCTATAGCCTGGGCGGCGGGGTCGGGACCGACATCTCGGTGTTGCGCCCACGCGGGGCGCCCGTGAACAACGCCGCCCGCAGCAGCACCGGGTCGGTCTCCTTCATGGAGCTGTTCTCGCTGACCACGGGCACGATCGGCCAGTCCGGGCGCCGGGGGGCGCTGATGATCACGATCCGGGACGACCACCCGGACGTGTTGGACTTCATCAAGGTGAAGCGCAACCTGACGCGCGTGCGGTACGCGAACATCAGCGTGCGCGTCTCCGACGCCTTCATGCGGGCGGTGGAGGAGGACGGGACCTACGATCTGGTCTTCGAGAACGACCGGGCGACGGTCCGTCGGCCGGTGCGCGCCGCCGAGGTCTGGGCAGAGCTGATCCAGGGCGCGCGCGACTACGCCGAGCCCGGGGTCATCTTCTGGGACACCGTGAAACGGTGGTCCACCTCCGAATACAACGGCATGGGCGTCATCACGACCAACCCGTGCAGCGAGATTCCGCTCGAGCCCTACGGCTGCTGCTGCCTGGGCAACATCAACCTAGCCTGCTTCGTCCAGGAGGAGTTCACCTCGCAGGCGCGCGTGGACTGGGACGGCCTGGAGCGGGCGCTACGCTACGCGACGCGGTTCCTTGATAACGTCCTCGACTACAACGCCGAGCGCCACCCGCTGCCGCAGCAGCGGGCCGCCAGCCTCTACTCGCGCCGCATCGGCGTGGGGTTCACCGGGCTCGGTGACATGCTCATCAAGCTGTGCCTGCGCTACGACAGCGAGGCGGCGATCGCCTTCGTCGGCGGGCTGTTCGACCGCATCAAGAATACCGTCTACGACGAGAGTGTGACCCTGGCCGCCGAGAAGGGCACCTTCCCGGGCTATGACCGCGAGCAGCACCTGCGGTCGCCGTTCATCGCGACCCTGGCCCCGCGCGTCCGGGAGCGGATCGAACGCGTCGGGCTGCGCAACGTCGCGCTGCTCACGGTGCCGCCGGTCGGCAGCGGCGCGGCCCTGGCCGGCGTGACGAGCGGGATCGAGCCGATCTTCGACCTGTCGTACATCCGCCGGTCGGAGTCGCTCTCGCAGGAGGTGTTCACCGTCTACCACCCGCTCGTGCGCGAGTACATGCGGCGGTTCGGGGTGGAGCGCGAGGAGGACCTGCCCGACTACTTCGTCACCGCCCACCAGATCCGGCCCGAGCTGCGGGTGCGGATGCAGGCCGCGATCCAGCGGCACATCGACCACTCGATCTCCTCGACCGTCAACCTCCCGCACGATACGCCGCCGGAGGAGGTGCAGCGGGTCTACCTGCTGGCGTGGAAGCTGGGGTGCAAAGGCATCACCGTCTACCGCGAGGGCAGCCGGGAAGGCATCCTCATCACCGAGGGGCAGGCCAAGGGGCAGCCGGCGGCGGCGGCGCCCGCGGCGGTCGCGCGCGCGCAGCCCCGGGCGCGGCCGAAGGTCACCGCCGGCCGCACCGAGCGGATCGAGACCCCGCGCGGGCGCGTCTACGTGGTCATCAACGAAGATGAAATGGGCGTCTGCGAGGTCTTCGTGCACTCGCTGGACGTCGAGGCCGAGGCGATCGGTCGGATGGCGTCGCTGGCCCTGCGGGGCGGGCTCGACCCGCGCGACGTGATCGAGCAGCTCTGGCGGGTGCAGAGCAAGGAGATCGCCTTCGACCGGTCCAGCGACGGCACGGTGGTCCGGGTCTCCACCATCGCGCAGGCCGTGGCGCTCGCGCTTGGCCGGGCGCTGTACGGCGACGGTTTCCGGCCGGACAAGGCGTTTCCGCGCGCCGACGCGCTGCCTGAGCCGGGCCCCCGGGCGCGCCAGGAGTCCCTGCGGTTCGGCCCGAGTCCGGACGGGGCGCCGGCACCCGTGGCCGCGGTGCTCGCGCCGGTGGCCGGCGGGGCCGCACCCGGCCCGTCCGGCAACGGCTGGGCGCAGGAGGCCGGGGTCGCGCTTGAGTTCATCGGCATCTGCCCGGACTGCGGCGCCTCCCTGGTCCACGAGAACGGGTGCGCCACGTGCCGGCAGTGCGGCTACTCGCGGTGTTGAGCCACCAGGGACTCCGCGCGCCAGGGGCGAACTCCTCGGGCTAACGCACGGGCCTGGACCGGCGCACCGGATCGCCCGGGGGGCGTGACGGCGCGGCGGCCCCGGAGTCCCGGCGCAAGAGAGGGGGGCTTCACCATGCGTGCGTGGACTCTGGCGCTCGCGGTGCTCATCGTCGCGGTCGCGGCACTGGCACCGGCCGGGGCACAACCCGGTACCCGGCCGCCGCAGCCGGCCAACTACATCATCGTGCCCGGCCACGCCGTCGGCGACATCCAGCTCGGGATGACCCAGCAGCAGGTGCTCAACCGGCTGGGGATGCCCGACGAGATCTCTAACGACCGCGGCGGCGACGGCGGGCTGAACGTCTACTGGATCTACCCGCAGGGCGAGCGGACGGTCCTGGTCATCTCGTGGACCAAGCGGCAGAACGACGCCGGCGGCGTGGACTTCATCTTCACCGACGCGCAGAACTACGTCACGAGCCGGGGCGTCGCCATGGGCAACTCCAACTTCAGGGACATCCTGCAGCACTACGGCGCGCCCGAGCGGCTGCAGGGCGGCGGCCGGGGCTCGGTCATGCTCTACTACGAGGCGCAGGGAATCCGCTTCCGCGTGGAGGGCGAGGGCGGCCGGGTAACGGCCATCACCGTCGTGCCGCGCAAGTAGCCGCGCCGGGCGCGGGCTGGTAGTCTAGAAGACGGGGAGGCAGACGGCGGGCGCGCAGGCGCCCCGGTGGAGGTGGGGAGTGTGAGGCAACTGACGCGGTGGGCGGTCGTCGCCCTGGCGGCCGTGCTGATGGCCGGCGGGCTGGCGGCGCCGCAGGCTTCCGGCCAGACGAGCCTGGTGCTGGCGTTCGTGCCCTCCCAGGACACGCAGCGAGTGCTCGAGACGGGCAGCATCCTCGCCCGCATGCTCGAGGTGGCGACCGGGTACCGCGTGCGCGCCGAGGTCCCGACGAGCTACGTCGCGACGGTGGAGGGTATGTGCGCCGGGCGCGTGGACATCGCCTTCCTGGCGCCCTTCGCTTACGTGCTGGCGCACGAGAAGTGCGGCGCCGACGTCCGGCTCGTTAGCGTCCGCGCGCAGCTCCCGTTCTACAAGGCGCAGATCATGGTCCGCGCCGACCAGCCGGTCCGGACCCTCCAGGACCTGCGCGGCAAGCGGTTCGCGTTCGTGACGCCGGCGTCGGCCTCGGGGTACCTGTTCCCCGCGGCCCTGCTCAAGAAGAACGGCATCGATCCCGACCGGTTCTTCAGCCAGGTGGTCTTCGCCGGCGGGCACGACCGTGTGGTGCTGGCCATCTACACCGGGTCGGTGGACGCCGGTGCCGGCTTCGGCGACGAGGTGTTCAGCGACGCCCGGACGCTGGTGGCGCGCCAGTACCCGGACGTCAAGGACAAGGTCAAGGTGCTGATGTACACCGACCCGATTCCCAACGACACCGTGTCGTTCCGCCGCGGGCTCTCCGAGGAGGTCAAGGAGCGCACGACCAAGGCCCTGTTCCGGATCGCCGCGACCGCGCCGGGCCGCGAGAGCCTGGACCGCCTCTACCAGATCCAGGGCTTCGCCGACTTCAACGAGTTGACCACGACCTACAAGCAGGGGAAGCTCCGCACGTTCGACGAGTACTTCCAGCCGATCCGCGACGCGGCGCGGTTCCTCGGGCTCAACCTCGAGGAGATGCTGCGGCGCTAGGCCGGAGGGCCGGCACGAGGCTGCCACGGGGGAGGGCGGACGCCGCCGCTCCCCCGTGGTGCGAGGAGGCGGCATGCGCGGGGCGGCGGTCAGGATCGAGCACCTGACGAAGATCTACCCGGACGGCACCCGGGCGCTGCACGACATCACCCTCAACGTGGCGCCGGGCGAGTTCCTGGTCATCATCGGGTTGTCGGGGTCGGGCAAGTCCACGCTGATGCGCTGCATCAACCGGCTGATCGAGCCCACCTCCGGCAAGGTGTTCGTGGACGACGTCGAGATCACGGCGCTGCCGCCCGAGGGCCTCCGGCGCGCGCGGCGGCAGATCGGCATGATCTTCCAGCAGTTCAACCTGGTGAAGCGGGCCTCGGTGCTGACCAACGTGCTCTCGGGCCGGCTGGGCTACCTGCCGCCGGCGTGGGCCCTGTGGGGCTACTTCCCGCGCGAGCTGCGGGAGGAGGCGGTGCGCCACCTGCAGACGGTCGGCATCCCGGAGAAGGCGCACACGCGCGCCGACCAGCTCTCGGGCGGCCAGCAGCAGCGGGTCGGCATCGCGCGCGCCCTCATGCAGGACCCCAAGCTGATCCTGGCGGACGAGCCGGTGGCGAGCCTCGACCCGGCCACCTCGCACTCGGTCCTCAAGTACATCGAGGACCTCAACCGGCGCGAGGGCATCACCGTGCTCTGCAGCCTCCACTTCCTGAGCCTGGCCCGGCGGTACGGCACGCGCGTGGTCGCGCTCAAGGCCGGGCAGATCGTCTTCGACGGCCTGCCCCGCGAGATCGACGAGCACCGCTTCAAGGAGATCTACGGCGAAGAGGCCGTCGAGGTGGAGATCGCCTGATGCAGCGTCACGACGCCACGAGCGGACTGCCGCGCGCGCCCGAGCTGCCCCGCCCTGGCCTGGGCTCGCTGCGCGTGCTGGCCTGGATCCTCGTGCTGGGGCTCATCTACGCGTACGGCTGGCGGGTCACCGAGATCAACCTGGTCGAGCTCGCGACGAAGTGGTCGCTGGCGCGGCCGCTGCTGGTGGACCTGCTGCGGCCCGACCTGGTGGCCCGCGTGCCCCGTATCCAGCTGGCCGACGCCGGGGTCGGCCTGGAGGGGACACCGCCGCCGGCCCCGGAGGTGCGCCGCCCGGCCGGCCAGGTGACGGTGACGCCGGCCAACGCCGCGATCGGCCAGCCGGTGACGGTGAGCGGGTCCGGGTTTGCGCCCAACCGGCCGGTGGAGCTCATCTGGAAGGACCAGGCCGGCTCCGAGGCGGCGGTCGGCCGCCTCACCACGGACGCGCAAGGGGCGTTCCAGACGACCCTGCGGGTTCCCGACGTCATCGGCACGTCCAATCACGTCATCGCCCGGGTGACGCTCGAGGGTACCGTGCTGGCGCCGAGCAACGCGCTGCGGCTCACGTTCTTCCGCATGATCGAGACGGTCTTCCTGGCCCTGATGGGGACCACGATGGCGGTGGTCTTCGCCGTGCCGCTCTCGTTCCTGGCCGCCAAGAACCTGATGTCGCGGAGCGCGCTCAGCCTGGGGGTCTACTTCGTCATGCGGACCGTCTTCAACATCGCCCGGTCGATCGAGCCGCTGATCATGGCGACCGTGTTCGCGGTGTGGGTGGGGATCGGGCCGTTCGCGGGCGTGCTCGCGCTCGGCGTCCACTCGATCGCCTCGCTCGCCAAGCTCTACTCCGAGCAGATCGAGTCGATCGACCCCGGGCCGATCGAGGCCATCACCGCGACCGGGGCGTCGATGCTCCAGGTCGTTCGCTACGCGGTGGTTCCGCAGATCGTGCCGCCGTTCATCGCCTTCACGATCTACCGCTGGGACATCAACGTGCGGATGTCCACGGTCATCGGCTTTGTCGGCGGCGGCGGGCTCGGGTTCCTCCTCATCCAGTACATCAACCTGCTCCAATGGCGGCAGGCTGCGACCGCGGTCTGGGCCATCACCCTGGTGGTTGCGGCGATGGACTACCTGAGCGCCAGGGTCCGGGAGAAGGTCGTCTAACACGACGCCCGTCCTCCCGCCCGGCTGGTCCTGGCGGCGCCACGACGGCCTCCTGCTCCTGGAGGCCGAGGCCTTCCGACGGTTCGGCGCGTCCCACGCGTTCACCACGCGTACCGGCGGCGTGAGCGTGGCGCCCTTCGAGACGCTGAACCTCGGCCGCGGCGTGGGTGACGACCCGGACGCGGTCCGGACCAACCGCGCGCGCGCCCTGGCCGCGCTGGGCCGCTCGCCCGACGACCACGTGGAGGCCGCGCAGGTGCACGGGGCCGCGGCCGCCACTGTGGACCGCCGTCACCGGGGCGCGACGATCCCGGCGGTGGACATCCTGATCAGCGCCGATCCGGCGGTGGTGCTCGCCATGCACGGCGCGGACTGCGTCCCGCTGCTGCTGCTCGACCCCGTGCGCGGGGCGGTCGCCGCGGTGCACGCGGGATGGCGGGGGGCCGCCTCGGACGCTGCCGGCGCCGCAGTGCGCGCGATGGCCCGGGCGTGTGGCACCGAGCCTGCCGCGCTGCTCGCGGCGATCGGGCCGGCGATCGGGCCGTGCTGCTACGAGGTGGACGGGCCCGTGTTCGACCGGTTCCACGCGTGGCCGTGGCGGGACGAGGTGTTCCACGCGACCGGCCCGGGGCGCTGGCAGTTCGACCTCTGGCAGGCGATTCGCCGGCAGCTGCTGGCGGCGGGCCTGCGCGACGGGGCGGTGGCGACCGTCGGGCTGTGTACCGCCTGTCATTCCGCGCTGTTCTACTCGCACCGTCGCGACCGGCGCACCGGCCGCACGGCGGGCCTGATCGCGCCCCTCGTCCGGGGCTAGCGTGCGCAGGGAATCGGGGGTGGTCGAACGAACCCCCGATCTGGCGTGGCGGGCGTGGCGGAGCGGCTCGAGGGGATCCGGGAACGGATCGCGGTCGCCGCGGCGCGTGCCGGCCGCGATCCGGCGGCGGTCACGCTGGTCGGCGCTACGAAGGGCGTCGATGTGGGCCGGATCCGGGAGGCGATGGCCGCCGGGTTGGCGGACTTCGGCGAGAACTGGGTCCAGGAGGCCCTGCCGAAGATCGCGGCCGTGGGGCCAGGACCCCGGTGGCACTTCATCGGCCGCCTGCAGCGGAACAAGGCCCGGCACGTGGCCGGTGCGTTCGAGGTGGTCCACTCGATCGACCGACTGCGCGTCGCCGAGGCGCTCGACCGCGCTGCGGCGCGCGCCGGGCGGCGGCTGAGGGTGCTGGTGGAGGTGAACATCGCCTCCGAGGCCACGAAGTCCGGCGTGGCGCCGGAGGCGGTGGACGCGCTGGTTGCCGCGTTGTCGGGCCTGCGCTACCTCGAGGTGGCGGGGCTAATGACGATCGGGCCGATCGTCGATGTGCCCGAGGCGATGCGGCCGTACTTCCGCCGGCTGCGCGAGATGCGCGACCGGCTACGGGCCGGCCCGGCCGGCCCGGGGTTCGCTGAGCTGTCGATGGGCATGTCTGCGGACTTCGAGGTCGCGGTCGAAGAGGGGGCGACCATCGTGCGCGTCGGGCGCGCCGTCTTCGGCGAGCGATGACGGTCTGGCCACGGGAGAGGCCGACGATTCCAGGGAGGGAGGGGAGAGCGGGAGGTGCGCGATGGGCGCGATGCAGCGACTGTGGACGTTCCTGGGCTTCGCCGATGACGAGGCCGAGACCCCGCCGCCTGACGGCGAGGAGCCGCGCCGGCGGCGCGCGCCGGTCTTCAACCTGCACGCGGTCCGGCCGATGGAGATCGTGGTCCTCGAGCCCCGCACGTTCGACGAGGCCCGGGCGGCCGCCGACCACCTGAAGGCCCGGCGCCCGGTCATCGTGAACCTGCGCGACGCGGAGCGCGACCTGGCGCGCCGCGTGGTGGACTTCACCTGCGGGGTCACTTACGCCGTCGACGGACAGATGCAGCGCATCGGCGACGAGATCTTCCTGTTCGCGCCCAGCACCGTGACGGTCACGGCGGAGACGGCGCGCGAGGGTGCGCGCGACCTCTTCCCGATGACCTGAGCCGTCCCGCGAGTCCGCCCGTGACGACCCGCACCGTCTGGTGGGAGGAAGGGACCGTGCGTCTGGTGGACCAGACGCGCCTCCCGCACGAGACCGTGGTGGCCGTGTGCGCGACCGCCGCTGACGTCGCCTCAGCGATCCGGACCCTGCGCGTCCGGGGCGCGCCGGCGATCGGCGTGACCGCTGCCTACGGGCTGGCGCTCGCCGCCTACCGCGCGGCGGAGGCCGGGGCAGATGCCCTCGCCGCGGTGGAGGCCGCCTCCGGCCTGCTGCGCGCCGCCCGGCCCACGGCGGTCAACCTCCGCTGGGCGGTGGACCGCCTGCTCGCGGTGGCGCGCGGGGCGCCGCGCGGCGCCGCGCTCGCGGAGCGCCTGCTGGCGGAAGCCGAGGCGATCGCGGCCGCCGACGTGGCGGCCAACCAGGCGATCGGCCGGCTCGGCGCCGCGATGATCGGGCATGGCGAGTGCATTCTGACCTACTGCCACACCGGGGGCCTGGCGACTGCCGGGTACGGCACGGCGTTCGGCATTCTCCGCGCCGCGCACGAGGCCGGACGGGGCATCCGCGTGGTGGCCTGCGAGACCCGGCCCGTTCTCCAGGGCGCCCGCCTGACCGCCTGGGAACTCCTCCAGCACGGAATCCCCGGGGTCCTGATCACCGACAACGTGGCCGGGAGCCTGATGGCCCGCGGCGAGGTGGACCGCGTGATTGTGGGCGCCGACCGCATCGCGCGCAACGGTGACGTCGCCAACAAGATCGGCACGTATGCGCTCGCGGTCCTGGCCCGCGCGCACGGTATCCCCTTCGTGGTGGCCGCGCCAACCTCCACGGTGGACCTGGCGACGCCCGACGGCGCGGCGATCCCCATCGAGGAGCGCGACGCCCACGAGGTCACGCACCTCGCCGGGGTGCGGGTCGCGCCCGAGGGCATCGCCGTGCGCAACCCCGCCTTCGACGTCACCCCGCACCGTCTGATCACCGCTATCGTCACGGAGGCCGGCGTGGCCGCGCCGCCCTACGACCGCAGCCTGGCCGCGCTGGCGGGCGCCGCGGTGGGGAGTTGACGTGCCCAGGCGCAGCGCGGCGGCGCGGCACGCGATCCTGCTCGGGCTGGCCCTGGCCTGGGTCGCGCTGGTCGTGGACAGTATCACCTACCGGGACGCGCTCTGGTTCCGCTACTATGTCGTGAACCTGGCGTGGCTGCAGTACCTGTTCATGGGGCTCGCCGCGTTCGGCGCCGCGCTGCTGCTCGCGGGCGCGGTGGCGCGGGGCCCACGGCCGGGCCGCTGGCCGCACCCCCCCGCGGTGACCGTGGTCATCCCGGCGAAAGACGAGGTCGCGGTCATCGAGGGCGCGGTACGCGCCGCTTGCGCACAGGTCTACGACGGCGACCTCCAGGTGGTGGTGGTCGACGACTGGTCCACCGACGGCACCTCGGCGGTGCTCGAGCGGTTGCGCGCCGAGCTGCCCGTGGAGGTGGTGCGGACCCGGCCCGGCTCGCTCGGCAAGGCCGCGGCGCTCGCCGCCGGGGTCGCGGCGAGCCGCGGCGAGCTGATCGCGGTCTTCGACGCCGACGCGCGACCGGGGCCGCGCGTGATCGCCACCCTGGTGCCGCACCTGGCGGACCCGCGGGTCGGCGCGGTCCAGGGCCGGCGGCTCGTCCACAACGCGGGCCGCAACTGGCTCACGCGCGCTCAGGACGACGAGTACCGGGTCTTCACGACGCTCATGCAGCGGGCCCGGCAGGCGCTCGGTGGCTTTGTTCTGCTCGCCGGGAACGGGCTGATCGTCCGGCGATCGGCGCTCGCGGCGGTCGGCGGGTGGAACGAGGAGGCGCTGACCGAGGACGTGGACCTCAGCATCCGGCTCCACCTGGCCGGCTGGGACGTCCGCTACTGCTACGAGGCGGAAATCTGGGAGGAAGGCGTCGTCACCCTGCGCGACCTGATCCGGCAGCGGGAGCGGTGGTTCGAGGGTGGGCTACTGTGCCTGGGCACCTACCTGCCGGAGATCGTCGGCGGGCGGCTCCCGCTGTTGCGGCGCGTAGACATGGTGTTCTTCCTGTCGGGATCGATCCTGAGCACGCTCGCGCTGGTGACGGGCTACCTGTACATGCTGCTCGCGCTCGCGGTCGAGGTGGTGGTCTATCTGCAACTCCCCCGCGACGCGGTGATGATCGCCTCGGCGGCGGCAACGACCGCGCTCGCGGCGGCGGCGGCACGGGAGGTCGGCGTGCATCCGGTGCACCTGCTGGGCACCATCGCGCGGTGGAGCGTGTTCACGATGCACACGCTGCTGGTCGTGCCGCTCTCGATCCGTCGCTACGTCTACGCCGCGGTGACCGGGGCGCGCGACTGGCGCAAGACGGCGCACGAGGGCGTCCCGCCGCCGTAGCCCGGCGCGCGCTAGATGACGCGCGCGTAGAGGTCCCGCAGCCGCCGCCCCACGACCTCGATCGAGTGCGCTTCGGCGAACCGCCGGGCCTGCGCGCCCAGGTGGGCCCGGAGCTCGGGCGAGCCCACCAAGCGGGCCAGCCGCTCGCTGAGCCCGTCCGGGTCAGCGGCCATCAGGCAGTTCACGTTGTCGACAAACCGGCCCGCGAAACATTCGGCATCGCGGAGCACCAGCGGTCGGCCCGCGGCCGCCGCCTCGAGCACGGCGATGCCCTCGTTCTCCACGGCGCTCGGGAAGAGGAAGACGTCCCCGGCGGCGTAGGCCTCGGTGACGTTCTCCACGTAGCCGGGGAACCGCACGTTCGGGGGCGCCTCCTCGATCACGCGCAGCGTCTCGGGCTTCACCGCGCGGTGGATGCGGCCGAACCACACGAACGTGAGTTCGGGGAAACGCCGCGCGACCTCGCAGAACACGTCCACGCCCTTGCGCAGCAGGACGAGCCCGACCGCGAAGACCACAACGCCCGCCAGACGGTATCGCCCGCGGCCGAGGGACCGCGCGCGCCGCAGCGAGGCGAACCGGCGCAGGTCCACGCCGTTGCTCACGATCTCCACCGGCCGGTCCACCCCGTGGCGCCGGAGCACCGCCTGCGTGTAAGCGGTCGGGGTGACCACCACGTCGGCTTTGTTGTAGAAGCGCGTGAGCAGCCGGCCCAGGGCAGGCGCCAGCACGTCGCTCATGACGAACGAGTTGGCGAAGTCCTCCGCCGTGGTGTGGCCGTGGATAACCACGGGGCGGATGCCCGCGTACCGCTCGGCCAGATAGAACGAGCGCGGGCCGATCGCCTCGAGGTGGAGGACGTCGAACGGCCCGTCCGGGTCGCTGGTGACCTCGACGCCCGCCCGGCGCAGCGCGCGCAGGTGGTTCTCGTACGCCTGGCGGATGCCGCTGCTCCACGAGGCGCTCGCCTGGTGCTCGCTGTAGAGGCAGACTCTCACGAGCGTTCCGGTTCGCCGCGATGGGGCCTGTGGAGAGGGTTCGGGCCACGCCCGCGCGTCCCTGCTGGACGCTGCGCGCGCCGCCGTGGTACACTACGCCGGAACTGGCGAGGACGGGGACGGAGCCGTGCGCGGCCGCAAGCGAGCCGGGAGGGCGGTGCGAGCCCGGCGGGCGCGAGCGGTTTCCCATCACCCCCGAGCCGCGGCCCGAGCAGGAACGCTTGCCAGGCGCCGCCGGGACGCTCCCCCGTCATCGGGAGCCGAGTGCCGGCCGCGGTCACCCGGCCGGAACGAGGGTGGAACCACGGGCAGCGCCCGTCCCTTGGGGGCGGGCGCTGCCCGCGTTCGCGCACCACGACGGTCGAGGGAGGACAGTCGGCATGACCCGCTTTGCGCCGCTGCCCGCGAAGGTGGATTTCCCCGGGCTCGAGCGCGAGATTCTCGCTTGGTGGCGCGAGCAGCAGATCGTCGCGCGCTATCTCCGCCGCAACGAGACCGCCGCGCAGCGGTTCTCCTTCCTCGACGGCCCGATCACGGCCAACAACCCGATGGGGATTCACCACGCGTGGGGCCGGACCTACAAGGACCTGGTACAGCGCTACAAGACGATGCGCGGCTACCGGCAGCGCTATCAGAACGGCTTCGACGGGCAGGGGTTGTGGGTCGAGGTCGAGGTCGAGAAGGAGCTCGGCTTCAAGAGCAAGCGGGACATCGAGACCTACGGCGTCGCCCCGTTCGTCGAGCTGTGCAAGGCGCGCGTGATGCGGTTCGCGGACATCATCACGCAGCAGTCCCAGCGTCTGGGCTACTGGATGGACTGGGACCGTTCCTACCACACGCTGGCCGACGAGAACAACTACACGATCTGGCACTTCCTGAAGCGGTGCTGGGAACGCGGGATGATCTACAAGGGCCACGACGTCATGCCGTGGTGCCCGCGCTGCAGTACCGGCATCTCCGAGCACGAGATCGTCACCGAGGGCTACCGCGAGATCACCCACCCCGGCCTGGTCGTGCGCCTGCCGCTGCTGGAGGAGCCCGGGCGCGCGCTCCTGGTGTGGACGACCACACCCTGGACGCTGACGAGCAACGTGGCCGCCGCCGTGCACCCGGCGCTGGCCTACGCGCGCGTCCGCCAGGGCGACGAGGAGTTCTACCTGGCCACCGGCGCGCTGGGCGTGCTGGCCGGCCCCTACCGCGTGCTGGAGACCCTGCCCGGTGCGGCGCTCGTGGGCCGGCGCTATCGCGGCCCGTTCGACGACCTGCCGGTGCAGCAGGGCATCGAGCACCGGGTCATCCCGTGGGACGAGGTGAGCGCCGCCGAGGGCACGGGCATCGTGCACATCGCGCCCGGCTGCGGCGCCGAGGACTTCGGGCTTGGCAGGGTCCACGGGCTGCCGGTGCTCGCCCCGCTGGACGAGTTCGGTGTCTTCGTGGACGGTTACGGCTGGCTGGCGGGACGCATGGTCTACGAGGTGGCGGGGCCGGTCGCGGATGACCTGCGGCGGCGCGGGCTGCTCTACCGCGCCGACCCCTACACCCACCGCTACCCGGTCTGCTGGCGCTGCGGGAGCGAGCTGATCTTCCGCCTGGTGGACGAGTGGTTCATCGCGATGGACCCGGTGCGCGAGGCCATGATGGCCGTGACCCGGCAGATCCGGTGGATCCCCGCGTTCGGGCTGGAGCGCGAGCTCGACTGGCTGCGCAACATGCACGACTGGATGATCAGCAAGAAGCGCTACTACGGCCTCGCCCTGCCCATCTACGAGTGCGCGTCCTGCGGGGCGTTCGAGGTGATCGGGTCGAAGGACGAGCTGCGCGCGCGCGCCGTGGCGGGCTGGGAGCAGTTCGAGGGCCACTCGCCCCACCGGCCGTGGATCGACGCGGTGACGATCCGCTGCCGCGCCTGCGGCGCCTCGGTGCCACGGATCAGCGACGTGGGCAACCCCTGGCTGGACGCTGGGATCGTGCCGTTCTCCACCCTGCTCGACCCGGCGACCGGCGGGGTATCCTACCTGGAGGACCGCCGGTACTGGCGCGACTGGTTCCCCGCCCACTTCATTACCGAGGCGTTTCCCGGGCAGTACCGGAACTGGTTCTACGCGCTGCTGGTGATGAGCACCGTGCTGGAGAACCGGCCGCCCTTCGAGGTCTGCCTCGGCCATGCCATGGTCCGGGACGAGCGGGGCCGGGAGATGCACAAGTCGTGGGGCAACGCGATCGAGTTCGAGGAGGCGGCCGAGCGCATCGGCGCCGACGTGGTGCGCTGGTTGTATGCGACGCAGAACCCGGCGCAGAACGTGAACTTCGGCTACGGGCCGGCCGACGACGTCCGACGCCGGTTCGTGCTGCCGTGGTGGAACGTCTACGCGTTCTTCGTCACCTACGCGTCGCTGGAGGCGCTCGACTTCGCCCGGCTGGCCGCCGAGGCGCCGCCGCTGCGGCTGCTGGACCGCTGGATTCTCTCGCGCGCCTGTGGCTTGGTGGCGACCATGCGCGAGCGTCTCGACGACTACGACATCGCTGGCGCCGCGCGGCCCGCGGAGGCGTTCGTGGACGAGCTGTCCACCTGGTACGTCCGCCGCAGCCGCCGGCGGTTCTGGAGGAGCGGGGACGACGCGGACAAGCGCGCCGCGTACTACACGCTCTATCATGTGCTGCGCACACTGGCGACCGCGCTCGCGCCCTTCGTGCCCTTCATGGCCGAGGCGATCTACCAGAACCTGGTGCGGCCGGTCGAGCCCGACGCACCGGAGAGCGTACATCTCTGCACGTACCCCGAGCCCGACCCGGCCCGCCGCGACCCGGAGCTCGAGGCGCGCATGGACGCGGTGCGCGCGCTGGTGGCGCTCGGCCGGGCGGCGCGCGGCGCGGCGCGGGTGCGGGTGCGGCAGCCGCTTCCCGCGGTGCTCGTGGCGACCACCGACCGGCGGCTGCGAGAGGAGCCTGAGCTCGTGGACCTGCTGGCGGACGAGTTGAACGTCAAGCGGGTCGAGTTCGCGGACGAGATCGGCGAGGTCGTGACCTACGAGGTCAGGCCGCGTTTCGACCGGCTGGGGCCGAAGTACGGTGCGCGCGTGCAGGCCGTGGCGGCCGCGATCCGTCAACTCCCCGCCCGCCAGACCGCGGAGGCCATCGCCGCCGGCGGCCCGCTCGCGGTGCGGGTGGGCGGGGAGACGCTCGCGCTCGAGCCCGACGACGTCGAGGTGCGGCTGCGGACCGCCCCGGGCTACGCAGCGGAGAGCAGCGGGGGCCACGTGGTGGTGCTGGAAACGACGATCGACGAATCGCTGCGGCGCGAGGGCCAGGCGCGCGAGCTGGTTCACCACATCCAGCAGCTCCGGAAGGACCGGGGTCTGGAGGTCAGCGATCGGATCGCCCTCCACCTGGCCGGCGACGCCGGGCTCGAGGCGCTCCTGGCGGCGCATGGAGACTACATCCTGTCCGAGACGCTCGCCGTCCGGGTCGTGGTGGGGACGGCCGCCCCGGCCGACGGCCGGGAGGTGAACCTGGACGGCACGGTCGTGCGTGTCGCCCTGGAGCGCGCGGGCACCTAAACCTCGATCCCGGCTCGCAGGCTTGTCAGCGGTAGGGGCGACGAGTAAGATAGGGGCGGCTTTTCGACCGAACGCGTGTGTGGAGGGGATGAGGGTCATGCCCAGCAGGTCTGCCGGACGGTCGGGAAAGGCCCGAGGTGGGTCGGCTCGCCCGGCGGCGACCAGGAAGGCCCGAACCGGGGCGGCCCGGCCCAGCGCCCGCAAAGCGGCGCGGCCACGGTCAGGCCCGGCCCGGCCGGCCCGGCCCGGCCGGGCGCTCAAGAGCCGGCTGAGGCCCGCGGCGCCCGCCCGGCCGGCGGTGAAGACGCGGCCGCTGACCAAGCGTGAGCTCGAGGAGTTCCGCCGCCAGCTCGAGGCCGAGCGTGACCGGCTGAGCGCCGAGCTGGAGGCGATGGAGGAGCACCTGCCCGAGGTGGAGCAGGTCAGCGTGGACGCGAGTGGCGGCTACGACGAGGACCTGGCGGACGTCGCGAGCGACACGTTCGAGCGCGAGAAGGGCATCGCCATCGAAAACAGCGTCCAGGACCTGTTGCAGCAGGTCGAGGAGGCGCTGGAGCGCATCGACCAGGGGACTTTCGGCATCTGCGAGGCGTGCGGATCGCCGATCCACCCGGAGCGGCTGCGGGCGCTGCCCTACGCGCGGCTGTGCATCGACTGCAAGGCGCGGGAAGAGCAGGCGATCCCCCGATAGCCGCGCCGTCCCCGCAAGTGCCGGCGACGCGCGGGTGGCGCGTGCTGGCCGGCGCCGCGGCGGTGTTCGTGGCCGATCAGGCTGCGAAGGCGGCCGTGCTCGCCTGGGTGCCCATGGGGACTACCCGGCCGATCCTGCCCGGCGTGCTCAGTCTCTCGCCGGTCGCCAACACCGGCGTCGCGTTCGGTTTGCTGCCCGGGTTGCCGCCGGTCGTCGCCGTGCTCGCCGCCTTGAGCCTGTTCGCCGCCCTTCTCTACAACAGGTCCGGCCGACCCGGCACGCGCGTCTGGGCGACCGGTATCGCCCTGATGGTCGGCGGCGCGGCGGCGAACCTGCTCGACCGTCTCCGGCTCGGGTACGTGATCGACTACCTGGACCTGCACGTCTGGCCTGTCTTCAACGCGGCGGACGCGGCCATCGTCGTCGGGGCGGGTGCGCTGGTCGTCGCGCTCGCACGCGAGGAGCGCCGCGCGGATTCTCGGAGGTGATGGCGTGCGGCCGGTGCTGTTCGACCTCTTCGGCGTAATCCCGGTCTCGTCGTTCGGTGTCTTCCTCCTGCTCGGGTTCTTCGCCGGCATTACCATCGCCCGCCGCACCGCGCGCGAGCGGCTCGACCTGGACCCCAACCAGGTGCTCGACCTCTCGCTCTACCTGATCATCGCGGGCATCGTCGCGGGCCGGCTCGGGTTCATCGTGGCGAACCCCGAGGCGTTCCTCACAGACCCGGCGCGCATGCTCACGCTCTGGCGCGACGGCGGGCTCACCTACTACGGGGCGCTGCTCGGGGGGCTCTGGCTGGCGTGGGCGTTCGCGCAGCGCTGGCGGGTCGCCTTCGGTGCGCTCGCCGACGCCTACGCGCCCGCGCTGATCGCCGGCTACGCGGTGGCGATGATCGGCGCGTTGCTCCACGGGCTCTTCGTCGGCCGCCCCACGGGCGTGCCCTGGGCAATGGAGCTGTTCCTCGAGCGCCGGCACCCGGCGCCGCTCTACCTGCTCGCGGCCGCCGCGGGCATCCTGGCGATCCTGCGGGCACAGCGCCACCGCGATCTCCCACCGGGCACGCTGTTGGCGCTGGCCGTGCTGCTGCAGTCGGTGGCGCGGTTCGCGGTGGACGTCTTCGTGGACGCGCCGGCGGTGCTGGGGCCGCTGACCGCCGGGCAGGTGGCGAGCGGGGTGGCGGTGCTGGTGTGCGCCGTCGTGCTGGTCCGGCTACAGCGCCGTGCGCCGCAGGCCGCCGAGCCTCCCGCCGGGCCGCCACCCGAGCCGCCGTCCGAGGTACCGGCGTAGGCGCCGACAGGTCAGTGGGACCTCGGGTCTTCGCGATCGAGGCGTCGGCCGCGGGCCGGCGTCTCGATCGCTTTCTGGCCGAGCGCCTCCCCGAGCTCTCGCGCGCGCGGCTCCAGGCGTTGATCGCCAGCGGGCATGCCGTCGTCGAGTTGCCCGATGGCCGGCGGCTGACACGCGTACGCGCCGCGCACCGGCTGCGGGCGGGCGAGCGCGTGCGCATCGAGGTGCCGCCGTCACAGCCCGCGGCGCTCGTCCCCGAGCCGATCCCGCTCGCCATCGTCTACGAGGACGCCGAGCTGCTGGTCATCGACAAACCCGCGGGACTGACCGTGCACCCGGGCGCCGGACACCACACCGGGACCCTGGTGCACGCCGTGCTCGCGCACTGTCCCGACTTGCCGGGCGTGGGCGGCGAGCAGCGCCCGGGCATCGTACACCGGCTGGACAAGGACACCTCGGGTCTGCTCGTGGTGGCGAAGACCGAGGCCGCGCTACGGGCGCTGCAGGCGCAGATCCGCGCGCGCGAGATGCGGCGTGAGTACCTCGCGCTGGTGTGGGGTCGGCTCGACGGCGAGGGGACGATCGACGCGCCGATCGGCCGTGACCCGCGCCATCGCACCCGCATGGCGGTCAACCCGCGCGGCCGGCGCGCCGTGACCGGCTACCGCGCGGTGGAACACTTCGCGCGAGTGACGCTGCTGGCGCTGCGGCTGGCATCGGGCCGCACACACCAGATCCGGGTCCATTGCGCCGCGATCGGCCACCCCGTGGTGGGTGACCCCACCTACGGCCGCCGGCCCAACCCCTGGGGGCTCCAGCGGCAGGCCCTCCACGCCGCGCGGCTCGCCTTCAGGCACCCGACCGGTGGCGCCCCGCTGGCCTTTACGTCGCCGCTGCCGGAGGACATCGCCGGCGCGCTCGGGCGGCTGCGCGCGGAGGAGCCGGGCGCGGGCCGGCGTCGTGAGGGCCTGCCGTGAGCGGGCGCGAAAAGGCCCGCGTGATGGACGCCGACGCGCTCCGCCGCGCGGTCACGCGGATGGCGCACGAGATCCTCGAGCGGAACAGGCGCGTGGAAGGGCTCGTGCTGCTCGGCATCCCCACGCGAGGGGTGCCGCTGGCCGAGCGCTTGGCGACGGCGATCGAGCGGATCGAGGGCAGGCGGCCGCCCGTGGGCGGCCTGGAGATCGCGCGCCACCGCGACGACCGGCCGGCCTCCGGGCCGCCGCCCGCGCTGCCCTTTGCGGTGCAGGGCCGGCACGCCGTGCTGGTGGATGACGTGCTCTACACCGGCCGCACGGTGCGTGCGGCCATGGACGCCCTGATCGAGATGGGCCGGCCGGCCACGATCCAGCTCGCGGTGCTGGTGGATCGCGGCCACCGGGAGCTGCCCATCCGGCCGGACTACGTCGGCAAGAACGTGCCGACCAGCGCGCGCGAACACATCGCGGTGCGGCTGGTGGAGACCGACGGCCGCGACGAGGTCGTCATCGAAGCGCCGGAGCCCGCTCCGCCTTCCTCCTGACCGCCGCGTGCCGGGCGACCACTACCGCGACGGCGCGCCGGGGCGGCGCGGCGGCAATCCCGGGGTGACCACCAGCGTGCGCTCGTGCGTGTAGGTTACCTGACCCGGCTGGCCGCCGCGCATCCGGCGGACATAGCGGCGCGCGGTCACGTCCACGGGCACCTTCGCCGCGGCCCGACCCGCGCTGTAGTATGCGGCCAGCGCGGCGGCGGCCCGCACCGCCTCCTCGGTCGGCGGCCGCCCGGGGGTGAGCAGGACGACGTGCGCACCGGGCATGCCACGGGCGTGCAGCCACAGGTCGTTCGGGCCTGCCACCTCGAACGTCAGCCGGTCGTTCTCCCGGGCGCTGCGGCCGACGCGCGCGCGGATGCCGCCGGGGAGCTCGAACGTGCGGCCGGCCTCCGTCGTGCGCGGCGCGACGACCGGCCGCCCGCGACGCCGCAGCCCGGCGGCGATCAGGTCCTGCTCGATCTCCCACAGGTCGTCGGCATCCTCGGCCCGGGCAATCGCGGTCGCGGCGGCCTCGAGGGAGGCGCGCTCGGCCTCGAGCGCCGCGCGCCGGGCGGGCAACCTGCGGCGCGCGGCCTGCGCGCGCGCGTAGCGTTTGAAGTACGTCTGGGCGTTCTGCACCGGGCCGAGCGCCGGATCGAGCGCGATGCACAGCGGCCGGCCGTCATAACCGACGACCTCGACCTCGGAGGCGCCCGGCGTGACCCGGGCCTGATAGGCCAGGAGCAGCTCGCCTGCCTCGCGCAGCCGGTCGGCGTTGGCCGCCGCGCGCTCGTCGGCGGCGAGTGCGTCGAGCGCGCGGGCCACGCGGGCGCTCGCCGCTGCGAGCGACGCGGCCAGGCTGGCGCGCACCTCCTCGACGCGCGCGACCTCCGCGGCCCGGCCGACCACGGCCTCGACCGCCTGACTCATTGAGGCCGGCTCAGGATAGAGCCCGTCGAACAGCCGCATGGGCAGCGCGGCATAGGCGGTCGGCTCGCCCCGCGCGTCGCGATACAGCGCCGGAGCGAACGCACCGGCGAGCACGGCGTCGCCGAGCCCGCGCGCGGCCTCCGCGAGCCGGCCGGCGTCCTCCAGCGCCGCCGGTCGCATCGGGTCCACGCCGGCCCGCAGGCAGATCTCCCACGCATGCGCCGGCCCGAGCCCGCCGGCGGCCGCCATGACCGCGCGCCAGGCCTGCGGCGGCCCGCCGCCCGCGGAGGGCTGCGCGGACGCCGCCATCACGTCGTCCGCCGTGACGGTCGCCGGAGTGCGGGCGGGCCGGGCCGGCGGCTCGTACGGTCGACCCGGCGTGGCGGGTCGCCGGCCCGCCGACGGCCGCAATGCGCCGATCACGAGGCCACCCGCGCGGAGGACGACGTTCCCGAAGCGTCCCATCAGCTCGATCACGAGGTCCTGCGGCCCCTCGAGCGTCTCGAAGCTGACGGTGACCACGCGCTCGAACGGGAGCGCTTCGATCGCGCGCACCGTGGCGCCCTCCAGGCGGCTACGCAGCATCTGCGCGAAGGGCGTGGCCTCGCCCTCCGGCGCTCGGCGTGTGAGCACCAGTCTCGTCCACCGCGGTTCCAGCGAGACGCGGAGCGCTCGGGCGCCGCGTCCCCAACGAAGCCCCACGGTGAGGTCGGCCGCCGCGGGCTGCAGCACGCGGCCCACGCGCGCGCCCGCCAGCGGCCGGCACTCGACCAGGACCGCGGCCAGAATGACGCTGTCAAATGACGCCGACGGGGCGCGGGAGCGGGAGGAGGAAGCGTCCATCGCCGGTGACACCATACGACACGGCCTGCGCTGCCGCAAGCGCGCCAAAGCGTCCGCGCGCTCACTCGCGCGGGCAGGAACGCCCTGGCGGGAGCCGAACAGGAGCGCTTGTGATCCGCAGCATGACCGGGTTCGGTACGGCGGTCGCGGAGGTCCCGGGCGGGCGCATGACCGTCGAGGTCCGGTCGGTCAACCACCGGTTTAGCGAGGTCGCGGTCCGGCTGCCGCGTGACCTGGCGTCGCTCGAGGATCGCGCGCGCGCGCTGGTGGGGGAACGGGTGCGCCGCGGGCGCGTCGAGGTGATCGTCACGCGCGACGAGGGCGCACGCCGGCCGCGCGCGGTCCGCGTGGACACCGAGCTCGCCGCCGCCTACGCCCGCGCCCTGCGAGAGCTGGCGGCGGCGGTCGGGGTCGCGGGAGAGGTGCCGCTCGCGCAGGTGGCCGCGTTGCCCGACGTGCTGCGCCTGGAGGATGAGCGGACCGACCCGGAGGCGGTCTGGCCGGGCATCGAGCGGGCGATCCGCGCCGCCACCGACGCGCTCGTCGCGATGCGCGAGGCCGAGGGCCGGCGTTTGGCCGCGGACCTGCTCGCGCGGGTGGCGGCGGTGGACGCGCTGGCCGCGGCGATCGCGGCGCGAAGCCGCGAGGTCGTGCGCGTGTACGGCGAGCGGCTGCGCGCGCGGCTGGCCGAGATGCTCGCGGAGGTGCCGGTGGATGAAGCGCGCATCGCCACCGAACTGGCCATGTTCGCCGAGCGCAGCGACATCACCGAGGAGCTCGTGCGGTTGCGCAGCCACCTAGTCCAGTTCCGTCAGACCGTGGCCGACGAGGACGGCGCGGTGGGCCGCAAGTTAGACTTCATCCTGCAGGAGATGGGTCGGGAGACGAACACCATCGGCGCCAAGGCCAACGACCTGGAGATCACCCGGGCGATCATCGACATGAAGAGCGAGCTCGAGAGCCTGCGCGAGCAGGTGCAGAACGTCGAGTAGCGGCGGGCCGGGATGGATGCGCGCCTGATCAACATCGGTCACGGTAACATCCTGGCCGCGAACCGCATCGTCGCCATCATCAGCCCGGACTCCGCGCCGGTGAAGCGCATCGTGCAGGAGGCCCGCGAGCGGGGCACGCTGATCGACGCGACGTATGGGCGGCGCACGCGCGCCGTGGTCATCACCGACAGCGGGCACGTCGTGCTGTCGGCGATCCAGCCCGAGACCCTCGCCCATCGCTACGACGCGCGGGAGGCCGGCGACGAACCTGCGGAGTGAGCCGGGCGCGGACGTGACGGTCGCGCTGGGCGGGCCCATCGGGGCGGGCAAGAGCACGCTCGCCCGCTCGCTCGCCGACCGGCTCGGCGTGCCGCTGGTCTCCGCGGGCGGCGTCTTCCGCGAGCTCGCCCGGCGCCGCGGAGTTCACGTGGTCGAGCTCAACCGCCTGGCCGAGGACGACCCCTCGATCGACCGCGACCTGGACCGCCTGCAGGGCGAGCTCGCCCGCCAGGGGCCGTGCGTGGTCGAGTCGCGGCTCTCTGGCTGGATGGTGGAGGCCGACCTGAAGGTCTGGCTCGACGCCCCGCTGGAGGTGCGCGCGGCGCGCGTGGCCGCGCGGGAGGGCCAGCGCCCCGAGGCCGCGCGCGAGGAGCTGCTGGTGCGGGAACGCAGCGAGTGGTCGCGCTATCGCGCGCTCTACGGCATCGAGATGAGCGACCGCGCGCCCTACCAGCTCGTCATCGACACGAGCCGGTGGGACCCCGACGTGCTCGTCGAGGTCCTCGAGCGCCTGGCCCGCACGGTCCGGCGCGCCTCGCGCGCGCGCTAGGCGCCCGTCCCGCATGAGCGCCGACCCGCTCGCCGTCGCGCTCGATCTGCCCCTGCGCGCGGGCGACGCAAGCTTCACGTTCGCGGCTGGTGCGGCCGCCGGCGTGCCGCGCGGCACGGGCGTGGTCGTGCCCTTCGGGGCACGGCTGCTCCCGGGGATCGTGCTCGGGCCCGGCGAGCCGCGGCCAGGGTTGCGACCGGTGCTGGCGCGTGTCGAGCCCACACCGCTGGTGCCGGCGCCGGTCGTGGATCTGGCGGAGTGGACCGCGCGCGAGTACGTCTCCTCCACGGGCGAGGCCCTGGCGGTCGCCGTCCCGTGGGACGCGCTGTGGAGCGGGTTGCGCCTCTGGTGCCGCGACCGGGTCGCCGACGCCCTCTCGCCGCCGGCGCGGGCGATCGCCGGGCGCATCGCCGCCCGGCCGCAGCCGCTCTCGCGCGCGGCCCGCCTGTTCGTGGACGCGCCCGAGGCCCTCGCCGAGCTGGCCGAGGCCGGCGTGCTCTCCGCGATCGTCGGGGCGCCTTCGGTCTGGCGCGCGCCCACGGCGGCGGCGCGCGTCGAGGCCGGGGATGTGGCGCCCGGCCCCGGGGAGGAGGCCGTGCGCGCGGTGGTCGCCGAGGCCATGGCCGCCGACCCACATGCGGTGCTCGTTGTCGGGTGGCCGCGCACGGCCGCGTACCTGGCGGCCGCGCGCGCGGCGCTCGCCAGCCGGTGGGCTGTTGCCGCGCTCTTTCCTTCAGTGGACGCCGCGGAGGGGTTCGCCGCGGCCGCCGCGGCCGCGGGCCTGCCGGTCCACCGGCTCCATGCGGGTTTGGCCCCCGCGGCTCGCCTGGCTGCGTGGCGTGGCCTGGCCGGCATGCGCGGGGTCGTGGTCGTCGGCACCCGCGCCGCGGTCTTCGCACCCGCGGCCGACCCGCTGCTGCTCATCGTGGATGACGAGGATGCCTCCGGCCACAAGGAGGAGCGGGCCCCGCGGTTCCTCACCGCCGCCGTCGCCGCGCACCGCGCGCGCGACGGGGCGCTCCTCGTCGGCGCCACCACACCGACCGTGGCGCGCTTCGCAGAGACGCAGACCGGCGCGTGCCGGCTCATCGCGCTCCCCACGCGGCGGCCCCGCGTCGGCGTCATCGACCTGCGCCGCCGCCCCGACCCCGCGGAGCCCATCAGCCGCGCCGCGCGCGAGGCCGTGCGGCGCGTGGCACGCGCCGGCGGCCGTGCGCTGGTCGTCGCCGACCGGAAGGGTTATGCCGCGGCGCTGCACTGTGCGGAGTGCGGCGCGGTGGAACGCTGCCCGTCCTGCGGCGTGGCGATGGTCTACGACCGCGCGAGCCGCCGGTTGGGCTGCCGGCTGTGTGGCCGCCGGCTGCCGGCGCCGGACCGCTGCGCGCGCTGCGGCGGGGTGCGGCTGCGGCCGCTGGGGGCCGGGACCGAGCGTCTGGCCGCGGTGCTCCGGCGCAGCGCGCCCCGCGTGATGCGCTTCGACGCCGACGCGGTCGCGCGGGGCGGCGACGCGGACGCCATGCTCGCGCCGTTCCGCGCGCGCGGCGGGGCGCTGGTCGCGACCACCTATGTGCTGCCCTACCTGCCGTCGCTGCATCTTGACCTGATCGTCCTGACCGCTGCCGACCGCTGGCTCCACCGGCCCGAGTATCGCGCCGCGGAGCGCGCGCTCGCCCTGCTGCGAACACTCGGCATCACGGGCGGCGCACAGGTGCTGGTCGAGACCGCCGACCCTGAGCACCCGGTGCTGCGCGCGGTGCTGGCGCCGGGCCTACGGACCTTCTACGACGAGGAGCTCACGCTGCGCCGCCAGCTCGGGTTTCCGCCGTACCGTGTGCTGGCAGCGGTGACGATCAGCGGCCGCAGCGTCGCGTCGGTGGACAGCGTGGCCGCGCACCTGGCGGCGGCGCGCGCGGCCGGCGTCGAGGTGCTGGGACCGGCGCTGCTGCGCGCCCGGGCCGGTGCGCGCGAGGTCGGGCGGGCGCTGGTGGTTCGGGCCCCGGACCGCACTGCCGTGCGCGAGGTCCTCTGGCCGGTGGTCACCGGCGCGGCGGTGCCGCCGGGCGTGCGCGTCGCCGTCGACGTCGAGCCGATCGAACTCTAGGGACGCGGGCGACGCCCGCCGGCCGGGCGCCGCGCAGGGAGCGCCCCGTGGTCTTGGCGAACCTCACCCCTCAGACCGCGGCGTGGTCGTCATCGAGGCTCGCGCCGCGAGAGAGGGGACCCATGATGCCCATGATTGGCCGTCTCCCGCGCACCGCGCTGTTGCTGGTCGTCATCCTGGCCGCCAGCGGCTTGGCCCAGGCCGGGCCCGCGGCGCAGCCGGGCACCCTGACCGTCGCTTACCCGCAGCGCGTCGTCTCGCTCGACCCTCACGGGACCGCGGCGGCCGAACGCATCACGATCATCCTGGGCCGCCACCTGTTCGACACGTTGGTGACGTGGGATCCGGCCGCCAAGCGGTTCCAGCCCGCGCTGGCCGAACGCTGGCGCAGCGTCAACCCTACCACCTGGGAGTTCGAGCTCAGGCGGGGCGTGAAGTTCCACGACGGGAGCGACCTTACGGCCGAGGCCGTGCGGACCACCATCGAGCGCGCCAAGACGGTGCGCGGCCCGCTGACGCCGCTGTTCGCGAGCGTCACCGCCGAGGCGACCGACCCGCTGCGCGTGGTCCTGCGGACCGCGGCGCCGCTGGGGACCCTGCTGTCCAACCTGACCATGCTCGGAATTGTCCCGGCCGCCACCCCCATGACCCCGGCGTTCGGCGACCGTCCGATCGGGACCGGACCGTTCCGGTTCGTCGAGATGGTCCGCGACACGCGGGTGGTCCTCGAGGCCAACGTGAACTACTGGCGCCCGGGCATTCCCAAGGTCCGCCGGCTGGTCTTCGTTGACATCCCGGAGCTGTCGGGGCGGGTCACCGCCCTGGAGACCGGCGAGATCGACATGACCTTCCAGCTCACCCCCGAGGAGATCCGCCGGTTGCGGGGGAGCACGACCATCAAGATCGAGGTCGGCCCCACGTTCTACACGCGGTTCCTCTGGCTGAATGCCAGCCGCAAGCCGCTCGATGACGTTCGCGTGCGGCGCGCGATCGCCCGGGCGCTGAACATCAGCGCGATCACGAGCTCACTGGTCGCCGGGATCGCGAAGCCCGCCACCGCGCCCATCGGCAGCAACGTCCTGTGCTACGCTGAGCAGCCGCCTTACGGGTATAGCGGCGCGGAGGCGCGGCGGATGCTGGCCGAGGCCGGGTACGCGCGTGGGATCGACGTCGAGATGAAGTGGAACGACGCGCTGCCGAAGGAGCGCGAGGTGGCCGACGCGATCGTCGGCCAGCTCGCGCTGGTGGGCGTGCGGGTCCGGAGCACGCTCCAGCCGCGGGCGATCTGGGTGGACGACCTGGTCAGGCTGAACTGGGATATGAACCTCCTGGGGACCGGCGCGGTGACGGGCGACGCCGACTACTCGCTCGGCCGCCTCTACCACTCACGCGCCCGGCGCACCGGCTACGTGAACCCTGAGCTGGACCGGCTTCTCGACGAGGCGGCGAGCACGGTGAACACCGCAGCGCGCTGCCGGCTCTACCAGCGCGTCCAGGAGATCCTCTGGAGCGAGGTGCCTGGCGTCTTCCTCTTCGAGTCGCTGGAGGTCTACGCGTACCGCACCCGCGTCCAGAGCTTCACCGTGCCGACCAGCGAAATCTTCAGCCTGAGCGAGGTGTCGGTGGCGCCATAGGCCGCTACCTGCTCCGCCGCGCGCTCGCGGCGCTCCTGGTGATCGGGGGCGTGGTCACGATCATCTTCCTGATCGTCCGGGTCATCCCCGGCGATCCGGCCGCCGTGCTGCTCGGTACGCACGCCACGGCGGAGCTGATCGCGGAGCAGCGCGCGAAGATGGGCCTCGACCGGCCGCTCGCGGTGCAGTACGCGCTGTTCCTGCGCCAGGTGGCGGTCGGCGACTGGGGCCGCTCGTACCACGAGGGCCGGCCCGCGTTCGCCATCGTCCTGGAGCGGCTGCCGGCCACGCTCGAGCTGGCGGCCGCGGCGATCGCCGCCACGCTTGTCCTCAGCGTGCTCCTGGGGTCGCTGGCGGCGAGGCGGATCCAGTCGACCGCAGACTATGCCATCGGCGTGCTCTCGCTCGTCGGCCAGGCGATCCCGAACTTCTGGCTGGGCCTGGTGCTCATCCTCGTCTTCGCGCGGACCCTGCGCTGGCTGCCGTCGTTCGGCCGCGGCACGCCCTGGCACCTCGTCCTGCCGGCGGTCACCCTGTCGGTGCAGCTCATTGGTGTGATGACGCGCCTGATCCGCGCCGGCATCGTCGAGACCGCGGGTCAAGACTACGTGCGGACCGCGCGGGCGAAGGGGCTAGCTGAGCCCGCGGTCATGACGCGCCACGTCTACCGCAACATGCTCATTCCCGTGGTCACGATGCTGGGGCTGCAACTTGGATCGCTCGTGGCCGGCGTGGTGGTCGTCGAGACCGTTTTCGCGTGGCCCGGGCTCGGTCGGCTCATCGTGACGGCGATCAACAACCGGGACTACCCCGTGGTGCAGGCCTCGGTGACGTTCGTCGCGGCGCTGTTCGTCGGGCTGAACCTGCTCGTCGACCTGACGTACGCCGCGCTGGACCCGCGGATCCGGTACACGTGAGGGGCGACGGACCGCGACCGGCCGGACAGGACGGACCGGAGGCGGCGCGCTCCCGCCGCCGGCCATTGGTGGCCACGCGCAAGGGCCGCCGGGTCCTCGCGACGGGCGTGGTCCTCGCGGCGGTGGCGGTCGCGGGGCTGGCCGGCCCGCTGGTGGTGCCGTACAACCCGTTGGGGGTGCGGCTGGAGGAGCGCCTGCGGCCGCCGGGCGCCCGGCTCCGTGACGGGGCGATCGCGATCTTCGGCACCGACCAGTTGGGACGGGACCTCTTTGGGCAGGTCGTGCATGGCGCGCGGGTCTCGATGCTCGTGGCCGGCAGCACCGTGGTCATCGCGGGGTGTTCCGGCACGGCCGTCGGTCTGCTCGCCGGCTTCACGGGCGGGCGCACCGACACGGTGCTCGTGGCCCTGGTCGATCTGCAGCTCGCGTTTCCTCCGCTGCTGCTCGCGATCCTCCTCGCCGCGATGATCGGGCCCTCGCTGGCGAACGTCATCCTCACGCTGTCGGTGATCCGCTGGGCGGTGTTCGCGCGCCTGGCGCGCGGGTCGGCGCTCGCGCTACGCGAGAAGGAGTTCGTGGAGGCCGCGCGGGCGCTGGGCGCGAGCCAGTACCGCATCCTGCTCGCGCACCTGCTGCCGAACGCGCTGACCCCGCTCGTGATCCTCGCCACCCTCCAGATCGCGCTCCAGATGCTGGCCGAGGCCGCGCTAAGCTTCCTGGGGCTGGGGATCCCCCATCCGTTGCCGTCGTGGGGCGTGACCATCAGCCAGGGCCGGGACTACCTTCAGAACGCCTGGTGGATCGCCACGGTCCCCGGCGCGGTCATGACGCTCGTGGTGCTCAGCGTGGGGCTCTTCGGCGACGCGGTCCGCGACTACCTCGACCCGCGCTTCCAGCCCTAGCCGACTGGCCCGCTCATGGATGCCCGCCGCCGGGCCGCCTGATCCACCGGCCTCCCACCATCACGCCACTCGGGCGTGCCAGCGCGCCCAGGTCGTCGAGGGGATCGCCGTCGAGGACGATCAGGTCCGCGGGCGCGCCCGGCCGCAGCGTGCCGAGCCCGGGAATGCCCAGCGCGGCTCCCGCCTCCCGCGTGGCCGCCGCCAGCGCCGCGGCCGGCGGGAGCCCGGAGGCCACCAGGGCGCGGAGCTCGTCGATGAGGCCGCCGTGGCGGGTGAGCGCCACACCCGCGTCGGTGCCGGCGAGGATCCTGACCCCGAGCCGCACCGCCTCCCGCACCGCCCGCTGCCGGTCCTCGAAGCGCTCCGCGATCGCCCGGCGGCGCGAGGCGTCCAGGCCGGGCTGCGCCAGGACCGCCGCGGCCGGCGCGAGCGTCGGTACGAGGGCTGCGCCCCGCGCGGCCATGATCGCGAGCGACGCCGCCGACGCGTGGCTGCCGTGCTCGATCGTCGCGGCGCCCGCCTCCGCCGCGAGGCGCACGCCCTCATCCGCGTGAGCGTGCGCCGCGACCCGGAGCCCGGCGGCCGCGGCCTCGCCGACCGCCGCGCGCAGCTCCTCTGCCGAGAACTGCAGTGCGCGCGGGTTGGTCCGGGGGCTCGACCCACCGCCCGTGACCATCACCTTGATCAGGTCCATGCCGGCCGCGGCCAGCGCGCGCACCGCGCCCGCCACGGCCTCGGCACCGCGCACCGCGCCGCCCATCTCGTGCACATGCCCTCCGGGGGAGGTGATGGGCGCGCCGCTCGCCACAACCCGGGGACCGGGGATCGCTCCCGAAGCGATCTCCGCGCGCAGCGCCGCAATCGGCGCCGTGGGGGCACCGAGATCACGAACCGTCGTAATGCCCGCCGCGGCGCTGCGCGCGGCGTTCGCCCACATGGTGCGCCGCAGGTCGTCGGCCCCGGCCGCCGCGAACGCCGCCAGCGGATCGTCGCCGGCGTCGAGGCAGAGGTGCACGTGCAGGTCGATCAGGCCAGGCGCCACGACCCGCCCGGGGAGCGCGACCACCGCGGCCACCGGGCCGAGCCCGGGTGGGGCGCACCGGCCTTCGACGATCCAGAGTTCGCCCGGGGCGGCCGGCCCGCCGAGCCCGTCAGAGACCCGCGCGCCGCGCACGACCAGCGCCCCGGGCCGCGACGGCCCCCCGGGCGAGGGCCTCACCAGTCGGTGATGCGGTGGCGGGCGAGGACCTCGGGATCCAAGTCGATCCCGAGCCCCGGTCCGGCAGGGACGGGGATCCGGCCGTCGCGCAGCTGCGCCGGACCGCCCACCGGGACCCTGGCCAGCGCCTCCCGCAGGGGATTGGCCGTGTAGATGCACTCGTAGGTCAGGAACGTCGGGGCTGCGGCCGCCAGGTGCAGCGTGGCGGCGACGCAGACCGCGGCCGAGAACCCGACGTGCGGCGCGTAAGCCACGTGGTGGCTCGCCGCCAGCGCCACGATCTTGAGGGTCTCGCTGACCCCGCCAGAGCGGGCCACGTCGGGCTGCAGCACGTCGAGGATCCGGCGCGCCAGCAGGTCGCGGACGCCGAAGCGCGTAAACTCCGCCTCCCCGGCGGCGAGCGGGATGGACGTCGCGGCGCGGATGCGGGCGTAGCCGTCCAGGTCGTCGGCCACCACCGGCTCCTCGAGCCAGGCGATCCGTTCTCCCTCGACGCGCCGTGCCAGGTCGATCGCCTCCGCGGCGCGGTAGGCCCCGTTGGCGTCGAGCATCAGGTCGACGTCGTCACCGATCACGCGTCGGATCGCCCGGATGTTGCCGACATCCTCGGCGACGCCGACCCCGATCTTCACCTTGATGGCCCGGAAGCCTCGCTCGACGAGCGCGGCGGCATCCGCCTCCATCTGCTTGCGCTCGCGGACCATGACAGAGGACCCGTACGCCGCCAGCTCAGTGCGCGTGGCGCCGCCGAGGAGCGCATACAGCGGCAGCCCCAGAGCCCGGGCCTTCAGGTCCCACAGCGCGATATCCACGCCGGCGATGCCCTCGACGAGCATCCCACGGCTGTGCCCGGAGAACGACCGCAGGTCGCGGAACATGACCGTCCACAGGCGCTCGGTGTCGAAGGGGTCGGCGCCGACCACGAGCGGCGCCAGCAGGTCGTCTACGATCGCCGCCCAGATCCGGGGTGAGTAGCGTGCCAGGCACTCGCCGTAGCCGACCGTACCGTCGTCGCCGCGCACCTCGACCAGCGTGGTCGCCAGGCGGGTGTAGGTGGCGACGCCCGTGCGCTGGGGTTCGTCCAGGGTGACGAGCAGCGGAATCGCGCGGACCGACGCGATACGCACGCGTGCCGCCTAAATTAGAAGCGCTTGTACTGCATGTAGAGTCCGGCCACGGACTCCCCGGCGCGGACCCGACCGCGGATCTCGTTCTCGTCCGCCACCACCTGCTCGGCGTCCAGCAGGACCTCGACCGCCAGCGCGGCCGGCACCACGACTACGCCGTCGGCATCCCCGACGATGAAGTCGCCCGGGCGGACCGGAACCCCCCCGAGGGTCACCGGACAGTCGAAATCCACGACATTCCACCGGCCTTTCGCGTCGGCCGGCGACCGGTACTTGCAGAAGACCGGGAAGCCGAGCGCCAGGATGGCCGCCGTGTCGCGGACGCCGCCGTCTATGACCGCGCCGGTCCCGCCGCGGACCAGCGTTCCGTTGGTGAGCAGCTCGCCCCAGTGGCCGGTGACCTCCTCACCGCAGCAGTCCATCACGACCACGGTGTGCGGCCGGACCGCGTCCACAGCCTTCACGCCCTGACGAATGGCGCGGTCGGTGCTGCGCTCGGGCCGGCCGAGCATCGTGAACGCCGGTCCGGCGACCCGCATGCCCATGACCAGGGGCTGGATGCGGCGGTCGACGATTTGATGCCACAATCCCCGATCGTCCAAAGCGTCGGCGACCGCCGGGGTGTACAGTTGCCGATAGCGGGCGCTCATCTCCTCAATCGGTATGGTCGGTGTCGGCATCGCGTCCCTCCGGTGCGGCGTCAGGGTGTGCGGTGGGCGGACACGGGCACTGCCAGCGCCTGCGCGTGCAGGAAGACGTGGGGCGCGCCTCCGGTGTGGAGGAACACCACGGTTGACGACCGCGCGACGGTGCCGACCGCCACGGCGCGCGCCAAGCCGGCCCACGCCTTCCCGGTGTAGATCGGGTCGAGCAGCAACCCCTCGGCCTCGGCGGCCAGGCGGACCGCGGCGAGGCTCTCGGGCGAGGGAATGCCGTAACCCTCGCCCACCAGATCGTCGGTCACGTGGATCTCGTCGTCGCGCACCGGCGAGCGCACACCCAGCAGGTCCGCCGCCGCCCGCACGTGCCCGGCGATACGCCGCTCCAGGTCCTCCGCGGGCAGGTTGACCGATACGCCCTGGACGCGGGCCTGCAGGCCGCGCAGCCGCAGGCCCAGCAGGAGTCCCGCCTGCGTTCCCCCGGACCCGACGGCGAGTACCACGTGGTCGGCCGCGACGCCGGCAGCGGCCAGCTGGTCCGCGAGCTCGGAGGCGGCGTGCACATAGCCCAGCGCCGCGCGGCCGCCGGACCACAGCGCGATGTGCACGAGGTAGGGCCGGCCCCCCCGCGCGCGCACGTGGGCCGCGGCCGCCTCCATCGCGTCCGTCGTGGTCCTGGCAAAGGGGTCCTGGGTCTCCACGTGCTGGAGCTCCATGCCGAAGAGCCGCATCAGCAGCAGGTTGCCCTGCGGAACGAGCACCGGGCCCGCGCGCACCACCGCCACGGCGCGGAGTCCGAGCCGCCGCGCGGCCACCGCGGTCAGCCGCAGGAAGTTGGATTGCGCGCCCGCGGTCGTCACGAGGGTGTCGGCGCCCTGCGCCAGCGCGTCCCCGAGCAGGAACTCCAGCTTGCGGACCTTGTTGCCGCCCAGCGCGAGGTCGGTCAGGTCGTCCCGCTTGACGAGCAGCCGCGCGACGCCGAGCGCGGCGGCCAGCCGTGGCGCGTCCTCGAGCGGCGTGGGAAGACGGGTAAGCGGTACGCGCGGCGGCTGGTCCGGCGCCATGTCAGCGGTGCCTTCGGTGTCGTGCGCCGGGTTCCCTCCGGCTCGCGTTGAAGCGCCTCGAGTCGCATGCTATCGTGATGGGCGGCATGGTCAGTGCCAGCGCGCTCGCAATCGTCACCGTCGACAGCCCAAAGGCGGCCGTGCTGCGGCGCAAGGCGCGCCCCGTCGGCAAGGTCACGCGCGACGTCCAGCGCCTGATCGAGCAGATGCTGGTCACGATGCATGAGGCCCACGGGCTGGGCCTCGCCGCGCCGCAGGTCGGCGAGGGCGTGCGCGTCTTCGTCGCGGAGGTCGACGGCCGCACCATCGCCCTGGTTGATCCGGAGGTCGTCCGCCGCGAGGGCGAGGAGGTCGCGACCGAGGCCTGCCTCTCGATCCCGGGGGTGATCGGCGACGTCCCCCGCGCGGCGAGCGTCACCGTTCGCGGCAAGAACCGGCGCGGCCGCCGCGTCACCATCGAGGCCGAGGGCCTGCTCGCCCGCGTCCTCCAGCACGAGATCGACCACCTGGACGGCGTGCTGTTCCTGGACCGGGTGCGCGACCGCGCGACCATCCGCATCCTCACCCCGGATGAGGACGCCTCGGCCCCACCGGCCGAATGAGCCAGGGCGGGACCCAGACACTGCGCGTGCTGTTCCTGGGCACGCCGGCGTTCGCCATCCCGTCGCTGCGCGCGCTCGCGCGCGCGACCGCCGTGGTCGCGGTGGTCACGCAGCCTGACCGGCCCGCGGGCCGCGGCCGCCAGCTCACCGCGCCGCCGGTGGCCGCTGCAGCGCGCGCGCTCGGCCTGCCGGTGCTGCAGCCCGCGACGCTCCGCTCGGCCGACGCGGTGGCCGCTCTCGCCGCCACCCGGCCCGACCTGCTCGTGGCCGCGGCGTACGGCCGGCTGATCCCGCGCGCGGTCCTCGACCTGCCGCGCCTGGCGAGCGTCAACGTTCACCCGTCGCTGCTGCCGGCCTATCGCGGCGCCTCGCCGATCCAGGCCGCGCTCCTCGACGGCGCGGCAACCACCGGCGTGACCATCATGCACCTGGCCGACGAGCTGGACGCCGGCGACATCATCCTGCAGCGCGAGGTGGCCATCGGTCCCGAGGAGACCGCGGGCGAACTCGAGGCGCGTCTGGCCGAGGTGGGCGCCGAGTTGCTGCTGGAGGCGGTGGACCTGCTGGCGGCCGGTCAGGCGCCCCGCCGGCCGCAAGACCACGCGCGAGCGACCTACGCGGGCAAGATCGCCAAGACCGACGGTGCGATCGACTGGAGCCGGCCGGCGCGCGAAATCGTCAACCGCGTGCGCGCCATGAACCCCTGGCCCTGCGCCTACACGGCCTGGCGCGGGGGAACCCTGCGCGTCTGGCGCGCGTCTGTGGATGACGGAGGCGGCCCGCGCCCGGCGGCGCCGGGCACCGTACTGCGCGCCGACGCCGGGGGCCTCGTGGTGGCTGCCGCGGACGGTGCGGTTCGTCTGCTCGAGGTGCAGCGGTCCGGCGGCCGCCGCCTGTCCGCGGCCGAGTTCGTGCGCGGGTACCGGGTGCAGGTCGGTGACCGCCTGGGCGAACCGGCGGCGGCGGGTGCAGGCGCCGACATGGTAGAATAGCAGCGCGCGAAGAACGCCAGGGGGGTGCACAGACGATGTTCTTCTGGGACCCGACGATGATCCTGATCATCCCGGGGCTCCTGCTCGCCGGGTATGCGTCGCTGAAGGTGCGCGGCACGTTCAACCACTACAGCCAGATCCCGACCGCGGGCGGCCGGACCGGCGCCGAGGTGGCGGCCGAGCTGCTGCGGCGCCGCGGCCTGACCGGCGTGAAGATCGAGCCGGTGAGCGGCATGCTCGCGGACCACTACGATCCGCGCACCAAGACGCTGCGGCTCTCGCCCGAGGTATACGGGAGCGCCTCGGTGGCCGCGGTGGGTGTGGCCGCCCACGAGTGCGGGCACGCCCTCCAGGACCAGGAACGCTACGCGCCGCTGGTGGTGCGCGGGGCGATCGTGCCCGTGGCCACCATCGGGACCAACGCCGCGTGGATTTTGTTCATGATCGGGTTGTTCACCTCGATGCGGCCGCTGATGGACCTGGGCATCCTGCTCTTCCTCGGCTACATCGCCTTCGCGCTGATCACGCTACCGGTCGAGTTCGACGCCAGCCGGCGGGCCGTGGCCGTGCTGCAGGGCGAGGGACTGGTCATGCCGCGGGAGGCCGAGGGCGTGCGTGCCGTCCTCAACGCGGCCGCGCTCACCTACGTGGCCGCCGCGGCGATGGCCGTGCTGCAGCTCGTCCGCCTGCTGATGCTGCGCAACATGCGTGAGGAGTAGGCGGTCCCCGACGACCGCTCGCGAGGCCGCCTTCGCCGTGCTTGCGCGCGCGGAGGCGGCCGACGCGTTTGTCTCGGTCCTGCTCTTCCACACCCTCGAGCGCTCGCGGCTGGCCTCCGCTGACCGGGCGCTCGCCACGGCCATCGTCTTCGGGGTGCTGCGGCACCGCGCCCGCCTGGACCACGCGCTCGCGCCGCTGCTCGCGCGGCCGCTCGGCGACCTGCCAGCGGCGATCCGCACCATCCTGCGCATGGGCGCGGCGCAGCTGTTGGTGCTCGAGCGCATTCCCGCGGCGGTGGCGGTGTCCGCGTCGGTCGAGCTGGCGCGCCGGCACGGGCACGCCGGGACTGCCCGGCTGGTCAACGCGGTCCTGCGGCGGCTCGCCGCGGAGGGGCCGCCGGCCCCGCCCGACCGCGCAACGGATCCGCTCGGGTTCCTGGCGGTGCAGCACTCGCACCCGCGCTGGCTGCTGGCGCGGTGGGCCGCGCGCTGGGGCGCGGGCGAGGCCGAGGCGCTCGTCGCGGCCAACAACCGGCCAGCGCCCTCCACGCTGCGCGTCAACACCCTGCGCGCGTCGCGCGACGAGGTGCTGGCCGCGCTGCGGGCGCGGGGCGTCGAGGCTTGCGCGGGCCGGCTCCCTGAGTCCGTGCGCGTGACCGGTTCTCTTACCGACCGCCTGCCGGTCATCGACGATGGGCTGGCCGTCGTGCAGGACGAAGCCGCCATGCTCGTGGCCCGCGCGGTCGCGCCGCCGCCAGGCGGGGTGGTGATCGACGCGTGCGCCGCGCCCGGCGGCAAGGCCACGCACCTGGCGGCCCTGATGGACGACCGGGGTCGCCTGTTCGTCTGCGACGCACACCCGCGCAAGCTGCAGGCCCTCGCCCACCGCGCGGCGGCGCTCGGGGTGAGCTGCCTGGAGGCGCACCACCTCGATGCGCGCGAGCTCGGCGCGCGGTGGCCGGATGCCGCGGACGCGGTGCTGGTGGACGCCCCCTGCTCCGGGCTGGGTACGGTCCGCCGGCGGCCGGAGATCCGCTGGCGCGCGGAGGAGGCCGACCTCGCCCGCCACGCCGCCGGGCAGGCCGCGATCCTGGCCGGGGCGGCGGGGGCCGTGCGGCCCGGTGGCGTCCTGGTCTACAGCGTGTGCAGCCTCGAGCCCGAGGAGGGGCCCGAGGTGGTGGACGCCTTCCTGGCGGCACACCCCGCCTTCACGCGCGATCCGTTGCCCCAGGGGTGTCCGCGTGACCTGGATGGAAGTTCCATCACCGGCGACCGACCGGGCGAGGCCTGGCTGCTGCCCCACCGACACGACACCGACGGGTTCTACCTGGCGCGCCTGCGCCGCGGCTGAAGGGAACGGCTAGCCCGCCAGCGCCGCGTCGAGCGCCTCGAGGAACTGCGGGACGTCGATGGGCTTGGACATGCAGGCCGTGGCGCCCGCCCGCAGGAGCCGCTCGGCCAGGCCCGCGGTCGCGTCGGCCGTGAGCACGATCACCGGGGTTTGGCGAAGGGTCGGCTCGGCGCGCAGGCGCCCGAGCACCTCGACCCCGGGAATGTCGGGGAGGTGCAGGTCGAGGAAGATCGCGTCGGGCCGGTGCTCGAGCGCCAGGTCGAGGCCGATTTGGCCCTGGATCGCGGTGAGCAACCGGACGCCGGGGCGGTGCGCGACGATGGCCTCCACGAGCTGCAGGTTGGAGAGGTTGTCCTCGACATACAGGATGGTCCGGCGGCGGCCGTCCGCGCCCGCGGCCGCGACGGCGGGCTGCGCGGATTTGACCGCGAGCGTCGGAGGCGTGGCCGCCTCCGGGAGCTCCACCCAGAACGTGCTGCCCGCCCCGACGGCGCTCTGGACACTGATGGTGCCCCCCATCGCCTCGGCCAGGCGGCGCGAGAGGGCCAGGCCGAGCCCGGTGCCCTCGACGTGGGTACGCTCGGCCCCGATGCGGTCGAACGGCACGAACAGCCGGTCGAGCAACTCGGGGGCGATCCCAGGACCGCTGTCGCGCACGCCGATCCGCACGCGGCGGGCCCCCGGCCGCTCGCACAGCACGTCCACCCGCCCGCCGCGGCGGTTGTACTTCACCGCGTTGGAGAGCAGGTTGAGGAGCACCTGCTTGAGTCGCTGGCGGTCGGCCAGCACCATGAGGTCCCGCCCCTGCGGCGCGACCTCCCCGACCGTGACCTTCCACTCGTCGGCGATCGGTCGGATGAGCTCGACGGCCTCGGCGACTGCGTCGCGGACTACGATCACCTCGGGCGACAGCGCGATCGTCCCGGCCTCGATGCGCGCGATGTCCAGCACCTCGTTGATGAGATCGAGCAGGTGGCGGCCCGCCTTCACGATCTGACGGATCTGGTCGCGCTGGCCGGCGGTCGCCTCGTCCATCTCGAGGAGCTGGCCGAACCCCATGATGGCGTTCAGCGGCGTGCGCAGCTCGTGGCTCATGCGCGAGAGGAACTCGCTCTTGGCGCGGTTGGCGCGCTCCGCCTCGCGGCGCGCGACCTGGAGCTGCTCGGTGCGCTCGGCCACGCGGTGTTCCAGCTCTTCCGCGTACCGGCGGAGCGCGTCGCGCAGGCGCGCCTGCTGGATGCCCACCGCGAGCAGGTTGGCCACCTCCTGCGCGATGTGGACGTGTTCGGGCGCGAGGCGATCGCCGGCCTCCCACAGGCTCAGGGACCCCATGACGTTCTCCTCGACGGCGAGCGGGATCACATGAAAGACGCCTAGCCCGGCCTCGCGCGCGTCGCGAAGGAACGGGACGTCGGGCAGCTCCGCCAGGTCGAAGCGGCGCGGCTCGCCCGGCCGGAGGTCGATGAGTCGGGGCGAGGCGGCCCGAAGGGTCTCGAACGGCACCCCACCGCCCGCCTGCAGGACGCCGGGCCGGGCCGGCTCCACCCAGAGGACCTGGCTCGTCTGCGCCTCGTGGTCGAAGAGCGCGATCGTGGCCCTCGCCACCGGCAGCATCCGGCGGATGTGACGGAGCGCCCCGGCGCCGATCTCGGTCGTGGACTGCGCCGTCGAGATCGCCTGGCTGATCTCCCACAGCGCCTGGAGGCGGCCGGTCTTGAGCGCGTCCTCACTACGCCGCTGCTCGAGCGCGCCCGCCATCTCGTCGAACGCTTCGGCCAGGCGGCCGAGTTCGTCGCCGCGGACCGCGGCCGGGTCCACCCGCGCGCTCAGATCGCCGGCGCGGAGGCGCTCGCTGGCCGCCACGAGCGCGGCCACCGGCCGGATTACGCGCCGGTCGATGAGCGCGCTCACCAGGACGACCGCCGCGATCGCCACCGCTCCCCAGGCGACGATGTTAGCCGCCAGCGCCCGGTTCGCCTCGGCGTAGACCGCGGTCTCGGGAATCCCGACCGTCACGAACGTGCGGCCCGCGAACTCGGCCGCGTGCAACGGCGCGAACGCGTAGAAGCGCCGGACGCCGTCCACCCCGGTGGCCACCACCGTGCCCGAGGTCCCAACGCCCAGCACTGCGCGGATGAGTTGCGTGGTGGCGACGCTTTGCCCCATCCACATCGCCGGGTCGGGGTAGCGGGCTAGGATCTTGCCCGACTCGTCGAAAACGGTGTAGGTTGCGCCGCGCGGCAGGCCGCTCTCCTCCAGCATGATCTGGTTGAGCCAGACCAGGTCTACCGCCGCGAAGAGGACGCCGCGCACCTCCCCGGCGTGATCGCGCAGCGGGTAGCCATAGTTCAGCGTCGGCCGTCCGGTGATCCGCCCGATCTGGTAGCCCCCCGCGGCTACGTCGTCGCGCTCGAGCGCGCGCCGGAAGTAGGGGCGGTCGGCGACGGTGACCTCGCCGTCGAAGGCCAGCGCGCTGCACACCACGCGGCCGCGCAGGTCGGCCACCCCGAAGTTCGCGTACCAGGGGTACCGTGCGAGCAGCGACGCCAGGTAGGTATCGCAGGTGCGGCCATCGGTGACCAGCAGCTCCGGGGCTCTCGCCAGGAGCGGCAGCAGGTGGGCCGTCCCCTCGGTCAGGCGTCGCTGGTTCGCCGCCACGAGGACCACCAGCCGTTCCACGCGCTCGCGCGCGTCCTCGATGGCGTGCAGGCGCTCGCGGACGTTCGTGTACGCCTGGATCGCCAGCAGTGGCAGCACGACCAGAAGGATGAGGAGGGCGAGCGCGACGCGCAGGCTCGTCGTTCGGTGGCGCATGGTCATCCCCGGGAACCTGGTGGCGGTACGGCCCTGATGTCCTCATGCCCATTCCCGCCGGCCTCGGGACAGGCGCTATAATCAGGGCGTTGTCGGGCGGATGCTGCGATGCGAGACCTGGTCGGACTGACCCTGCAAGAGCTCGAGGCCCTGGCCGCCGGTCTGGGGGAGCCGCGCTATCGCGGCCGCCAGCTGGCCAGGTGGGTCTACGACCGGCGCGCGATCGGCTTCGAGGTGATGACCGATCTGCCCGAGGGCCTGCGGGCGCGCCTGGCCACCGACGCGCACATCGGCCGCCTGCGGCTGGTGCGCCGCGTCGACGCCGCCGGGGACCTGACGACCAAGGCCCTGCTGGCGCTGCGAGACGGGCTCACGGTCGAGACCGTGCTGATGCGCTACGACGACGGCCGCCGTACGGTCTGCGTGTCCACGCAGGTCGGCTGCGGCATGGGCTGCACGTTCTGCGCGACCGCGCTCGCCGGGCTCGCGCGCAATCTCTCCGCCGGGGAGATCGTCGACCAGGTACTGCTCATGCGGGAGCTGACCGGCGAGCGGGTGACCCACGTGGTGTTCATGGGCATGGGCGAGCCGCTCGCGAACTACGAGGCGACGCTGCGCGCGGTGCGCCTGCTCAACGCGCCCTACGGGCCGCACATCGCCATGCGCCGCCTCACGATCTCGACGGTCGGGCTGGTGCCACAGATCCGCCGGCTCGCGGCCGAGGGCCTCCAGCTCACCCTGGCGATCTCACTGCACGCGCCCGACGACGCCCTGCGCTCGCAGCTCGTGCCGGTCAACCGCCGGTGGCCGCTCGCCGAGCTGGTGGCCGCGGCGCGCGATTACGCCGCCGCCACCGGCCGCCGGGTGACCTTCGAGTACGTGCTCATGGCCGGCGTCAACGACGGCGAGCGGCGAGCGCACGAGCTGGCCGCGCTGCTGGCCGGCCTGGGCGCGCACGTGAACGTCATCCCGTGGAACCCGGTTTACGGCATGGCCTACCGGCGGCCCGCGCCCCAGGCGGTCAGCCGGTTCGCGGCGGTGCTGCGGCGGCGCGGCGTCCCGGCCACGATCCGCGTCGACCGCGGCGTGGAGATCGAGGCGGCGTGCGGGCAGCTCCAGCGCACGCATGGCGCGCGGGTGCCGGCGTGAGCGCAGCCTCGGGCGAGGTGCTGGCCGGCCGGTACGAGATTCTCGACCGCATCGCCGAGGGCGGGATGTCCACGGTCTACCGGGCCCGGCGCCGGCCCGACGGGCTCATCGTCGCGCTCAAGGTGCTGCGGGAGCCCTACGCCGACGACCGGGAGTTCGTCGAGCGGTTCGCGCGCGAGGCGCGGGCGGCCGAGGCGCTGCAGCACCCCAACATCGTCCGGGTTTACGAGAGTGGCCGCGACGGCGACCGCTACTTCATCGCGATGGAGTACGTGGACGGCACCGACCTGAAGGGCCACGTGCGCCGCGTGGGCCGGCTCGCGGCCGACGACGCGGAGCGCATCGCCGTGGCCGCCTGCCAGGCCCTGGACTACGCCCATCACGAGGGCATCGTCCACCGCGACGTCAAGCCGCAGAACATCCTGATCGCCTCGGACGGCACCGTCAAGGTGGCCGACTTCGGCATCGCGCGCGCGGTCTCGGCGGCCACCATCACGCAGCCCGGCATGGTCCTGGGTACGGTACAATACCTAGCGCCCGAGCAGGTCCGCGGGGCGTCGGTCGGGCGCGCCTCGGACATCTACGCGCTCGGCGCCGTGCTCTACGAGATGCTGACCGGCCGGCTCCCCTTCGACGGGGAGTCGCCCATCGCCATCGCCCTCAAGCACCTGCGCGAGCCTCCACCGCGGCCGCGCGCGCTGCAACCCGACATCCCCGTGCGCCTCGAGGCGATCATCCTCAAGGCCATGGCCAAGCGGCCCGAGGACCGCTACCGGTCGGCGCGTGAGATGGCAGACGACCTGACCGGCGCGGGGGAACAGTGGCGCGACGTCATCGCGGAGGACGAGGGCGCCACGCGGCGGTTCGATCTGCCCGAAGAGGGCCGGGGCCCGGCGCGCCGGCGGCTGTTCGTCCGCGTCGCCGCGATCGTGGTTGCGGCGGTGGCGGTCGCGGGCTGGGTGGCCTGGCGCTCGGTCGACGCCTACCTCACCGTGCCCGAGGTCGAGATGCCCGAGCTCGTAGGACAGCCGCTCCCGGAGGCCGAGGCGCGCGCGCGCGCCGCCGGTCTGGTGCTCGAGGTGGTCGACCGGGTGAACAACCCCCGGGTGCCGGCGGACGTCGTCCTCGCCCAGGACCAGCCGGTCGGCAAGCGGTTGAAACGGGGTCGCCGCGTCGGCGTGACCGTCAGCCTGGGTGCGCGCATGGTCACGGTGCCGAACCTGGTGCAACGGTCGCTCCAGGACGCCCAGCTCGCGCTCGACGCCGCGCAGCTCAAGGTCGGCGCCCTGCAGGACGGCCATGACGACATCGTGCGGCCCGGTGTGGTGATGCGGCAGGATCCACCGGCCGGGGCCCAGGTTCCGGCGGACACACCGGTGACGCTCGTCGTCAGCCGCGGTCCGCAGCAGATCGAGATGCCGGACCTGGTCGGCCGATCCCTCGACGACGCCCGGCGGGTGCTGGAGGAACGCGGTCTGGTGGTGGCCCACGTGCGCGTGGTCGGCGACCTGTTCGCGGCGCCAGGCACCGTGCTCGACCAGACACCGACCGCGGGTGCGCGCGTGCGGCCCGGGCAGGTGATCATCGCGCTGAGCGTGGCCGCGCGGCCGGGCGAGGAGGGCGCGCCGCCGCAGATGCCCGTCATCACGGCCGAGCCGCAGCCCGTGGCCACGCCGCCGTCGCCACCCGCCCCACGGCCGACCCCGCCCGCCGCCGCGCGAGCTACCCCGACGCCCGCGCCGGCGGTCGGGCAGGCGCGGCGCACGCGCGTGCAGGTGGTCGTCCCCGAGGGCGGGACGCAGGAGGTCAAAATCGTCGTGATCGACGAGGCCGGGGTGAGGACGGTCTACCAGGCGCCGCACGCGCCCGGCGACCGCGTCGATCAGGTCGTCGGCAGCCGCGGCTACACCATCATCCAGGTCTACATCGCTAACCGGCTAATCCAGGAGATCCGCCCGTGAGCGGCGCGCCCGGGCGCGCCGCCATCGCCGCCAGCGTGCTCAGCGCTGACTTCGCCGCGCTGGGCGAGGCCGTGCGCGCCGCGCAGCGCGCCGGCGCCGACCGCGTGCACGTGGACGTGATGGACGGCCACTTCGTCCCCCCGATCACCATGGGCCCGGTCGTCGTGGAGGCGCTGCGGCGCGCCACGGCCCTGCCGCTGGACGTGCACCTGATGGTCGAGCACCCGGAGCGTCACATCGAGGCCTTCGCCCGCGCGGGCGCGTCCACCATCACCGTGCACGTCGAGGCGGCCGTGCACGTCCACCGGGTCCTCGGCGCGATCCGCGCACTCGGGCTGCAGGCGGGCGTCGCGCTGAACCCGGGGACGCCCGCGGACGCGGTTGCCGCGCTCGCGGATGTCGCGGACGGCGCGGTGGTGATGAGCGTGAACCCCGGGTACGCTGGCCAGGCGTTCATCGCCTCCGTGCTGCCCAAGATCGGCCGCCTGCGCACGCTGCTCCCCGCCCTCGCGTGGGTGGCCGTCGATGGCGGCATTTCACCCGCGACCGCGCCCGCGGCGGTCGCGGCCGGGGCCGACGTGCTCGTCGCCGCGTCGGCGATCTTCCGGGCCCCGGAGGGGATCGAGGCCGCGGTGGCGAGGCTGCGCGCGGCGGCCGGCGCATGAAGGTCCTGCACGTCACCCACCCGAGTGGAGAACGTCACGATACCCCGCCCGGCCACCCTGAGCGGCCGGCACGGCTGCGCGCCGTCTGGCAGGCCGTCGAGGGGCTGGGGCTGGCCGAGCTGTCCACGGTGGAGGCGCCGGCGGTAGCGGACGACCTGCTCGAGGCCGTGCACCGTCGGAGCTACATCGCGCACGTGGACATGCTCGCCGCGGCGGGCGGCGGGTGGCTCGACGCGGACACGTCGGTCGGGGTCCACTCGGCCCGCGCCGCGCGGCACGCAGCGGGCGCGGCCCAGCGCGCGGCCGAGGCGCTGTGCGCCGGCGAGGCGCCGCGAGCCTTCGTCGCGGTCCGGCCTCCCGGGCACCACGCGCTGCCCGACCGCGGGATGGGTTTCTGCCTGTTCAACAACGCCGCGGTCGCCGCGACCGCGGCCCGGCGCGCCGGCAAGGCCCGCGTGATGATCGTGGACTGGGATGTCCACCACGGCAATGGCACGCAGGCGATCTTCCTCCGCGACCCGTCCGTGCTCTTCGTGTCGGTGCACCAGGAGTACTGGTACCCGGGCACCGGTGCCGTGGAGGAGGTGGGCGAAGGACCGGGCGAGGGCTTCACCGTGAACGTGCCGCTGCCCGCGCAGACGGGGGACGGTGGTTACCAGGACGTGTTCACGGAGATCGTGCTCCCGCTCGCGCACGCCTGGCGGCCCGAGCTGCTGGTGGTCTCGGCGGGGTACGACGCCCACTTCGCGGACCCGCTGGGCGGGATGGTCGTGACCGCGCGGGGGTTCGCCCGGCTCACGACCCTGCTGGACGAGGCCGCCCGGGCCCTGGACGCGCCGGTGCTGGCGGTCCTGGAGGGCGGTTACGATCTCGAGGCGCTGGCGGCCTCGGCTGCGGCCACGGTGGCGGTGCTGGCCGGCCGCGGGGCCGGGAGCGCGCCGATCGAGAATCCGCCGCCCGAGGCCCCGCCGGCGGCGATTTGGCCCCGGGTGCGGGAAGCGCGCCGCGTGCTGCTCCACCACTGGCGCCTCTAGCCACGACGTCAGGGCAGGAACGGGTTCTGGGGCGGCGAAGTAGCAACGTCGCCCCTGGCGAGCGTCTGCCGCCGGGGCCTGTCAGTCCCGGGAGGGCGGCGAGGGCTATGGAGAGCGAAACGGCGGCCGCCGACGAGCAGGGCGCGCGCACCGAGACGGTCGATCTCTCGGAGGCCGTGCCCACGCTCCAGGAGCGCCAGATCGTGAAGGGCACGGTCGTCCGCGTGGACACCGAGGGTGTCCTGGTGGACATCGGCGCCAAGTCGGAGGGGCTGATCCCGCCGCGGGAGCTCGCGCGGCGGGGCGACGAGCCCGAACCCGTGGCGGTCGGCGACCGTATCGATGTAATGGTGATGCGCGTGGAGGGCGAGGAGGGCAACATCATCCTCAGCAAGAAGCGCGCCGACTTCATGGCCGCCTGGGATCGTGTGATTGCCGCGCACCAGGACGGGACCATCCTGCACGCGATGGTCGTGGACAAGGTGAAGGGCGGCCTAGTGGTCGACCTCGGCATCCGCGGGTTCGTGCCCGGCTCGCACGTGGACCTCTCGCTGGCGAAGGGCCGACGGTTCGAGTGGTTCGTGGGCCAGTCGATCCCGCTGCGCGTGATCGAGGTCGACCGGGGCAAGGGCCGTGTCATCCTCTCGCACAAGCAGGCCGCGGAGGAGGAGCGCAGGAGCCGCAAGGAGACTCTGCTCGGCACCCTCCAGGAAGGGGAGATCGTGGAGGGGACGGTGAAGCGCATCACCGACTTCGGCGCCTTCATCGACCTGGGCGGGGTAGACGGTCTGTTGCCGATCAGCGAGATGGCCTGGACCTACATCCGGCACCCGTCCGAGGTGGTCCGCCGCAACCAGCGCCTGAAGGTGCAGGTCCTGCGCGTGGACCGCGAGTCGGGCAAGATCTCGCTGGGCCTCAAGCAGATCCTGGAAGACCCCTGGGCCGAGGTGACGGAGCGCTACCACACCGGCGACCTGGTCCGCGGGAAGATTGTCCGCACCGTCGCCTCGGGCGCGTTCCTGCGACTGCGCGACGTGGACGCGTTCATTCCGATCTCCGAGCTCGCGGAGAAGCGGGTCGGCAAAGTGGAGGACGCGGTCGAGGTCGGGCAGACGGTGGAGGCGATGATCACCGACATCCGTCCGGAGGAGCGCCGGATGATCGCGAGCCTCCGGCGCGTGGCCCGTGAGGCCGAGCGCAAGCGGGTCAAGGAGTACCTGCGGGGGCAGGAGGACGAGGGCCGGGTCACGATCGGCGACGCGGTGGGCGAGCTGCTGCGGCAGGTCGTGGAGCCGCGCGGCGACGAGCCGGCACCGGTCGCGGAGCAGACGTCCGGGCCCGACGACGCCTGACTTGCCCGGCGCCGCGTGTGGGACTAGAATGAGGAACGGCGTCGGGGAGTGGCGCAGCTTGGTTTAGCGCGCAGCGTTCGGGACGCTGAGGCCGGGGGTTCAAATCCCCCCTCCCCGACCAGTCAACCGAGGTGAGGGATCGCGCGGGGCGGCGCGAGGGCGCCGCTCCGTCGCATTTGGGGCCGGGGCGCGGATGATTGGAGCGGAGGTCGTCGAGATCAAGCGGACCCTGGATGGCCGCGAGTGGCGCTTCGCCTGCACGCTGCTGGGCCGCGCGCCCAGATGGGTCGCGCTGCGCTACGCGCTCCCGCAGCCCGCGGCCGTGGGCACGCTCGCGCTCCCCGCCGGCACGGTGACGGTCGGCCACTACTGGCCCGACCGGCCGTATACCGCGTATCACTGGCTGGACGCCGGCGGCCGCACCCTGGGCGTCTACCTGAACGCGGCGACCGACGTCATGCTTGCTCCCACCGAGGTCCGGTGGCTCGACCTGGCGCTCGACGTGCTGGTCACCGCTTCAGGCGGCGTCGAGATCCTCGACGACGACGAGGCGCGGCGCGCGCCCGGCTGGGCGCAGCCCGCGATCGCGCGCGCGCGCGCGGCGCTGATCCCGCACGCGCCGGCGGTCGCATTCGAGGTCAGGCGGCTGTCCGCCGGCCTGGCGGCCGCGGCCTGGCAGGGGAGAGGCCGGTGAGGCCGCGAACCCCTGGGGCGTGCGCAGCGCGCGGCGGCCGACGCTCGTCGGTCGCGCGGGGGTGGAGCATCGACCGTCCGGTCGGTGACGCGGGCCGCGTCCGCGTCGGGATGTTCTCCGACTCGTACCTGCCGCGGATCAGCGGCGTGGTCCGGTCGGTGGCGGCGTTCGTCGCCGAGCTGCGGCGCCAGGGCCACACCGCCACGGTGTACGCGCCCGGGTACCCCGGGTATGCCGACGACGACCCCGAGGTGGTCCGCTTCCCTTCGGTGCGCGCGCCCGGCGTGCCCGACTTTCCTCTGGCGATCCCCTTCGCCAGGCGGTTCCTGGCCGACCTGCGGCGCCGCCGGCTGGATGTCGTGCACACCCACTCGCCGTTCCTGATGGGCGCGGCGGGCCGCTACGCGGCCCGCCGGCTCGGGTTGCCCCTGGTGTTCACCCATCACACCATGTACTCCGAGTACGTGCACTATGTGCCGCTGGTCTCGCACGACTTCTCGCGCCAGGTGGTCACGCGCTACACGGCCCGTTACTGCAACCAGTGCGCGCTCGTGATCGCGCCGTCGGACGTCGTGCGTGCGCATCTGGTCGCCTCCGGGGTCCGGGCACCGGTGGAGGTCCTGCCGACGGCCGGGCTGGACCTGGCGCGGTTTGAGCGGCTGGACCCCGCGTGGGTCCGCCCCCGCTACGGCATCCCGGCCGGCGCGCCGCTTGTCATCACGGTCGGCCGGCTCGCGCGCGAGAAGCGCTTCGACGTGCTGCTCGCGGCGTTTGCGGCCGCGGCGCAGGGCGGGCCGGCCCGGCTGCTCGTGGTCGGCGGCGGGCCGCAACAGCCCGAGTTGCGCGCGCTCGCGGGCGAGCTCGGGATCGCCGGGCAGGTGGTGTTCTCGGGTCCGCTCGCGCACGACCGCGTGCTGGACTGCTACGCGGCCGCCGACCTGTTCGCGTTCGCGTCGCCGACCGAGACCCAGGGGCTCGTCGTGGTGGAAGCGATGGCCGCCGGGCTCGCCGTCGCCGCCGTGGGCGCGGGCGGCGTGGCCGAGGCGGTGCGCAATGGGGAGACCGGTCTCTTGACCGGGCCAGACGCGGCGCGGCTGGCCGAGGCCATCCGGCGGCTGATCGACGACGCCGACCTGCGCCGGCGCTACGCGGCCGCGGGCCGGGTCGCCGCCCGGCGGTACGCGATCGACCAGGTCGTGCAGAGGCTCGTGGCGCTCTACCGGTACGTACGGACCGACGCACCCACCATCGCCGCACCCGAGTGATCCGCGGCGCGGCCGCGCGAGGAGCCCGGGCGGGCCGCATGCCGGCCCGAGTCGAGGAGGAGACGCAGCGTGCAGCTTCGCAGGCTCGAACTGATGGGGTTCAAGACGTTCGTGGACCGCACCGAGCTCGAGTTCCACCCGGGCATTACCGCCATCGTCGGTCCCAACGGCAGCGGCAAGAGCAACATCTTCGACGGTATCCGGTGGGCGCTAGGCGAGACCAACGCGCGCCTGTTGCGGGGCGCGCGGATGGAGGATGTCATTTTCTCCGGCAGCGCCACGCGTCGGCCTACCGGACTGGCCCAGGTCGCGCTCACCTTCGACAACAGCACTGGCCTGCTGCCGGTCGCCTTCAGCGAGGTCACGGTGACCCGGACCGTGACACGGGGTGGGGAGGGACAGTTCGCGCTCAACCGCGTGGACTGCCGGCTGCGCGACATCCAGATGCTGTTCCTGGGCACGGGGCTCGGCGGGCGGTCCTATGCGCTCATCGGGCAGGGCGAGGTGGACGCCGTGCTCCGGGCCAATCCGCTGGAGCGGCGCCACTGGCTCGAGGAGGCCGCGGGGCTGGCACGCCACAAGCGCCAGCGTCTGGAAGCCGAACGGAGGCTGGAGCGCGCGCAGGCGCACCTGGACCGTCTGGCCGACCTGGCCGAGGAGCTCGCACGCCAGGAGGCCGCGCTCGCCGAGCAGGCCGATGCCGCCACCCGGCACCAGACGTACAGCGAGGAGCTGCGCGAGCTCGAGATGGCGCTGTTCGCGGACGAGGCGCGCCGGCTGCTGGCCGCGGTGACCCGGCTGACCGGTCAGCGCGACGCCGACCGCGACGCGCTCGCCGCGGCCGAGCGCCGCGTGGTGGAGGCCGCCGCGGACGTGGCGATGATCGAGGCGCAGCTCACCTCGACGACCGGTGCCTGGGAGGTGGGTCAGCAGCGGTTGCTCGACGGCGCGGAGACCCTGCGCGCGCGCGCCGGCGAGGTGCAGGCCCTGGACGGACAGGCCGACGGGTTACGCGCCCGCGCCGCGGACCTGGAGGCGGAGCGGGCGCGCCTGGCGCAGGTACGCGCCACAATGGCCGATGATGCGGCGGCGCTCACGCGGGCGGCGGCCGAGGCCGCCGCTCGCGTGGAGGTGCTGCGCCGCGAGGTGGACGCAGCCGAGGCCGAGGTGGACTCGGCCGCTCGCCAGGCCGAGGCCGCGGAGGCCCAGGCCGCGGCCGCGCAGGCGGCGGCCCTCGAGGCCGCCCGCGCGCTGGCGCAGACCCGCACCGACCTGGCGGCGCTCCGCGGACGAGCCGAGACGGTGGCCCAGGCGATCGAGGCCGCAGCGCGCAAGGCCGGCGCGCTCGGCGACGCGGCCGCCCGTCTGGCCTCCGCGCGCCAGCAGGCCCGGGCCGCCGCTGGTGACGCGCGCGCCGCGCTGGGCGCGCGCGAGGACGAACTCACCGCGGCCGGTGCCGCGGTCGAGGCGGCGCGCGTCGCCGCGGCCGAGGCGGCGGAGGCGGCGCACGCCGCGGAGCTGGCGGAGCACAGCCTGGCGGCCCGCCTGGCCTCCCTGGAGGAGGCGGCCGCGCAGTTCCTCGGCTTCGAGGAAGGCACGCGCGCGGTGCTGCTCGCGGCGGCGGCCCTCCCCGGCCGCTTCGCGGGGCTGCGCGGCGCTGTCGCAAACCTGCTCCGCGTGCCCGAAGCCTACCGGCCCGCGATCGCGGCCGCGCTCGGCGGCCGCCTGCACTGCCTGGTGGTGGACGACCGCCCCTCGCTCGCCGCGGTGCTCGACCACGTGCGGCGCGAGGGCGGCGGCCGCGTCGCCGTGCTCGCGCTCGATGGGGCGCGCCCGCGACCCGCTCCGCCGGCATTCGCGGGCGCCCGCGCGGTGGACGTCGTGGAGATCGAGCCGGCGTTGCGCCCCGCGCTGGAGGCGTTGCTCGGCGACGTGGTCCTCGCCGATGACCTAGACGCCGCGTGGGCGCTGCGCGCGCGCGGCGCGACCGGTCCAATCGCGACGTCCGACGGCGCGGTACTCGGCCCCGACGGCGTCGTGGTGCTGGCCGGGGCGGCGGGTGAGGGAAGCCCGCTCGGCCGCCACCAGACGATCGCGCAGCTGCGCGCCGACGCCGCCGGCGCGGCGGCGGATGCCGCGACTGCGCGCGGCCGGCGAGCGGAAGCGGAGGCCGCCCTGCGCGCAGCCGCGGACCGCCTGCAGCGGGCACAGGCCGACCGCGCGGCCGCCGCGGCCCTCCTGGCCGATCGCCTGGCGGATGTCGCGCGCGCCGACGCCGAGGCCGCGCGGGCCGCCGAGCAGGAGACCGCGCAGGCTGCGGACGTGCAGGCTGCCGGCGAGACGCTCGCGCGCCTGCGGGCGGAGCTCGACCGGCTCGAGGCCGACGCCGGCCGCCTCGAGGTGGAGGTCGCGGCGCTCGACGCCGCGGCCGCGGAGGCTACGATGTCGCGGCGACGCGCGACCGCGGCCGAGGTGACCGCCACCGAGGCGCTGACCGCGGCGCGCATGGCGCTGGCCACCGCCTTGGCCGAGGGCGAGGCCGCGCGGGTGCGGGCCGCCGACCGGTCGGCGGCGCTGGCCGAGCTGGAGGCGCACGAAGCCGCGCTCGCCGCGGCCGCCCAGAGGCTGGCGAACGATCTGGAGGAGGTCCTGCGCCAGCGGGCCTCCGCGGTCGCCGCCTACGACCGGCTCGCCGCCGGGCAGGCCGAGGACCGTCGGGAAGTCGAGCGGCTCTCGGCCGAGCGCACCAGGCTGCGCGACGAGCTGGTACGGCGGCAGGCCGAGCACGCCGAGGCCGTCGAGGCCGCGCGCGCGGCCGAGGCGACGCTGCATCGCACCGAGCTCCGCGCCGCGCAGGCCGAGGCGGAGCTCGGCGCCGCGGCCGTCCGGCTGCAGGAGCAGTACGGCATCGACCTGGACGCCGCGGCGACGCGGCGCCTGGAGGGCTCGCGTGAGGAGGCGCGGCGGCGCGCCGGCGAGCTGCAGGCGGCGCTGGCCGCGCTTGGCCCGGTGAACCTGCGCGCGATCGAGGAGCACGCGGCGGTGGCCGCGCGCGCCGCGGCGCTGCGCGCCCACCTCGACGACCTGGCCGCCTCGCGCGACGCGCTGCGCGCGGCGATCGCGCAGATCAACGCCCAGCTCCGCGTGCGCTTCCACCAGACGTTCGAGGACGTCAACCGCGAGTTCGGCCGCCTGTTCCAGCGGCTGTTCGAGGGGGGCGAGGGCGCGCTCGAGCTCGTCGAGGACGAACTCGGCGGTGAGCCGGGGCTCGAGGTCATCGCGCAGCTCCCGGGCAAGCGCCGCCGGCCGCTCGTGGCGCTCTCGGGCGGAGAGCGCGCGCTGGTGGCGCTCACGCTGATCTTCGCCATGCTGCGCGTGCACCCCAGCCCGTTCTGCATCTTCGACGAGGTCGAGGCCGCACTCGACGACGCCAACACGAAGCGGTTCACCGAGCTGCTGCGCGACCTGGCCGAGCGGACGCAGGTGCTCATCATCACGCACAACAAGGGCACGATGGCCGCTGCCGACATCCTCTACGGCGTCACCATGCAGGAGCCGGGGCTCTCCTCGATCGTGTCGGTCCGCCTGGTGCCGCCGTCGGGCAACGGCGACCGGCCGCCGGACGCCGCGCCGCAAGAGGCCGCCGACCCACCGGACGCCGCCCGCCCGGTGGTCGCCCTGCCCGCCGAGTAGCGTGGCCACCGAGCCCCGGGGCTGGCTCGCGCGCCTGCGCGCGTCGCTCGCGCGCACGCGCGAGACGTTCGGGGAGCGCCTGGACGCCCTGCTCGCCGCACCGCCCGACGAGGCGTTCTACGACCGGCTGGAGGAGTTGCTCGTCACTGCGGACGTGGGCGCCGCGCTCAGCGCCGCGATCGTGGACGCCGTGCGCCGCGACCCGCGGGCCCGCACCCCCGAGGCCGTGCGCGCCGCGCTGGCGGCGCGGCTACGGGAGGCGCTCGGCCCGCCCGGGACGCTGCGCCTGGACCCGCCGCCGGCGGTCGTGCTCGTGCTCGGCGTGAACGGGTCGGGGAAGACCACGACCATCGGCAAACTCGCTTACCGGCTGCGCGCCGAGGGCCGCCGCGTGCTGCTGGCCGCGGGTGATACCTTCCGCGCCGCGGCGATCGAGCAGCTCGAGCTCTGGGGCGAGCGGGTTGGCGCGCCGGTGGTGCGCCACCAGGCCGGCGCCGACCCGGCCGCCGTCGTCTTCGACGCGGCGCAGGCCGCCGCCGCCCGCCGCGCGGACGCCCTCATCGTGGACACCGCTGGCCGGCTGCACACGAAGGTGAACCTCATGGAGGAGCTCAAGAAGATCGACCGCGTTATCGCGCGTGCCCTGCCCCAGGCGCCGGTCGAGCGACTGCTGGTGCTCGACGCGAGCACCGGGCAGAACGGGCTGGCACAGGCGCGCCACTTCCACGGGGCGGTGGGGCTGACCGGCGCGGTCCTCGCCAAGCTCGACGGGACCGCCAAGGGCGGGATTGTGGTGGCGGTCGCGCACGAACTGAGAATCCCGATCACCTTCGTGGGTGTGGGCGAACGGCCCGACGACCTGGTGCCGTTCGACCCGGACGCGTTCGTGGAGGCGCTGCTCGCCGCGCCGCCATTGCGTTGACGCAGTGCGCCCTGTGAATGCCCTTGACGTACAAACATACGTTCGACTATTCTGGTTGTGACTGTCGGTCCACCATATCTTGGACTTCTCCACAGCATGCCCACAAGGAGTTGAGGAATCAGAAATCCAACCTGCCCGGAAGGATGGGTGGGGGAAGCGATGCGGAGCCTCAGCCTCAAAGGCATGACGAAGGTGCCGGTTGGAAATCACAGCGGCGCTAGGTACGACCTTGTTCACGAGGACTGCTTCCTGTGGATGAGGAATCGAGAGGAGGCGACAGTCGAGGCGATCGTCACCGATCCCCCGTTCGGCCTCGTGGAGTATAGTGATGACCAGCTGACGAAGCTTCAAGCGGGCAAAGGGGGGGTCTGGAGAATCCCGCCTGAGCTCGATGGGGTGCAGCGCAAGCCGCTCCCAAGGTTCACGGTCCTCAGGCAGCATGAGGTTGACTCGCTCGTCACGTTCTTCGAGCGGTGGGGTCGAGAGGCACTCCGCATCCTCGTCCCGGGGGCGCACCTGATCATTGCGGGGAACCCTCTTCTCTCGCCGCTTGTGGCGTCAGCCTTGATGGCGGTCGGTTTCGAGCGCCGTGGAGAGATCATCCGGCTCGTTCGCACGCTGCGCGGTGGAGACCGACCCAAGCTGGCGGAGCGGGAGTACGGCGGTGTCAGCGTCATGGCGCGAAGCTGCTATGAACCCTGGGGTGTGTTTCGCAAGCCGCTTCGAGAGCGGACTGTGGCCGACAACCTCCGCAGGTGGAAGACCGGAGGTCTCCGCAGGACACCTGACGGTCGTCCGTTCCCCGATGTGTTGAAGAGTGAGACACCACCGGCCAACGAGGAGGCGATTGCACCGCACCCATCGCTGAAGCCGCAGCGCTTCATGCGGCAGATTGCATGGGCCGCGCTTCCGCTGGGCGAGGGCGTTGTCCTGGATCCGTTCATGGGCAGCGGATCGACGGTGTCTGCAGCGGTGGCCGTTGGCTACAAGGCCATTGGCATCGAGAAGCAACGCGACTTCTTTGTGATGGCTGAGCGCGCTGTTCCGAAGCTGGCCGTGCTTGATGTCAACTGGGAGTCCTTTGAGTCGTACAACGGCGGCAACAGCAGGTCGTAGGGGTGTCTACTCCCCCTCTGTGATGACAGGCTTGCCGCTGCTCAATCGCACCTGGGGATGGACATACGCGGGTGCCCCCAAGACGCGCTTCGGGTCTCTGAGGTTGAAGGTGTGTGTTCTTCCGCCACCCGACGTGCCCGCGGTGCTGCCCTGATATCGCCAGTCCGCCTTCCGGAGGTACGCGCAATCGACCCTCCAGATCACGACTGGCGTTCCCATGGATGTGGTCGGGTCCACCAGATAGCGCCAGATGATATACCAGCCCTCGTGGTCATAGTGTGAGTCGACGGCGTATGGTCGCTTGCTACCCTTTGATTCAAGACTATCCATCGGGCGAAGCGGCATCCTTGCCCCGCGCCGGCGCAGGTCTGGGAACCGGCTCGCCGCCAAGTGCTTGTGCGGGTTCTTCTCGTAGGGGCTCACCGCATCCAGCGCCTTTGTCCCGAGGATGCCGATGATGGCACTGAACACATTCGGTTGCTCGATGTAGAGATCGATGAATTCCCGCGCCTCTCGCTGGATGTAGGCGACAGCCTTTCGAACGTGAATGGGCTTCAGGTCCGGGGGCAAGGGCATTCCCCTGTCACGCATCCGTACGACATGGGATCAGCAACGCCGAGCACACAACCTCTACGTGGCCGGCGGCACGGCGTCCTTCACGTGGCCGGCACGCCCCTCTGAGGGGCCGCACGGCCTTGACGCTGTGCCTGTTAGCGAGTACCCTTGTCAAGGGAGAATCCTTGACACCATGCCGACGGGCCGTACCCTCGCCTCCCGCGACCGCGCCAACCGGCTCTTCGACGCCTATGGCGCGCTCTTGACCGCGCAGCAGCAGCGGCTGCTCCGCCGGTACTACCAGGACGACCTGTCGCTGGGCGAGATCGGGGCGCAGATGCGTATCTCCCGCCAGGCGGTGCACGACGGCCTGCGCCGGGCGCTGGCCGCGTTGGAGCGCTACGAGCACGCCATGGGCCTCGTGCGCGGCGCCCCGGATGGGGAGCACTACTTTGCGAGCACCCCGCGCTCGCGGCCCCGGCCGTCGGCGTTCACCACGACCGTTCGCGGCCGCAGGTGGACCTTCCGCACCGACCGCGGGGTCTTCGCGCGGCGGGGGCTCGACCCGGGCACCCGCCTGCTGATCGAGACGATGCGCGTCGGCCGCGCGGACCGGGTGCTCGACCTGGGGTGCGGGTACGGGCCGGCCGGCCTGGTCGCCGCGGCGCTGGCGCCGCGCGGCGAGGCATGGCTGGTGGACGCGAACCGCCGGGCCGCGGCGCTCGCCGCGGACAACGCGGCCGCGGCGCGCCTGACCAACGTCCGCGTACTCGTGGCCGACGCCGCCGCGCCGCTGGCAGACGCCACGATGGACCTGGTCGTCACCAATCCGCCGATCCGCGCGGGCCGCGCGGTCGTCCGCGCGTTCATCGAGGACGCCTGGCGGGTGCTGCGCCCGGGCGGACGGTTCTACCTGGTGGCGCGCACCGCGCAGGGCGCGAAGACACTGGCGCGGCTCATCGCGGTGCGCTTCGGCGACGCGCGGCAGGCGGCGGCCGCCGGCGGCTACCGTGTCTACGAGGCGCGGCGCGGGGAAGGCGACGACGGTGTTTGAGGGGCTCCAGGCGCGGCTGGGCGAGATCGTCAAGCGACTCACCGGCCGCGGCGCGCTGAGCCCCGAGGACGTGGACGCGGCGCTCCGCGAGGTGCGCCTCGCGCTGCTGGAGGCCGACGTGAACTTCAAGGTCGCGCGCGAGTTCGTCGAGCGCGTGCGGCAGGCCGCGGTCGGGCAGGAAGTCTGGAAGCACCTCAGTCCCGGCCAGCAAGTGGTCAAGATCGTCCACCGGGAGCTCACGTCGCTGCTCGGCGGCGCGACGCGCGAGCTGCGGTTCGCGCCGCAGCCGCCGACCGTCGTGCTGCTCGTCGGGCTCCACGGGGTGGGCAAGACCACCACCGCGGGTAAGCTCGCCGCGTTGCTGCGACGGCGGGGCCGCGCACCACTGCTGGTCGCGACCGACCTGCGGCGGCCGGCCGCGGTCCGGCAGCTCCAGGTGGTGGGCGCGGCGGTCCGCGTGCCGGTGTTCGCCCCCGAGGGCGCGACCGACCCGGTGGCGGTGGCGCGCCGGGCGGTGGCGCAGGCGGTCGCCGACGGCCACGACGTGGTGGTGGTGGACTCGGCCGGGCGACAGCACGCCGACGACGCGCTGATGGCCGAGCTCGCGGCGATGCACGAGGCCCTGCGGCCGCAGGAAACGCTGCTCGTGCTCGACGCGATGGCCGGCCAGGACGCGGTGCGGATGGCCGAGCAGTTCGCGGCCCGGCTGCGCCTGGACGGGCTCATCCTCACCAAGCTGGACGGCGACGCCCGCGGCGGCGCCGCGCTCTCGGCCGTGGCGGCGACCGGGCTGCCGATCCTGTTCGTGGGGACCGGCGAGCGGCCCGAGGCGCTCGAGACGTTCCACCCCGACCGGATGGCCTCGCGTATCCTGGGCATGGGCGACGTGCTCACGCTGATCGAGCGCGCCGAGCAGACGCTGTCGGCCGAGCAGGCCGCGGAGCTCGAGCGCAAGCTGCGGCGCGCCCAGTTCACCTTCGCCGACTTCCTCGACCAGCTCCGGCAGGTGCGGCAGATGGGCCCGATCGACCAGCTCCTCGAGATGATTCCGGGGTTCTCGCGCGCGAAGCTGCCCGGCCTGACCGTGGACGAGTCGCAGCTGCGGCGGATCGAGGCGATGATCCAGTCGATGACCCCGCAGGAGCGCGCGCAGCCGCAACTTATCGATGGCAGCCGTCGGCGGCGCATCGCCGCGGGGAGCGGGACCACCGTGCAGGACGTCAACCGGCTCCTCAAGCAGTTCGACCAGGTCCGCCGGCTCATGCGGCAGTTCGACGACCGCGGCCGGATGGGCCGACTCTTCCCTGGGAGGTAGGCAGCATGGCGGTCAAGATCCGACTGATGCGCACCGGCGCGCGGGGGCAGCCGCACTACCGTGTGGTGGTCGCCGACGCGCGCACGCCCCGCGGCGGCCGGTACCTCGAGGCCCTCGGGCACTACAACCCGCGCCGCGAGCCCTCGGTCATCCAGATCGACGAGGCCAAGGCGCGCAAGTGGCTCGACCGCGGGGCCCGGCCCTCGGACGCGGCCCGGGTCCTGCTGGAGAAGACCGGCATCCTCCAGCGGTGGGAGGCGGGCCGTGCCGGCCGGCCGGCCTGAGGCCGCGATGGCGCCCGCCGACCCGCGGCGGCTCGTGGAGTTCCTGGTGCGCGGCGTGGTGGAGCGGCCCGAGGCGGTGAGCGTGCGCGCGAGCGAGCGCGACCGCCTGCTCGTGGTCGAGGTCCGCGTCGCGCCCGACGAGGTGGGCAAGGTGATCGGGCGCCGCGGCCGTGTCGTGGGTGCTATCCGGACACTGGCGAAGGCCGCGGCCGCCCCCGGCCGGCGGCGCGTGATGGTGGAGATCCTGGGGTAAGCGACCCCGGGGAGACGGAGGTCCGCATGGGGATGACCGTGGTCCGCCCGGTGGTGATCAAGGCCATCGTGACCGAGGCGTTCAAGAAGCAGTACATCAGCGACCTGGAGGAGACCGTCAGGCGGCTCGACGCGGTCGTCCAGCAGATCGACGTGCAGATTCGCCGCGCGGAGCTCGAGCGGCAGCTCACCCCGCAGATGCGGGCGTTCCGGCAGCAGCTCGAGGTCGAGCGCTCCCGCCAGGAGGCCGCGCGGCTGGAGCTGCAGGCGCGCATCAAGGAGGCCGAGGGCCTCGAGCTCAACTCGGAGTTCTCCCAGGGAACCATCGAGAGCCTGGTCCAGCTCAACGTGGGCGACAACTTCCTCACCCGGCTGGGGCGGGCCGAGGTCGTCGTGAAGGATGGCATCGTCATCGAGATCCGCGAGGAGTAGCGGCGTCCCCGCCGCCTCCGGCCTGGTGACCATCGGCCGGATCGCCGCGCCGCACGGCGTGCGCGGCGAGGTGCGGGTGCGGCCGGAGACCGACTTCCCGGAGCGCTTCGCGGGCCTGCGCCGGGCGTTCCTGGTGCGTGGTGGCCGCGCGGAGCCGGTGACGATCAGGGGCGCGCGCCGGCACGGCGAGGCGGTGCTGCTCACCCTCGATGGCGTCGGCGACCGGGCCACGGCCGACGCCCTGCGGGGTGCCGCGCTGGCGGTCGCCCGCGACGCGCTCGTGCCGCTCGGCCCGGACGCGTTCTACGTCTTCGAGATCGTGGGCCTGCGCGTGCGGGCCGAGGACGGCCGCGCGCTCGGGGTGGTGGCCGAGGTGATGCGCGGGAGGGCGCACGACGTCTACGTGGTGCGCGGCCCGGCCGGCGAGGTGCTCGTGCCTGCGGTGCGCGCGGTCGTGCGGCGGGTCGATCGCGAGGCCGGCGAGCTAATCGTCGCGCTGCCCGACGGCCTCGAGGCGGGCACCCGTGCGCGTTGACATCGTCTCGATCTTCCCCGAAGCGTTGGCGCCACTTGAGGTGTCGCTGCTGGCGCGCGCCCGCGACCGCGGCCTGCTCCAGGTGCGCGTGTGGAACCTGCGCGACTTCACCGTCGACCGGCACCGCCAGGTGGACGACGTCCCCTACGGCGGCGGCCCGGGAATGGTGATGAAGCCTGAACCGTTCTTCGCCGCGGTCGAGGCGATCGCGGCGGAGGCCGCTGGGCGGCCGCGCGTGCTGCTGACCTCGCCGCAGGGCCGACGGTTCGATCAGCGCTATGCCGAGGAGCTGGCGCGCGAGCGGCACCTGGCGCTGCTGTGCGGCCGGTACGAGGGCGTGGACGAGCGCGTGGCGCAGGGCCTGCCGGCCGAGGAGGTCTCCATCGGCGACTATATCCTCAACGGCGGCGAGCTGCCCGCCATGGTGATCGTCGAGGCGGTGGCGCGGCTGCTGCCCGGCGTGGTGGGTGACCAGGCGTCGATCGCGGCCGACTCGTTCACCAGCGGGCTCCTCGACCACCCGCACTACACCCGGCCCGCGGAGTTCCGCGGGATGGCCGTGCCCGAGGTGCTGCTCTCTGGCCACCACGAGGCGATCCGGCGCTGGCGGCGGCGCGAGCAGTTGCGGCGCACGGTCGCGCGTCGGCCCGACCTGATCGCGTGGGACCGACTGAGCGAGGAGGATCGGGCGCTGCTGCGTGACGACGGGTCGCTGTGATACAATTCCGAATCGTGACTGCGGCGCCGTGCGGCGCTGGCGGTCGGGGAGGCAGACGGTCATGGAGAAGGTGAGGCTGGTCGAGGCGGCCCAGGTCAAGAAGGCGCTGCCCGCGTTCGCGCCCGGGGACACCGTGCGGGTCCACATCAAGATCACCGAGGGCGGCCGCGAGCGCGTGCAGGCCTTCGAGGGGACCGTGATCGGCCGCCGCGGGGCCGGGGTCTCCGAGTCGTTCACGGTCCGCCGCATCAGCCACGGCGTGGGCGTCGAGCGCATCTTCCCGCTGCACTCGCCGCGCGTGGAGAAGATCGACGTCGTGCGCCGCGGCCGCGTGCGCCGCGCGAAACTGCACTACCTGCGGGGCAAGGTGGGGAAGGAGACCCGCATCAAGGAAGAGCGCTGACCCGGAATCCGGCCGATGCCCGACGCCCTGCGCCCCCTCGTCGAGTGGGCGGCCGAGCGGCTGCCCCTCGGCATCCCGACGCTCATCCTCGGCTTCGCCCTGTTCCTGGTCGTTCTCCGCGCGGTCGTCCGCCGGCTCTACGCGCTGTCGCCCCGCGTGCGCCTCTCCATCGTCGAGACCCTCGACGCCACCATCTTCGCCGCGCTCCTCAGTCTGGTCATCATCGTCTTCGTCGTGCAGGCGTTCTTCATCCCCTCGGGCTCGATGGAGCCGACGCTGCGGACGGGCGACCGCATCCTGGTCGGCAAGTTCACGTACCGGTTCTGGGAGATCCGCCGCGGTGACATCATCGTCTTCCGGTATCCGCTGAACCCCAACAAGGACTTCGTGAAGCGCGTCATCGGCCTGCCCGGCGAGCGGGTGGAGATGAAGGACGGCCTGGTGCTGATCGACGGTCGGCCGCTGTCGGAGGTCTACCCGACCGCCCTGCCCGGTGGGGACCACGCCTGCCGCAGCAACTACGCGCCGGTCGTCGTGCCGGAGGGGTCGGTGTTCGTGCTCGGCGACAACCGGTGCAACAGCGAGGACTCGCGCTTCTTCGGCTTCGTGCCGAAGCAGAACATCGTGGGCCGGGCGCTCGCCGTCTACTGGCCGCCCGACCGGATCGGCCTGCCGCGGTGAGCGGGCGCGGGGCGCGCGCGGAGCGGTCCGCGGCCGACCGGCCACCGCCCGCGCCGCGTCCCACCCTCGCCAGCCTGACCGCGGCGCTGCGCGCCGGGACCCTCGACCCCGCGGCGCTGGAGGCCGACCCGCGCGCCGGGGCGCGCCACCTGGCGGAGCGCTGGGCCCGCCGCCAGGCCCACCTGGAGACCGAGCGCCGGCGGCTTGAGGCGCTCTTCGCGTACGAGGCCGCGGCGTGGGAGGCGGGAGCGACCACGGTCGCGGGCGTGGACGAGGCCGGGCGCGGCCCGCTCGCCGGGCCGGTGGTGGCGGCCGCGGTGGTCTTCCCGGCGGTAGCGGCGCTGCGGCGACTGCGCGACTCCAAGCAGCTCGGCCCGCGTGACCGCGATCGCCTCTACGACGAGATTGCCTCCAGCGGCGCATCCATCGGGATCGGGCTGTCGGATGTGGACGAGATCGAGCACCACAACATCCTCGGCGCCACGCAGCTCGCCTGGGCGCGCGCGGTCGCCTCGCTGCCGGCGGTCCCGGCGCTGGTGCTGCTCGACGGGAACTGTCCGGGCCCGCTGCCCATACCCCAGCGTACCGTCGTGAAGGGCGACGCGCGCTGCGCGTCGATCGCCGCAGCGTCGGTCATCGCCAAGGTGACCCGCGACCGGTTGATGGTGGACCTCGACCGGCGCTACCCGCAGTACGGCTTCGCCCGGCACAAGGGATACGCGACCGCCGACCATCTGGCGGCGCTCCGGCGCTTCGGCCCCTCGCCGGTGCACCGTCGGCGCTACCTCCCCGCCGCCCTTCGCCAGCTCGACCTGCCCCTGCGCGCCTGACCCCCGCGCGCCGGCTACCCCCGCGCCGATGAAAAGGGCGGCATGGCGCCCACCCGCCGCACGCAGCTCGGCCTGGCCGGGGAGCAGGCCGCGGCGGCCTGGCTCGCCGCGCGCGGCTACGAGATCCTGGCGCGCAACGCGCGCACGCGGTTCGGCGAGATCGACCTGGTGGCGCGCCAGGGCGCGCTCGTCGTCTTCGTGGAGGTCAAGAGTCGATCGAGCGCGGCGTTCGGCCACCCGGCGGAGGCGGTCGCCGGCCGCAAGCAACGGCGGCTCGCGCACCTGGCCGCCGCGTTTTTAGCCGGGCACGGCCTCGCCGGGTCTCCCGCGCGGTTCGACGTGATCGCGGTGCACCTAGATGCGGCCGGGGTGCCCCGCGTGGTCGACCATCTGCCGGGTGCGTTCGAGCTATGAAGGTAGGGTCGGCGACGCCGGCCGGTGTGAGCAGACACTACACCAGAATCCCTGCGACTACAGCCAGGTCGCCTGGGGCACCCGGCCGGCCAGGTTGTCCAGGACTCGCCGGGCGGCCTCTGTGCCCTGCCGGATGCAGTCCGGGATACCGATCCCACGGTAGCCCGCGCCGGCGAGCGCGAGCCCGGGCAGCGACGCCAGCCCCGCCTCCATGGCCTGGAGCCGTTCCAGGTGCCCGGGCGGGTACTGGGGCATGGCTTTCGGCCAGCGTGCGACCACGGCGAAGCGGGGCGCCGCGTCGATGCCCATCGTCTTCGCGAGGTCGGCGCGCGCGAGCGCAACCAAGCGCTCGTCCGGCTCGTCGACCACCGCCTCGCGGCCTGCCGCGCCGAGGTAACACCGCAGCAGCGCGCGGTTCGGCGGCGCGCGGTGCGGCCACTTCGAGGAGAGCCAGGTGCAGGCCACAATCGCCAGCGGTTCGTCGCGGGCGACCACGAAGCCGTGCCCGTCGAGCGGATGGCGGATGCGGTCGCGGTCGTAGGCCAGCGTGACCGCCGCGGTTGAGACGTAGGGGATCGTCCGCAGCGCGGCCACCACCGGCCGCGAGAGGGGCGCGAGCAGCGCCGCGGCGGCGAAGGCGGGTACCGTGAGCACGACCGCGTCCGCGTCGAGGGTCTGCCCGTCGTCCAGGCGGACGTGATACCCTTGGCCGCCGTGACGGCGCCGCGCGAGGTGGACGACCGTGCGCCCGGTCAGGAGCGTCACCCCGGCCAGCGCGGCCCGCAGGTGCTCCACCAGCTCGCCGACCCCGCCGGCCAGGCTCAGGAACATCGGTTCGTTCGGCGTGGACGCGGCCTGCCGGCGCCGGTCGAGCGCGGCCAGCACGAGGCTGCGATGGGACGCTTCCCACTGCGGCAGCAGGGGAAACGTCGCGCGCGCGCTCAACTGGTCCGGGTCGCCCGCGTAGATGCCGCCGAGCAGCGGGCCGGCGACGCGCCGCACGACCGCGTCGCCCAGGCGGCGTCGCAGCAGGCCGCCGAGACTCTCGTCGCTGTCGTCGCGGCGCCTCGGTAGCACCAGGTCCGCCGCGACCCGCAACTTCTCGAGCGGGGAGAGCAGCTTGGTGCCTAGCAGCGATCGGAGGCGGGTCGGCACGCCGAAGGTCAGGCCATCCGGTAGCGGGTGGAGCCGGCCGCGGGACGCGACGTAGACCGCGCGGCCCGGCAGCGTGGGGATCAGGCGGTCGCCGATACCGAGCGCGCGGCAGAGCTCGGCGGCCCAGGGTTTCGTCGCCAGGAACGAGTCGGGACCGTGCTCGACCAGGCACCCATCGATCCGCTCGGTGCGGAGTTTCCCGCCCAGGCGCGGCTCGCTCTCGATCACGGTGCACGCCACGCCCAGGCACTTTGCCCTTGGGTCGGTGACCAGCGTGTAGGCCGCGGCGAGCCCGGTGATGCCGCCGCCGACGACGAGCACGTGGGGCGACGGCGGCGGAGCGTCGGACACGTCAGTGCGCGCTGAGCCCGGTGACCGGTTCGACCGCCTGGTGGAGCACGACGTCCGCCAGGGCGTCGATGAGCAGCGGGTGATCGTTGAGCGAGGCGGCGCGCACGAACCGCATGCCGAGCCGGCCCGCCTGGGCGCGCGCCTCGATCTCCAGGTCGTAGAGCACCTCGAGGTGGTCGGCGACGAAGCCGACCGGGCAGACCGCCACCGCCGGCACGCCCGCGGCGCCGAGCTCGGCGATCACCTCGCCGACATCGGGCCCGAGCCAGGGGTCGGGTGTGCGGCCCGCGCTCTGGAACGCGAACCGCCACGCGGTCACGCCGGCGCGCGCCGCCACCGCGGCCGAGGTCCGGCGCAGCTCGTCGGGATAGGGGTCGCCCCAGGCGAGGATCGTCTCGGGCAGGCTGTGGGCGGTGAAGATCGCCGTCGCGCGCGGCCGTTCGTCGTCGGGGAGCGCAGCGAGCGCCGCGCGCAGGCTCGCGGCGAGCGCCTCGACAAAGGCCGGGTGCTCGCCCCAGCGCTCCACGTAGCGCATCGGAAACGGCGCCGGCAGCCGTCGCCGCGCGACCTCGGCGGTGCCGATGTAGGTGCCGACGCTCATGCGCGAGTAGTGAGGCGCCAGCACGACCCCGACGCCCTCGGTCACGCCGTCGGCGGCCATCGCCGCGACCGCGTCGGCGATGAAGGGCGCCGCGTGCTTCATGCCGATGTAGGCACGGTACGGGCCGGCGCCGCCGGCGTTGAGCCGCGTCTCCAGGGCGCGCGCCTGGCGCTCGGTAATCTCGGGGAGCGGGGAGCGGCCGCCGATCGCGCGGTAGCGGCCGGCCAGCTCCTCGAGCAGCTCGGGGGATGGCCGTCGGCCGCCGCGAATGTGCGTGTAGTACGCCTCCAGGTCTGCGAGGCCGCGCGGGCTGCCGTAGGCCATCACGAGCAGGCCGGTCACCGCGCGCCTCCGGCTGGAAGCGGGACGTGCTCGTGCACCAGGGCGACCAGCCGGCGCAGGTGATCCTGCGGAGTGTGCGGCAGGACGCCATGCCCCAGGTTGAAGATGTGTCCGGGCCGGCCGGCGGCGTCGGTCAGGATCGTGTGCGCGGCCCGCGCGGCGACCTCGAACGGCGCGAGCAGCGCCGCCGGGTCGAGGTTGCCCTGGATGCCCCGGTCGCCGACCAGGGCCCAGGCATCGGCGAGCCTGATGCGCCAGTCCACGCCGATGACGTCCCCGCCCGCCTGTGCCATCAGCCGCAGCAGGCCCGCGGTGCCGGTGCCGAAGTGGATGACCGGAACGCGTAGCGCCCGCAGGCCGTCGAACAGCCGGCGCATGTGGGGGAGCACCGCGCGGGCGTAGTCGTCGGGGGCGAGCGCGCCCACCCACGAGTCGAAGAGCTGCAGCGCCTGCGCGCCGGCGTCCACCTGCGCCCGCAGGTAGGCCACGGTCGCGTCCACCAGGTGCGCCATCAGCGTGTCCCAGACCTCGGGCGCCTCGAACAGCATCCGCTTGGTGAGTAGGAGGTCGCGCGCCCCTCGGCCCTCGACGAGATAGCTGGCCAGGGTGAACGGCGCGCCGGCGAACCCGATGAGCGGCACGCGCGCGTCGCGCCGCACCAGGTGGATCGCCTCCAGCACGAAGGGAACGTCCCGCGCCGGGTCGAGCGGCCGCAGCCGCCGCACGTCGGCGGCGGTGCGCAGCGGTCGGGCGATGACGGGGCCCTGGCCTTCGATGAGGTCGAACTCGACGCCCAGCCCCAGCAACGGCAGCGTGATGTCGGCGAAGAGAATGACGGCGTCGACCCCGAGCTGCGCGGCCGGTCGCAGCGTCACCTCGGCGCACAGCTCCGGGGTCCGGCAGATTTCGAGCAGCGAGTAGCGCTCGCGCAGCGCCCGATACTCGGGCTGCGACCGGCCGGCCTGCCGCATGAACCACACCGGTGTGCGGTCGGTGGGCTCGCGCCGGCAGGCGCGCAGGAACCGGTCGGTCATGCGGGCACGTAGGGGCAGAGCGGGTCGCTCGCCAGCGGGTCGCCGGTGTGCGCGAACGCGCGCGCGCGCGATCCGCCGCAGATCGTGTGGTACTCGCACCGGCCGCAGCGGCCGGCGAACCGGCTTGGGTCGCGCAGCGCGGTGAACAGCGCACTCGACCGGTACAGGTCCACCAGCCGTGCGCGCCGGACGTTCCCAGCCGCCATCGGGAGGAACCCCGAGGGCGTGACGTCGCCCGTGCGGGAGATGAAGAGGATGCCATTGCCGTCCCGGATGCCGAAGCCGCGGCCCACGCTGCTGCGCCGGATGCGGGCGCCATCCCAGCCGGCCGCGCGCATCCGCTCGACCGCCACGCGCCGGTAGTGGGGCGCCTCGGTGGTCTTGATCGCAAACGGTGAGTCGGCCGCCAGGTCGTAGAGCCAGTCCATGAGCCGCTCGGCCGAGGCCGGGTCGAGCTCACGCAGCGCCTGGCCCCGGCCCACGGCGATAAGGAAGAACAGGCTCCACCGCTCGACGGGCCAGGCGGTAAGAAGCCGGTAGATCGCGGGCAGGTCCGCGACGGTCCGGTCGGTGACCAGCGTGTTGATCTGCAGGGGCAGGCCGGCCTCGGCCACCCAGTTCACCGCGCGGACCGTCTGGTCAAAGCACCCCGGGACGCCCCGGAACGCATCGTGCTGGTCCGGGCAGCTGCCGTCCAGGCTGAGCGAGATGCTCTGGATCCCCGCGTCGCGCAGCCGGACGATCGCCTCGCGGCGCAGCAGCGGCGTGGCGGCCGGCGCCAGCGAGGCGCCGATGCCCAGCCGCGCCGCCTCGCGCACGAGCGCCTCCAGGTCCCCCCGCTTGAGCGGGTCGCCGCCGGTGAAGACCAGGTGAGGGAGCGGCGGGCCGAACTCCACCACCTGCTGCAGCACGTCGGTCGCCTCGTCGAACGTCAGCTCGTCCGGGTCGCGATGGCTGATCGCCTCGGCGCGGCAGTGATGGCAGGCCAGGTCGCACGCGCGGGTCAGCTCCCAGTAGACGAGCATCGGCGCGCGGTCGTAGACGTAGCCGGTCTGCGCCTCGCGCACTGCGTGGTACGACGGACGGCCCGCCGGGCCGGCCGGGGGGGCCTGGGGCTCGGTCATCGCGCGGCCTCCGTGGTGACCGGCGCGCCGAGCAAGCCGAGGATCTCCCGCAGCGGCCGGTGGACGCCGGTGAGGATCGGGGTGTCGCGCAGGGTGTAGCGGCGCCCCTGGGTCATCCGCAGCGCGTAGACGAGCTCGACGAACGCGGGCAGGTCGTCGGTCTCGTAGGCGACGATGAACTCCTGGTCGTCCAGTCCGAACGAGTAGGCCAACAGCTGTTGGATCATGGGGAACTGGTGGCCGACCTTCATGTGCTCGTTCATCATCGCCTGGCGCGCCGGCTGGTCGAGCAGGTACCAGTCCGCGGTCTTGGTGAAGGGGTAGACGATCAGGTAGGCCTGCCGGCGGCCGGCGAACATCGCCTGCTCCTGCGTGGTGGGCTTCTTGACGTACTGCGACGGTCGCACGTAGCCGAGCATGGTGTGCCCGACGGTGAGGTGGCGGCCGAGGCCGGTGCGCAGCATCGCCGCCGCGGTCTCCTCCAGCGCCTGCACCGACGGGCCCAGCCGCCAGAACAACAGGTCCACCTCGGTGCGCAGCCCGATCATCGAGTAGGTGAACGCGCGCACCCGCGCGCCGGCCGCGTCCGCGGCCTGCTCGAACGCCTCGGCGTCGCGCGCGCGGACGTCGTCGGGGAGCCGGCGCCACAACGGGTCCACCTTGAGCCCCAGCACGTGCACGTACCGCCACTGCTCGTCCATCCGCGTCCCTCCGGCGGCCGCTCAGCCGGCGGCCCGGAATGCGTCGTCCGCGGCCGCGAGGGTCGCGGCCACGTGGTCGTCGGTGTGCGCCGTCGAAACGAACCAGGCCTCGAACTGCGACGGCGGCAGCAGCACCCCGCGGTCGAGCATGGCGCGGAAGAACCGCGCGTAGCGGGCCACGTCGGCCCCTCTCGCCTCGGCGTAGTCGCGCGGCGCCATAGGCAAGAAGAACACCGTGAGCATCGAGGCCTCGCGCACCACCGTCGCGACTGCGCCCGCGCGCCGCGCGGCGTCGGCCAGGCCCTCGGCCAGGCGCGCCGCGCGCGCCTCGAGGACGGCGTAGGCCTCGTCCGTGAGCCGGCGCAGCGTGGCGGCACCCGCGGCCATGGTCAGCGGGTTGCCCGACAGCGTCCCGGCCTGGTAGACCGGCCCGAGCGGCGCCACGCGCTCCATGAGGTCGCGCCGGCCGCCGTAGACGCCGACCGGCAGGCCGCCGCCGACGATCTTGCCCAGGCACGTCAGGTCGGGTGCGATCCCAAAGCGCGCCTGGGCGCCGCCGCGGCCCATCCTGAACCCGGTGATGACCTCGTCGAAGACGAGTAGCGCACCGTCGGCGCGGGTGAGCTCGCGCAGCCCTTCGAGGAAACCGGGCCGCGGAGCGACCACGCCCATGTTGGCTGCCACGGGCTCCACGATGACCGCGGCGACGCGGCGCGGGTGCGCGGCGAGGATCGCGCGCACCGCGTCCAGGTCGTTGTAGGGCGCCACCAGCGTCTGCCCGACCGTGGCCGCGGGCACGCCGGCGCTGCTGGGGAGGCCGAAGGTCGCCAGGCCGGACCCGGCCTGCGCCAGGAGATGGTCGGCGTGCCCGTGGTAGCAGCCCGCGAACTTCACGACGTGGTCGCGGCCGGTGGCCCCGCGCGCGACCCGCAAAGCGCTCATGGCCGCCTCGGTGCCGGAGCTGACGAACCGGAGGCGCTCGAGCGAGGGCATGGCGGCTCGGACCGCGCGGGCCAGGTCGAGCTCGTAGGGCGTCGGCATGCCGAACCCGGTGCCGCGGCCCGCGGCCTCGCGGAGCGCCTCGGTCACCTCGGGGTCCGCGTGCCCGAGGATCGCCGCGCCCCACGAGCCGATGTAGTCGAGGAAGCGCCGACCGTCGGCGTCGGTGACGTGCGCGCCGCGGCCCTCGCGCACGACAACCGGGCTGCCGCCCACGGCGCGGAACGCGCGCACCGGGCTGTTGACGCCGCCTGGGAAGTATCCCTCGCTCTCGGCGAAGATCGCCGCGCTGCGCGATGGCGCGAGGTCCTGGCGGCTCATGCTGTGGCTCCCGGCTTGCCGTTACCGGAGGGGAGGTCGAACAGCGCCCTGGCGACCTCGAGTACGCGGCCGTCGCGACGGGCCGCAGACTCGCGGAGCGACACCAGGGGATGGTGGAGGAGCTTGCGCACCACAGCGTCTACCGCGGCGCGGACCGCCCGCTGCTGGGCTTCGTCCAGCTCGCCCAGCCGGCGGCGGTTCCGCCGCAGCTCGAGGTCCACAATGGCCTCGGCGCGGTCGCAAAGCGCGGCGATCACCGGCGAGGCCTCGCGGGCGGCCAGCCACCGGTCGAACCTGGCCGCGGCGGCCTCGATGAGCGCGCGGGCGCGCTCTCGGCCCTCGCCGGAGAGCCCCGGCTGCAGTTCCTCGCCGGAGAGATCGTCGAGCACGCGCAGCGTGACGCCGGGTAGGCCGGCCACCGCCGGCTCCACGCCGCGCGGGACCCCGAGGTCGATGATCAACAGCGGCATCCCGCGTAGCGCCGGCGCAAGCCGCGCCCGGGTCACCACCGGCCGCGAGGGGCCCACGCACGCGAGCAGCACCGTCGCCTCCGCGGCCGCCTCGCCCACGTGGTCGAGCGGTAGCGCCACCGCTCCCACCCGCGCGGCCAGCGCTTCGGCCGGACCGGCGGTGCGGTTGAGCACGGCGGTGATAACCGCGCCCGCGGCCCCGAAGGCGTCCGCTGCGATCCCGGCGATGGCGCCGGCACCGACGATCGCCACCCGCCGGCCGCGCACCGGGCCGATCAGTCGCTCGGCCAGCGCCAGCGCCGCGCGCGGCACCGAGGGCGAGCGCAGCGCCAGGCCGGTCTCGCGCCGCACGCGCCGGCCCGTGGTGATCGCGGTCTGGAGCAGGCGGTGCAGAACCACGCCGGGGCCGCCGCCCGCGCGGGCCGCGTCATAGGCGCGGCGCACCTGGCCCAGGATCTGGGCCTCGCCGACGACCATCGAGTCGAGCCCCGAGGCCACACGCAGCAGGTGACGCACCGCGTCGGCATCGTGGCGCAAATACAGCGCGGGGTGCAGCGCGTCGGCCGGTACGCCGCAGCGGTCGGCCAGCCAGGCCGCCAGCGCCGCGGCGTCGGGCGCGTCGTCGGCGACCACGTAGAGCTCCGTGCGGTTGCACGTGGAGAGCACCAGCGCTTCGCGCACCCCGGGACGTGCGCGCAGCGCCGCGGTGGTCGCGGCCAGCGCGTGCTCGGGGAGCGCGACGCGCTCGCGCAGCGCCACGGGCGAGGTGCGGAAGCTGACCCCGGCAAGCGTCAACATCGGACCGACCGTACCTCTCACACCGCGGGGCCGTCGCGCCCGGCCAGCCAGCGGGCAGCGTCCGCGGCCGCGTAGGTGATGATGATATCAGCGCCCGCACGGCGGATCGCGGTGAGCACCTCCAGCACCGCGCGGCGTTCCTCCAGCCAGCCGTTCGCCGCGGCCGCCTTGAGCATGGCGTACTCGCCGCTCACCCAGTACGCCGCCACCGGCAGCCTGACGGCCTCGCGCGCAGCCCTGATCACGTCCAGGTAGGCCAGGGCTGGCTTGATCATGACGATGTCCGCGCCTTCCGCGACGTCGAGCGCGACCTCGCGCAGCGCCTCGCGCCCGTTGGCCGGGTCCATCTGGTAGCCGCGCCGGTCGCCGAACTGCGGGGCGGACGCCGCGGCGTCGCGGAACGGGCCGTAGAAGGCCGAGGCGTGCTTGGCGGCGTAGGCCATGATCGCTACCCCGGTGAAACCGGCCGCGTCCAGCGCCTCGCGGATCGCGGCGACCTGGCCGTCCATCATGGCCGAGGGCGCGACGATGTCGGCGCCAGCGGCGGCGTGCGAGGCGGCGATCCGGGCGAGCAGGTCCAGGGTGGCGTCGTTGTCCAGCTCGCCGCCGTGGAGCAGGCCGCAGTGGCCGTGGTCCGTGTAGCCGCACGCGCACACGTCGGTCGCGATGACCAGGTCCGGGGACCGCCGCCGCAGCAGCCGCACGGCCTGCTGCACGACCCCGTCGTCGGCGTAGGCGCCGGTGGCCTGCGCGTCTTTTGCGTCGGGCACGCCGAAGAGGAGCACCGCGCGCACGCCGAGCGCGGCGAGCGCGTCGGCCTCGCGCACCGCTTCGTCGGCGGACAGCCGGGCGACCCCGGGCAGCGAGGCGATCGGCTCGCGCACACCGCGGCCGGGCCGCACGAACATGGGGGCGACGAAGCCTGTCGGGCTGAGGTGCGTCTCGCGCACCAGGGCACGCAGGGCCTCGGTACGCCGAAGGCGGCGGGGCCGGTGGATGAGCTTACCGCGCCGCGCGGTCTCGCGCATGGCTGCCTCCTCGGGGGCGCGCCGTGTAGTGCGCGACCAGGGCGTCGAGCAGTCCGTCGACGGTGTGCTCGCCGGCCACAACGGCCGGCCGCAGGCCTTCCTCGATCGCCGCAGTTGCGGTCACCGGGCCGATGCACGCGATGGCCGCGCGGCCGAGCGCACCACGGCGGTCGCCGAGCAGTCGGACCAGGCCGTGCACCGTGGACGGGCTGGTGAGCACGACCGCGTCCACCCCGCGGCGGATCGCCGCATGCAGGCGGGGTCGCGACCGCGGCGGCGCGATGACGGTGCGGTAGGCCACCACCTCGTCGACCACGGCGCCCCGGCGTCGCAGCGCCTGGGCCAGACCCGGCGGCGCGGCCTCGGTGCGCGGCAGGAGCACCCGGTCGCCGGCGGCCACCGGCACTTCCTCGGCGATCGCCTCGGTCAGGAACCGCGAGGGCATCATCGCCACGGCCACGCCCGCAGCGCGCAGCGCGCGTGCGGTTGCCGGGCCCACCGCGGCCCACCGCGGCCGCGGCCCGCGCAGGTCGGCTCCCAGCGCGCGCGCCCGCACGCGGCATGCCCGCGCGCCGTTGGCGCTGGTGACCACCACCCAGTCGTAGTCGGCCAAGCGCCGCAGCGCCGCGTCCAGCGGGCCGCCCGCGCGCGGGCCGGCAATGCCGATGGTCGGGACGGCGATCGCCTCGGCCCCCAGGGCGCGCAGGCGCGCTACCAGGGGCCCGCTCTGCGCGCGGGGCCGCGTCACCAGGACGCGCCGTCGGGCGAGCGGACCGCTAGGCCTCACGACGCCACCTCGTAGAGAATCGCGCCCGCGCCGAGCCCGAGCAGCCGTTGCGCGAGCGTGCGGCCGGCCTCCTCGGGCCGCGCGGCGTCACCCTCGAAGCGGTCGCGGACGATCCGCGCGCCGTCGGGGTCGAGCACGGCGGCATCCAGGTAGAGCCGGCTGCCGGCGCACTCGCCGAGGGAGGCGACCGGCCGGCGGCAGCCGCCGCCGAGCGCAGCCAGCAGCGCGCGTTCGGCGGTGACGGCCGCGCGCGTGGCCGCGTGGTCAATAGCCGCCAGGCAGTCGGCCAGCGGACCGGATCCGGTACGCGTCTGCACGACGATGGCGCCCTGGCCGACCGCGGGCAGCATGACCGACGGGTCGAGGCGCTCGGTCGCGCGGCCCTCGAGGCCGAGCCGCGCCAGCCCGGCCGCCGCGAGGACGAGCGCGTCCAGGTGCCCCGCGTCGAGCCTGCGCAGGCGCGTGTCCACGTTGCCGCGTACCCCGCGCACGTCCAGGTCCGGACGGGTGGCCAGCAGGAAGGCGCGGCGACGCGGGCTGTCGGTGCCGACAACCGCTCCTGCCGGGAGACCGGCGAGGTCGGCGCCCGTGCGGGTCACCAGCACGTCGCGCGGGTCGTCGCGCGGCAGGAAGGCGGCCAGGGTGAGGTCGTCGCGCGCCTGGGCCGGCAGGTCCTTCGCGCTGTGCACGGCGGCGTCGATGCGGCCCTCGGCCAGCGCCACCTCCAGCGCCTTGACGAAGGCGCCGACGCCAAGCGCGGCGGTCGGCGTCCGGGGATGGAGGTCACCTTCGGTCTGGATCGTGAGGATCCGGCAGCGCACGCCCTGTGCACCGAGCGCGGCCGCGACGCGCGCGGTCTGGGCGCGCGCCAGCGCGCTGGCCCGGGTGCCGACTCGCACGATCATCGCGCCGCGTCTCCCCGCGCCGGGCGCGGCGCGCTCCCCTCGCTGTCCCACGCGTGGAGGATCGCGCCGAAGATCTCGTCCAGCAGCCCGCTCACCTCGAGCAGCGTGCGGATCTGGGTTTCGTCGAGCATGCCGCCTCGGCCGCGCGGCTCCGTGACCAGTTTCAGCACGAGGCCGCGGAAGAACCCGAACGCCTCGGCGGCCTCCGCCGGGCCCAGGCCCGCGCCGCGGATCTCGCGGCCGTAGCGCCGGCCATGCGCCAGCAGCTGCACGCGCAGCGCGCGCCGCGCCTGTGGCTCGGACATGTAGCGGACGATGGCGCCAAACAGCTGGCGGCCGTAACCGCGCGCACGCTTCCGCGCGGCGGCGTCCAACGCCAGAAACCAGGGCCGGTTGCGCAGGGACTTGGCCGGCGAGCGCGCCAGCACCCTGGCACTGCGGCGCTCGACGAGCTGCCCGAGGTCCTCGACGCGTGGGGTCTCGCGCTGGAGCAGCGCCCCGAGGTCGGCGGCCAGGAACCGGCGGTGGCCGCCCGGGGTGCGGAACGTCCGGATGCGGCCCGTGTCCGCCCAGTGCCGCAGTGTCGCCTCGTCCACGCCGAGGCGCGAGGCGGCCTCGCCGAGCGACAGCCAGCGGGCGTCCTGGTCTCCGAGGGCCTTCACGGATTCCCCACGACGATTCCTGCCATCCTGTTTCTATGGAATCCTGCGCAATCCTGCGAATCTCTGCGACGCGCTCACCCCCATTCTGACAGGTGGGGCGGCCGCGCCCATCGGGCCGGCGCCCGACCGCGCCCCGGCCGCGGGCCGACGGGGCGGCGGCGGGCCGGGCGGCGAGCATCGGGCCGCGGCCCGATGGCGGTGCTCGGGACCGGTCGCTACCCTGGGTCGTACCCGGCCCTCGGGGTAGGAGGATCACCGGGTCGGCGCAGAATCTAAACAGGCTACGGCAGCCGAACGTCGCCGGGAGGGGTTGACATGAGGGCACTGCGCATGGCGCTCGTGCTGTTGTTCGCTGCCGCACTGTTCATCGGGAGCGCCGGGGCCCAGCCCAGGCCCGGGTGGCCCCGCAGCGTGACCATCGGCTCCGCGTCCATCGGGGGCGTCTACCACGTCATCGCGGGCGGCTACGCCCGCGTCATCAGCGAGCGGATGGGGCTGCCGGCCACGAACCGCGTCACCGGAGGGCCCGTGCAGAACGTCCAGCTCACCCACACGAAGGAGCTGGAACTCGGCCTGACCACAACCGGCCCGGCGTACGAGGCCCTCAACGGCATCGGCGAGTTCCGCGGCCGCAAGATCGACACGATCCGCGTGGCGTTCCCGATGTACACCTCGTTCGCCCACTGGATGGTAGGCGGCGACTCGCCAATCCGGTCGGTGGCGGACCTCGGCGGCCGCGTCGTGAGCCTCGGCCCGCGGGGCGGCTCGGCGGAGTTCCTGGGCGACCGCGTGCTGGAGCTGTTCAACATCAGGCCGCGCCGCGTGGTCTACCTGGGGTTCGCCGACGGTGCCACCGCCATGCGCGACGGCGTGGTCGACGCCAACTTCGGCGTGATCGGTGTGCCGGTGCCCGCGTGGGTGGAGGCGTCGCTCACTCGGCCCGCGCGGTTCTTCGGCTTCACGCGCGAGCAGATCGAAACGCTAACCGAGCGCTACCCCTATCTGGCCCGGGCCTCGATTCGAGGCGGCGTCTACCGCGGGCAGGACCAGCCGATTCCGACCGTCCAGATGTACAACGCCGCGGTTGTCCACAAGGACATGCCCGAGGACTTCGTCTACGAGCTGGTCAGGACAATCTTCGCCAACCGCGAGTTCCTGGCGACGGTGCACCCGACCGCCAACGAGACGCTGCCGGTCAACATCTTCTACGTGAAGCTGCCACTGCACCCGGGCGCGGTCCGCTTCTTCCGCGAGCAGAACGTGCGGCTCACCGACGAGCAGATTCCGCCTGAGATGAAGCGCTAGCCCGGCGGGCGGGAAGGAGGGGGCCGTGGCCGAACGACCGCCCGGCTTGCCCGTCGACGTCGACCGACTCGGGGACACCTCGGAGATCGCCACGCGCGAGCTCCGGGGTGTTCTGTCTGTGGTGGTGCGCGCGCTCGGCGTCGCGATGGCCGGCTACCACATCCTCCAGCTCGGCGGGTTCTTCGGCGTCGTGACCGACCCGCAGAAGCTCTACGCGGTCCACCTGACCTTCGTGCTCGTGCTGGCCTTCCTGGTCATCCCCGGGCGCCGGGGCGCGGTGCGGCCGTCGATCGTGGACTGGGTGCTGATCGCCTTCAGCCTGATCGTCGTCTGGTACCTCTTCGCCACCTTCAAGGACCTGACCGGCCGCGCGGGCGTCTTCCCGACGCGCGAGGACGTGATCGTCGGCACGATGCTCGTCATCGTCACGGTGGAGGCCGTGCGGCGCTCCACCGGGCTCGTGCTGCCGATCGTCTGTGGAATCTTCGTGCTCTACGTCTTTGCCGGCCCGTACCTGCCCGGGCTGCTCGCCCACAAGGGGTTCTCGTACGATTCGCTGGTCTCGTTCCTGTTCAGCGACAACGGCATCTACGGCGTGCCGCTGGGGGTCTCGGCGCGGTACGTCTACCTGTTTATCCTGTTCGGCGCCTTCATCGAGGCCTCGGGCATTGGCAAGTTCATCGTCAACCTGGGCCTGGGCCTGGCGGGCGGCACGCGCGGCGGCCCGGCGAAGGTTTCGATCATCACCAGCGCCTTGTTCGGCACCGCCAGTGGCTCGTCGGTCGCCAACGTCATGGTGGACGGCGTCATCAACATCCCGCTGATGAAGGCGACGGGCTTTACGCCCACCGTGGCCGGCGGCGTCGAGGCGATGAACAGCACCGGCGGCCAGATTGTCCCGCCGGTCATGGGCGCCGCGGCGTTCCTGATGGCGGACATCATCGGCGTGCCGTACTCCACCGTGGCGATCGGCGCGGTCGGGCCCGCCCTGCTCTACTACGTCGCCGCGTACTGGATGATCGACCTCTACGCGGCCCAGGCGAGGCTGTTCGGGTTGCCGCGGGCGCAGCTTCCCCGGTTGGGCGACATCCTCCGGCGGCACGGGTACCTGCTGACGCCCATCGTGCTGCTGCTCTACCTGGTCATGGGCCAGGCGGCCTCGCCGTTCCGGGCCGCGCTCTACGCGCTGGCGGCCACGCTGGTGCTCTCGTGGCTGCGCACGGACACCCGGTTGACGCTGCCGAAGATCGTCGGTGCGATGCAGGACGGCGCCACGCGCACCATCGAGATCGGCGCGACCTGCGCCGCCGCGGGCATCATCGTGGGCGTGCTCTCGCTCACCGGGCTGGGCGGCAAGTTCTCCGAGCTGCTGATCAACATCTCCGGCAACAACCTGCTGCTCGCGCTCGGGGCCACGATGATCGTGGCGATCGTGCTCGGGATGGGGATGCCGACGACCGCGGCGTACGCGATCGGCGCGAGCGTGCTCGCGCCCGCGCTGATCCGGCTGGGCGTGACCCCGCTGGGCGCGCACATGTTCCTGTTCTACTTCGCGGTGATCTCGGCCGTCACGCCGCCGGTCGCGCTGGCGGCGTTCGCCGCGGCCAGCATCGCGAAGGCGCCAATGTGGGCCACCGGCATCCAGGCGACCCGCCTGTCGATTGCCGGCTTCATCGTGCCCTACATGTTCGTCTACGGCCCGCAGATCTTGCTCGGGCAGACGCCGTGGACGGAGTCGGCGCTCGCGCTGCTCACCGGGAGCATCGGCGTGCTGTGCCTGGCCGCCGCGGTGATCGGCTACCTGCTGCGGCCAGCGACCTGGCCGGAGCGGGCCTTACTGCTCGGCGCGGCGCTCGCGCTGATCAAGCCGGGCCTGGTGACCGACGTGGTCGGGCTGGGCCTGCTCGCGGCGGCGGTCGTCGCGCAGCGGCTGCGGCCGCGCACGACGCCGGCGGCGGCGCCGGCCGGTGCCGGGGGCACACCCTAGACGGTGGCCTGATCTCGCGCCACGCGATCCAGTCCTCCCCGCACAGATGACGCCCGCGTTCCGATAGATGCAGGCGGGAGGCGATCCCGCCGCGATGCTGGCCAGTGTGTTGAGCGCCACGCTCGACGGTCTCGACGCGCTGGCCGTGTCGGTCGAGGTGGACGTCGGGCCTGGCCTGCCCTCGTTCGCCATCGTCGGGCTGCCCGACGCCGCGGTCTGCGAGGCGCGCGAGCGGGTGCGCTCGGCGATCCGCAACTCCGGCTTCGACCTACCGCCGCGCCGCGTCGTGGTGAATCTGGCACCCGCCGACCGGCGCAAGGAGGGCCCGGCGTTCGACCTGCCGATCGCGCTGGCACTGCTGGTGGCCACCGGGCAGATCGCGCCCGACGCGGTGACCGGCTACCTGGCCCTGGGAGAGCTCGCGCTCGACGGCACGCTCCGCCCGGTGCCCGGCGCGCTCGCGGCCGCCGAGGCCGCGCGCGGCCTCGGGGCGCGCGGCGTGCTGGTGCCCGCGGCGAACGCGCGCGAGGCGGCCGTCCTCGAGGAGGTGACGGTCTATGGGCTCGGTGCGCTGCGGGGGGCCGTGGAGCACCTGGCGGGCCGCGCTCCGCTTGCGCCGGTGCCGGCGGCGCGCGACGACCCGCCGCCGGCGGGAGCCCCCTACCCCGACCTCGCGGACGTCAGGGGGCAGCCGGCGGCCCGGCGCGCGCTCGAGGTCGCGGCCGCGGGCGGGCTCAACCTGCTGCTCGTCGGCCCGCCCGGGGTCGGCAAGACGATGCTCGCGCGACGCCTGCCCGGGTTGCTCCCGCCGCTTGCGCTCGAGGACGCGCTCGAGGTGACCAAGATCTATAGCGCCGCCGGTCGCCTGCCGCCGCACGCGGGCCTGCGCTGGCACCGTCCGTTCCGTTCGCCGCATCATACCGCGAGCGCCGCAGCGGTCATCGGCGGCGCCGGCCGGCCGGGCGAGGTGACGCTCGCGCACCGCGGCATCCTGTTCCTGGACGAACTGCCGGAGTTCCGGCGCGACGTGCTCGAAGCACTCCGCCAGCCCCTGGAAGACGGCGCGGTGGTCGTGGCGCGCTCGCACGGCACCGTGCGGTATCCGGCAGCATGCACGCTGGTGGCCGCGATGAACCCCTGTCCCTGCGGCTATCGCGGCGATCCGCGCCGGCCGTGCACCTGCACGCCGGCACAGGTGCAGCGCTATCTGGCGCGCCTGTCCGGACCGCTGCTCGATCGCATCGACCTGCACGTCGAGGTTCCCCGGCCCGCGGCCGGTGGTGCGCTAGGCGGCAAAGAGCCGGAACCCTCCGCGGCGGTGCGGGCGCGGGTGCTGGCCGCCACGACCCGCGCCGCACAGCGGCGGGCCGCCTGGAACGATCACCCGCCCCCGCGCGGCACCGAAGCCTGGTGGCCCGCGGACAGGAGCGCCCTGGCCCTGGTGCGGGCTGCGGCCGACCGGCTCATGCTCGGCGCCCGGGCGACGAACCGGGTCCTGCGGGCGGCCCGCGCGATCGCAGACCTGGATGGCGCGCAGGCCGTCACCGCTTCCCATGTCGCCGAGGCCGTCCGGTATCGCGTCCTCGACCGCCCGGCGGCCCTGGACGCTTGACAGCCTGTGCTAGTTTAGAGGATGAACTTCGCGGCCCCCCCGCCCCGACGGTCTGAGCGCCCAGGGGACGACGAGGTAGCCGCCAGCGTCGCCCTCGGCCTGCTGCCTGGCGTGGGGCCCCGGACGGTGCGGCGCTGGATCGATGCCGCGGGCTCGGCGGCGGCGGCGTGGCGCGGGTTACCCGCGCTGGCGGCCGGCCATCGGGATCTGGCGGCGGTCCTGACCGCGCGGGCGGCGATCGACGGTGCTGCGGTCGTGGCGCGCGCCCGGGCGCAGGGCCTGGCGGTGCTCGTGTGGACGGACCCGTGCTACCCGGCGCTGCTGCGCGCGATCGCCGACCCGCCCCCGGCGCTGTTCGTGCGCGGGACGCTCGACGAAGGGCCGGCCGTGGCCGTGGTCGGCGCGCGGGCGGCCACGGCGTACGGGCTCGCTGCGGCCGAACGGCTCGGGTTCGACCTGGCCGCTGCGGGCGTCACCGTGGTGAGCGGGCTGGCGCGCGGGATCGACGGCGCGGCACACCGAGGGGCACTGGCAGCCGGGGGCCGCACGGTGGCGGTGCTCGGCAGCGGCCCGGATGTGATCTACCCGCGTGAGCACCGGCGGCTGGCCGCCGACGTTGCGGCGCGGGGCGCGCTGGTCAGCGAGTTCGCGCCTGCAACGCCGCCGCGGCCTGAGCAGTTCCCACGGCGCAACCGGATCATCAGCGGGCTCGCGCTCGGCGTCGTGGTGGTGGAGGGCGCGGAGGACAGCGGGGCGCTGGTCACCGTGGACTACGCTCTCGACCAGGGGCGCGAGGTGTTCGCGGTGCCAGGGAGCATCTTCAGCGTGATGAGCCGCGCGCCGCACGCACTCCTGCGTCAGGGCGCGCGCGTGGTGGAGACCGCGGCGGACGTGCTCGAGGAGCTCGGGGTGACGGTGGTCCCGGCGCTGTCCCCCGCGCCTGCGGTGCCGGAGGGGCCAGGCGGCGCGCCGGAGGCACCGGCTGGGGCGCCGGCCTCGGGGGAACATGGACTGCCCCGCCTGCGTTCCGCCGACGAGGGGCGCCTGCTCGCGGCGCTGGCCGCCGGGCCGCTCGCGTTCGACGACCTGGTGGAGGCGCTGGGCCTGCCGGCCTCGCGTGTGGGCGCGCTGGCGGGCTGGCTGGAGGTGGCGGGTCTGATTCGGGTGCTGCCGGGGCAGATGCTGATGCGAGCCCAGGGCGGCTCGGGGCCGTCGCCGGCCGCGCCGCGGCGCGGCCGCGAGCAGACGGTCGGAGAGGACTAGACGAAATCGTGGCAACTGCCAAGTCGCTCGTGGTCGTGGAGTCGCCGACGAAGGCCCGGACGCTGTCGAAGCTGCTGTCCCGGCCCTACGAGGTCAAGGCATCCATGGGCCACGTCAAGGACCTGCCCAAGAGCCGGCTCGGAGTCGACGTGGACGACAACTTCACCCCGCGCTACATCGTCATCAAGGGCAAGGGGCCGGTCATCAAGGAGCTCAAGGATGCCGCCCGGCGCGCATCCGCGGTCTATATGGCGACCGACCCGGATCGGGAGGGCGAGGCGATCTCCTGGCACCTCTCCGAGGTCCTGCGGCCGGTGAACCCCCAGATCCGGCGGATCGAGTTCCACGAGGTCACCAGGGAGGCGGTCAGTCGGGCGATGCGCCACCCGCGCGAGATCGACCAGAACCTGGTCAACGCGCAGCAGGCGCGCCGGATTCTCGACCGGCTCGTGGGCTACAAGCTCAGCCCCCTGCTGTGGCGCAAGATCCGCGGCGGGCTGTCCGCGGGCCGCGTGCAGTCGGTAGCGGTGCGCCTCATCGTGGACCGCGAACGCGAGATCGAGGCGTTCGTCCCGCGCGAGTACTGGTCGATCGAGGGTACCTTCCGCACGCGGGCCGGCGAGAGCTTCAAGGCGCGGCTGTTCGCGCGCGGCGACCGGAAGTACGGCGTGCCGGGTGACGAGGGCGCGGCGGTCATCGGCGACGAGGCCGAGGCCTCGTCGCTGGTCGCGCGGCTGCGGGGGGCGGCGTACGCGGTCGCCGAGGTGCGGCGGAAGGACCAGGCCCGGCATCCCTCGCCGCCGTTCACCACGAGCACGCTCCAGCAGGAGGCGAATCGCAAGCTCGGCTTCTCCGCGTCGCGCACCATGGCGGTCGCCCAACAGCTCTACGAGGGCCTCGATGTGGGCGCGGGCGGCCCGGTGGGCCTCATCACCTACATGCGGACCGACTCGGTGCGCGTCGCGGCCTCGGCGCAGCACGAGGCCCGGGACTACATCGCGCGCACGTTCGGCGAGACCTACGTGCCCGAACGGCCGCGCCAGTACCGCTCGCGCCGCGACGCGCAGGACGCGCACGAGGCCATCCGGCCGACGAGCCTGGCCCGCACGCCGGAGCGGCTGAAGCCCCACCTCAAGTCGGACCAGCTGCGGCTCTACCGGTTGATCTGGGAGCGTTTCCTGGCGAGCCAGATGGCCTCGGCGATCGTGGACACCCTGTCGGTGGACATCACCGGCGGCGAGTTCCTGTTCCGGGCGACCGGGAGCCGGGTGAAGTTCCCCGGGTTCCTGATCCTCTACCGAGAGGCGCGGGAGGACGCCGACGACGAGCGCGAGGGCTGGCTGCCGCCGTTGGAAACAGGCGACCCGCTCGTGCTGGCCGCGCTGGACCCGGAGCAGCACTTCACCCAGCCGCCGCCCCGTTACACCGAGGCGTCGCTCGTGCGGGCGCTCGAGGAGCGTGGCATCGGTCGGCCCAGCACCTACGCGCCGACGATCGAGACGATCAAGAAGCGCGGCTACGTGACCTCGCGCGATCGCCGGCTCGCGCCCACCGACGTCGGCCGGATGGTGACCGACCTGCTGGTCGAGCACTTCCCGGAGATCGTGGACGTCGACTTCACGGCCCGAGTCGAGGACGACCTGGACCACATCGAGGATGGCCGCGCCGACTGGCAGCAGATCGTACGCAACTTCTACGAGCCGTTCGAACGGACGCTCGCGCGCGCCGAGGCGAAGATCCCGGTCGTCGAGATGCCCGAGGTGGAAATCGGCGAGAGCTGCCCGCAGTGCGGCCGGCCGCTGGTGCGTAAGCACGGCCGCTTCGGCGAGTTCATCGCCTGCTCGGGCTACCCGGAGTGCCGGTACACGCGGCCCGTGGGCATCGGCGTGGCCTGCCCGCGCTGCGGCGGGGAGATCGTCGCGCGGCGGACGCGGCGCGGCCGCACGTTCTACGGCTGCAGCACCTATCCGTCGTGCACCTTCACCTCGTGGGACCGGCCGGTGGACCGGTCCTGCCCGCGCTGCGGCAGCTTGATGGTCTACAAGCCGCTGCGCCGCGGGCCAGAGCTGCGTTGTACCAACACCGACTGCGGCCACCGCGAGCCGGCCGAACCCGCAGCCGCCCCGGGTGACCGCGTGCCCGCGCGCGCCGGCGCCCCGGGTCCGACGCACTGACCCGTGGTCGCCGTCGATCGCGACCTGGCGGCGTTCCTGGATGTCCTCGAGGCCGAGGTCGGCGCCTCGCCCCACACGCTGACCGCCTACCGCCGCGACGTGGAGGCGTTTCGCCGCTTCCTGGCCGCTCAGGGCGTGCGCGGGTGGGACGCGGTGACCCCGGCCGTGGCGCGGCGGTACCTGGCCTCGCTCCACGGCCGGTACGCACGCGGCTCGGTCGCGCGGCGGCTGGCGGCGCTAAGGACCTTTTACCGATTCCTGCGCCGGGAGGGCCGTGTGGCCCACAGCCCGCTGCGGTTGCTCAGCGCGCCGCGGCGCGGCCGCCGACTGCCGGCGGCGCTCCCGCACGACGCGGTCGCGGCGCTGCTCGGCGCCCCGCCGCTCGACCGGCCGGCGGGGCTCCGTGACCGCGCGATCCTCGAGCTCCTCTACGCCGCCGGGCTGCGGGTCAGCGAGCTGATCGCGCTGCGCCTGGCGCAGGTGAGCGACGACGAGATCCACGTTCGCGGCAAGGGCGGCCGCGACCGCACGGTGCTCATCGGCGCGCAGGCGCAGGCCGCGCTGCGCCGCTACCTGCACGAGGGTCGGCCGCGCCTGGCGCGGGGAGAAGGGGACGCGCTGTTCCTCAACGCCCGGGGCCGGCCGCTGTCGGCGCGCGCGGTGCAGCTCCTGGTGGACCGGTGGGTCCGCGCGGCCGCAGTCCAGGTGCGCACGACCCCGCACGTGCTGCGCCACACCTTCGCCACGCACCTGCTGGACGGCGGCGCCGACCTGCGGGCCGTCCAGGAGCTGCTGGGCCACGCCAGCCTGGCCACGACGCAGATCTACACCCACGTCTCGCGCGAGCGCCTCAAGCGCGTCTACGCGCAGGCCCACCCGCGCGCATAGCCGCCGCGGGCGGGCCGCGCGGTACTTCGGCCGCGCGGCCGCCGGCCGTTTCCTTCCACCCCGGGCCGTGCTATACTACCGCAGGATTTGCCGCCGCGCGGTCGCCACGCACGCCTCCCGCAAAGTCGGCAGCGATTTTGCGGGATTTCTGTGCGCTCGACCCCGGTTAAGATCGCACGCTCCCGGACCCGCCGAGGGTGTCGCACGGCGACCTCGGGCCCGCACGACGGGGAGGAGGGGAGCGGAGGACACAACCACTCGGGCGGCCGGCGGGCGCCGGCGTCCACAGGGAGGCAGCGCGTGCCAGTCGTCACCATGAAGCAGTTGCTCGAGGCAGGGGTCCACTTCGGCCACCAGACCCGGCGGTGGAACCCCAAGATGAGCCGGTTCATCTTTACCGAGCGCAACGGCATCCACATCATCGACCTCCAGAAGAGCGTGCCGCTCATTGAGGAGGCGTACCGCTTCGTCCGCGAGGTCACGGCCCAGGGCGGCGACGTGCTGTTCGTCGGCACCAAGAAGCAGGCCCAGGACGCGATCCGCGAGGAGGCGACCCGCGCGCAGCAGCCGTTCGTCAACCAGCGGTGGCTGGGCGGCATGCTCACCAACTTCCAGACGATCCGCCGGCGCGTCGAGCGCCTGCGGGAGATCGAGGACATGAAGACCCGGGGCGTGATGGAGCTGCTGCCCAAGCGCGAGCAGGCCCGCCTGGCCGAGGAGGCCGCGCGGCTCGAGAAGTTCCTCGGCGGTATCAAGGGGATGACGCGACTGCCGGCCGCGGTCTACATCGTGGACACCCGCCAGGAACACATCGCGGTCGCCGAGGCGCGCAAGCTCGGCATCCCGGTGGTCGCGATCCTCGACACCAACTGCGACCCCGACGAGGTGGACTACGCGATCCCGGGTAACGACGACGCGATCCGCGCCGTCCGGCTGATCACCAACCGCGTGGCCAACGCCTGCCTGGAGGGGCTCGAGGAGCGCCGCAAGCACGAGATCCACGAGGAGGAGGCCGAGGCGGCCGCCGACGGCGCGGGAGAGGCGTTCGACGCGCCGGTCGTGCGCGAGGCGGAGTTCGAGCCGGCGGCGGTCGAGTCCGAGGAGTCCCGGGGCTAGCGATGGCGATCACGATCACGACCGAGATGGTGAAAGCCCTGCGCACCCGCACGGGTGCCGGGATCATGGACTGCCGGCGGGCGCTCGAGCAGGCCGGCGGCGACCTGGAGGCGGCCGCCGCGATCCTCAAGACGCGGGGGCTGGCGGCCGCGGCGACGCGCGCCGGGCGCACCGCCTCCGAGGGGCTGGTGGAGGCCTACGTCCATCCGGGCAACCGTCTGGGGGCGCTGGTCGAGGTCAACTGCGAGACCGACTTCGTGGCGCGCACCGACGAGTTCCGTACCCTGGCGCGCGAGCTCGCCATGCAGGTGGCCGCGGCGGCGCCGCGCGTCGTCGCCAAGGACGACATCCCGGCCGAGGAGCTGGCGGCGCGGCGCGCGGCGATCGCGCGCGACGAGCCGGGCGCGGACGACGCCACGATCGAGCGGCGGCTCGGGCAATGGATCGCCGAGGTCGCCCTGCTCGAGCAGCCCTACATCCGGGACGCGGGCCGACGCGTCGGCGAGATGATCACCGACGCCATCGCGCGCACCGGGGAGAACATCCAGGTGCGGCGGTTCGCGCGGTTCAAGCTGGGAGAGTAGCCGCCCGCGAGGAGCATCCCCATGACCCCCCCGCCCGATCCCGACCGGCGCCCCGCCTACCGGCGGGTGCTGCTGAAACTGAGCGGCGAGGCGCTGGCCGGCGAAGGCGGGACGGGCTTCGACCCCACGGTCCTCCAGCTCGTCGCCACCGAGGTCCTCGAGGTCAGTCGCCGCGGGGTCCAGGTGGCCATCGTCGTCGGCGGCGGGAACATCGCGCGCGGCTCCGATTTGAGCCGCCGGCTCGGCATCGACGAGGTGACCGGGCACACGATGGGCATCCTGGCGACCGTCGTCAACGGCCTGGCGCTCATGGACGCGATGGAGCGGGTCGGGCTGGTCGTGCGGGTGCAGTCCTCGATCGAGATGCACGAGATCGCCGAGCCGTTCATCCGCCGCCGGGCGCTGCGCCACCTCGAGAAGGGCCGGGTGGTCATCTTCGTCGGCGGCACCGGCTCCCCGTACTTCAGCACCGACACCGCGGCCGCGCTCCGCGCGATCGAGATCCAGGCCGACGCCCTGCTCATGGCCAAGAAGGGCGTCTCGGGGGTCTACGACAAGGACCCGCGCGAGCACCCCGACGCGGTGATGTACGCCCACCTGGACTACATGGACATCCTCAACCGCGACCTGCGCGTCATGGACGCCACCGCTGCGGCGCTGTGCAAGGACAACAACATGGACATCGTGGTCTTCGACGTGGCGCGTCCGGGCAATATCGTGCGCGCGGTGGCGGGCGACCCGATCGGCACACTGGTCGGCGGGGCGCGCCGATGACCGACGAGGTCCTCGCCGACGCGAAGGCGCGCATGGGGAAGGCGATCGAGGCCACCCGCCGCGAGTTCGCGACCCTGCGGGCGGGCCGCGCGAACCCGGCGCTGCTGGAGCACGTGCGCGTAGATTACTACGGGGCGCCCACACCGCTGCAGCAACTCGCCTCGACCACCGCGCCCGAGCCGCGGCTGCTCGTGGTCAAGCCGTTCGACCGCAACGCCGTCAGGGAGATCGAGCGGGCCATCCTCCAGAGCGACCTGGGGCTGAACCCGAGCTTCGACGGCACCGTCTTCCGCATCCCCATCCCGCCGCTGACCGAGGAGCGCCGCCGCGACCTCGTCCGCCTCGCCCGCCGCCACGCCGAGGAGGGGCGCGTGGCCATCCGCAACATCCGGCGCGAGGCCAAGGAGATGCTCGAGCAGCTCGAGCAGGAGGGCGAGATCTCGGAGGACGAGAGCCACCGCGGGCTCGAGCGGCTCCAGCAGCAGACCGACGAGGCGATCGCCCAGCTCGACCGCCTGCTCCAGGCCAAGGAGCAGGAGATCATGGAAGTCTAGAGCCGGCGTGATCGACGTCCTGGGCTGGGAGCTCGACGCCGCGCGGGCCGCGCTGGAGGCGGCGGGCCGGCGGGTCGAGGTCACCGAGACCCGCACGACGCGCCGGGTGCGCCTGGCCGGGGCGCTCCGCGTGGTGCGTCAACGCGAGACCGCCGAGGGGACCGTGGCGCTGGTGGTGACGCGCGAGCGCTACGAGCCCCCGGGACCGCAGGATGGCTAGCCCCTCGGCCCGGCCCGCTCTCGCGGCGGTCGGCTCCCCGGTGCCGGCGCACGTCGCGATCATCATGGACGGCAACGGGCGGTGGGCTTCCGCCCGCGGCCTGCCGCGCGCCGCCGGGCACCGCGCCGGCCGCGACGCCGTGCGACGGACCGTCGAGGCGGCGCGCGAGCTCGGGGTGGACGTGCTCACCCTCTACGCGTTCTCCACGGAGAACTGGCGGCGGCCGAGCGACGAGGTCGGCGCGCTGCTGGCGTTGCTCCACGAGGCCGTGCTCGCCGAGGCCGAGGAGCTCCACCGCAGCGGCATCCAGCTCCGCGTCTGCGGCGCGCTCGACGGCCTGGCGCCCGAGACCCGGGCGGAGCTCGACCGGGTGGTGGCGCTGACCTCGGGCGGGGCCGCGCTGATCCTCAACATCGCGTTCAACTACGGCAGCCGGGCGGAGCTGGCGCGGGCCGCGCGCCTGCTCGCGGCCGACGTGGCCGCCGGCGCCCGCACACCCGAGAGCATCGACGAGGCCGCGGTCGCGGCGCGGCTGTACACCGCTGGCCTGCCGGATCCCGACCTGCTGATCCGCACCGGCCGCGAGCAGCGCCTGTCCAACTTCCTGCTGTGGCAGTGCGCGTACGCTGAGCTTGTTTTCCTCGACGTGCTGTGGCCGGACTTCGGACGGGACCATCTCGTCGCGGCGATCGCCACCTATCAGCAACGGCAGCGGCGCTTCGGCGCGGCCCCAGGTGGCTGATCCGTCCGGTCCCTGGGCGCGCACCGGTTTGGCGCGTCGGGCGGCGGTCGTCCTGTTGGGCGGTCCCATCGTGCTCGGCGCGATCTGGTACGGCGGCATCCCGCTCGCCCTGCTCGTCGTGGTCCTCGCGGTCGCGGGCGCCGAGGAGTTCCGGCGGCTCGCGCGCGCGGCCGGTCTACCGACCTCGCCCGCCCTTGGCGCCGGTGCCCTGGCGTTCCCGCTGCTGGCCGCCGCCGGGCGGTGGGACGCCGCCTGGTCGGCGCTGCTCGCGGTCGCCGCGCTCGCCGCCGGGCTGGCGGTCGCCGGAGCGCACCGGCCGCAGGCGATCGCGGGCGCCGCGGCGGACCTGCTGGGCGCGGTCTACCTGGGGGGGCTGTTCGCGCACGTCATCGTCTTCCGCGACGCGGCCGGGTTCGCCGCCGTGCTGGCCGTCGTCGCCGTGGTTTGGGTGAACGACATCGCGGCCTACTTCGTGGGCGTGGCGTGGGGCCGCCGGCCACTGGCGCCGGCGCTCAGCCCGGGCAAGAGCCTCGAGGGACTTGCCGCCGGGCTGGTCGCGGCGACGCTGGCCGGCGCCGCGAGCGGCCCGGCGCTGGGCTGGCCGGTGGGGCGCGCGGCGGTGCTCGGGCTGGCTGTGGCCGCGGCCGCAGTCGCCGGGGACCTGTGGGAGTCGGTGATGAAACGCAGCGCGGGCGTCAAGGACTCGGGCGACGTGCTACCCGGGCACGGCGGCATCCTGGACCGGTTCGACGCGCTGCTGTTCGGGGTGCCGGTCGGGTACTACCTTTGGAGATGGCTGCTGTGAAGCTGGTTGTGCTCGGATCCACCGGGAGCATCGGCCGCGCGACCCTGGAGGTCGCCGCGGCGCTGGGCGACGTGACCGTGGTTGGCCTCGCCGCGCGCGCGAACGCTGCGGTGCTCGCGGCGCAGGCGGCGCACTGGCGGCCGGCGGCGGTCGCGCTCGATGATCCCGCCGCGGCTCGCGCGGCGGCGCCCGCGCTGCCCGAGGGCACCGCGCTATTCGCGGGGCCGGACGCGGCGGCGCGGCTGGTCCGCGAGGTCGCGGCGGACATGGTGGTGGTCGCGCTCGTTGGGGCCGCCGGCCTGGGTCCGACCCTCGCGGCGCTGGAGGCGGGACGCGACGTCGCGCTCGCCAACAAGGAGGCGCTGGTGGCGGGCGGCGGCCTGGTGGTCGCGGCGCGTGACCGCGCCGGGGCCCGGCTGATCCCGATTGACAGCGAGCACTCTGCGCTGGCCCAGTGCCTGGCCGGTGCCGACCGCGCGACCGTGCGCCGGTTGATCCTCACGGCGTCGGGCGGGCCGTTCCTGCGCCGGCCCGAGGCGGAGCTGCGCGACGTCACCGTGGGGGAGGCGCTCGCCCACCCGACGTGGAATATGGGCCGGAAAGTTACGATCGACTCGGCCACCTTGATGAACAAGGGGCTGGAGATCATCGAGGCATACTGGCTGTTCGGGGTGCCGCCGACGGCGATCGAGGTGGTCATCCACACGCAGAGCGTCGTCCACTCGATGGTCGAGTTCGTGGACGGGAGCACGATCGCCCACGTGGCGACGCCGGACATGCGGGGACCGATCCAGTACGCGCTCACCGCGCCCGGCCGCCGGCCCGGCCTGGTACGGCCGGTGGAATGGCACCGGCAGGTGTGGACGTTTGAGGAACCGGACCCTCGGCGGTTCCCGGCGCTGGATCTCGCCCGGGAAGCCCTGCGGCGCGGGGGCACCGCGCCGGCGGTCCTGAACGCCGCGAACGAGGTGGCGGTGGAGCGCTTCCTGGCCGGCGCGATGCGGTTCACCGACATCGTGGCCGCCGCGCGGGCCGTGCTCGACGCCCATGACCCGCGGCCGGCGGACTCGCTGGAAGCCGTGCTGGAGGCGGATGGCTGGGCACGGCGCGAGGCCCGGGCGATCCTCGAAGGAGTGAGATGACACCTTGACCACCCCCCCGGCGATCGCCCTGGCGGTGCTGGCGTTCGGGGCGATGATCCTGGTGCACGAGTTCGGGCACTTCATCCTGGCTCGGCGCGTGGGCGTGCGCGTGCACGCCTTCGCCATCGGTTTCGGTCCGACCATCCTGGCGTGGCGCCGGGGCGAGACCACCTACTCGTGGAACGCGCTGCCGCTCGGCGGCTACGTGCGGATGGAGGGCGAGGACGCCGAGGGCGACGGGTCGGTGGCCAGCTTCCGCTCGAAGAGCGTGCCCGCGCGCATGGCGATCATCGCCGGCGGGCCGGCCATGAACTTCCTGCTCGCGATCATCATCCTGGCGGTCTCCGCGGCCACGGGTGGCGTGCCGGGCGGCGCCAGCACCCGCATCGGGACGCTGGAACCCGGATGGCCGGCGGCGGCGGCCGGACTGCAACCCGGTGACGAGATCGTGGCGATCGACGGCGTGCCCATGACGTCGGGCGAGCGGGTGATCCAGACGATTCACCGCAGCGCCGGGCGCGAGATCGTGCTGGAGGTGCGGCGCGGGGGGGAGGTGCTGACGGCGCGCGTGACCCCACGTCTGGACGCCGCGCGCGGCGTCGGCCGGATCGGCTTCTCGCCCGAGCCGATCATGACGCGGCTGGACCCCCTGCGGTCGCTGTGGTGGGGGGTCGAGCGCACCGGGCAGATCGTCGGGCTGATCGTCGGCATCATCGGCATGCTGATCCGCGAGGGGCGGTTCCTGGAGAATCTGGGCGGGCCGCTGGCCGCGGGCAGCATGCTCACGCAGGCGGCGACGCTCGGCGTGCAGACCTACCTGCAGCTCACCGCGTTCCTCAGCGTCATGATCGGGCTGTTCAACCTGTTCCCGATTCCGGCGCTCGACGGCGCGCGCCTGGCGTTCCTCGCGCTGGAGGGCATCCGGCGGCGGCCCATCGATCCGCGGCGCGAGGGCTGGGTGCACATGGTCGGATTCGCGCTGCTCATCTTGCTGCTGGTCTTTCTGACCGTGCAGGACGTCCGGCGGCTGATCGGGGCCGGGGGTTGAGCGCGCCGGCCCATCGCGCCAGCACGCGCCCGGTCACGGTGGGCCGCGTGACCATCGGCGGCGGGGCGCCGATCTCGGTGCAGTCCATGACGATCACCGACACCCGCGACGTGGACGGGACCCTGTCCCAGATCTACCAGCTCGCGGCCGAAGGCTGCGAGGTCGTCCGGCTCGCGGTGCCCGACGGCGAGGCGGCCGCGGCGCTCGCCGCGATCAAGCCCCGCAGTCCGCTCCCGATCGTCGCGGACATCCAGTTCGACTACCGGCTCGCGCTGCGCTCGCTGGAGGCCGGCGTCGACAAGTTACGCATCAACCCCGGGAACATCGGGAGCCGCGACCGGACGCGGATCGTGGCGCGCGAGGCGAAGGCCCGGGGCGTGCCCATTCGGATCGGCGCCAACATCGGCTCGCTGTCGAAGGCCACGCTGCGCCGCTTCGGCCGCCCGTGCGCGGAGGCCCTGGTGGAGAGCGCGCTGGAGGACGTCCGGGTGCTCGAGGACCTAGAGTTCCGCGACATCGTGATCTCGGTCAAGGCCAGCGAAGTCCCGATGATGATCGACGCCTACCTGATGCTCGCGGACCGCGTGGCCTACCCGCTCCACGTCGGCGTGACCGAGGCCGGCACCGCGTGGGCCGGCGGGCTGAAGTCCGCGGTCGGGATCGGCACGGTGCTCGCGCGGGGCATCGGTGACACCATCCGGGTCTCGCTGGCCGCCGACCCGGTGGAGGAGGTCCGGGCCGCCTACGAGATCCTCAAGAGCCTGGGGCTGCGGACGCGCGGCGTGCAGTTCGTCGCCTGCCCGTCGTGCGGTCGGGCCGAGGTGGACATCATCCATATCGCGCAGGAGGTCGAGCGCCGCCTGCGCCACATCCCAGCGCCGGTGAAGGTGGCGGTGATGGGGTGCGCGGTGAACGGGCCGGGCGAGGCGCGCATGGCCGATCTGGGCATCGCGTGCGGCCGCGGTATGGGGCTCATCTTCCAGGACGGCCGCATCGTGGCCAGCCTGCCCGAGGACCGACTGATCGACGGGCTGATGGAGCACGTCTGGCGCGTGGCCCGCGAGCGCTACGGACTGACCGATGCGTCGCCCGACGCGGTCGGGGTGGGCGGGTTGCCGTCGTGATCCCCTGGTGGGAGACGGTCGTCCGCCTGCTGCTCGCGCTCATGCTGGGCGGGCTGATCGGGTTCGAGCGCGAGAGCGTGGACAAGCCCGCCGGGTTCCGCACGCACATCCTGGTGTGCGTGGGCGCTGCGCTGTTCGCGCTCGTCTCCCGCGAGGGGTTCTTCGGCTCGGGGGCCGACCCCTCGCGCGTGGCCAGCAACATCGTCGTGGGCATCGGCTTTCTAGGGGCGGGGACGATCTTCCGCACCGGCGGCGGGGTGCAGGGGCTGACCACCGCGGCGAGCCTGTGGACCGTGGCCGCGATCGGCACCGCCACCGGCATCGGCTTCTACGCCGGCGCTGTGGGCGCGACGCTCATCGTGATCGGCGTGCTCACGGTGATGAAGAGCCTGGAGCGCCGGTTGCCACGGCGGGGCGTCGGGCACTGCATCGTGCTCATGGCCGACGTGCCCGGGCAGCTCGGCCGGATCGGGACGGCGCTGGGCGCGATGGGCGTGAACATCGACCGGGTCGAGTTCACCGAGAAGCTCGATCAGAAGGTTCGGCTCGACCTCCAGCTGCGGCTCCCGGTGCGGGTGAGCCGCGACGACGTCCTGCTGGCGCTCGGCGAGATCGGAGGCGTCGACGAGGCGCGCTGGGAATCGTAGCGCGCCGTGATCCCCCTCCGCGACAGCACGCGCGCGCGCTCGGCCCCGCTCGTCGTGGTCGGGCTGATCGCGGCCTGCGTGCTCGTCTTCCTGCACACCACCCGCCTGGAGGCGACCGGGGCGGCCATGGCGTTCTACCAGGCCTACGGCGCCGTCCCCGCCGCGGTGCTCCGGGGACCGTGGCCCGCGTCGTGGCCGCCCCTGGTGACGTCGATGTTCCTGCACGGCGGCTGGGCCCACCTGGGCTTCAACATGCTCTACCTCTGGGTTTTCGGCGACAACGTCGAGGATGCGATGGGCCACCTGGGCTTCCTGGTCTTCTACCTGACGACCGGGGTCGCCGCGGCGCTCGTGCACATCGCCGTTCACCCCGGGTCCGCGGTGCCGCTGGTCGGCGCGAGCGGCGCGATCGCCGGGGTGCTCGGCGCCTACGTCGTGCTCTACCCGGGCGCGCGCATCCTCTCGCTGGTCTTTGTGTTCTTCTTCATCCGGCTCGTGGAGCTGCCGGCGCTGCTCGTGCTCGGCGTCTGGTTCGTGCTCCAGGTGGTCGAGGGGCTCGCGGCCTTGAGCGCGCCCGGGGTCACCACCGTCGCCTGGTGGGCCCACGTGGGCGGGTTCGTCGCCGGCCTCGCGCTGGTTCGGGTCTTCGCCCGTCGCCGGCGACGGGCGCTACCCGCGCCCTGGTGAGGTCTGCTATAGTGGTCCGCGTGGCCGACGCGACGCCAAGAGGGAGGGTGGGAATGCGCAACATCACGGTCGAGGTCCTGGCCCGCACGCCCGTGGCCGGGCACCAAGTCGAGATCGTCGAACGGAAGGGCGTCGGGCACCCGGACTCGATCTGCGACGCCATCATGGAACGCGTGTCCATCGCGCTCAGCCGGGAGTACCTCGACCGCTTCGGCAAGATCCTCCACCACAACATCGACAAGGCCTTCCTGGTGGCCGGCGACGCCGAGATCCGCCTCGGCGGCGGACGGGTCACCGACCCCATGCGCCTGATCTTCGGCGACCGGGCGACCGCCGTGGCCAACGGGGAGCACGTGCCGGTCGCGGAGATCGCGGTCAAGACCGCCAGGGACTGGATCCGGGAGAACCTGCGGTTCGTGGACCCCGAGGCGCACGTGCGCTACGACGTGCAGATCAAGCCCGGCTCGCCCGAGCTGGTGGACATCTTCATGCGGGACCGGCCCCCGGCCAACGATACCTCGGCGGCCGTGGGCTACGCGCCGCTCACACCGACCGAGCAGATCGTGCTCGAGGTCGAGCGGCTGATGAACTCACGAACCTTCAAGGAGCACTTCCCCGAGGTGGGCGAGGATATCAAGGTGATGGGCTACCGGCGCGGGGACGAGCTGCACCTGACCGCGGCGGTGGCGATGGTGGACCGCTATATCGACAGCGAGGCCACCTACTTCCGGCGCAAGGCGGCGCTGCATGACGCGGTCATGGACGTGCTCCGCACCAAGGCCGCCTTTCGCCAGACCCACTTCTACATCAACACGCTCGACGAGCCCGGCCGCGGGCTCGGTGGCATGTACCTGTCGGTCACGGGCACGTCCGCGGAGAGCGGTGATTCCGGGCAGGTGGGACGGGGCAACAAGGTCAATGGGGTGATCGCGCTCAACCGCCCGATGGGGACCGAGGCCGCGGCCGGCAAGAACCCGGTTTCCCACGTCGGGAAGATCTACACGATCATGACCCACCAGGTGGCCAACAAGATCTATCGCGAGGTGCCGGGCGTCCTGGAGGTCTACGTCTGGCTGCTCAGCCAGATCGGCGCCCCCATCGACCAGCCCAAGATCGCCGCCGCGCAGATCGTGCTTTCGCCGCGCGCGCGGCGCGCGCCGGTGGAGCGTCGCGTGCGGGAGGTCCTGGACCGGGAGCTCTCCGAAATCGGCGCGCTGACCCAGGATCTGGCGGAGGGTCGCTATCCGGTCGTCTGACGCCTCCCGCGCTGTCAGGCTCGCCGCGGCCGCCGTCCTGGCGGTCGCCGCGCTTGTGGCGGTCAGCTGCCAGGTGCGGCGCGAGCCGGCACCTGTGGGCGCGAGCCGGCTCGCGGTCGTCGGCGTGGCCGCGGTCTCCGAGCGCGAGGCGTTGAGCCCGGTCGCCTGGGCGCCGGACGGCCGGCGATTCGCCTACGGCGCCCGCGACGGGGTCTGGGTGCACGACCCGCGCGGTCCGGTCGAGCGCCTCGTCGCCACCGGGGGGCCGGTAGGCGCCGTGGCCTGGTCGCTGCCCGCGGACCGCATCGCCTATGTCGACCGCGGGACCCTCTACACCGTACGGCCGGACGGCGGGGGCGGGCGACGGATTCCGACGCCGGGATTGGTGCTGCGGCCAGTCTGGGCGCCGGGCGGCGACCGGCTCGCCTTCGTCGTCCGGGAGACCGGGCCGCGGCGCACGCGGCTGTGGCTGGCGAGCCCGGACGGCGCGACCCTGCGCCCGATCCTGTGGGAGACCCACGGCCGCGAGATCGCGGCGCTCTCCTGGTATCCCGATGCCGTGCACCTGTTCGTCGCGCTCGCCGCGCCCGACGGGGAGACGATCACCGAGTGGTGGCGGGTGCGCATCGCCTACCCCGACTTCCGGCGGTTGCCCGCGCCGCCGCCCGGCGCGGTGGAGGCCGCGATGGCGCCCAACGCGGAGTGGATCGCGGTGATTGCTGGCGAACGGGGCGGCGAGCGTCTGCTGGTCCAGCGCGCCGACGGCAGCGGCGCCCGGGTCATCGCCGGCCCGGCCGCTCGGCTCACCGGCCTCGCCTGGAGCCCGCACAGCGACAAGGTGGCCTACGCCGTCGAGGCGGGCGGTCCCGCCGCCGAGATCTACGCCGCGTCGGTCGTCGGCGCGGCGCGCGTGCGGGTGGCAGCGCATCCGCACGACGCCTCGCACCCGAGCCCCGGCCGCTCGCTGGTCTGGTCGCCGGACGGTCTGCGTCTGGCCTTCGGCACAAACACGGGCACAACGCTGGGCCGGGTGTGGATCGCCCGGTTCCAGGCGCGGTAGGGGCCGCTATAATAAGGGACAACCGTGGTTGGAGGACCGTTATGCCGACGTACGAGTACCGGTGTACGCACTGCCAGCACATGTTCGAGCGCTACCAGGCCGTGGGCGACCCGGCGCCGGAGTGCCCAAGGTGCGGGAGCCCGTCCCGGAAGGTGTACGCGTCGGTCGGCCTGATCTTCAAGGGCAGCGGGTTCCACGCGACCGACTACCGACGGGCGCCCTCGCCCAACGGCGAGGCCTCGAGTAAGCCCGCGGAGTCCTCCCCCGCCCCGGCCGGCTCCGAGCACAAGGACAAGGTCTAACCCGGTCCCGACGCCCCATGGCGACGGGCGCGGCACTGGCGCTTATCCTGCTGCTGGCCGTGCCTGCCATGGCGCAGGGCCCGGAGCTCGCGCTCGTGGAGGTCGGGTTCGCCGGCTTCGCGCGCCCGGGCGCGTGGACACCGGTGTGGGTGGATGTCACCGCGGCCGGCCGCGATCTGGACGCGACGGTCGTGGTGGAGGCACCTTCCCCGCTCGGCCAGCCCGTCGTGCGGTTCGCCACGCCCGTGCGCGCCGCGGCGGGCGCGCGGGTCCGGGTCTTCGTCCCCGCTACCTTTCTCGACGCGCGCACGCCCGGCACCGTGGCGCTGGAGGACCGTGGCCGGCGACTGGCGGCGGTGGCGGTCCCGCGCCTGCGGCCGGTGGAGCAACTCGCCCTCGTACTCTCCGACGAGCCCCTCAGCCTGGAGGCCGCGGCCGCCCGGGCCGACGGTCTCGAGGTCGCGTATCTTCAGGCCGAGCGCTTACCGCCGGTCTGGCAGGCGTACGAGACCGTGCGCGTGCTGGTGGTCCGGACGTTCGACGACCGCCGCGTAGACGATCGCCAGCGGATCGCGATCCGCGAGTGGCTCCAGGCCGGCGGCCGGGTCGTCCTGATGCCGGCCGGTGATGACCTCCGCCACCTGCGCGGTCCTACCTTCGCGCCGCTGCGCGCCGCGGCCGCCACCGGGCTCGGTCGGGGCCGGCTCATCGTCTGGACCGACGACGCCGCGCATCCCGCGCTGCGCGCCTCGCCGGCGCTCGACCGTGGATGGGACGCGGTGCTCGCGGCCGCGCCGGTCCCGGCAACACCGGTGCTGGAGGCGACCCTGCCCGCAGGCCGGCCGGTGCCGCTGCCCGTCTACGCGGCGATCGGCGCGCTCGTGGCGCTCTACGTCGTGGCCGTCCGGTGGACGAGCCGCAGGCTCGCCGCGCTGCGGTGGCCGGCAGTCGCCGTCTGGCTCGTCCTGGTGGCGGCGGCCACCGTCGGCGCCGGGCAGGTCGCGGTGCGCGCGCGGGCCGAGGCCTCGGGCGTGGTCAGCGCCGCCGTGGTGGAAGCGATTCCCGGTAGCGGACACGGGCTGTTGTGGGTGGCGGGTCGTACAATCTCCTCGCACGGTGGGGCGTTCGCGGTGTCGCTGGCCCCCGGCGTCCTGGTCCGGCCGACGCCGCCCGCATCGCTCGACGTGGTCTGGGCGGACGGCGTGACGCTCGTCGGCCGGGGGGCGGCGGTGGGGTTCTTCGGTTCGGGCCTGGTACCCGCGCCGATCACCGGCACCGTGACCGCCCGTGGCGATGCCATCCAGGTCGCCAACGCGTCGGGCCGCGTGCTCGAGCGCGCCTGGGTCTTCCGGGCGGGCCGCGTGCATGCCCTGCCGCCGGTCGGCGAGCGCCTGGAGCTCTCGCTCGACGAGACGCGTTGGCAGCCCCACGAGCGTCTCCAGCGTGCCGAAGGTCACGCGCTGCTGACCTGGGCGTTCTCCCGTCTCGATGGCGATGCTATACTCAAGGCGACTCCGGCCTGGCTGGTCGGTTGGTGGCGCGATCCCTCGCTGGCGTTGCGGTGGGACGGCCGTCTCCAGACCCCGCAGCAGCTCGTGCTCGTGCCGCTCGCCACCCGGCCGTGACCTGCGAGGTGCGGCTACGCGGGGGGTGAACGCCGTCGCCCGGGGCGACCTGTACGCGCGGCTCGGGTCCGCGCGCGGGCTTCGTGTCCAGACCGTCTACCTGGCGGTCTGTAGCGCGTTCCTGCTGCTCTCGCTGCCCCCTGAGCTGGGCCGCCTCGACGTGCGCGACGCCAATCTGCTCCTGGCGTTCCTCGCCGTGCAGGTGGTCGCCGTCACCTACCTCTGCTCGGCCACCGCGAGCGCCGAGATCGCCCTCGAAGGCGAGAAGGGTCTTCCCGACTTGGCGCTCTCGGCGTTTCCCACCGCAGTGATCGTCTCGGGGAAGGTGGTTTCGAGCGCGCTGTACGCTATCTATCTCGTGCTCATCGCGATGCCGCTGTTCGTTCTCGCCGCCGCGTTGCGCGGCGCACCGGTCGCGCCCATCGGGCTCAGCGCCGGGCTGGTGGTCCCGTTGGGGACCGCGGCCGGCGTGTGGGGTACGTGGCTCGGCGGACGGCTGGCCTCGGACTTCACGCGAAGCCTGGCGCACTGGGTCCTGCTCGTCGTCGCCTTCGGCGGCACGGCGCTGCTGCCCGCCGCGTGGTGGCCGCTCAACCCGATCCGCCTGATCGACCGCCTGGTGCGCGATGGGCCCACGCCGTGGCTCGCGGCCGTCGCCGCCGGGTGGGCGGCGGTGGCCGCAGCAGGGGCCTGGCTGTGCGCGCGGTACCTCGGGTACGCGAGGGCCGGGGAGGTCGGCGCCTGATGACCGAGCACGATGCGCTCCTCCGCGTGGTCGAAGATGCCCGCCGACGCCTGGCGGCGCGGCGGGCGTGGTGGTGGGGCGGCCGCGTGGCGCTGACCGGCGCCGGGGCGGCGCTCATCCTGGTCGTCGTGCGCGCGGTCATCCCGGTCGAGATTCCGCCGGCAATCGTTGCCGTCGGCGCGGTGGCCGCCGGCCTGGTGGCGGCCGCCGGCGTGCGTCTGGCGACGCGGCCCTCCCCCCTGATCGCGGCGCAGGTCCTCGACCGGCGGTTCGGTCTCGCCGACCGGCTCGCGACCGCGGTCGAACTGCTGATAGGACGTCACCCGCAAACCGCGCTGGCCGCGGTCGCGGTGGACGACGCCGCGGCGCACGCCGCGGCACTCGAGCTTCGGCGCACGCTACCGGGCGGGCCCGACCGCACGATGGCGGCCGCGGTCCTGATGGCCGCGCTGGCCGCCGCGCTGGGCGGTGCGCTCGGGGGGCTTGCCCTGCCCGGAACGCCCGCGCACGAGGTGGTGCGCACCATCAAGCGCGAGGGCCGCCGGCTCGAGCGCGCGGCTGAGACGATCGAGGAGCGCGCGCGCGCCGAGCGCGCGCGCATCGCGCGCCGCACCGCGCCCGCGCTCCAGCGGTTGGGCGAAGCGTTGCAGCGCGAGCGCATGGAACGCCGCGACGCGCTCGCCCGGCTCGAGGCCCTCGGCCGCCAGGTGGAGGCCGAGCGCCGAAACGTGCGCGCGCGCCGCGAGCAGCTGGCCGGCGAGCGGCCGGGCCGGCCCGAGTTGCCCTCCGACCTGTTCCAGCAGCGCGCCGCTGTCGACCGCGCGCTCCGACAGATCCGCGAGCTGACGGATCGCCTGGCCACCGCGCGGACGCCCGAGGAGCGCGCGGCGCTGATGCGGCAGCTCGCGCTCCTGGCCGGCGGCGGCGAGCAGGGTGACGTCCCGGCGCGCACCCGGGAGCAGGCCGAGGCCGCCCGCCAACAGATGGCCGGCGGTGACGCGGCCGCGGCGCGCCGCACGCTGCAGCAGAGCGCCTCGGAGCTCGACGACCTCCGGGCGATGCTCGCCGACGAGGAGGGACTCGAGCAGGCGCAGCGCGACCTGCGGCGCTCCGCCGACCAGATCGCCGGCGGTCGCGCGAGCCCCGAGGAGGCCGCCGACGAGCTCCCGCAGGCCGGCGCGCGGCCCGGTCCCCCGGCCCCGGGCGACCGCCCGCCGTCGGAGGCCCGCGGGCAGGAGCAGGCCGAACCGCTTCCTGGTCCGAACCAGGGCACGACCCCGGGCGAGGGAGCGATCGAGCAGAAGCTCGGCGCGCGCACCCAGCGGCTCCAGGCCGACCGCGAGCAGACCCGGATCGAGGGCCTCCGTGGCGAGGGCCGCACCATCACCTCGGAGCTGCTCGGCCCGGGCCGGGCCGCGCGCGTGACCGCACCGGCGCGCCCGGCGGTTGCCGCGGCGCGCGCGGAGGCGGATCGCTACCTGGCGCGGCTGCGCGTGCCGCCCGAGTACCGCGAGATCGTGCGGCGCTACTTCGAGGCGCTGGCGGGCGCGCGATGACCGCGGCGCGGGGAGAGGGGCAGATGGACGTCGAGACCTTCCGCGCCACGTTCGAGGCGGTTCGCCGGCAGATGCAGCGGGTGATCGTCGGACACGAGGCGCTGATCGACCACACGCTCATGGCGCTGCTGGCGAACGGGCACGTGCTGCTGGAGGGCGTGCCCGGGCTCGGCAAGACGCTGCTGGTGAAGACGCTGGCGCAGTGCCTCGACCTGCGCTACGCGCGCATCCAGTTCACGCCCGACCTGATGCCGGCCGACATCATTGGCACCACGGTCGTCCTCCAGGATGACGCCGGGCGGCGCTACTTCGAGTTCCAGCGCGGACCGATCTTCTCGCAGATCGTGCTGGCCGACGAGATCAACCGCGCGACGCCGAAGACCCAGTCGGCGCTGCTGGAGGCCATGCAGGAGCGGCAGGTCTCCGTCTCGGGCGCGGCGCACCCGCTCGAGGAGCCGTTCCTTGTGCTCGCCACCCAGAACCCGATCGAGATGGAGGGCACCTACCCTCTGCCCGAGGCGCAGGTGGACCGTTTTCTCTTCAAGCTCAAGGTGGACGTCCCGACGATCGGCGAGCTCGTCGAGATCATGGAGCGCACCGCCGGGCCGCCGCAGCCGCCGCCCGAGGTGGTCGCGACCGGGGAGACCATCCGGGCGATGCAGGCGTTCGCGCGCGAGGTGCCCGCGGCGGAGCACGTCAAGACCTACACCGCGCGCCTGGTTCGCGCGACCCACCCGCGCGACGGCGAGGCCTCGTCGCTCGCGCGGCGCTACGTACGGTATGGGTCGAGCCCGCGGGGGGCGCAGGCGCTGCTGGTGGCGGGGAAGGTGCGCGCGCTCATGGAGGGCCGCGCGAACGTGAGCGTCGAGGACGTCGCCGCACTCGCCCTGCCCGCGCTCCGGCATCGTGTGCTGCTGAACTTCGAGGGCGAGGCCGAGAGCGTGGATCCCGACGATATCATCCAGAGCATCGTGGCCGAGCTCCCACCGGCGCCGGCGACCGCGACGTGGACGCCGTAACCCGGCCGCGGACCCTCTTCGACCCCGAGTTCCTGGCCCGGCTCGAACAGTTGACCCTGCTCTCGCACCGCCTGTACCGGGGCGGCATCCGCGGCGAGCGCCGCAGCACGACGCTCGGCCGCGGGGTGGAGTTCGCGGACCACCGGTCCTACCACGTCGGTGACGACTACCGGTACATCGACTGGCACATCTACTCGCGGCTCGACCGTCTGTTCGTCAAGCTGTTCAGCGAGGAGGAGGACGTCAATGTCCACCTCCTGGTGGATGTCAGCCGCTCGATGGCGTGGGGCGAGCCGTCCAAGCTCGACTACGCGGTGCAGGTCGCGGCGGCCCTCGGGTACATCGGGCTCGCCAACCTGGACCGCGTGGGCGCGGTGCTCTACGCCGACCGGCTGCTGCGGACGCTGCCGCCGCTGCGCGGCCGCCCGGGCGTGCACCGCCTCTTCCACTTCCTGGGCGAGGCGACCGGCGGCGGCCGCAGCGACCTGGCCGCGAGCCTCGAGGAGTACGCCGTGCGCACACGTCGCCGCGGCGTCCTCGTGGTGCTCTCCGACCTGATGCTCCCCGCCGGGGTCGCGGCGGGCCTGCGCGTCGCCCGCGCCCACCGGTTCGAGACGTTCGTGATCCACCTGCTGGCGGACGACGAGCTCGCGCCCGCGATCGCCGGGGATTTGCGCCTCGTGGACAGCGAGACCGCGGCCGCGGTCGAGGTCACCGCGGACGCCGGCACGCTCGCCGCCTACGCGCGCGCCCGCGACCGGTACCTCGCCGACATCGAGGCCGCGTGCCGGCGCTACCAGGTGGAGTACCTGCGCGCCTCGACCTCGATCGCGTTCGACGACCTAATCCTGCGCTACCTGCGCGCGGGCGGGCTGATCGCGTGATGCTCCTCGGCGCGCCGGCCGCGCTGTGGTGGTTGCTCCTGGTACCCCTGATCGTGCTGCTCTACATGTTGCGCGCGCGGCGCCAGGTGCAGCTCGTCCCGAGCACCCTGCTGTGGGAGCGCGCCACGCGCGATCTGGTCGCGCGCCTGCCCGTGCGCCGGCTGGAGCGCAGCCTGCTCCTGTTGCTGCAGGTGATCGCCGTCGCGCTCGTGGCGCTCGCGCTGGCCCGGCCGTCGCTCGCGCTGCCGGGGCTGTCGGGCGACGCCGTGGTGCTGGTCGTGCAGGCTGGTGCCAGTATGCAAGCCACCGACGAGGCCCCGTCGCGGCTGGCCGCGGCCCAGGCGGCCGCGCGCGAGGTGCTCGGTCGGCTCGGCGCCCGGCAGCCTGCGGCCGTCGTCGTCGCCGGCCGGCGTCCGGTGCTCGCGCATGACTTCTCGACCGACCGCCGCGCGCTCGCCGCTGCGATCACCGGCCTGCGCGCCTCGGACGCCCGCAGCGCCACGGACGCCGCCGTGGCCCTGGCACGCGACCTGCGGGCGGACGGTCGTCCGGCGCGAGTCCACCTCTTCGGCGACCGCCCGCCCGCCGCACCAGACGTGGTGTGGCACCGGGTGGGGCGGGGCGCGCCCAACGCGGCGATCACGCGCGTGGCGCTGCGGGCGGTGCCCGGCGGCGGACGCCTGCTGGTCCGGGTCGAGGCGTTTGGTCGTGAGGGGCCGCCACGGCGTCTCGTGGTCTCTGCCGGCGGCCGCACGATCGCCGCACGCGAGGTACGGCCTGCGCCGGGCGCGCCGGTGGCCGCGGTGTTCGAGCTGCCTCCCACCGAGGGCGCGCTGGTGGTCCGCCTCGAGGGCCACGACGCGCTGGCGGCGGACGATCGCGCGGTGCTGCTGGCCGGCCGCGAGGGGCTGCCGCGCGTGCTCGTCGTCGGCGAGCCCAATCCGCCGCTGGACGCGGTGCTCGCCGCGGTGCCCACCGGCGGGGTGGTGCGCACCGACCGCCTCGTCCCGGCCGAGTGGGCGCGGGCCGACCTGATCGTGCTTGATGGGCTGCAGCCGCTCGTGCTGCCGCCCGGCGCGTATCTCCTCATCGGGACGCTCGGGGAGAACCTGCCCGCCGCCGTGGAGGGCACCGCGCGCGATCAGGTCATCCGCAGCGCGGCGGCGACCCACCCGGTCACGCGGCTCGCGGACCTGCGTGGCGTCCGCGTGGCGTCGGGCTTCATCCTGCGGCCGCGCGCCGGTACCGTGCTCGCCGAGGGCGACGTCCCGCTGGCCTGGGCGTACGAGGGCCAGGGCTTGCGCGTGGTCGCGCTGCCGTTCTTGCTGGAGCAGTCCGACCTGGCGCTCCACCCGGCGTTCCCGGTCATGGTGGCCAACGCCGTGAGCTGGCTCGCCGGACCCTCAGCGATCGCCGCGGGCGAGGGCCCGGTGGTCGCCGCCGGGGCCGCGCGTGAGGCGACGTTGCTCGATCCCTCGGGCGCGACGGTGCGCGTCGCCGCGCGTGAAGGACTCTTCACCCTGCCGCCCCTGGACCGCGTCGGCGTCTGGACCCTGCGCGCAGGCGCGTGGCAGCGGCGCTGGGTCGTGTCCACGGCCGAGGCCGGCGAGTCGGACCTCACCGTCCCCGACCCGCCGTCGGCCCCCGCGGACGCCGCGGCGCCGCCGGCGCACGTCCCGCTCGCGCCGTGGCTGCTGGCCGCCGCGGCGGTGCTCGTGGTCGGCGAGTGGCTGCTGTGGTCGCGGACCGTGCCGCCACCCGCGGTCCGGCGGAGGCCGCGGTGATCCGCTTCACCTCGCCCGAGGTCCTGGCGGCGCTGCTGCTGTTGCCGTTGGTCCCGCTCGCGCTGCGGGGCCGCGGCCGACGCCCGCTCGTCGCGCTGCGTCTGGCCGCGACGATGCTGCTGGTGGTCAGCGCCGCCGGGCTTCAGATCACCCGCGCGATGCCCGACCTGACCGTGGTGGTGGCGGCGGACCGATCCGACAGCCTCGGGCCTGACGGCGACCGCCTGATTCGCGCGTTCCTGGACGACCTGCGGACGTCAGCCCACGCCGCGCGCCGTATCGGCCTGGTGAGCTTCGGGGCGGAGGCCGTCCTCGAGGAAACACCCTCGGCCCAACCCCGGCTCGCGCTCGCCGCGCGGCCCCGCAGCGACGGTACCGACATCGCCGCCGCGATCACCAGCGCGCTGTCCGCGTTGCCCGAGGGCGCGGGCCGGCGTATCGTCCTGCTGACCGACGGCCAGGCAACGACCGGTGACCTGGCGCCCGCGCTTGCCGAGGTCCGTCGCCGAGGTGTGGAGCTGGTGGTGGTGCCCGCCGCCGCCGACCCGCCGGCCGACGTCCTCGTGGAGGAGGTGCAGGCGCCGCAGACCGCGGCTGTAGGTGAGCGCCTCCCCGTGACCGTCGTCCTCCGCGCCACGGCGCCCGCGCAGGCCGCGCTCCGTGTGCGCGCCAACGGGACGCTCCTGGTCGCGCGCGACCTGGAGCTGCGAGCCGGCCGCACCCGCGTGGACCTCGAGCCGCTCGCCACGCAACCCGGGCTGCTGCGCCTGGACGCCATCGTGGACGCGACGCCCGACGGCGAGCCCGGCAACAACCGCGGGTTCGCACTCACCTACGTCACCGGCCCGCCGTTCGTCTACTATGTCGGGCCCTCTGACGGCCCGCTGGCGGCGGCGCTGGAGGCGCAGGGGCTGCGCGTGCGCCGCGTGGCGCCCGCGGGCCTGCCCGCGTCGGTCGCGGCCTATCAGGGCGCGGCCGCGGTGGTGCTGGACGACGTGCCGGCCTACCTCCTCAACGCGCGCCAGCAGGTGGCCATCCGCGACTTCGTGCGCGGCGGCGGCGGGCTCGTGGCCGTGGGCGGGACGCGCAGCTTCGGGATCGGCGGCTACGCGGACACACCGATCGAGGAGGCGCTCCCCGTCAGCATGGACGTCCGCCACCGGCTGGCCGTCCCCACGATGGCGATGATCCTGGTGCTCGACGCCTCGGGCAGCATGGGGAGCTTCGGGACCGAGCTCGCGAAGGTGGAGCTGGCCAAGGAGACGGCGCAGTCGGTCATCGACCTGCTCGGCGAGCGCGACCTGATCGGGGTGATCGCGTTCGACCAGGCGCCGCGATGGCTGGTCCGGCCCACACCGGCGGCCGAGCGTGCCCGGATCCTGGAGGCCGTCAGCCGGATCCAGGCGGGCGGCGGTACCAACCTCTACCCGGCGCTCGAGGCCGCCCGCAACGCGCTGCGCCAGGTCGAGGCGCGCATCAAGCACGTGATCGTGCTCTCCGACGGGCAGACCGATCCCGGCGCGTTCCAGCGCCTGGTGCGCGGCATGGCCGCCGAGCGCATGACCGTGAGCACCGTGGCGATCGGCCGGGACGCGGATTTGGAGATCATGCGCAACATCGCCGCCTGGGGCCAGGGCCGCAGCTACGAGACGCGCGACCTCTACAGCATTCCGCAGATCTTCGCGGCCGAGGCGCTGCTCGCGACGCGCGCCTACGTGATCGAGGAGCGGTTTGAGCCCAGGCGGAGCGGCACGCCGGCGGTGCTCGGCGACTTGGGGGCGATCCCGGCGCTGCGCGGGTACCTCGCGACCGCCCCCAAGCCGGCGGCCGAGGTCGCGCTCCTCTCGCACCAGGACGACCCGGTCATGGCGGTCTGGTCCTACGGGCTCGGCCGCGCGGTGGCGATCACCACCGACGCGCGCGGCCGCTGGACCGCGGAGTGGGCGGGGTGGTCAGAGGCCGCGCGGTTCTGGTCGCAGGCGGTGCGCTGGGCCGCCAGCCGCGAGGCCGACGCGATCGACGCGCACGCCGAGCTCGTCCCCGGCGGGGTGCGCGTGGTGGTGGACGCGCGCGACGCGGACGGCACCCCGCTGATGGCCTGGGAGGTCGCCGCGAGCCTCGTCGGCGACGGCGGGGAAGCCGCCGCGGCCTCACTCGTCCAGACGCGGCCCGGCTGGTACGAGGCGATGCTCCCGATGCCCGCGCCGGGCGCGTATCTGGTGCGGGTGGCCGCGGCGGACGCGCGCGGGCCTGTGGGCCGCGCCGCTGTGCCGCTCGCCGTCCCCTACTCGGCCGAGCTGAAGCAGGTCGGGCTGAACCGCGCGGTCCTCTCGTACCTCGTGGAGGTGGGCGGGGCGCGGGTCGTCACCACCCCGCGGGAAGCGCTGGCGCCCCCGGCGAATCCGGCGCGCCGCTCGCAGCCCGCCTGGCCGCTGGCGGCCACGCTCGCCCTGATCGGGTTCACCGCCGAGGTGGCGCTGCGCCGCATCCCGGCGATCGAGTACCACGCCGGACGGCTCGCCGCCGCCGCGGCCGCGTTCGTGCGCCGCGCGCCACCTCCGGCGCAGGCTGCCGAGGACGCCGAATACGCTGCCGCCGACCGGTGGCGCATCGACGACGCCGCCGAGGCTGCGGCGCGCGCGGCGTCGATGGAGGCCGCAGCGCGTCTCTACATCGCACGGCTCCGGCGCCAGCACGGCGAGGGCCCGGCGGATGCGCCGCCGCCGGACGGATGACGGTGCTCCCCCCGCTTCGCGTCCTCACCCAGGACCTGCCGCGACCACGGATCGCCGACCCCGGGCGTGCTGCCCGTGATGCGCTCACCATGCTCGATCTGGGTGCGCGTGTGCGCGGCCGCCGGGTCGCCCTCACCGCCGGTAGCCGCGGCATCCGTGACATCGTGCCCGTGCTGCGCGCCGCGGTTGCCCACCTTCGCGAACTCGGCGCCGAGCCAGTCGTGGTGGCGGCGATGGGCAGCCACGGCGGCGCGACCGCCGAGGGACAGGGCCGCGTGCTCGCGTACCTGGGGTTGAACGCCGAGGCCCTGGGCGCGCCGGTCTCCACGGCCATGGAGACGGTCGTCGTCGGGCACACAGCGGAGGGGCTCGCCGTCCACTGCGACCGCGTGGCTGCGGCCTGCGACGGCGTCCTGGTGGTCAATCGCATCAAGCCGCACACCGCCTTCGACGAGCCGTTCGGGAGCGGGCTGCTCAAGATGCTCGCGGTCGGGCTCGGCAAGGCCGAGGGTGCGGCGCTGGTCCACCGCCAGGGTGCGACGCGCCTGGCCGCAGCCATCACCTCCATCGCGCGGGTGCACCTCGACCGGGGCGCGGTCGTCGGCGGCCTGGCGATCGTGGAGAACGCGTACGACGAGACCGCGATCATTGAGGCCATCCCGCCCGCACGGCTCCTCGAGCGCGAGCCGGCGCTCTTCCAGCAGGCCAGGGCCATGATGCCGCGGTTGCCGGTGGACGAGCTCGACGTGCTCGTCGTGGACGCGATCGGCAAGGACTACGCCGGGACCGGCATGGACCCGCACGTCATCGGGCGCCGCCGCCTGCGCGGGCTCCCGGAGCCGGCGGCGCCGCGCATCACCCGTATCGCGGCGCTGCGACTCTCCGCGGGCTCGGAGGGGAATGCCCAGGGCATTGGCCTGGCCGACGTCACCACGCAGCGCCTGGTCGATGCGATGGACCGGCGGACGACCTACACGAACACGATGACCACGACCTTCCTCGAGCGCGCGTTCATTCCGCTGGTCTTCGACTCCGACCGCGAGGCGATCGCGGCGGCGCTCGCCACGTCGGAGGCCGCCGACCCGGCGCGCGCGCGGGTCGCCCGCATCGCGAACACACTGCACCTGGGACGGCTGCTGGTCTCCGAGGCGGTGGCCGACGCGCTCGTGGATCGCCCGGGTATCACGGTCGGGCCACAGGTGCCGTGGGCGTTCGACCGCGACGGCTGGCTGGTCGACCTGGTGTGAGCGTCGAGGACGCCCTCCGCCGGCTGCGCGCGGCGCGGCGCGCGGTCGCCCTGACCGGGGCCGGGGTGAGCACGGCCTCCGGCCTCCCGGACTTCCGCTCCGTCGGCGGGCTCTGGGTCGGGGTGGACCCGATGACCGTGGCGTCGCGCACCGCGCTCGAGCGCGACCCGGCCGCCTTCTACGCGTTCTACCGGGGGCGGCTCGCGCGCCTGGACGGCGCGTCGCCCAACCCGGCCCACCGCGCCCTGGTCGCGCTGGAGCGCGCGGGCCGGCTGCGGGCGGTCCTCACGCAGAACGTGGACGGCCTCCACCAGGCGGCCGGCTCGGCGCACGTGGTCGAGCTGCACGGAAACCTGCGCGAGGCCGCGTGCATCGCCTGCGGGGGCATCGCGCCGATCGCCGCGCTCATAGCGCCGCTGGATGCGGGCCGGCTGCCGCGCTGCGAGCGGTGCGGCGGCCTGCTGAAGCCGAACGTCGTCCTCTTCGAGGACCCGATGCCCGCGGACGCCTGGCGGCGCGCGGTGCTCGAGGCCCGCGCGGCCGACGTCATGCTCGTCGTGGGGTCCTCGCTGCAGGTGACGCCGGCGGCCTACCTCCCGCGCGAGACCCTCGACCGGGGCGGCGCGCTCGTGATCGTCAACCGGGAGCCGACGCCCTATGATCGCGACGCGGCCGTCGTGATCCACGGTGAGGCAGATCGGATCCTGCCGGCGATCTCCCGCGGCCTGGACGGTAGGGAGGAGGCGCCGTCCGGCGCGACGAACTGAGCGGGTGCTCGCCAGGGAGTAGCTGCAGCCGAGCCGGCCCGGGATTCCCGGGCCGATCTGTGTTCAGACGCGCGGAGGCGGGAGGGGATGGCGGAGGCGGAGATCGGGGTCTTCGGCGGGTCGGGGTTCTACTCGCTGCTCGAGGGCGCGGAGGAGGTTCGCCTCCAGACGCCCTACGGCGAGCCCAGCGATGCCGTCACGGTTGGTGAGATCGCGGGCCGACGGGTGGCGTTCCTGCCGCGCCACGGCCGCCGGCACCAGCTGCCGCCCCACATGATCAACTACCGCGCCAACATCGACGCGATGCGGCAGCTCGGCGTCACCCGCCTGCTCGGCCCGGCCGCGGCCGGCAGCCTGCAGCCGCACGTGCACCCGGGCGACTTCGTCATCTGCGACCAGTTCGTGGACCGGACGCGCGGGCGGCGCGACACGTTCTACGACGGGCCCGAGACGATCCACTTGAGCTGCGCCGATCCGTACTGCCCGGAGCTCCGCGCGCTGGCCTGGACGGTCGCCCAGCGGTTGGGCCTGCGGGCGCACCCGACGGGCACCGTGGTCGTGATCCAGGGGCCGCGGTTCTCGACGCGGGCGGAGAGCCGGTGGTTCTCCGCGGCGGGCTGGGAGGTCGTCAACATGACCCAGTACCCCGAGGCGGTGCTCGCGCGCGAGGCCGAACTCTGCTACGCGAACATCTCGCTGATCACCGACTACGACGTTGGCGTGGCCGGCGATCCGCGCGCGGCGCCCGTGAGCGCCGAGGAGGTGCTGCGCACCTTCCAGGCCAACCTGGGACGGTTGCGCGAGCTCATCACCGGCATCATCGCCCAGGTGCCGCGCGAGAACCGGTGCTCCTGCCGGTCGGCGCTGGCCGGGGCGCGGAGCTAGGCCGGGGACGGAGGAGGGCCGCATGCAGATGCCGCGTTCCACCGACGCGATGGCCCGGGCCCTGGGGCTCGGGGTGTTCCTGCTCGGCGTGGTGATCCTGCTCTTCGTGTTCGCCACGGCGTTCCGGGACCTGGCGGCGGCCGGCGTGCTCGGGCAGCTCGGCGCGCCCGGGCGCGAGGCGCGCGCGGACTGGTGGGGGCTGGCGGTCAAGGGCGTCTTCCTGCTGATCATGCTGGTCGCGGGCGCGGTGGTCGCCAACCGCGGCATCGGGCTGTACGGCGCGGCGCGGGGCACCGATGAAGGCTAGCCGGGAGGTCGCGGCGGAGCCCACCGCGCGGCGGGTCATCGACCTGCGCAGCGACACGATCACGCAGCCCACCGAGGCGATGCGCGAGGCGATGGCGCGCGCCGAGGTGGGGGACGACGTCCTGGGCGAGGATCCGACCGTGCGTCGACTCGAGGCCACCGCCGCGGAGCGTACCGGCAAGGCGGCCGCGCTCTTCGTCGCGAGCGGGACCATGGCCAATCTGGCCGCGGTCATGGCGCACACCTCGCGCGGCGACGAGGTGATTTTAGACGACCAGGCCCACACCTACCTGATGGAGGGTGGCGGGGCGGCGGCCCTGGCCGGGGTGATGCCGCGGCCGTTGCCGACCGAGCGCGGCATCATCCGGGGCGCGCAGCTCGAGGCCGCGCTAAGGCCGCCGGACGTGCACCACGCGCCGGCTCGCCTGGTCTGCGTCGAGAACACCCACAACCGCCACGGCGGTACGGTGGCGACGGTCGAGGCGATGGAGGAGCTGGCCGAGGCCGCGCACCGCCACGGGCTGCGCGTGCACCTGGATGGCGCGCGGCTGTTCAACGCGGCGGTGGCGCTCGGCGTGCCCGCCGCGCGGCTGGCGGCGCCGGCCGACTCGGTGGCGTTCTGCCTCTCGAAGGGACTGTCCGCGCCGGTCGGGTCGCTGTTGTGCGGCGATGCGATGTTCATCGCGCGCGCGCGGCACGTGCGCAAGATGCTCGGCGGCGGGATGCGGCAGGCGGGCGTGATCGCGGCGGCCGGACTCGTCGCGCTCGACACGATGGTCGAGCGGCTGGCCGACGACCACCACGTGGCGCGCCGGCTGGCCGAGGCGCTCGCCAACCTGCCCGGCGTGCGCATCGACCTGAGCCGTGTCCAAACCAACATCGTGCGCGTGGAGCTGCCGGGTCACGACGCGCGCGCGGTGGCCGAGCGCCTCCGTGCGCGCGGCGTGCGGGTGAGCCTCGTCGGTCCGCGCGCGATCCGCCTGGTCGCCAACCGTCACGTGACGCAGGACGACGTGCCCGAGGTCGTCGAGGCGTTCCGCGCTGTGCTCTAGTTTTTTCGCGGGGAGCGTGCGCGCGGCAGGAAAAACTCACGGCGACGCGAATAGGCAATCCTTGAACGCACGAGCGGGCCGACGCCCGCGATGAATGTCGGCGCTGGAAGGGAGGCGAGGGAAGTGGCCAAGAAGGCGAAGAAGGCGAAGAAGAAGGGCAAGTAGCGGCCGGACGCCGGTCGCACACATCGGGAGCACTGCGGGCGCAGTGCTCTCGTGACTTTTTCTAGAAGCGGCGGTAGACGCCGACGCCGAACGTCGGCTGGTTTAGGACGCTCTGAGCCCGCAGCGTGATGCCGTAGCGCTCGTCGATGCGGTACCGGAGGTAGGCGTTCACCGTGAGCTGGCCGATGTTGGTGACGTCGAGCGAATAGGCGATCGACGGCGAGGCTTGGTAGTCGGCGCCCACGCCCAGGTGCGAGTCCACCACGCCGTAGCGCACCCGCAGCCGTGGGTCGAGCCGGGTGCCGACCTGCAGACCGAAGCGGTTCATCCCGCCGAACTCGCGGTACGTGAACAGGTAGTTGGTGGCCGCCTCGGGCAGCAGGGTCAGGATGACGTCGTGGCCAAGGCGGCGGCCGTCGTACCAGAGCCCGTACTCGAGCCCGACGGTTGCCCGGAACTCAGGGAGTTCCAGGCGCTCGGGGATGACCCGCCGGATCCGCTCGACGGTCTCGTCCGCGCGCCGGATCAGCGCGCGGCCCTCGCCGACCGCCTCGCGCGCCTCGGTCACCGCCTCGCGCGCCTCCGCGAGCGAGGCGCGGACCGCGCGCACCTCTTGCTCGTTGACCACCCCTTGCAGGTCGCGGACCATGCGATCGATGCCGTCGGCCGCGCGCTGGATCGAGGCGATCGTCCCCCGGATCTGACGCGCGGTCTGGCCCTCGGCGGCGACGCCGGCGGAAAACGCCCGCACGTCGGCCGCGGCGCCGGCCAGCTCCGCGGCCATCTGGCGGAGCTGCGCGGCGATCGCCGGCACGTCGCGCCCGACGGCCCGTTCGAGGGCGGCGGCGATCCGCTCAGCGCTCTCGGCGGTGCGGCGGAGCGAGGCCGTCGTCTCGCGGGCCGTACGGACGGTCTCGCTCACGCCCCGCGCCAACTCCGGATCGCCGACGATCCGATTGATGGAGATGAGCGCGTCCTCGGTGCGCTGGGCGACGCGCGTAACGCGGTCGGCCAGCTCGTCGATGCTGAACGGCGGCACGCCGGTCACGATCGTGTCCGGGTCGAGCGGTCGGGGGTCGCCCGGCTCCGGGTCGATCGCGACGTAGCGGTCCCCGAGCAGGCCGGTCGTCGCCAGCAGGAACCGCGAGCCGGTGGGGATGTCGATCCCCTCGCGGATGCGGACGGTGATCCGGGCCTGACGGTCGCGGGTGAGCTCCACGCGCACGACCCGGCCGACCTGCACACCCGCCATCTGGACCGACGCGCCCACCGCGATCCCGCCGGCGTTGCGGACCACGATGTGGAGCTCGTACCCGCGGTCGCGGAAGTCCGTCCCGCCCCGCAGGAACAGCAGCGATCCAACCAGCGCGGCGACGAAGAGGACGGCGACGAGTCCCGCGCGCAGCTCTGCGCTCATGTCCGCTTCACCTCGATGGCACGAGTGTCCAGGAACTGCTTGATGAAAGGATGCCCGGAGGCGACGATCTCCGCCGGGGTCCCGGACGCCAGTAGCCGGCCCGCCTCCATGACCGCGAGCCGGTCGGCCAGGCGGAAGGCGCTGTCCACGCTGTGGGTGACGACGACCGAGGTCACGCCCAGGTCGCGCCGCAGACGGAGGATCAGATCGTCCACGGTGCGCGCGGTCAGCGGGTCGAGCCCGCTCGTGGGCTCGTCGTAGAGGATGAGCGCCGGGTCGAGCGCCAGCGCGCGCGCGATACCCACGCGCTTGCGCATGCCGCCCGACAGCGCGGCTGGCAGGAGCGCCTCCGTCCCGTCCATCTCCACCATCGCCAGCAGCTCCGCGACGCGGCGCGCGACCGTCTCGGGTGCCAGGCGCCGGTGCCGGCGCAGCGGGAACGCGACGTTGTCGCCGACCGACATCGAGTCGAACAGGGCCGCCGACTGGAAGACCACGCCCATACGTATCCGCAACGCGTCGAGCTCCCCATCGGGCAGCGCGTGCACCGGCCGGTCGAAGACCCAGATCTCGCCGCGGTCGGGGCGCAGCAGCGCGACCAGGTGCTTGAGGAGCACGCTCTTGCCGCAGCCGCTGGGCCCCATGATCACCTGTACCTCGCCGCGGCGGACCTCCAGCGAGACGCCCGCGAGCGCGGTCTTCGCCCCGAAGCTCTTCCAGACGTCCCGCACCGCGACGACCACGGGGTTCGGCGCCGGGGCGTCCGCGGGCGGGGCGGGGAGGGCGGGGGCGGGCATCTAGAAGAAGATCAGGTTCAGGAAGTAGTTCACCACGAGGATCATCACCACCGCTGTGACGACCGCCCCGGTGGTCGCGCGGCCGACGCCGTCGGCGCCGCCGGCGGCGGACAGCCCGCGGAAGCACCCCACGGCGGCGATGATGACGCCGAAGCACGTCGCCTTGACCAGGCCCGCCAGCACGTCGTAGGGGAGCAGGAACTGCTGTAGAGAGAGCGTGTAGGCGCTGCTGCTCAGCCCGACGCTGGTGGCCACCAGGAACCCGCCCAGGCTGCCGACGACGTTGGCGAGCATGGCGAGTCCCGGCATCGCGAACGCCGCGGCGACGAGCCGGGGGACCACGAGGTAGCGGACGGGGTCCACGGCCAGGACCCGCAGCGCGTCGGTCTGCTCGGTCACGTTCATCGCGCCGAGCTCGGCGGCGATCCCGGCGCCCACCCGGCCCGCGGCCGTGATCGCGGTGAAGACCGGTGCGGCCTCGCGCGCCATGGACAGCCCGACCAGGCCGCCGACGAACCCCGCCCCCCCGTAGGTGAGGAGCTGCCGCGCGGTCTGGTAGGCCAGCACCATGCCAGCGAACAGCCCGGTGATGAGCACGATCGGCACCGAGTCCACGCCGATGGCGTTGATCTGCCGGATCGTCTCCCGAAACTCCCACCGGCCGCGGACCAGCCAGCCCGCGGCCGCGCGCAGCATCAGCGCGGCGCGCCCGGCCTCCGCCAGGGCGTGCAGGATCACGCGGCCGAGCGCCTCGATTGGAGTCAGCAACGCCGCCGTTCTGCGCGTCATCTCGTCCCTTTCGTTCGGTGCGTGCCGCGGCGTTTCCCCCGCCACGGCGCCAGCCCGCCGTTGACGCGGTCCAGACCCGGTGCTATACTCCGCAGCGTTGAGCGGCCGAAAGTAGAAGCCATCCGCTTCTCACCCGAGCGCCCCGCGGGGCGGGCGCGCATCGGGTCACGGTGGGGCCCGCGCGGAGGGATGGCGGCTGCCGTCCCTTCTCTACTTTCCGGGCCGCGGCGCACCGGACTGCACGGAGGACAGGAGGCGAAGGCGCATCGAGCGCGAGGCGAGGATCAACGACCGGATCCGCGTACGGGAGGTCCGGCTCATCGGCCCTGGCGGAGAGCAGCTCGGCATCGTCGCGACGCGCGACGCGCTCGCCCGCGCGCAGGAGCACGGGCTCGACCTCGTGGAGGTGGCGCCCACCGCAAACCCGCCCGTCTGCAAGATCATGGACTACGGGCGGTTCAAGTACGAGCAGAGCAAGCGTGACCGCGACGCGCACCGGAAGTCGAAGACACAGGACCTCAAGGGCATGCGGCTCAGCCCGAAGATCGGCGAGCACGACTTCCAGGTCAAGGTCCGCCAGATCAAGGAGTTCCTGGCCGCCGGCGACAAGGTGCGCGTGGCGATGTGGTTCCGGGGACGGGAGATGGCCCACCCGGAGGTCGGCCGGGCGCTGCTGCAGCGCGTCGTGCAGATGGTCGCGGACGTCGGCGTGGTGGAGTCGGCGCCGAAACTGGAGGGCCGCAACATGATCATGATCGTGGCCCCGAAGAAGGGGTAGCGGGGAGCGGCGGACGTGGCGAAGGCGAAGCGGCATCAGGGGACGTCCAAGCGGATCGGCGTCACCGGCACGGGCCGGTTGACCCGGGGGCGTCAGCACGGCGGGCACCTGAAGGTGAAGAAGCGCCCCAAGCGCAAGCGGTCGCTGCGGGCACGGGTGGCGGTGCACCCGGCCGACGAGGAGCGCCTGCGCCGGCTCCTGCCGGGAGGCTGACGCGGCCGCCGCGGGGCGGCCCGATGGACGGACGACGGAAGGTGGAACGGCCATGGCACGCGTGAAGCGCGGCGTCACCGCGCACCGACGGCACAAGAAGGTCCTTCGGCTCGCCCGCGGGTACCGCGGCGCGAAGAGCCGCTGGTACCGGCTCGCCAACCAGTACGTCACCCGGGCGCTCGCCCGGGCGTTCGTGGACCGGCGGTTGCGCAAGCGGCAGTTCCGGCGGCTGTGGGTCGCCCGGATCAACGCCGCGGCGCGCGGGAGCGGGGTGACCTACAGCCGGCTGATCCACGGGCTGCGCCAGGCGGGTGTGCGCGTCAACCGGAAGATGCTCGCCGACCTGGCGGTGCGCGACCGCGCGGCGTTCGACGCGCTGGTGGCTCGCGCCAAGGAGCGGCTGGGCTCGTAGGTCCCCTCGCGGGCGGCGGCCGTGCGGCCGTGTCTCGCGGGGGTCCGACGGACGGCGATGGCCCAGTCCATTTCCGTCACGGCACGGCCGAGGGCTACCCGGTTCGCCCTGAGCCCCTCGCAGTCGATCATCGCCGGCTTCACGGCGATCATCCTCGTGGGCGCGGTGCTACTCTCGCTCCCCGCGGCGTCGGCCTCGGGCCGCGCAACGCCGTTCCTCACCGCGCTGTTCACCTCGACGTCGGCGACATGCGTCACCGGGCTCGTCGTCGTGGACACCGCCGACTATTACTCCACGTTCGGCGAGCTGGTCATCCTGGCGCTGATCCAGGTCGGTGGGTTCGGCTACATGACGTCGTGGGCGCTGCTCGCGCTCCTGCTGGGGTGGAAGATCGGGCTGCGCGAGCGGATCGTCCTCAGCGAGGCGCACGGCCTCCCCTACACCGGCGGCGTGGTGCGATTCACACGGCGCATCATCCTCGGCGCCCTGGCCTTTGAGGCGATCGGGGCCGCGGTGCTGACCGCGCGGTTCGCCGCGGAGATGCCACCCGACCGCGCGCTCTACTACGGCGTGTTTCACAGCGTCTCGGCCTTCAACAACGCGGGCTTCGACCTGATGGGGGGCTTTCGGAGTCTGACGGGCTACGTCGCCGATCCCGTGGTGAGCCTGACGGTCATGGGCCTGGTGGTCCTCGGCGGGCTCGGGTTCACGGTGCTGTTCGACCTGCGAGAGCGGCGGTTGTCGCTGCACTCCAGGACCGTGCTGGTCACCAGCGGCGCGCTGCTCGGCGGCGCCGCGCTGCTGATCGGGTTGCTGGAGCACGGCAATCCCGCCACGCTGGGCGCGCTGTCCTGGCCGGCACGGGTGCTTGCGACGCTCTTCCAGGCGGTGACGCCTCGGACCGCGGGCTTTAACACGCTCGATGTGGCGTCGCTGACCGAGCCGACGCTGGCGCTACTGGTGGTGTTCATGTTCATCGGCGGTTCCCCCGGTGGGAC
>JAVHMA010000029.1 GCA_031081715.1 Armatimonadota bacterium | reverse complement strand
TGCTGCGACAAGGTCACCATGCCTCCTGTCTTTGGCTTCGGAGGGGGGTGACACTTTCACTGAACGCTTACGGGGTGACAGAATCACAGAACGTTCACACGCGCCGCCGCCACACCTTGACACCCGCTCGCACGGCGTACTACACTAACGCGTGGTCCGCCGGGCGACCGCATGGTCCCCGGCGTTCTTGACGCATCCCACCGATCGGGCGAGGCTTCGATGAAGACGTACCTGCCCGCCGCCGGCGAGGTGAAGCGGCGGTGGCTCCTGGTGGACGCCGACGGCAAGGTGCTCGGCCGGCTCGCGGCCAGGGTGGCGACGCTGCTGCGGGGCAAGCACAAGCCGGTCTTTACGCCCCACATGGACACCGGCGACTTCGTCGTCGTCGTGAACGCGGCCGGGGTGCGGCTCACGGGCCGCAAGCTGCAGCAGAAGCAGATGGTCCGGCACAGCGGGTACCCGGGCGGGCTGAAGACCACCCCGTACGAGGTGCTGTTGCGCACGCACCCGGAGCGCGTGGTCACCGAGGCCGTGCGCGGCATGCTGCCCAAGACCCGCCAGGGCCGCGCGCTGCTCAAGAAGCTGAAGGTTTACCGGGGGGCGGCACACCCGCACGCCGCGCAGAAGCCGTCGCCGGTGCAGCTCTAGGGAGAGCGAGGAGCTCACGTGGCCACACAGGTCGTCGCGCTCGCATCCGGAAGCCGCAAGGAGGCCGTCGCGCGGGTCCAGCTCCGCGCGGGCGCCGGCACCATCACGATCAACGGGCGTCCGCTCGACGCCTACTTCCCGACCGCACCGCTCCAGAGCCTGGTGCGCCAGCCGCTCGTCGCCACCGGCACCGACAGCCGGTACGACGTGGTGGTGACCGTCGCGGGCGGCGGCGTCGCCGGGCAGGCCGGCGCCGTGCGGCACGGCATCGCGCGCGCCCTGCTGGAAACCGACGAGGCCCTGCGGCCGTCGCTGCGCAAGGGGGGCTTCCTGACGCGTGACCCCCGCGAAAAGGAGCGCAAGAAGTACGGGCGCAAGCGGGCGCGCAAGGGCTTTCAGTACAGCAAGCGCTGAGCCCCTCCCGGCGTCCCCGCGCACCCGCGTCGTGATCCTCGGCGCGGGTGGCCGCGACTTCCACGTCTTCAACACCTGGTTCCGCGACCGCGCCGACGCCGAGGTCGTGGCGTTCACCGCGGCGCAGATCCCGAACATCGCGGGGCGGCGCTACCCGCCGGTGCTCGCCGGGCCGCGCTATCCCGAGGGCATCCCGATCGTCGAGGAGGACCGGCTGGCCGCGCTCGTGCGCGAGCAGGCCGTCGAGCAGGTCATCTTCGCCTACAGCGACGTCACCCACGAGCACGTCATGCACCTGGCGTCGACGGCACTGGCCGCCGGGGCCGGCTTCCGCCTGCTCGGGCCGCGCGAGACGATGCTGCCCGCCCGCGTCCCGGTGGTGGCAATCTGCGCGGTGCGCACGGGCGCGGGGAAGAGCCCGACGACGCGCTACGTGACGGCCCGGCTGCGCGCGCTGGGGCGCCGGCCCGCGGTCGTGCGCCACCCGATGGCCTACGGCGACCTGGTCGCGCAGCGCATCCAGCGGTTCGCGTCGGACGCCGACCTCGACCGCGCCGGCGTGACCGTGGAGGAACGCGAGGAGTACGAGCCGCACCTGGCACGCGGCACGCCGGTGTTCGCCGGCGTCGACTACGCCGAGGTCATCCGCGCCGCCGAGGCCGAGGCGGACGTCCTGGTCTGGGACGGCGGCAACAACGACTTCCCGTTCGTCTGGCCCGACCTGCACATCGTGCTCGCCGACCCGCACCGGCCGGGCCACGAGACGCGCTACCATCCCGGCGAGGCCAACCTCCGCATGGCGCACGTCGTGGTTATCGCGAAGGTGGACACCGCGCCGCCCGAGGGCGTGCGCGCCGTGCGCGCGGCGGTGGCGCGCGCGAACCCCGCGGCCACCGTCGTCGAGGCCGCGATGCCGCCGGTCCTCGAGGCGCCCGAGCGGGTCGTCGGCCGCCGCGTGGTCGTCGTGGAGGACGGCCCGACGCTCACCCATGGCGAGATGCCCCACGGCGCGGGCTTCCTGGCCGCGGTGGCCGCGGGCGCCCGGGTGGTGGATGTGCGCGAGGCCGCGGTGGGCCGCGTACGCGAGGCATTCGCGCACTACCCGCACCTCGGGCCGGTCCTGCCGGCGATGGGCTACGACGCGGCGCAGCTCCGGGACCTGGAGGCCACCATCAACCGCGCGGCGCCCGAGGTGGTGGTCCTGGGCACGCCCGCGGACCTGGGACGCCTGCTGCGGCTGCGCGCCCCGGTGGTGCGCGCGCGCTACGAGCTCGAGGACCGGTCCTCGCCGACGCTGGGGGACCTGGTCGCCCGCTGGGCCGCGGGACTGCCCCACCCGGGGCGCTAGCGGCGATGGGGGTGCCCGTCGGCGAACGTCCGGGGCGCACCGGGCGCCATTCGCATTGCATGCTTATCCATTTAGATGTATGATTATTCGTACCGCGCGGCGGGTGCCCCGCCGCCTGCGAACCATTCCCCGCGAGCAGGGGACCGTACAAGGAGGAGGGCATGCGCCTGCGTGGACGCGACTATCTGTCCGTGGACGATCTGACCCCGGAGGAGTTTTCGGGCCTCATCGGCTTCGCGCGCGAGCTCAAGGGGCGGTGCGCCGCCGGGGACCGGCCGGCCCTGCTGGCGGGTAAGACCCTGGCCATGATCTTCGAGAAGCCGTCGCTGAGGACCCGCGTCAGCTTCGAAGTGGGCATGTTCCAGATGGGAGGGATGGCCGTCTACCTGGGCCCGCAGGATATCCAGCTCGGCGTGCGGGAGGCGATCCCGGACGCCGCCCGGAACTTGGAGCGCATGGCCGACGGGATCATGGCGCGCACGTTCGCGCATGCCACGGTGACGGGCCTGGCGGAGGCCGCGGTGGTGCCGGTGATCAACGGGCTCTCCGACCACGAGCACCCCTGCCAGGCGCTCGGCGACCTGCTCACGATCGCCGAGCGGTTCCCGCGCCTGGGCGAGGTACGCCTGGCCTGGGTCGGCGACGGCAACAACGTCTGCCACTCGCTGCTGCTCGCCGCGGCCAAGGTGGGCATGACGGTGACGGTTGCCACCCCCCAGGGCTACCAGCCGGCCGCGGCGGTGGTGGCCCGGGCACGCGAGATCGCCGCGGCGACCGGCGGGTCCGTCACGCTGACCGGCGACGCGCGCGAGGCCGCCAGGGGCGCTGATGTGGTCTACACCGACGTCTGGGCGAGCATGGGACAGGAGGCGGAGCGGGAGGAGCGCGCCCGCATCTTCCGCCCCTACCAGGTGAACGCGGGGCTGCTGGAGGCGGCGCGGCCGACGGCCGTGGTGATGCACTGCCTGCCGGCCCACCGCGGGGAGGAGATCACCGATGACGTCCTCGACGGGCCGCGGGCCATCGTCTACGATCAGGCGGAGAACCGCATGCACGCACAGAAGGCCCTGCTCGCGATGATACTCTAACGACGACACGTGGCGGCAAGGCGATGCAGATCCGGCCGGTTGACGCGCTCGACATCGTCATCGTGACGATCCTGATCTACCAGGTGCTGCTCCTGGTGCGCGGGACGCGCGCCGTGCAGCTCGCCAGCGGCCTGGTCGTGCTCTTCCTCGTCTACACCGCCAGCCGTGTGCTGAAACTCAACACCCTGCAGTGGGTGCTGTCGTACCTCACCCTGGCCATCCCGCTGGCCCTGCTGGTGATCTTCCAGCCCGAGCTACGCCGGATGCTGGAGCAGCTCGGGCGCGGCGGGACGTTCGTCCAGGGCGTGGGAGGGGGGCTAGGTCGCGAGGAAACGATCCGGCTGGTCAACGACGTCGCCCGCGCCTGCCGGATCCTCTCGGGCCGGCGCACGGGCGCGCTGATCGTGCTCGAGCGCCGCACCGGGCTCAACGACGTGGTGGAGTCGGGCATCAAGGTGGACGCCCTGGTCAGCGTGCAGCTCCTCATCACGATCTTCTTCCCCAACACCCCGCTGCACGACGGCGCCGTGGTGCTCCGCGGCAACCGCCTGATGGCGGCGAGCTGCCTGCTGCCTCTCTCGGAGAACCCGCACCTCTCGCGGACGCTGGGGACGCGGCACCGCGCGGCCGTGGGCATCAGCGAGGCGACCGACGCGATCGCGGTGGTGGTCTCCGAGGAGAGCGGGGGCATCTCGCTGGCCCGCGACGGCCGCCTCACCCGCGGGCTCTCCGAGGAGGAACTCAAGGTCGCGCTGCTGGAGCTCCTGGCGCAGGGGGGCGGCCGCATGCCGGTGCTGTGGCCCTGGCGGCGCACCCAGCCGACGGCATGAGGGCCCGGCTCTCCGCGGTCGGCTCCGAGCGGGCTCGCCTGCTGCTCCTCTCCCTGGCGATCGCCGTCACTATGTGGTACTACGTGAACACCGCGGTGCGGCCCCCGGGTGACGGTGGGGCGGTCGCCTCGCTCCGCCTGTCCAACGTCGAGGTGGTCTTCGCCGGGCTCGCCGAGGGCTGGACCGCGGTCGCCGAGCCGCCGGGAGTGGACGTGGAGATGCGATGGCCGGCGGATGCCGTGCTCTCGGTGCGCGCCTCCGACGTTCAGGCGGTGGCCGATGTGAGCGCGCTCGGGCCGGGCCGGCACCGCGTGAACCTCCGCATCCAGGTGCCCTCGGGCGTGACCTCGGTGCAGGCGACGCCGGCCTCGGTCGTCGTCTCCCTGGCGCGCCGCTAGCCCGGCGGCATGGGACGCTACTTCGGGACCGACGGGATCCGGGGGGTCGCGAACGTCGACCTGACACCGGAGCTCGCATTTCGCGTGGGCCGGGCGGCCGCGGCCGCCGTCGGCGGCGGGGTCTTCTTCGTCGGCCGCGACACGCGCCTCTCCGGTCCGATGCTGGAGGCGGCGCTCGCGGCCGGGGTCTGCTCCACCGGCGCCTCGGTGGAGCTGGGCGGCATCCTGCCGACGCCCGCGGTCGCCTACCTGGCCCGTCGGCGCGGCGCCGCGTGCGGAGTCGTCATCTCCGCGTCGCACAACCCGGTCGAGGACAACGGGATCAAGCTCTTCGGCCCCGACGGCTACAAGCTGCCGGACGCCCGCGAGGAGCAGATCGAGGCGCTGCTGGACGGCGACGGCCTCCCGCGGCCGAGCGGGGCCGGGGTCGGCGACATCCGGCCGGTGCCCGACGCCGAGGAGGCGTATCTGGCGCACGTCGCGTCGCTGGCGGTCGGCCGCCTCGACGGGCTGCGGGTCGTGGTGGACTGCGCGTACGGCGCCGCGGTCCGCACCGCGCCGCGCCTGTGGCGCGCGCTCGGTGCCGAGGTGATCGCGCTGCACGCGGAGCCCGACGGGGCACGTATCAACGTCGGCTGCGGGTCCACGCACCTGGCGCCGCTCCAGGCGGCCGTGCGGGCGAGCGGCGCCGATCTCGGGCTTGCGCACGACGGCGACGCCGACCGCGTGCTCGCGGTCGACGAACACGGCGAGGTCGCCGACGGCGACACGATCATGGGCATCTGCGCGCTTGACCGCCGCGGCCGCGGGGTGGCCGGCGACGTTGTCGTCGCGACCGTCATGAGCAACGCCGGCTTCGAGACCGCGCTGCGCGCCGCTGGCGTGCGCGTGGAGCGGACCGGTGTCGGTGACCGCTACGTGCTGGAGCGCATGCGCGAGATCGGCGCCACCCTGGGCGGCGAACAGAGCGGGCACATCATTTTCCTCGACGCGACCACGACCGGTGACGGCCTGGTCACCGCGGTGGAACTGGTCAACGTCATGCGCCGCACCGGTCGGCCGCTGTCGGCGCTGCGGGCCGCGATCCCGCGGTTCCCACAGGTGCTCCGCAACGTACGGGTGGGTGACCGCAACGGCGTGGCGGAGGCACCCGTGGTGCGAGAGGCGGTGGCCGAGGCTATGGCGCGCCTGGCCGGTGCCGGCCGCATCCTGGTGCGGCCGTCCGGCACCGAGCCGCTGGTGCGCGTGATGGTGGAGGCCCCCTCGCTCGAGGAGGCCGAGGCCGTGGCCGGCCGCGTGGCGGAGGCCGTGGCCCGGGCAGCCGGGGGCGCGGCGTGACCGCCGGGGCCGCGGCCCTGCGCCGCGAGCTGTTCGGGACGCAGGTGCACGCCGTCGGGATGGCGGGCGCCCTCGCCTGGGTGCGCGCGCGCGTCCGTGAACGGCGGCCGGGCTATGTGGTCACGCTCAACGGCGCGCTGCTCGTGCAGGCGGCGCACGACGCCGTGCTGCGCGAGCTGGTCAACGACGCGGGACTGGTGACCCCCGACGGGGTCGGGGTGCTGGTGGCGGCGCGCATTCTGGGCGTGCGGCTCCCCGAGCGCGTCGCCGGCATCGACCTGGCCATCGCGCTGTGCGGCGAGGCCGAGCGGGAGGGCTACCGCGTGTTCCTTCTCGGCGGCGAGCCCGGGGTGGCCGCGCGCGCCGCGGACGCACTCCGCGCGCGCCACCCCGGGCTTCTGATCGCCGGCGTGCGGCACGGGTACTTTGCGCCCGAGGAGGAACCGGCGGTCGTCGAGGCGATCCGCCAGGCGCGGCCGGATGTGCTCCTGGTGGCGCTCGGCGCGCCGCGGCAGGAGCGCTGGATGCAGCGCTGGCTGCCGGTTCTGCGCGTGCCGGTCGCGATCGGGGTCGGCGGGTCGCTCGACGTGCTCGCCGGGCGCGTGCCGCGCGCGCCCGCGTGGATGCAGCGGGTCGGGCTGGAGTGGCTGTGGCGCGCGGCGCGGGAGCCCCGACGCTGGGCGGTCGTTCGGACCATCCCGCCGTTGTTCTTCATGGCGCTAAGGGAGCGCCTGCGGCGCGGCCGGCTGGACTCCTCGCCCCAGGCGTGACAACCGGCGGCGTGGCGCGGATACTATCGCCAGGAGGTGATGCGGCGGTTCACGCGTGCGCCAGCGCCTGAACCCGGACGCGGTCCGGGTTGACGAGGAAGGGGAGCTCGGAGGATCGGCGGGTGACCCTAGGCCTGATCCGGGCCTGCACACCCTCAGTCCACGACACCCACGGCTGAGGGCAAGGCCGCCGACAAACCCCGGAGGCAACTCCGGCCCAAAGCGGCGGTCCAGGAGGCATCCCCCAAGGTCTGATGCGGTTCCTCCCGGGGAACGCACCCGTTGCGCGCGGCGCGTGGGTGCCCGGGTCGGGACGACGTGCCTGGAGGCGACGACATGTGCGGCATCATGGGCTACATCGGCCCGCGGCAGGCGCTCCCGATCCTGCTGGACGGGCTCCGGCGGCTGGAGTACCGAGGGTACGACTCGGCCGGCGTGGCCGTCCTCGCAGACGGCCGCATCGAGACGCGCAAGGCCGCGGGCAAGCTCGCGGTGCTCGAATCCGCGATCGCCGACCGGCCGATAGCCGGCCGCGCCGGGATCGGGCACACGCGCTGGGCGACCCACGGCCACCCGACCGAGGCGAACGCGCACCCGCACGGCGACTGCACGGGCCGGTGTGTGGTGATCCACAACGGGATCATCGAGAACTACCTGCCGCTGCGCGAGCGGCTTCAGGCCGCCGGACACCGGTTCCGGTCCGACACCGACACCGAGGTCGTCGCCCACCTGATCGAGGAGGCGCTGGAGGCCATTCCCTCGGGCCGACCCGACCGGATGGAAGCCGCGGTGCGCGAGGCCGTACGGCAAACCCGCGGCGCGTATGCGATCGTGGTCATGAGCGCCGATGACCCGGAGCGCATCGTCGCCGTCCGCATGATCAGCCCGCTCATCGTCGGGCTCGGCCCCGACGAGACCCTGCTCGCCTCCGACATCCCGGCCCTGCTGCCCTACACGCGCGACGTGCTGGTCATCGGTGACGGCGAAATGGCCGTCATCGAGGCCGGCAGGGTCACGCTGGCCGACCTGGACGGCCGTCCCGTCGCCCGCCGGCCCGAGCACATCACCTGGGACGCGGCGATGGCGGAGAAGGGAGGCTACCCGCACTTCATGCTCAAGGAGATCTACGAGCAGCCGCGCGCCCTCCACGAAACGATGATGGGTCGGCTGGACCGTGACGACGAGGTGACGCTGGACGGCGTCGCCCTGCCCGAAGACCTGGTCCGGCGGCTGGACAAGGTGTGGGTGGTCGCCTGCGGCACCGCCTTCCACGCCGGGCTCGTGGGGCGGTGGCTCATCGAGCACCTGGCGCGCGTGCCGGTCGAGCCGGACCTGGCCTCGGAGCTACGGTACCGCGATCCCCTCATCGTCGGGAGGACGCTCGCGGTCGCCATCAGCCAGTCGGGCGAGACCGCCGACACGCTGGCGGCGGCGCGCGAGGCGCGACGCCGCGGGAGCCGCGTGCTCGCCGTGACCAACGTCGTGGGCAGCACGCTCGCGCGCGAAGCGGACGACGTCCTGTTCATCCGCGCCGGCCCGGAGATCGCGGTGGCCTCGACCAAGGCCTACACCACCATGCTCGTCGCGCTGCAGATGCTCGCGATCCACCTGGGGCTGCGGCGTGGGACGCTCGCGTCCGCGCGCGCCGCGGCGCTCATCGGCGCGCTGCGCCACCTGCCCCTCCAGGCGCAGCAGGCGCTCGAGCGGTCCGCCGAGGTCGAGGTCCTCGCGCGGCGGTGGGTCGGCGCCGAGCACGCCTTCTTCATCGGGCGCGGCCTTGACTACGCCGTGGCCATGGAGGGCTCGCTCAAGTTGAAGGAGATCTCCTACCTGCACAGCGAGGCCCTCGCGGCCGGCGAGCTCAAGCACGGCACCCTGGCCCTGGTCACGCCCCAGACCCCGGTGTTCGCGCTCGCGACCCAGCGCACGGTCTACGAGAAGACCATCTCGAACATCCAGGAGGTGCGGGCGCGGGGCGCGGAGGTGATCGCGGTGGCCTACGACGACGACGCCGAGATCGCCAAGTACGCGCAGACCGTCCTGCGCATCCCGCCGACCGACGACCTGCTCGCGCCGGTGCTCGCGATCCTTCCGCTGCAGCTCTTCGCCTACCACGTGGCCGCCCTCCGCGGCCACGACATCGACCAGCCCCGCAATCTGGCCAAGAGCGTGACCGTGGAGTAGAGTGGGGGTATGACGATCGACGAGGAGTTCCTCAAAATCCTGGCCTGCCCGGCGGACCGCGCGCCGGTGCGGCGCGAGGGGGACCGGATCGTCTGCACGCTGTGCGGGCGGCGCTACCCCATTCGCGACGAGATCCTGATCATGCTCGTGGAGGAGGCGGAGCTGCCATCGCGATGACGCTCGTCGGCATCGGCGTGGACATTGTCGAGGTGGATCGCGTCGAGCGGGCCGTGGCGCGGTGGGGTGAGGCGTTCCTGCGCCGCGTCTACGCCCCGGCCGAGCTCGCGCGGGCGCAGTCCGCCGCGGGCCGGTTCCCGCGCCTGGCCGCGCGGTTCGCGGCGAAGGAGGCCGTGATGAAGGCGCTGGGCGTGGGCTGGCGGGCGCTCGCCTGGCGGGAGATCGAGATCGCCAACGACGCGCTCGGCCGGCCGCGTGTGCACCTCCACGGCGCCGCCCGGCGCCTCGCCGACGAGCGGGGCATCACCGACGTGCTGCTGGCGCTCTCGCACACGCACGCGCACGCCGTGGCCAACGCGGTCGCCGTGCGCGGGCCGCTGCCGACTACCGACTGAGCTGAAACGGCAGCACCTTGCCGGCCGGGGTGGCCCGGGGCTCCTCCCGCCGGACGGTCACCGTCCGAGCGCGGCGCCAGAACTCGGCCCCCAGGCGCTCCAGCCCGCCCCCGGCCGCCAGCGCCTCGAGGAACACGGCGCGGACGCGCTCGGGATCCACCGGGCCGACGAGCAACGACAGCCCCAAGACCCCGTCCTCCTCGTGCTCGATCACCTGGTAATCGGCGCCGATCGGTCGACCGTCTCGGCGCAGCGTGGTGAGCCGCCGCACCATGCCCGCCGCGTCGGTCAGGTCGTGGAACGAGGGCGCCGGCAACGGTCGGCCGGCAAGCCGGCCGATGGCGCGTGCGAGGGGATCGTCGGGTTGTCGAACTCCGCGTCGCGGAACCGGAAGCGGGCGCTTCCACGCACGGCGTCGGTACGTCCCTTGAACTCGTCGAACGTGACGTAGACGCCGGCGTCCGCGAGGTGGGCGAGCGCGCCGTCGAGCCTGCGCGCGGCGACCAGGGCCCGCAGGTCGCCGGGCTCGCAGCCGGCGTACCGGAGCAGCCGCCGCTACGGGCTGGCCGGGTTCGCGTAGATGGCGCGGTCGGCGAGCGCCAGGAGGTGCGCCTCGCGCTTCGCCAGCCTGGCAGCGGCCTTTGCGCGCACCGCCTCCGGGGTGAGCGGGGTGCGGAGAAACCGGGGGGAGGTCGCGCGTCAGCCGCGTGAGCGCCCCGGCATCGCGCAGCCAGCTCACGCGCGTGATCGGTCACCTCCGCCCCCTCTCCAGGGCGAGAGGTGGCTCCCTGCACAGCGCGGGGCTAGAACGAAAAGTCGAAGAGGGGCGCTGGCTTTCTCCGACGTTTCACCGTCTTCGGTCGCGCCGCCGGTTCTTACTGCTCGTCAGGCTGATCTTGGGAGTTACCCCCCAAGAAGACCGTCGGGCTTTCGGAGTCCACGTGCGCGACGTTTGAGTCGGCTACTTTGCCGTTGGGCTCGCGCCCCTCTAGCCGTACCGTAACACTGCGGGGTGGAGCGCGCAATCCCCAACGAGCGTTCTGGGGGTGTGGATAGTGTGGGCGCTTGTGGATGGCGCCCTCGGAGGAAACCAGCGCGGGCGACAAGAAGGGTGCGGGCGTGCGTCTTCCCACAAGCGAGGAGATGGCCGCGCTCGACCGTCGGGCCGCCGAGGAGTTCGGCGTGCCCACCCTCGTCCTGATGGAGGCAGCAGGCCGGGCCGTCTTCGAGGCCGCTCGCCGCATGACGGCCGCGGCCGCGCCCCGCGTCGTGGTCATCGCCGGCAAGGGCAACAATGGCGGGGACGGGCTCGTGGCCGCGCGGCTGATGCTCGCTGCCGGGTGGCGGGTCACCGTCGTGCTCGTCGCCCGCGACGTAGAGGTGACCGGGGATGCGGCGACCGCGCTGCAGGCCGCCCGCCGGGCCGGGGTGGAGATCATCAACCTGGATAGCCTGGCCTTGCCGGGCCTGCGCGGTTTGCTGGGCGGCGCGGATCTGGTGGTGGACGGCCTGTTCGGCACGGGGTTCCGTGGCCCGGTGATCGGTCTGGCCGCGAAGACCATTGAGGCGCTCAACGCGGCCGCCCGACCGGTGCTGGCCATCGACGTCCCCTCCGGGGTCCACGGCGACACCGGCGCCGCCGACGGCACCTCGGTGCGCGCTACGGCCACGGTCACGATGGGATTGCCAAAGATCGGTCTGGTGCTGGCCGAGGGCGCCGAGGCGGCCGGTCGGATCTGGGTTGCCGACGTCGGCCACCCGCCCCGGCTCCTGGAGAACTCGGGTGTGCGGACATCGCTGGTCACCGCGCGGATGGTGGCCACCGTGGTGCCGGCCAGGAAGGTGGACGCCCACAAGGGCCACTTCGGCCGGGTGCTGGTGGTGGCCGGGTCAGTCGGCCACACCGGGGCCGCGGTCCTGGCCGCGCTCGGGGCGCTCCGCGCCGGCGCCGGGCTCGTGACCCTCGGTGTGCCCGCAGCCGCGTATCCGATCGTCGGGCCGGCGGTTATCGAGGCGATGCCGCACCCCCTTCCCGACACGGATGGCGCGTTCGCGGCCGAGGCCGCCGGCGCCGTGCTCGAGATGGCCGCGGCCGCGGACGCCGTGGCCTGCGGGCCCGGGCTGACCACCCGGCCAGGGTCCGCCGCGGTCGTCCGCAGGCTGCTGGCGGCGTGCACGTGTCCGCTGGTGCTGGACGCCGACGCGCTGAACGTGATGGCCCCTGCCGCGGGTGAGCTGGCGTCCGCCCGGCCGCCGCTGGTCCTTACGCCGCATCCGGGCGAGATGGCGCGCCTGCTCGGCGCGCGTATCGAGGACGTCCAGCGCCACCGGCTCCAGGTCGCCCGCGCCGCCGCGGAGCGATTCCGGGCGGTGGTCGTGCTCAAGGGCGCCAGGACGATCGTCGCCGATCCCCGGGGCGACGCGTACGTCGTGCCCACGGGCAACCCGGCGATGGCCACTGGCGGCATGGGGGACGTGCTCGCGGGTGCGGTGGCCGCCCTGGCCGGGGCGGGTCTGGCACCCTGCGATGCGGCCTGGGCCGGGGCCTATCTGCACGGTCTGGCCGGGGATCTAACGGCGGCTAGCCGGGGGCCAGCGGGCATCCTGGCGCGCGAGGTGGCCGATGCCCTGCCGGCGGCGCTGGCCGCGGTGCGGGCTGGCACCGTCGCGGAGCTCGTGACGCCGCTGGCCGCGCCATGAACGCCGACGCGGTGGCCCTCGCGCGCGCCAGGACCTGGGCGACGGTGGACCTCGACGCGCTCGAGCACAACGTGCGCCTGCTCGCGGCCCGCGCACCGGCGGCGCTCATGGCCGTCGTGAAGGCCGACGCGTACGGGCACGGCGCCGTGGCGGTCGCGCGCGCGGCGCTGGCCGCCGGCGCCGTGTGGCTCGGCGTCGCGGCGCCGGAGGAGGCCCTGGAGCTCCGCGCGGCCGGCGTGGACGCGCGCCTGTTGATTCTCGGGTCCACGGCGCCGGCCTGGCTGGAGCGCGTGGGCGCCGCGGGCTGCGAGGTGACCGCCAGCGGGGTCGCCGACATCGCCGCGGTCGGCCGGCTGGGGCCTCGCGCGCGGCCGCGCGTCCACATCGAGGTGGACACCGGCATGACGCGCGGCGGCGCGACTCTCGCGCAACTGCCCGACGTCGTCGTCGCCGCGGCGCGCGCCGGCGTTGCCGTGGCGGGCGTCAGCACACACCTGGCGTGCGCTGACGACCAGGATTCCGCGGCCACGCGCGCGCAGCTCGCGCGCTTCGCCGAGGCGGTGCGCGTGGTGCGGGCGCGGTTCCCCTCGGCGCTGGCGCACGCCGCCGCGAGCGCCGGGCTAGTGGGCTTTCCCGACGCCGCGCTCGACCTGGTACGCCCGGGCATCGCGCTCTACGGGGTGCCGCCCGCGCCTCACCTCGACCCGGGGCTGCGTCCCGTGATGGCGGTACGGTCGCGCGTGGTGCGCGTGCTGCGGGTGCCGGCTGGCACCCCGGTCTCCTACGGTGCAACCTACCGGGCCGCGACCGCGACAACGATCGCCACCGTCCCCGTGGGCTACGCGGACGGCTACCCGCGACAGCTCAGCGGCCAGGGCGTGATGATGGTCGGCGGCCGTCGACATCCCGTGGCCGGCCGCGTCTGCATGGACTACACCATGCTCGACGTCGGGGACGCGGCGGTGCATGAGGGCGACGAGGTGCTGGTGTTCGGCGAGGAGCTGCCGGCGGTGGAGGTCGCCGCTGCCGCGGGCACCATCGCCTACGAGCTGCTCTGTCGTCTGGGGCGACGCGTCCCCCGCGTCTACCTGCGCGGCGGCCGGCCGGTCGCGGTGGCGGCGGCCTGGGTCGAGCAGTCGCCGCCGGTCGAGGTGCGCGGATGAAGGTCGCCTTTCAGGGCGAGCGCGGAGCCTACAGCGAGGCCGCGGCGATCGCCCACTTCGGAGAGATCACGCCGGTGCCGTGCCGCACGCTGGCCGAGGTGTTCGACGCGGTGGAGCGCGGCGAGGTCGCTCGCGGCCTGGTGCCCGTGGAGAACTCGCAGGCCGGCAGCATCAATGAGACCTACGACCTGCTGGCCCGTCGGGCGCTCCACATCGTGGGCGAGCACAACCTGCGCATCGAGCACTGCCTGCTCGCGTTGCCCGGCGAGACGCTGGAAACCATCCGGACGGTCATGTCCCACCCGCAGGCGCTGGCCCAGTGCGAGGCGTTCCTGGCGCGCGGCGGTTGGGAGCTCCTGCCCGCGCACGACACCGCGGGCAGCGCGCGTATCGTCGCCACCGAGCGACGCAGCGGCGTCGCCGCGATCGCCGGCCGGCGCGCCGCCGAGATCTACGGGCTCGCGGTGCTGGCCGAAGGGATCGAGACCAGTCCGGTGAACGTGACGCGCTTCCTCGCCCTCTCGCAGCAGCCGGCGCCGCCAGCCGGCCGGTCGAAGATGTCGATCGTGTTCACAACGGCCAACGTGCCGGGCGCGCTCTACCGGGCCCTGGGTGCCTTCGCCACACGCGGGCTCAACCTGACCAAGCTCGAGTCGCGACCGCGGCGTGACCGGCCATGGGAGTACATGTTTTACGTGGACTGCGAGGTTCACCACGAGTCGCCCGAGGGCCGTGCGGCCCTGGCGGACCTGGCTGGCGTCACCGCGTTCCTGCGGGTGCTCGGGTCCTATCCTAGGGCACCGGAGTGACCGGGGCCCGGCCGCTGGTGCGGCCGCTGGGCGATCGGGGCCTGGTGATCGAGGTCGCCCCGCGGCCCTCGCCCGCGGCTGTGGCGCGCGTGCTCGGGGCCGAGGCCGCGCTGGCCGGCCTGCCTGGCGTCGTCGAAACCGTGCCGGGCATGTGCTCGGTCCTGCTCGTCTACGATCCGGCGCGGGTGGCCTACGCCGATCTCGCGGCACAGGTGGCACCCGCTGTGGCCGCAGCGCCGCCCGCGCACCTCGGCGCTGGCCCGCTGGTGGAAATCCCGGTGGTCTACGGCGGGGCTGCCGGCCCGGACCTCGATGACGTCGCGCGGGCCTGTGGGCTCGACGCCCGTGAGGTGGTCCGCCTGCACAGCGAACCGGACTACCTGGCGTTCATGCTGGGGTTCGCGCCTGGCTATGCCTACCTGGGCGAGCTGACCCCGGCCCTGCGCCTGCCGCGACGGTCCTCGCCCCGGCCCCGTGTGCCCGCAGGCAGCGTGGCCATCGCCGACCGGTTCACCGGCATCTATCCCCTGGAGACCGCGGGCGGGTGGCACATTCTCGGCCGGACGCCGGTGCGCGTCTTCGACCCCGCGCGCAGGGAGCCGTTTCTGCTGCGGCCAGGCGCGCGCGTCCGCTTCCGTCCTGTGTCGGCCGACACCCTGGCGCAGGCTCCCCCGGCCGCCGGCGCTCTGCGGGCCGATGGCGTTTCGGGGCCTGCGGGTGCCGCGCGCCCTGCGCTCGAGGTGGTGCGCCCCGGCCTGCTGACGACGGTGCAGGACCTGGGCCGCCCGGGCTGGCGTCGGTTCGGGGTGCCTGCGTCTGGCGCGCTCGATCCAGGGGCGCTGGGCGCCGCGAACGCGGCGGTGGGGAATCCCCCCGGGGCCGCCGCCGTGGAGCTGACGTTTCCGGGGCCGGTGCTGCGGGCGCTGGCGGACGTCGAGGTGGCGGTGGCCGGCGCCGACCTCGGCGCCTCGGGCGACGGCCGCGCGTTGCCGATGGAGCGAGCCGTGGCCGTGCGCGAGGGCGCCGAGATCACGTTCACCGCGCCCCGGCGCGGGCAGTGGGCCTACCTGGCGGTCGGCGGGGGTCTTGAGACCCCACCGGTGTTCGGGAGTCGCTCGGCGAACGCCCGCGGCGGTCTGCCCGGCCTGGCCGGGCGGCCGCTCCGGGCGGGGGACGTGCTTGGTCGAGGAGAGCGCCGGGCCACCCCGAGCATCCGTCCCGTCGGCTCCGATGCCTGCCTGGAGGCAGCGCCAATCCGCGTCGTGCTCGGCCCGCAGGCCGACGCCTTCGAGCCGGACGCTGTGCCCGCGCTGCTGGGCGCGGCCTACCAGGTCACCGTGCAGCGCGACCGGAGCGGAGTCCGGCTTCGCGGGCCAGCGCTGCGCCATCGGCGCGGCGTGGAGATCTTCTCCGAGGGCCTGCTGCCCGGGACCATCCAGGTGCCCGGCGACGGCCAGCCCATCGTGATCCTGGCCGACGGTCCGACGACCGGCGGCTATCCCCGGATCGCCTCGGTCGTCAGCGCCGACCTGGCGCGTGTGGCGCAGGCCGCGCCGGGGGCCACCTTGCGGTTCGTCGCGGTCGAGGTCGGCCGTGCACCCGACGGGAGGGTCCTGTGCAGCTCGGACGCCTGAGCCGACTGAAGCTCGCCGCGCTCCCCACGCCGCTGGAGGAAGCGCCGTCGCTGTCCGCCTACCTGGGCGGCCCGCGCATCATGATCAAACGCGACGACATCACCGGGCTGGCCTTCGGCGGCAGCAAGGTGCGCAAGGCCGAGTACCTGATGGGCGAGGCCGTGGACCGTGGGTGCGACGTGGTGGTCACCGTCGGCGAGACGCAGTCGAACCACGCGCGTGTGACCGCGGCCGCCGCCCGGCGCCTGGGGCTGGACGCGGTTCTCGTGCTGCGCGGTGACGACCGGTCCGAGCGGCAGGGCAACCTGCTGCTCGATGTGGTCTTCGGCGCGGAGATCCGCCTGGTGAATACCGACGACGAGTTCGTGCTGACCGGCGTCGTGGAGGATGTGGTCCGCGAACTTCGGCGGGGCGGCCGCAACCCTTACATCATCCCGCGCGGCGGGGCATCCGCGGTCGGGACCGCGGCGTTCGTGAACGCGGGGCTCGAGCTGCTCGACCAGCTCAACGGCCGCGGGATCCGCGCCGACGCCATCGTGCACGCGACCGTCTCGGGCGGCACGCAGGCCGGGTTGTACGCTGCCACCAAGGTTACGCAGTCGGGCATCCGGGTGATCGGCGTGAGCGCCGGGGCGTCGCGCGACGTGTCCACGGGCCGCGTCCTCAACCTGACCCAGGAGCTCGTCGAGCTGCTGGGGCTTGACTGGCGTCCGCATCCCGATGATATCGTCGTGACAGACGCCTACGCCGGGGAGCCCGCGGGTGAGCCGGCGGCGGACTGCCTGGACGCGATCCGGCTCGTGGCCCGCACCGAGGGGATCCTGCTTGACCCGCTCTACACGGGCCGGGCGATGGCCGGGCTCATCGACATGGTCCGCCGCGGTCAGTTCGCGCCCGAGCAGACCGTGGTGTTCTGGCACACGGGCGGCCAGCCGACCCTGTTCGCGTACGCGGGCTGGCTGGCGGAGGGATGAGACTGCATCGAGCACTCCTGGTGCCTGGCATGGCCGCGCTGCTGCTGGCGGTACTCGCCGTCCCGCGCGCCGGGGCGGACGAGGGCGCGCTGCGGCGCGCCTTCGGGGCGTTCATGCGCTCGGCGGACGAGTTGCGCATCGAAGCTGTCCCCGACCTCTACGACGGCGGATACGCGCGCATTAGCGTCGTCGGCCGCGGTGTGCAGCTGGGCGGCGGGTTGCCGATCGACGAGGTCTCGATCCGGTTGGTCGGCGTGAGCCTGGCGCCGCGCGCGCTGCAGCGCGGTCGCCTGCGCGTGCGCGACCTCCGCGACAGCGCCATGCAGCTCCGAGTGCTGCTGCGCAGCCTCGAGGCGCACTTCAACCAGGGCGCACCGTCGGGCGACATCCGCCTGTGGTCGAGCGACGGGTACCTCTACGGCACCGGCACGGTCCTGTTCCGCGGCCGTCCGACGCACCTGCGCCTGAAGGGCTTCTTCGCCGCCGCCGGCACGACCGAGGTCTACTTCTACGTCGAGAGCCTCCACGCCGGCGGACTCCCGGTGCCCACAGCCGTGGTACGCGAGCTCGAGCGGTCGCTTAACCCCATCGTGCACCAGCGCGACTGGCCGATCACGTTCAAGATCCGGTCGGTGCGCCTCGACGCGCGGAGCCTGACCGCGAGCACGGAGGGCGACGGCGCGTGCCCGTCGTGCGGGGGCGGGGAGGCGCCGGCCCTTGCGCCCTGACGGCGACCAGCCCCGCATCCTGGTCACGATCCGCCGTCCGCCCCGCGGGGCGGACGGCGCGACCGTCGAGCGCGCGGCCGCCTCGGCGCGCTGCTACGCCGACGCGGTGCGGCTCGCGGGCGGGGTACCGTTGCTCGTCGCGGCGGGTGATCCCGTCCCCGACGGCTACCACGGCCTGCTGCTCTCCGGCGGCGCCGACGTGCACCCTCGGCACTACGGCCAGCCGGTCGACGACCGCGTCCGCGAGACGCTGATGATCGACGAGGACCGCGACGCCCTCGAGCTGCCGCTCGCTCGCCGGGCGCTCGAGCAGGACCTGCCGACGCTGTGCATCTGCCGCGGCATCCAGTTGCTGAACGTCGCCGCCGGCGGCACACTGTGGCAGGACCTCTCACTCGCCGGCGTCGATCCCGCGGTGCACAACCAGGACGGCCGGCTCGAACCCTGGGAGTACGCGCAGGCGGTCGAGGTCGAACCGGCGACGACGCTCGCCGCGATCGTCGGCGAGGGCCGCGTCGGCGTCAACACCTACCACCACCAGGCCGTGCGTATCCCGGCGGCGGGGTTTCGCGTCACGGCACGGACCGCCGACGGCGTCGTCGAAGGGATCGAGAGCCCCGGGCACCGCTTCGTGGTCGGTGTGCAGTGGCACCCGGAGCGACTGGTGAGCCACCACGCGCTGCACCGGCGGCTGTTCCTGCGCTTTGTGGACGCCGCGAGGGGCGCATGACCGCCCGGGGGCTGCGCGGGCTCCTGCTGCTTGCCGTCCTGGCCGCGCCCGCGCTGGTCGCGGCGCCGGCGCCGGCCGTCGGCGCGGCCCCTACGCCGGGCGCCGTGTCCGAACCGGTTGTCTACCGCGTCACCGTCGCCGGCGTGATCGGGCCCGCCACCGCGCGGCACATCCTGCGCGCGGTCGCGGCGGCGGAAGACGCCCGCGCCGAGGCGCTGGTCATCGAACTCGACACGCCCGGCGGTCTGCTCCAGTCCACGGACCAGATCACCAAGGCCCTGCTCAACGCGCGCACGCCGGTGGTGGTCTACATCGCGCCCCGCGGCGCGCGCGCCGCGTCCGCGGGCGTGTTCATCACCTACGCCGCGCACGTGGCGGCGATGGCGCCCGCGACGCACCTGGGCGCCGCCACGCCCGTGGCCATCGGCGGCGGCAGCGGCCAGGAGCAGCAGCGGCCGGACCCGGCGATGCTCGAGAAGGTGACCAACGACGCGGTCGCCAACCTGCGCGCGATGGCGCGGCGCCACGGTCGCAACGCCGACTGGGCCGAGGACGCCGTGCGCCGGGCCGTGAGCATCACCCACGAGGAGGCCGTGCGGCTCAACGTCGTCGACTTTGCGGCCGACACGTTCGCCGACCTGCTGCGCCGTCTGGACGGGCGGACCGTCCAGACCGACCTCGGCCCCAGGACGATGCGCACCGCCGCGGCGCGCGTGGTGCCCGTGGCCCCGGACATCACCGAGCGGTTCCTGCAGGTGCTCTCGGACCCCAACCTCGGCTTCATCCTGCTGAACATCGGCATCCTCGGCATCCTGGTGGAGCTCTACAACCCCGGCGCCGTGCTTCCGGGCGTGGTCGGCGCCATCGCGCTCATCCTGGGCCTGGCGTCGTTTGCGATCCTGCAGGTCAACGTCGCGGGCCTGCTGCTCATCGCGCTCGCGGTCCTGCTGTTCGTCGCCGACCTCCACGTGCCGGGTCACGGCGTGCTCACGGTCGGCGGGGTGGTCGCCTTCGTCTTCGGCGCCGTCCTGCTGACGGAGCGCAGCGCCCCGGTCTTCCAGATCTCGCTCCGGCTCATCATCGCGGTGGCCGCCGCGCTCGCCGCCTTCTTCCTGTTCGCCCTGGGCGCCGGCGTGCGCGCGATGCGCGGGCCCGTGCGCAGCGGCGGCAACCGCCTGGTGGGCGCCGTCGGCGTGGCGCGCTCGCCGCTGGCGCCCGAGGGGACGGTCCACGTCATGGGCGAGATGTGGAGCGCCGTCGCGGTCGAGGGGCCGATCGCGGAAGGCGAGCGCGTGCGCGTGGTCGGGGTGGACGGTCTGCGCGTCCGCGTCACCGCCGAGCGCGGCGCGGCACCCTGAACGCGCCCGGGGCGTCGGTCGGGCCCAGGCGCATGCGCCTGGCCACCTCCAGCCCGTCCGAGACCGAGGCGCTTGGCCGCCGGCTGGGCGGTCGGCTGCGGGCCGGCGACGTCGTGGCGCTTCTGGGCCCGCTCGGCGCCGGGAAGACCGTGCTGGCCCGCGGTATCGTCGAGGGCGCGGGCGCGCGCGGCACCGTCGCGAGCCCGTCGTTCGTGATCGTGCGCGAGTACGCCGGGCCGGTGCGCGTCTACCACGCCGATCTCTACCGCCTCGAGCGGCCCGCCGAGGTCGTCGAGCTCGGGCTCGACGAGCTGGCAGCCGAAGGCATCCTCGTCGTCGAGTGGGCCGACCGCGCGGGTGGGCTGCTACCACGGCCCGCGATCACCGTGGTCTGCGACTTCGGGGAGGGCGAGACCGCGCGCACGTTCACCGTCGAGGTCCCGCCGGCGCTGGCCGACCGGGCGGCCGACCTCTAAGGAGGATCAGGGTGCGGGTGCTCGCCATCGAGTCGGCGACCGCGCGCGGGGGGGTCGCCGTCGTGGGCCCCAGCGGGGTGGAGGCCGAGGTCTGTGCGCATGTCCCAGGCCGGCACCTGGAGTGGATGGCCGGCGCCATCGGGCGCGCGCTCGTCGAGGCGCACCTGACGCCGGAGAGGATCGAGGGCGTGGCGGTCTCCATCGGACCCGGCGGGTTCAGCAGCCTGCGCGTCGGGGTGGCCACGGCGGCCGTGTGGGCGCACGCGCGCCGGGTGCCGCTGGTCGCGGTGCCGACGCTCGAGGTGCTGGCCGCGGGTGCCGTCGCGGCCGCGGGCTTCGGGGGTTTCGTCCTGGCCGCGATCGACGCACGCCGCGGCGAGATCTGTGCGGCGCTGTTTCGCGCGGGTACGACGGTCGAGCGGTGCAGCGACGAGATGCTCGCGCCACCCGAGGCACTGGCCGCGCGGATCGGCGATCCTGGCGGTCCGGTGCTGGTGGCCGGCGAGGCGCTGGCGCACCATGCCGCAGCGCTGCTCGGAGCGCTCGGTTCCCGCGCGCGCGCCGCGCCCGAGGAGCTTTGGTGGCCGCGCGCCGCGGTCTGTGGGGCGCTCGGCCGTGCCCGTCTGCTGCGGGGCGAGCGGACCGATCCCGTGGGACTCGTACCCCGGTACACGCACCGGCTCGTGGCAGGCGCGCCCACGGCCGGGCTGACGCCGGGGAGGAACGGTTCCTGAGGTTTCCGAAGGGAGGGGCGCGGCCCGGCCGCGGGATGGCTGTGCGAGCGATCAGTCGCGTCCACATCGAGCCCATGACGCTGCGCGACCTGCCGCGCGTCCGCGAGATCGAGGCGGACGCGTTCGCCGTGCCATGGCCGCGGGATGCCTACCGCGCCGAGCTCGAGGAGAACCAGGTCGCCTGCTACCTGGTGGCCCGCGACGACGCCGGCGTGGTGGTCGGGTTCGCGGGGATGTGGGTGGTCTTCGACGAGGCGCACGTGACCACCATCGCCGTCGACCGGCTGCGCCGCGGCCAGCGGATCGGTGAGCGGTTGCTGCTGGCGCTCATCGACCGCGCGCTCGCCCGCGGCGCCCGCTGGATGATGCTCGAGGTCCGGCCGTCGAACGCCGTCGCGCGCGCGCTGTACCGCAAGTTCGGCTTCCGCGACGTCGCGCTGCGCAAGCGCTACTACAGCGACAACGGCGAGGACGCCCAGGTGATGTGGAGCGGTAACCTTCGCGACCCCGAGGCGGCCGCCCGACTGGAGGCCCTGCGCCGCGACCTCGAGGACTGACGCGCCCGTGCTCGTGCTGGGCCTGGAGACCTCGTGCGACGAAACCGCGGCCGCGGTGGTCGGTCCCGGCGACCGCGTGTGTGGCAACGTCGTCGCCTCGCAGGCCGATCTGCACGGCCGCTACGGCGGCGTGGTTCCGGAGCTCGCCTCGCGCCGGCACCTGGAACGGTTGCTCCCGGTGATCGACCTGGCCCTCGAGGAGGCCGGGGTCGACTGGGAGGCGGTGGAGGGCCTGGCCGTGACCTGCGGCCCGGGGCTGGCCGGCGCGCTCGCCGTGGGCGTCGCCGCGGCCAAGGCGCTCGCGCTGTGCCGTGGCCTCCCGCTCGTTGGGATCAACCACCTGGAGGGGCACCTCTTCGCGGTGGCGCTGGATGGCGGGCCGCCGCCGGAGGCTTCGCTCGCGCTGATCGTCTCTGGGGCGCACACCGACCTCGTCTGGGTGGAGGCCCCGCATCGTTACACGGTGCTGGGCCGCACGCGCGACGACGCCGCCGGGGAGGCCTTCGACAAGGTTGCGCGCGCCATGGGCCTGGGCTATCCGGGCGGCCCCGCCCTCGACCGGCTCGGCCGCGAGGGCGATCCGGCCGCCGTGCCGCTGCCGGTGCCGATGGCGGGCCGGCGCCAGGGCGGCTATGACTTCAGCTTCAGCGGCATCAAGACCGCGGCCTTGCGGGCACTGGCGGCGGCGCCCGCGCGGACGCCGCGGTTCGACGCCGACCTGGCCGCCTCGCTGCAGCGGGTCGTGGCGGCCTCGCTCATCGGCGCCGTGGCCCGGGCCGCCCTGGAGCTGCGGCCGCGGGCCCTGCTCCTGGTCGGCGGGGTGGCCGCGAACTCGGTGCTGCGCGCCCGCATGGCCGCCGAGGCCGCCCGCCTGGACCTGCCGCTGCGCACCCCCGCGCCCGCGTGGTGCACCGACAACGCGGCCATGATCGCCGCCGCGGGTCGCTCGCGCCTGGCCCTCGGCGAGCGGGCCGGTCCGGACCTGGGCGCCTGGGCTGACCTGCCGCTGGAGGGCTGGCAGGCCCCGGTTCGCAAAGAAGGGGCTTGATTCGGCCCCGGCCGCCTGCCTAAGATGGGGGGTGGCTGGCACTCTCCAGGCGAGAGTGCTAAATCCCCGACCGCACACCCAGAACGAGGAGGGACGCAGACGATGAAGCTCAAGCCTCTGGGCGACCGCGTGGTCGTCAAGCCGCTCGAGGAGGAGGAGCGCACCAAGGGCGGGATCGTCCTGCCGGACACGGCCAAGGAGAAGCCGCAGCACGGCGAGGTCATCGCCGTCGGGCCCGGCGAGTGGGACGAGGAGGGCAAGCGCCGCATCCCGCTGGACGTCAAGGAAGGCGACCGCGTGCTGTTCGCCAAGTACGCGGGCACCGAGGTCAAGACCGACGACGGCGACCTGCTGATCCTCCGCGCGAACGACATCCTGGCGATCGTGGAGCGCACGCCCGCGAAGGCCAAGGCGTAGGAGGCCGCCGATGCCGAAGATTCTGGCCTACGACGAAGACGCGCGCCGCGCCATGGAGCGCGGCGTGAACAAACTGGCCGAGGCGGTCAAGATCACGCTGGGGCCCAAGGGCCGCAACGTGGTCCTCGAGAAGAAGTTCGGCTCGCCCACGATCACCCACGACGGCGTCACCGTGGCCAAGGAGATCGAGCTCGACGATCCCTTCGAGAACGCGGGCGCCCAGCTCGTGCGCGAGGTGGCCACCAAGACCGAGGACGTGGCGGGCGACGGGACGACCACCGCGACCATCCTGGCGCAGGCGATCGCGCGCGAGGGCATGAAGATGGTCGCCGCCGGCGCCAACCCCATGGCGCTCAAGCGTGGCGTGGACCGCGCCGTGGCCGCGGTCGTCGCGGAGCTCCGCAAGCTCGCGAAGCCGGTGGAGACCAAGGAGGCGATCGAGCAGGTCGCCAGCATCGCGGCCAACGACCCCACCATCGGCAAGCTCATCGCCGACGCGATGGACAAGGTGGGCAAGGACGGCGTCATCACCGTCGAGGAGTCGAAGGGCATCGAGACGACCGTCGAGGTCGTCGAGGGCATGATGTTCGACAAGGGCTACATCTCCCCGTACTTCGTCACCGACCCGGAGAAGATGGAAGCCGTCCTCGACGACTGCCTGTTGTTGATCACCGACAAGAAGATCAGCGCGGTGAAAGACCTGCTCCCAGTGCTGGAGCGCGTGGTCCAGCTCGGGCGGCCGCTGCTCGTGATCGCCGAGGACCTGGAGGGCGAGGCCCTGGCGACGCTGGTCGTCAACAAGCTGCGCGGCACCCTCAACGTCGCCGCCGTGAAGGCGCCCGCGTTCGGGGAGCGCCGCAAGGCGATCCTCGAGGACATCGGCATCCTCACCGGCGGCCAGGTCATCAGCGACGAGGTCGGCCTCAAGCTCGAGAACACCGAGCTCGGGCACCTCGGCCGGGCCGGGCAGGTGCGCATCCGCAAGGAAGAAACGATCATCGTCAAGGGCGCCGGCAAGAAGGACGCCATCGAGAAGCGCATTCAGCAGCTCCGCAAGCAGATCGAGGAGACCGAGTCCGACTACGACCGCGAGAAGCTCCAGGAGCGGCTGGGCAAGCTCTCCGGTGGCGTGGCCGTCATCAAGGTCGGCGCGCCCAGCGAGGCCGAGCTGAAGTACCGCAAGACCCGCACCGAGGACGCGCTCCGCGCCACCCGCTCGGCGGTGGAGGAGGGCATCGTCGCCGGCGGCGGCGCCGCGCTCGTGCAGGCCGGGAAGGCGGTGGCGGCGCTCTCGCTCGATGGCGACGAGCGGACGGGCGCGCAGATCGTGCTGCGCGCGCTCGCCGAGCCCGCCCGGCAGCTGGCGGTGAACGCCGGGCAGGAGGGCTCGATCATCGTCGAGCACCTCAAGGAGCAGAAGCCCGGGTGGGGCTACAACGTGATGACCGGGGCCTTCGTGGATATGTTCCAGGCCGGCATCGTGGACCCGGCCAAGGTCGTGCGTTCCGCGCTGCAGAACGCCGCGAGTGTGGCGGCGTTGCTGCTGACGACCGAGGCCATGGTTGTGGAGAAGCCCGAGGAAGAGAAGGCGGCGCCCGCGACGCCGCCCATGCCCCCGATGTAGCGGTCGGTCAGGACCGGTCTCGGGCGCCCGCGGGGCCACCGCCCCGCGGGCGCCCGCGCGTGGGGGCGAGGGGCGGGAACATTCCGCGTCGCCGCCGCGTTGGACTCCCGTGATGCGAGGCGGTCCCGTCTCGGCGGCGCAAAGGAGGAGGGCATGATGCGAGGCGTGTGGGTGACGGGCGTGGCGATCGTGCTGGCGGCGGCTGTCCCGGTGGGCACCCGGATGGCGGCGGCCGGCGCGGTCACGACGGCGCAGGTGCCGGCGGGTGTCCAGCGGTTCGTCATCGTTCCGGGCGAGTCCAGCGTCACCTATCGCGTCAACGAGACTTTCATCAACGAGGGCAACCGCCTCAACACCGCGGTCGGCGTGACCACGGTCGTCAGAGGGGAGATCGTCGTGGACCGGGCGCGGCCGGCGGCGAGCCGCATCGGCACCATCGCGATCGACATCAGCCAGTTCCGGTCCGACAGCGCCCGGCGCGACAACGCGATCCGCGAGCGTTGGCTGGAGTCCTCGCGCTTCCCGCTCGCCGAGTTCTCGCCCACGCAGATCGAGGGCCTGCCCCCGGCTTACCAGGAGGGCCGCGAGATCCCGGTGCAGATCACGGGGAACCTGAAGATCCGGACCGTGACCCGGCCCACCACCTTCGAGTCGCAGATCAGGCTCGAGGGTAGCACCCTCGTGGTGACCGGCCGCACCACAATCAGGATGACTGACTTCGGCTTCGACCCGCCGTCCATCCTCGGCATCCTGCGCGCGGAGAACGAGGCACGGCTGGAGTTCCGGTTCGTGGCCAGGCCGCAGTAGGCGCTGCACGCTCGCCGGCGCCGCCTGAGCCGACGCGGCGCTTGCCCTCGTACGGAATTCATGGTATCTTTTCACCCGGGAGTCCGTCCCATCCCTGCGACTAGCCGATAAATCCGAATATTATATGCGTTCTTACCATTCATTGTTCGTTATTGGGACTGGTGCCAGGGAGCACGCTCTGGTCTGGCACCTCCGACGACACTATCCTGGTGCTCGTCTCTTTTGCGCGCCCGGCAACCCGGGGATCGGCGAGATCGCCACCCTCGTGCCTGGCCGTCTCGGCGATTTGGACGGTCTCGCCGCCGCGGCGGCCTCCGTGGCCGCGGACCTCACGGTCATCGGTCCTGAGGCGCCGCTGGTCGCCGGGCTGGCGGACCGGTTGCGCGCACGCGGGCTGCGCGTGCTCGGCCCGGAGGCATCAGCCGCGACGATCGAGGGCAGCAAGGCCTTCGCCAAGGCCCTCATGGCTCGGTGGGGCATTCCCACGGCGCGCGCGCGGACCTTCGACGACCTGGCCGCGGCGCTGGCGTACATCCGCGCGCAGGACAGCCCGCCGGTGGTCAAGGCGGACGGTCTGGCGGCGGGCAAGGGCGTCGTCGTGTGCGACGACCCCGACGAGGCCCTGCGCGCGGCCCGCGCCATGCTGGCCGACGGGGCGTTCGGCGATGCGGGCCGTCGCATCGTCGTGGAGGAACGCCTCGAGGGCGACGAGGCCAGCGTCTTCGCGCTCATAGACGGCGAGGCGGTCTGCCTGCTGCCGGCTGCCCGCGACCACAAGCGCTTGGCCGACGGTGACCGTGGCCCTAACACCGGCGGCATGGGCGCGGCGGCGCCGGTCGCGCTCGACTCCACGTTGCGCGAGCGGATCCTTCGCGAGATCGTCCAGCCCGTCGCCTCGGCGCTCGTCGCCGAGGGCCGGCCGTATCGCGGCGTGCTCTTCGTCGGCCTGATGCTGACGGCCCGGGGTCCGATGGTGCTCGAGTTCAACTGCCGGCTGGGTGATCCCGAGGCGCAGGTGATCCTGCCCCTGTTGGAAGCGGGTCTTCCTGATCTGGCTGACGCGCTGGCACGCGGCCGGGCGCCGGCGATCGCGCCGTCGTCCGGCGCCGCGGTGGGCGTGGTCCTGGCCGCGCCGGGCTACCCGGCAGCGCCCAGGACCGGCGCGCCGATCGAGGGCATCGGGGCCGCTCGGCAAGCCGCGCTGGTCTTCCACGGTGGCACCGCCATGCGCGACGGGCGCCTGGTGATCGCCGGGGGGCGCGTGCTCACGGTGACCGGGCAGGGCGCCGACCTCGCCGGCGCGCGTCGGGCGGCGTACGCCGCCATCGCCGGCATCCGGTTCGACGGCATGCAGTTCCGCGCGGACATCGGCGCCCGGCTGGCGGCCGAGCCGGCGGCACGGAGATAGGGCCTGTGCCGGTCACCGCGGTCGTCGGCGCGCACTGGGGCGACGAGGGCAAGGGCAAGGTCGTCGACGCGCTGGCGGCCGAGGCCGACCTGGTCGTCCGCTACAACGGCGGCACGAACGCCGGCCACACCATCGTCAGCGACCAGGGGACGTTCCGGCTGCACCTGGTGCCGTCGGGCGTGCTGCACCCGCGGGTCACGTGCCTGATCGGCCCGGGCGTTGTGGTCAATCCGGACGCGCTGCTCGATGAGCTCGCCCTGCTGGAGCGCCACGGCGTGGTCACGCACAACGTCCTGGTCTCGAACCGCGCGCAGGTGGTCTTCCCGCACCACGTGCGCCTCGACGAGCGAGAGGAAGAGCGCCGCGGCGCCGGCCAGCTCGGCACCACGCGCCAGGGCATCTGGCCCGCCTACGCGGACAAGGCGGCGCGCGTCGGCGTGCGGATGGGTGACCTGCTGCACCCCGACTACCTGGCCACGCAAGTGCGCGAGCAGGTGGCGCGCGCGAACCGGCTGCTCCCTTCCGCCGACGCGGCCGATGCCGCCTCGGTCCTGGCGCGGTGCGCGCGGTGGCGGGAGGCGCTCGGCGGCCGCATCGTGGACACGCACCCGCTCGTCCAGGCGGCGTTGCGCGCCGACCGCCATATCCTGCTCGAAGGCCACCTGGGTGTGATGCGCGACCTGGACTGGGGTGTCTACCCCTACGTCACCTCGTCCACCTGTCTGCCCGGCGGCGCGGCCGCCGGCGCCGGCGTACCGGCCGCGCGCATCACGCGCGTCGTCGGCGTAGTGAAGGCGTATGCGACCGCGGTGGGCGCCGGGCCGTTTCCCACCGAGCTCCACGGCGCGACGGCCGACGAAATCCGGCAGGCCGGCGGTGAGTACGGCGCGACCACGGGCCGGCCGCGGCGCTGCGGGTGGTTCGACGCAGTCGCGGCTCGGTTTGCCGCCGAGGTGGCCGGGTTCACCGAGCTGGCCGTGATGAAGCTGGACGTGCTCACCGGCCGCGACACGGTCGAGGTCGCCACCGCGTACCGCCACCGCGGGCAGACGTTTGCCACGATGCCGGATACGCCGACGCTGGCGGAGGTCGAGCCAGTCTACGAGACTCTGCCGGGCTGGACGCTGCCGGCGCGGGTCGAGCGCCCATCCGACCTGCCGGTGGCCGCGCGGCTGTTCCTGGACCGGATCGCCGCGCTCGTGGGCGTGCCGGTCACGATGGTGGGCCTGGGCCAGCGGCGCGAGCAGTTCCTGCGCCTGGCGCCCCCGAGCGCGTCCGGGGTGGTGCGGTGATCGCCCGGTACCTCACGCCCGAGATGCGCGCGCTGTGGTCCGCCGAGCAGCGGTTCGACCTGTGGCTCGAAATCGAGCTGCTCGCGGTCGAGGCGCAGGCCGCGCTGGGTCTGGTCCCGCGCGAGGTCGCCGCGCGGCTGCGCCGCACCGCGCGCCGCGGGACGACCTCGCGCATCGAGGAGATCGAGCGCGAGCAGACCCAGCACGACGTCGTGGCGTTCCTCCGGTCGGTCGCCGAGCTGACCGGGCCCGACGCGTCGTATCTGCACCGCGGCCTGGGCTCCTCCGACGTCGTGGACACCGCGCTCGCCGTGTTGCTCGTGCGCGCGGCCGACCTCATCCTCGACGAACTCCGCTCGCTGTGCGGGACGACCGCCGCGCTCGCCGACCGCCACCGGGGCACGGTCATGGCCGGTCGGACGCACGGCATGCAGGCCGAGCCGATCACCTTCGGCGTCAAGGTCGCCGTTTGGCACGCCGAGCTGGGCCGCGCCGAGGGGCGGCTGCGCGCGGCGCGCGAGGCGGTGCGGGTGGGCAAGCTGTCGGGCGAGGTCGGTACGTTCGCGCACACTCCACCTGAGGTCGAGGCCGCGGTCTGCGCGGGGCTGGGGCTCCTCCCGGCGCCGGTGAGCAGCCAGATCCTGCAGCGCGACCGGCACGCGGAGTACGTCGCCGCGCTCGCGATCCTCGCGGGCACGGTCGAGAAGATCGCGACGGAACTCCGCGGCCTGCAGCGGACCGAGGTCGGCGAGGTGGAGGAGCCCTTCCACCCGGGTCAGACCGGATCGTCGGCCATGCCGCACAAGCGCAACCCGATCCTCTGCGAGCGTCTCTGCGGGCTGGCGCGCACGGTGCGCGGCGCCGTGGTAACCGCGCTCGAGAACCAGGCGCTGTGGGGCGAGCGCGACATCAGCCACTCCTCCGCCGAGCGCCTGATCCTGCCGCAGGTCACCGGCCTGGTCCACTACATGCTGCGCACGCTGCGCCGGGTGCTCGAGGGGCTGCGCGTCTTCCCCGACGTCATGCGCCGCAACCTTGAGGCCTCCGACGGCCTCGTCTTCAGCCATCGGGTGCTGCTCGCGCTGATGGCCGCGGGCCGCAGCCGCGAGGACGCCTACGCGATCGTGCAGGACGCTGCGCGGCGGGCGCGCGACGGCGAGGGCCGGTTCCGCGACCTGGTGGCCTCCGCCGGTGCGCTGCCCGCCTCCGCCCTGGACGCGTGCTTCGACCTGGCGCCCTACCTTCGCCACGTGGACCTGATTCTCGAGCGGGCCGGCATCCCGCGCGGGGCCAGCGCCTCGGCGACCGGGCTGCGCCAGCCGGGTGCGCCCGCGGTCGAGGCGTCGGCGGAGGACGCGCCGTCCGGCCAGGGAGGAGGCGCCCGGTGATTCCGCCGGCCGCGGCGCCGCCGGTCCAGGCGACCAACCTGCCCATGCCGGTCTACGCGCGCGGCAAGGTGCGCGACGTCTACGCGCTCGGCGACGCGTTGCTGATCGTCGCCACCGACCGTATCTCCGCGTTCGACAGCGTGCTCCCCACGCCGGTCCCGGACAAGGGCCGCATCCTCACGCAGCTCTCGGCGTTCTGGTTCGCGCGGACCCGCGCGCTCGTCCCCAACCACATGATCACCGCGGACATCGACGCGATGCCCGAGGCGGTACGCCCGCACCGCGCCCTGCTCGCCGGCCGCGCGATGCTGGTGCGCCGCGCCGCGCGCATCGACCTGGAGTGCGTCGTGCGCGGTTACCTGGCCGGCGGCGGCTGGCAGGACTACAGGCGAGAGGGCGCCATCTGTGGGGTGCGCCTGCCCGAGGGGCTGGTCGAGGGCGCGCGGCTGGAGGGACCCATCTTTACGCCGGCGACCAAGGCCGTGAGCGGGCACGACCAGAACGTCACCTTCGAGCAGGCCGCCACGCTCGTGGGCGAGGAGCTCGCCTCGCGCCTGCGCGAGACCAGCCTGGCCCTCTACGGCTACGCGCACGCTCACGCAGCCGCCTGCGGGCTTCTGCTCGCGGACACGAAGTTCGAGTTCGGCGTGCTGCCCGACGGGACGCTCGCGCTCATCGACGAGGCGCTGACCCCGGATTCGTCCCGATACTGGGACGCGGACGCCTACGCCCGGGGCGAGCTCGTGTCGTTCGACAAGCAGTATGTCCGCAACCACCTGCTGGCATCGGGCTGGAATCGCGAGCCGCCGGCGCCGGTCCTGCCGGCCGAGGTCGTCGAGGCGACCCGCGGCCGCTACCGGGAAACCTACCGCCGCCTCGTAGGAGAGGAGCTGCGCTAGATGCCGACAGTGCGCGTCACGGTGATGCTGAAGCCCGGCGTGCTCGACGCACCGGGCCAGGCCATCCTGGCCGGGCTGCGAGCGCTCGGCTACCCGGTGGAGGGCGCGCGGGTGGGCAAGGTGGTCGAGCTGGCCGTGCCTGAGGCGCTGCGCGCCCGGGTGGACGAAATGTGCGAGCGCTTCCTGGCCAACCCGTTGATCGAGACGTGGACCGTGGAGGAGCCGGAGGCGGTGCGATGACCTGGGGCGTCGTGGTGTTTCCCGGCGCGAACTGCGACCGCGACTGCGTCCACGTCCTGCGTGCGGTCCTCGGCGCCGACGTCGCCGAGGTCTGGCACGCCGACCGCTCGCTGGACGGGATCGACGCGCTGGTGCTTCCGGGCGGGTTCTCCTACGGCGACTACCTGCGCAGCGGCGCGGTGGCGGCGACCGCGGCGGTCATGCCCGCGGTCCGGGCGTTCGCCGCCTCGGGCGGACCGGTGCTGGGCATCTGCAATGGGTTCCAGATTCTCACCGAGGCCCGGCTGCTGCCCGGCGTGCTGATGCGCAACCGCAGCCTGCGGTTCCAGTGCCATCCGGTGTGGGTGCGGGTGGAGTCGACCGCCACGCCGTTCACCGCGGGCTTGCGGCTCGGTGACGTCTTGGAGATGCCCATCGCGCACGGCGAGGGCGCCTACCTGGCGCCGCCCGAGACGCTGGACGCGCTGGAGGCCGCTGGCCGCGTGGTCTTCCGGTACTGCGACGCGCGGGGCCGCGTGGTGGCCTCGGCCAACCCCAACGGGTCGGCGGCCGCGATCGCCGGCGTGGCGAACGCCGCGGGCACCGTGGTGGGGCTCATGCCGCACCCCGAGCGTGCCAGCGAGGCGCTGCTCGGGTCGGCTGACGGGCGGCGCCTGTTCGAGTCCGCGGCCGCCTGGCTGGCCGCCCGCCGGCCGGCCACCAGCGGAGCGGCGCGGTGAGCGCGGTGCGCGCCGCTGGCGCGGCCACGCGCGCGGGGCTGTCGGCGCGAGACGCCGCGGAGGTCTATGCCCGCCTCGGCCGCGAGCCCAACGCGGTCGAAGCGCGCATGCTCGCCGTGATGTGGTCCGAGCACTGCGGCTACAAGCACTCGAAGACCGCGCTGCGCCGGCTGCCTGGCCGCTCACCGCGCGTGGTGAGCGGCCCGGGCGAGAACGCGGGCGTGGTGGCCATCGGCGGCGGCTGGGCGCTCGCCTTCAAGATGGAGAGCCACAACCATCCCAGCGCGGTGGATCCGTACAACGGGGCGGCGACCGGGATCGGCGGCATCATCCGCGACATCCTGGCGATGGGTGCACGGCCCGTGGCGCTGCTCGACTCGCTGCGGTTCGGGCCGCTGGACGAGCCGCGGCCGCGGCGGCTGGCCGCCGGGGTGGTCGCCGGCATCGCCGGCTACGGGAACGCGATCGGCGTGCCCACGGTCGGCGGCGAGCTGCGCATCGACCCCTGCTACCGCGACATCCCGCTGGTCAACGTGGCCTGCCTGGGGCTGGTGCGCGCCGACCGGGTGGTGACCGCCGCGGCCTCGGGCCCGGGCAACGTCGTGCTCTACGTCGGCGCGCGCACCGGCCGCGACGGCATCGGTGGCGCGGCGTTCGCGTCGGCGGAGCTCGACGAGACGCAAGCGGCCGCCGACCGCGCCTCGGTGCAGATGGGCGATCCCTTTGCGGGCAAGCTCCTGATCGAGGCGACGCTCCAGGCGCTGGAGGCGGGCGGCGTGGTGGCCATGCAGGATATGGGCGCGGCCGGGCTCACCTGCGCGGCGTCCGAGATGGCGTCGCGCGGCGGCGTCGGGATGACCCTCGACCTTGACCGCGTGCCGCTGCGCGAGCCCGCGATGCGGCCCGAGGAGATCCTGCTCAGCGAGTCGCAGGAGCGCATGCTGCTGGTGGTGGCGCCAGCGGCGGCCGCGACCGTGGCCGCCATCTACCGTCGGTGGGGGCTTACCGCGGAGGTCGTGGGCACGGTAACGGCCGACCGGCGGCTGCGCGTGCTGGCCGGCGGCCGGGTGATCGCCGACCTGCCGCCCGACGTCCTGGCCGACGCGCCGGCATACGATCCCCCGTCCGAGCCACCCGCGGACCTGCACGAGCGCTGGCGCCCGCCCGTGCTGCCGGAGGTCGACCCGACGGATGTGCTGCTCCGGCTGCTGGCGCATCCGGACGTGGCCGGCAAGCGAGCGGTCTACCAGCAGTACGACCACTCGGTCGGCATCCGCACGGTCGTCCGGCCCGGTGATGACGCCGCGGTCCTGCGCGTGCTGGAGGCGCCGCCGCTGGGCGTGGCGCTGGTCGCGGACGGCAACGCGCGGTGGTGCGCGGCCGATCCGCGCCGCGGGGGGGCGCTCGTGGTGCTCGAGGCCGCGGCGAATCTGGCCTGCGTCGGTGCTGAGCCCGTGGCGGTGACCGACTGCCTGAACTTCGGGAGTCCGGAACGGCCCGCGGTCTACTGGACGTTCGTCGAGACGATCGAGGGCATCGCCGAGGCGTGTCGGGCCCTGGATGCGCCCGTGGTCGGCGGCAACGTCTCGTTCTACAACGAGGCCGAGGGCGGCCGGGCCATCGCGCCGACGCCGGTGGTCGGGCTCGCCGGCGTGGTCCCGGACGTCGCGCGCACGGTGCCGGCGGGGTTCCAGCGGGCTGGCGACCTGATCGCGGTGGTGGGTGACGGTGAAGCCAGCCTGGGCGCGAGCCTCTACGCCCAGGTGGTGGCGGGCCGGGCGCGCGGCCGGCCCGCGGACCCGGCACCCGCGCGCGCCGTCGCGGCGATCGCGTGCGTGCGCGACGCGGTCCGCCAGGGGGTGCTGGCATCCGCGCACGACTGCGCCGACGGCGGGCTCGCGGTCGCGCTCGCGGAGGCGTGCATGGCCGGCGGGCACGGAGCCGCGGTGACGCTGCCCGCCGGCCCGACCACGCTCTTCGGAGAGGGCCCGGGCCGGTTCGTCGTCTCGATCTCGCCGCCGCAGTACGGCGTGTTCGAAGCACTGGCGCGCGCGCGGGGTGTGCCGTTCTGCGCGCTTGGCCGCGTGGAGGGTGACCGGCTCCGCCTCACGCCGCCCGGAGCCAGGGCGGCCGCGGTGGAGGTGCCCGTGGACGCGTTGCGCGCGGCCTGGACCAGTCTGGAGGTCTGAGTGGAGCCGGTCGTGGGGGCGGAGCAGGGCATCTGGAAGGAAGAGTGCGGGGTCTGCGGCATCCTCTGCCTCGACGGCCAGGACGCGGCGCCCCTGGCCCATGTGGCGCTCTACGCGCTGCAGCACCGCGGGCAGGAGAGCGCCGGCATCGCGTCGTCGCGCGGTGGCGCGATGCACCTCCACCGCGGCATGGGCTTGGTCGCCCAGGTCTTCGACCAGGCCCGCATCGCGCGCCTGCCTGGCCCGGCGGCCATCGGCCACGTCCGCTACGCGACGATGGGCTCGGCGCGGCTGGAGAACGCCCAGCCCTTCGTGGCCTCCTCGCCCTGGGGACCGGTCGCCATCGCGCACAACGGCAATCTGATCAACGCCCCGGCGCTGCGCGCCGAGCTCGAAGCCCGGGGCGCGCAATTCGCCGCCACGACCGACAGCGAGATGATCGCCCACCTGATCGCGCGCGCGCCCGCAGACGACCTCGAGGACGCGATCGGTGACTGCATGCGCCGCATCGAGGGCGCCTATACCGTGGCCGTGCTCGCTGGCGGCCGGCTGTTCGGCTTCAGCGACGCGCACGCCATCCGGCCGCTGGTCGTCGGTCGGGGCCCCGGGTTCTGGGCGCTGGCGTCCGAGACGTGCGCGCTCGACCACCTGGGCGCGGAGTTCGTCTGCGACGTGGAGGCCGGCCAGCTCGTCGCGCTGGAGGCGGCCGGCCTGCGCACCTGGCAGGTGCTGCCGTCGTCGCGCCAGGCGCACTGCGTGTTCGAGTACATCTACTTCGCGCGTCCCGACACCGTGCTCCGCGGTCGCAACGTGCACCAGGCCCGCCGTCGGATGGGCCGCGTCCTGGCTCGCGAGCACCCGGTCGCCGCCGACGTGGTCGTCGCGGTGCCTGACTCCGGCACCTCGGCCGCGATGGGGTTCGCCGAGGTCACCGGCATCCCGTTCGAAGTCGGGCTCATCAAGAACCGGTACATTGGCCGGACCTTCATCCAGCCCGACCAGGCCTCGCGCGACTTCGGCGTGCGGCTGAAGCTCAACCCCAACGTCGAGGCCATCGCCGGCCGCCGCGTGGTGCTCGTGGACGATTCGATCGTGCGCGGGACCACCTCGGGCCGCATCGTGGGACTGCTGCGGTCGGCCGGCGCGGCCGAGGTGCACGTGCGCATCTCCTCGCCGCCCATCCGCCATGCCTGCTACTACGGCATCGACACCAGCAGCCGCGGCGAGCTGATCGCGGCGCGAATCGACGTGGAGGCGATCCGCCGGCAGATCGACGCCGATAGCCTGGGCTACCTGAGCCAGGACGGCCTGGTGGAAGCGGTTGGCCTCCCGCGCCAGAGGCTGTGCATGGCGTGCCTGGACGGCCGCTACCCGACGCGGCTGCCGACCGAGGCCGAGGCCGGCCGCAGCGCGCTCGAGGCATTCGCCGCTGCCCCGGCCGGGGGACAGCCGTGACGTCTGAAGGGCGGCCCGGTCTCACGTACCGGGCGGCCGGGGTAGACGTGGACGCGAAGGCGCGGCTGCTCGACCGGCTGGGCGCCGCGGTGACCTCCACGCACTCGCCCGCGGTGGCCCTCGGCGCTGGCGCGTTCGCCGGCGCCATCGGCCTGCCCGCCGGCACCGGGTTCCTGGTGGCCACCACCGACGGCGTGGGGACCAAGGCGCTGCTGGCGCGGCGGTGGGGCCGCGACGCGGTCGTCGGCGCCGATGTCGTGGCTCACGCGGCCAACGACCTGGTGTGCTCGGGTGGGAGGCCGCTCGCGTTCCTGGACTACGTCGCCATGGCCCGGCTGGATGCGGCGGTCGTGGCGACCCTGGTGGAGGCGATGGCCGAGGCGTGCGGCGCGGTCGGCGCGGTGCTGCTGGGCGGGGAGACCGCGGAGATGCCCGATGTCTACACCGGCGATGCCTACGACGTCGTGGGCACGATGATTGGTGTTGCGCCGCCGGACGGGCTCATCACCGGTGCCACGGTGCGCCCGGGCGACCGGATCGTGGGGCTGGCCTCGACCGGCCTGCATACCAACGGCTACTCCCTGGCGCGGCGGGTTGTCGATCAGGCGGGGATCGACCCAGACGCCCCGGACCCGCGGCTCGGCACCACCGCCGCGGACGCGCTGCTGCAGCCGCACCGGTGCTACGCGCCCGCGATGCTGAGTCTGCTGGAGCGGGTGCGCGTGGCCGCGATCGCCCACATCACCGGCGGCGGGCTGCCAAGCAACCTGGCCCGGGTGCTACCCGAGGGGTGCCGCGGCCGCCTCGCCGGCGTCTGGCCGAGGCCGCCGGTGTTCGACTGGCTGCAGCGCGTCGGCGGCATCGCCGACGACGAGATGCGCCAGACCTTCAACCTGGGCGTCGGCATGGCGCTGATCGTGCGGCGGCGGGACGAGGCCACGGTACTGGAGCACTTCGCGCGGGCCGCCCTTGCGGCGTTTCCCATCGGTGAGGTCGTCGAGGGGCCCCGCGGCGTCGACGGGCCGTGACGCGCGTCGTCGTCCTGGCTTCGGGGCAGGGGAGCACGCTGCAGGCACTGCTCGACGCGTTCCCTCCGGATGGCGGCGCCGAGGGCATCGGGGTCGCGGCGGTCGTGTGCAACACGCCCGGCGCGAGGGCGCTCGACCGCGCCCGGCGCGCGGGCGTGCCCGCGATCCTGGTGGACCACCGCGGCCGGAGCCGCGAGGCGTTCGAGGCCGAGCTGTGTCGGGCCATCGACGCGCACCGCCCCGACCTGGTCTGCCTGGCCGGATTCCTGCGGATTCTCTCGCCCGAGGTCGCCGCGCGCTACGCCGGCCGGATGCTGAACACGCACCCGGCCTTGCTGCCGGCGTTTGGGGGTAAGGGGATGTACGGCGAGCGCGTGCATCAGGCGGTGCTGGCCGCGGGCGCGGCGGTCTCCGGCTGCACGATCCACCTGGTGGACGCGACGCCTGACGGCGGACCGATCGTGGCGCAGGCCGCCGTGCCCGTGCTGCCGGACGATGTGCCCGAGCGCCTGGCGGCGCGCGTGCAGGCGGAGGAGCGGCGGTTGTATCCCCAGGTGGTCCGCTGGTTCGCCCGCGGCCGCCTGCAGGTCGCCGGCCGACGCCCGATCTGGCGCGACGGGGAGGGAGCGGCATGACGCCGATACGCCGAGCGCTGTTGAGCGCGGCGGATCGGACCGGGCTGGCCGAGCTGGCGCGCGCGCTGACCGGTGCCGGCGCGGAGATCGTTGCCACCGGTGGCACGGCGCGGCACCTGCGCGAAGCCGGGATCGCGGTCCGGCCGCTCGAGCAGGTCACCGGGTTTCCCGAGCTGCTGGGCGGCCGCGTGAAGACGCTCCACCCGGCTGTGCACGCCGCGCTGCTCGCGCGCGACGACCCGCGCGACCTGACCGAGCTGGCGCGCCACGCGATCGCGGCGATCGACCTGGTCGCCGTCACGCTCTACCCCTTCGAGCAGGCGGTGGCCGCGGGCGCGGCGATGGCTGCCGCGGTCGAGGAGATCGACATCGGCGGGGTAGCGCTGCTGCGTGCGGCTGCCAAGAACTGGGCGCGCGTCACCGTGCTGGCCGATCCCGTCCACTACCCGCTGGTGATCGAGGCGCTCGCGGCCGGCGGCGTTCCGGAGGCCCTGCGCCTGCGGCTGGCCGCCGAGGCGTTCGCGCGCGTGGCGGCCTACGATGCGGCCATCGCCGCCTACTTCCAACGCGCCGCAGGGCAGGCGCGGTTTCCCGACCGCCTGACCCTCACGTTTTCCAAGCTCGCGGACCTGCGCTACGGGGAGAACCCCCACCAGCGCGGCGCGCTCTATGCCGCGCCGGGCGGCGCCGGAGGCGTCGTCGGCGCGCAGGTGCTCGGCGGCCGCGCGCTGTCCTACAACAACATCGCCGACCTCGAGGCCGCGTGGGCGCTCGCAGGCGACCTGCCGGCGCCCGCGGTGGTGATCGTCAAACACCTCAACCCCTGCGGGGCCGCGGTGGCCGTCGACCTGCGCGAGGCGTTCGTCCGCGCGCGCGACAGCGACCCGGTGGCCGCCTTCGGCGGGGTGGTGGCGACGAACGTCCTGGTGGACGCCGGCGCGGCGCAGGCCATGGGCGAGCTGTTTCTCGAGGCGATCATCGCGCCAGCGTTCGAGCCCGGCGCGCTCGAGATCCTGCGGTCGAAGAAGAACCTGCGGCTGATCGCGGTCGGACAGTCGTCGACCGGCGCGGACGCGGCGTTCGAGTTCCGCAGTGTGCGGGGCGGGATGCTGCTCCAGGACGCCGACCGCGTGCGATCGGAGGTTTCGGGGTGGCGGGTGGTGACCGAGCGCCAGCCGACACCGGCCGAGTGGGAGGACCTGCGCTTCGCGTGGGCCATCTGTGCGCACGTCAAGTCCAACGCCATCGTGTTCGCGAAGGACCGGCAGGTCGTCGGTGTGGGCGCCGGGCAGATGAGCCGCGTGGACAGCGTGCGGCTCGCGGCGCACAAGGCCGCGGGGCGTGCCGCGGGCGCGGTGGCCGCCTCGGACGCCTTCTTCCCCTTCGCCGACGGCGTCGAGGCTGCGGCCGCCGCCGGTGTGACCGCCATCGTGCAGCCGGGCGGCTCGGTCCGCGACGCCGAGGTGATCGAGGCCGCGCGCCGGCTGGGCCTGGCGATGGTGCTCACGGGCGAGCGGCACTTCCGCCACTAGCCGGCGCGGCCGGGCGAGAGGAAACCGGCGCGCCGCGACGAACCCCCGACCGACCGGAGAGGGAGGCCCGGATGGACCGAGCGAGCGCTCGGCCGGGCGTCCTTTGTCTTTCTAGGCGCGCGCGCGAAAGGGGCATCTGGTGGCCACCTGCATCGAGTGGGCAGAGGAACGCACGGAAGAGTGCAGCGAGTGGCGCGACGAGGGCCACAACGAGTGCTCGGCCTGGGACGACCGCTGTTGCGACTGGTGGCCGTGCTCGTGGGCCTGCAAGGTCATCACCTGGGTGTGCGTGGCGTTCGTCTGGGTCTCGAGTTGGGTCTGCGTGGCCTGGACCGTGGTCACGACGCTGGTCTGCGTCGCCTGGGACGTGGTCACCACCGTCGCCAACGCCATTCTGGTCACGCTCGAGTCGGTCCTCGGGTGGGTCCTCTCCGCGGTCGCCTTCATCATCGAGCTGCTGGAAGCCATCCCTATCCTGGGGACGCTCATCCGCTGGGTCCTGAACTTCGTCACGTTCCTGATCTGGACGATCGTCTCCCTGGTAGACGCCGTCCTCGGGCTGGTCGGTGTCCGGCCCGAGAAGCTCCTGCGGGTGTGCACGGTGATCCTGCGCGACGAGCGCGGCGCGCCCGTCGCAACCACGGCCTACGCGGTGGACCTGCTCCAGGTCGCGGTCAACGTCTTCAAGCGTGATGCGAACGTGCGGATCGTCCCGCTGCGTCCCTTCAAGTACACGACGGGTTTCGCCGGGCCCGAGACCGTGACCGAGGACTGGGTCAGCGTGGAGCGGGGGCCCAGCGACGCCGACACGCTGGACGTGCCCTGTGACGCGGGCGGCGCCGGCGCCGAGTGGCTGCTGGCCGGCTCGAAGCTGCAGCTCAAGATGAGCACGAACTGCTTCTACGGCGCCTGGCGACGCGTGCTCGGCTACGGCGAGCCGGTGGCGTGCTTCATCATCCGCAGCGTCCCGGGCGCCTTCGGGTGCGCGTTGTGGATCACCGACTACGCCACGGTCGCCAATCAGACCCCGCCGACCGGCGGCGGGCTGATCAACCGTCGCGTGCTCGCGCACGAAGTCGGGCACGCGACCAACCTCTGGCACCTCGACGCCGCCTCGAACCCGACTAACCTCATGGGCACGCCGTGGAGTTCGGCCGTGCCGGACCTCACCCAGTCGCGCCTGGACTGGTGGCAGGTCCTCCTCGTGCGGGCTTCCAAGCACGTGTCATACTTTTGATGAGGTGCGGACATGAGACGGCAGCCCCTGGTCGTGCATGACCCCGCGGCGCTCCGGCGGCTCTCTGTGTGGCGCGGATTCGGCCCGCAGGGCCAGCCACCGGTCAAGCTCGCCGCCGAGGGCGTGCCGGCGAAGCAGGTCGAGGAGTGGGAGCGCCGGCTGAACCGCCAGCTCTACGCGTGCGGGTGCGACAAGGCCGCGATCGGCCTGACGGCATCGCTGCTGGCGTACGTCGTCTGGCTTGTGGCACGGCCCTCTGGGCTGGCCGGTCTGCACTGGGGCGACCTCTGGTCCGGCCTGGCGATCGTCGTGGCGGCCACGCTCGCGGGCAAGGTCGTCGGCCTGTGGGCCGCACAGCGGGAGCTGGCCGGGACGGTCATGGCCATCGCCAGGGAGTGGAAGGTCCCGCCGCGACAGCCACCGGAGCCCTCCGCCTGCGGATGACCGCGCTCTGGAGGCGCACGCCCCTCGGGCTCGCCGGGCTGGCCGCGGGCGCGGCGCTGGCCCTCGGCCTGACAAGCCTGCCGGTTGTGCCCGCCGCGGCTGTCCCGACCGGCCTGGGCTCGACCCCCGCGGGCGGGCCCGCGCGCGTCGCGACCGCGGAGCAGGTCGCGCGCGGCCGCGCCATCTTCGAGGCGCGCTGCGCGAAGTGCCACGGCCCCGAGGGCCAGGGCACCACCGAGGGGCCCCGACTGATTGGGCAGCCCAACGGGTTGTCTGGCTACCGCACGGCGAAGGGCCTGTTCGACTTCGTGACCTCGGACATGCCGGCCGACGCTCCGGGCTCGCTCCGCCCCGAGGAGTACTGGGACGTGCTGGCGTTCATCCTCGACGCCAACAGGTTGATCGGGCCGGACGTGACACTGGGCCCGGACACCGCGGAAGGGATACGGCTCGAACCGTAGCGGCGGGAGATCGCGCGCCGCGGTGCGTTAGCGCGGCGTGAGCAGCACCGCCACGGCGGCGCCCGCGGCCGCGGCGACGAGGTTGACCGCGGAGTTAGTCAGCCAGCGCACGCCACGAACCTGGCGGCGCCCGGGACCGGGCGCTTCCACGATTCCGCCACCAGGGGCGGCGAAGACCGCCTGTAGCGTGGCGCCGAGCAGGCTGTCCACTACCATGCCGGCCACGCCCGCCACGGCCACGGCGCCGAACAGCTGCAAGTTCGGCGCCGCCAGCAGCGCGCACAGGCCGATCGTCGCCGCGCCGGCGATGCCGGCGGCGGTGCCCGCGGCCGTAACGCCGCCCGATGTGCCCGGCGCGACCGGGCGCCCCGAGGTGATCAGCACCGGCGGCTGTGCGCTGAGCATGCCGAGCTCGGTCGCCCAGGTGTCGGCCGTGACCGCGGCCAGGCTGCCGAAGAAGACCGGGGCGGCGTACGGCGCGAGCAGCACCTCGGGGCCTGCGACCGCTGCCACCGCGCCCGCCGCGGCCGCGAGCCCGCCCGTGGCCAGGACCTGACCCGCGGCGCGGCCTGAGCCCGCGTGCTCGGGCTGCGTCTTGCGATGCCGGCCCATCCGTG
>JAVHMA010000028.1 GCA_031081715.1 Armatimonadota bacterium | reverse complement strand
GATGGCTGGAGTGTCACTGCATTATGAAAAGACCAATAAATTGGAAGCCGCCGTTCAAGAGTCGATCGAGCCCCGCGGGGAAGTCCACGTCTCGCCGCACATCACCGAGGGACCTGAGTGGGACGAGGCCCGGCGCGAGGGCTGCGAGTCGCCTCAGGAGCCGCGCCTCCTGCAGGCCATGAGGGCGGCGAGGCTCCCAGAGCCGAAGAAGCAGTACGTGGTGGAGGACGAGCGAGGAATCCCGTTTGTCCGCGCCGACTTCGCTTACCCCAACAGAGGGCAGGGAACAAGATCTCGATGGCGAGCGCCTCATGACGGCTGTTCCCGTGAAGGCTGTGGTGCCCTCGAGGAGTCGCTCAGAAGAAGCGGTCACAATCTGGCCTCTCACGCACCGCCGGGGTTGCCCTCGAGGCTCGTGCGGGTGTTGGGCTGTGACCACCGCTGCCCCTCCGTCCTGCATGTAGACCTCGTCGGTTCTGCAGGAGAGGCGCGATGGGTGTTCAGGTGGGGCGCGAGGAGCTGCTACGCCGGGTGACGCCACGGACCCTACACGGCGAAGTGGGCACCGGTCGCCGTGTTGGGCGCGAGGCGTTGTGATCCCGTATCTACCCTCTCGCCCTCAACGGATAGTCCACGATCCGGTCCCACTCGTCCGGCGCCGACCGCGCCACGAACGCCACCAGCGGCTGCTCGCCGATGTTGTAGACCTCGTGTGGCACGCCCGGCTTGATGTAGATGAAGTCCCCGGCCTCGTTGACCACCGACTTCGCCAGCCCCTCGCCGTAGTCGTGCCGTACTTTGCCCTGCACGATGAACAGCATCACCTCGAACCCGTCGTGGATGTGCGCGTAGGCTACGCCGCCGGGCGGCACGGTCGCTATGTTGATGGACAGGTGCGCCGAGCCGACGTTCTTCGCCGACATCCCCTGCAGGTAGGTGATGTTGTTCCAGTGGCGCGGGCCCCCGCCGCCCCGGATGACCGTGATGCCGTCCAGGTCCTCGACGGCGCCGGGGTCGATGCCGCCGCCGGTCCGTCCCTCACCCGCCAACACGCCGGTCCCTCCTCACGCCCAGATACGTCTGGAGCACATCCGGGTGGTTCGCGAGCTCGGCCGCCGTTCCCTGATACCGGATGCGGCCGACCTCCATCAGCGCCACCTCGTCGGCCGCGCGCAACGCCGCCTCGATGCGCTGCTCCACCAGCAGGACGCCGACCCCGCGCGCCCGGAGCTGCCCGATCACGCCGAGCAGCGCCTCGACCAGCAGGGGCATGAGCCCCTCCAGCGGTTCGTCCATCAGCAGGTAGCGCGGGTCGGCGGCCAGCGCCCGCGCGGTGGCGACCATCTGCTGCTCGCCGCCGCTGAGCGTGCCGGCGCGCTGGCGCAGCCGCTCGCGCAGCGCCGGGAAGAGCTCGAAAATCTCCTCCAGCCGCCGCCGATCGCCGTCGCGCACGAGCAGGCCCATCCGCAGGTTCTCCTCCACCGTGAGGAAGGGGAACAGCCCGCGGCCCTGCGGCACGTACGCGACGCCCAGCCGAGGAATCTCGTAGGGGCGCAGCGCCCCCAGGTCGCGGCCGTCGAGCACGATGCGGCCGGCGCGCGGCCGCAGCAGGCCCATGATGGCGCGCAGCGTCGTGGTCTTGCCGGCGCCGTTGCGGCCGAGCAGCCCGAGCACCTGGCCGGGGGCCAGGCGCAGCGAGACCCCGCGCAGCACCAGGGCCTCGCCGTACGCGCACTCCAACCCCTCGACGGTCAGCATCACTGTCCCAGGTAGACGCGCTGCACGTCCGGGTTCGCCTCGATCTCCGCCGGCGTGCCCTCGGCCAGGACGCGGCCGGCATCCATCACCGTGACGCGTCGGGCCACCTCGAGCACGACCTGCATGTTGTGCTCGATGAGCACGATCGTCACCTCCGAGGCGATCCGCCGGATCAGGTCAAGCAGCCGGGCGATCTCGTCGGGCGCCAGCCCCTGCGTGGGCTCGTCCAGGATGAGCACCTCCGGCTCGAGCGCGAGCGCCATCGCGATGTCGAGCAGGCGCTGGTGACCGTAGGGGAGCGCGCCGGCGGGCTGCGCGGCGACATCCTGGAGCCCGATGCGCCCCAGCGCCGCCTCCACCCCGCGGGCCACCGCGCGCGGGTCGAGCGCGAGCCGGTCGAGCGCGGTGCGCATCAGCCGCCGCTGCACCGGCAGCGCCAGGTTGTCGAAGACCGGCAGCGCCCGGTAGATGCTCATGATCTGGAAGGTGTAGACGATGCCGAGCATCACGCGGTCGTGCGCCGGCAGCCGGGTGATGTCCCGGCCCCGGAACAGCACGCGGCCGGCGGTGGGCGCCACGCGGCCGCTGATCATGCCGACGAGCGTCGTTTTGCCGGCGCCGTTGGGGCCGATGATGGCGCGGATCTCGCCCGGCGCGAGCTCCAGGTCCACGCCCCGGACGGCCTGGAGCCCGCCGAAGGCACGCCGCAGCCCCTCGGTGCGCAGCAGCGTTACGGCAGCCACGGCCACCACCGGCGCCGGACCCCGCCCATGACCCCGGCGGGCAGGCGCATGATCAGGAGCACCAGCACGGCGCCCACGACCAGGAGGTAGCTGGTGGTGATGCCGCTGGCCACGTCCACCACGTAGGTCATGATGCCGGTGCCGACGAGCGGCCCGAGCGTGGTCCCCACGCCGCCCAGCAGCGTCCACAGCAACGGGTAGATCGAGTAGAGGATCGAGGCGAACGTCGCGCCCACGTACGAGAACAGCAGGGCGTAGGCCGCGCCGGCGAGCGCCGCGATGCCGCCGGCGGTCACGAACGCCAGCCATTTATAGGCGAAGGTGTTGTAGCCGAGCATCCGCGTGCGCTCCTCGTTCTCGCGGATGGCCACGAGCGCGCGGCCGGCCGGGGAGCGCACCAGGCCGAGCGTGACGAGCAGGGCGGCGGCGAGCACGCCCCAGGCCACGTTGTACTTCACCGCGGGGCTGGCCGCGGTCAGCTCCAGGCCGAACAGGTGGACGGGCGGCAGGCGGCCGGTGAGCACCAGCCCCTGGTCGCCGCCGGTGATCGGGTTGAAGTAGAGCGCGGTCAGGAAGACGACTTGCGCGAACATCATGGTCACGATGAGGAAGGCCACGCCCGAAGTTCGCAGCACCAGCGCTCCGACCAGCGCGGCCAGCGCGACGCCGGCGAGCACCCCCAGCGCCATCGCCGGGCCGGCGCCGAGGCCGGCGTAGTAGACCGGCAGCCCGGCGCCGTAGACCCCGGCGGCGAAGAACATCGCATGGCCCAGGCTCATCAGCCCGGTGTAGCCGAGCAGCAGGTTGTAACCGACCGCGAACGCGGCCAGCACCATGATGCGGGCCACCATCGTGTGGTGGAACGGCGGCAGCACGGCCTGGAGCGCGAGCAGCCCGGCCAGCACGGCCACGTGCAGCCAGGCCGCGCGGCGGTCGCGCGCGGTCACGTCGCGCCCTCGCCGAACAACCCGCCGGATCGCCCCACCAGCACGAGCGCGACCAGGGCCGAGGCGACGATCTTTGCCAGGGTGGGCGAGAAGAACACCGAGACCACGCCGTCCACGAGCCCGATGAGCAGGGCCGCGGCCAGCGTGCCGCGCAGGCTGCCGAGCCCGCCGATGATGACCGCCATGAACGAGAGCAGCAGCGCGTCCAGGCCCATCAGGTAGTGCGCCTGCTGGATGGGGACGACCAGCGCGCCGGCCACAGCCGTGAGCATCGCGCCGAGCGCGAAGCTGGCCGCGTAGACGCGCTCGGTCGGCACGCCGAACGCCCGCGCGACGTCCGGGTCCTGCTGGGTCGCGCGCATGTAGAGGCCCAGGCGTGTGCGCGAGATGAGCAGCCAGGTGGCGCCGAGCAGCAGGGCCGCGAGAATGGCCACCACTAGCTTGTACCCGGAATAGCCGAACCAGGGGAACTCGACCCGGAAGTAGACCGGGGCGTCCACCGGCCGCGCGTACGGGCCGTAGACCATGAGCACGAGCTGCTGGAGGATGTAGAGCAGCCCGATCGTCGCCACGATGGTAGCCTCGGGCGCGTAGCGAATCGGCCGCAGGATCAGCCGGTCGGCGGCCAGCGCGATCGCGCCCACCGCGAGCGGCGCCGCGAGGAGCGCCAGCCCGAAACTGCCCAGCGCGGCCGAGAAGAACCACGCGATGACCGCGCCCAGCATGAAGAACTCGCCATGCGCGACGTTGACGATGCGCATGACCCCGAAGACCAGCGACAGCCCCAGCGCCGTGAGCGCCAGCACCAGCCCGGAGACCAAGCCTTCCAGGAGCGCCAGGAAGAGGTGCCCGGAGGCGATCACGGGCGGCCCTCGGCCGTCAGCCCGCGCAGGCGCGCCGCCGCCCACCACGCGGCCACGGCCGCCGCCACAGCCGCGCCGCCGGCCGCGGCGTAGGGCCACCAGGGTTGTGGCTGGTGGAACCGCCCGGCGGGCGACGCCGCCACGAAGACGCCCAGGGCTACGGGCTCCGCGAACAGCTTCTGCACGACCGGGAAGACGGTCGTCGGCAGCGGCGTCCAGACGCCGCCGGCGAGCGTCATCACCTCCTCGGCGTGCACGGGATACGACAGTACCAGCGTGAGCCGACGCGCCGGTGCGGCCGGCAGGCCCGACGGGTCGTAGCGCGCCTCCACGCGGTACGCGTTGCCATCGAAGACCACTCCCGGCGGGGGCGGCGGCACGCTGCGCAGGTGGAGCGGGGCGATCGTGACCACGACCGACGCGCCACCCGGCTGGCCCGGGAAGCCGCCGCGCGGGACGACCACGACCGCCTGCCCGTCGCCGGTGGGCACGGATCCGGGCGCCGCCCCGCCGGCCTCCAGCGGGAGCGAGGCCACCCCGGACAGCGCGGGCTGGCCGAACGGGAACGGCAGCCACGGATGGCGCGCGCGCCGATAGGGTTCACCTGGGAGCAACCCGTCGAGCAGGATCGCCGGCCCTGGCGGGGCCGACAGCCAGATCACTACGTACACCAGTGCGACGACCGCGCCCCAGAGCAGCCACCGACCTCCGGCGCGGCGCGGCATGGCTCAGGCGATCACCTGGAGCAGGTTGGCCGCAACGTGCGTCGCCGCTGGCGCCGTCCAGGTGCCGGAGGCCCAGCGCTGCCATCCGAACAGCACGCCGGCCGCCAGGTCCACCGGCAGCGCGGCCGGGCCCCACGCCGGCACGTGCACGGCCGCGAACGCGATGGCGGCGAGGCCGATTGCGGCGATCGGCCCCAGTGGCTCCAGCCAGCCGTAGAGCAGGCGGCGGAAGAACACCTCCTCGGCGACCGCGGCGACCAGCGCAGCGGCCACCGCGGCCGCGGCGTATGACCCCGCCGGCGGCCCGGCCGCGAGCCGGGCCGCCGCCATCGCGACCAGTCCGACCCCGGTCGCCGCCAGCCACGTCCCCGGCGGGCGCGCGCCCCGGCGAGCCGGCAACGGTCCGAGCAGGCCGCACGCGCCGGCCAGCACCGAGACGAGCGCGATCCCCGCGGGCGTCGCAGGCCGCGTGGCCAGCGCCAGCACGCCCAGACCGGTCGCGACGCCGACCAGCGGCGCCACCGCGGGCGGCGGCGCCGCGGCCGGGCGCGTCGGCGTCGGCTGCACTACAGAGGCTGTTTCGTGTAGTCGGCCTCCGGCGTGTACATCCCGTCCTCGATTTTCGTCCGGTGGACGACCTTGAGCCGCTTGTTCGCCACCTGCGAGACGAACTGCTGGCCGAAGACCTGGTGCAGTCGGCCCACGAAGCGCTTCGGTCCCTGGGGGTGGCCCGGGCCCTCCGCGATGTCGGTGACCTTCTCGGCGGCCTCGATGAGCGCCTTGTAGTCCCGCGGGCTGCGGTAGCCGCTCGCCTCGACAACCCGCTTGATGAAGAACAGCGTCTCCCAACAGCCGAACATGTGCGAGTAGGTCGAGATGTCCTTCGGGTCGGCGGTGCTGGCACCGGTCGGCCCCACGCCCACGCGCTGGCGATAGGCACGCTCGTGCGGGGTGTTGTACTCGCCGGCGTAGCGGGGAAACGCCTCCCAGATGTAGGTGCCGTCGAGGTACTCCAGGCCGGGCGCCGCGATGTCCACGCCCTCCAGCGAGTCGATGAACCCGAACATCTTCGGCTTGCGGGCGCCGAAGTGCTCGCCCATCTCCTTCACGAAGGTCAGCACACCCGGGCCGACCATGACGTGGTAGATCACGTCGGTGTTGGCCGGGATGCGCGGGAAGTACCGGGTGAACGACGTTTCCGTCGGCGGGATCGGCACCTGGGCGACGATCGTCGCGCCGAGCCGCGGGGCCAGCGCGCCCATGAAGTCGCGATGGTCGTAGCCGAACGCGTAGTCCGGGTAGACGAGCGCGATCCGCTTGCCCAGGTTGTTCACGATCCACGGCGCCAGCGCCGTGACCTGCGCGCGCACATCGGTGATGCCGGGCTGCAGGGTGTAGCGGTTCAGCTTGCCGGAGGCGACGTGGTAGCCCTCGCTGACCACGAAGTAGGGGATCTTGAGCTCGCCGGCGCGCGGCGCGTTCGCGATGACGACGTTGGAGAACAGCGTGCCGAAGATGAAGTCCACCTTGTGCTGCTGCGCCAGCTTCTCGATGACCTCCACCCCGCGCTTCGGGTCGGTGCCGTCGTCCTCGGCGACGATCTGCACTGGCCGGCCGGCGATGCCGCCCGTCTCGTTGATGAACCGCACGGCGGCCGTCGTCGTCCGCTCGTACCACCGGCCGTAGACCGCGCCGATACCCGTGCGGTGGACCTCGAACCCGATACGCAGCGGCGTCCCCGACGGCGCGGCCGCGCGGACCGTCTGCTGCGGGCCGGGCGCACCGGGCAGCAGACCGGCGAGCCTGCCGGCGGCGGCGGCACCGGCGAGCGCGCCCGCGGCCTTGAGGGCCTCCCTACGCGTGAGCCTCCGACCTGGCATCGTCATCCCTCCCAGGCTGCAAGATCACCACGACGGGCTGCGGCTTCCACGCCTCCGGCGGCCTCTCCTCCCGGTACAGGAGTCGGTACACGCCGGACCGAACCAGGATGCCCCGTGCGCCTCTTCATCAGCCGGGGGGAGCTGCTGCGCCGCCGCGCGGCCGCGCTGACCGAAGCGACGCGCCGCGGCTGCGACGGCCTCGTGCTGTTCGGCCCGACCCCCATCTTCTACCTGACCGGGTTCGCGTTCATCGCCACCGAGCGGCCCATCGCGCTGACCGTGACCGCGGCGGAGACGGTGCTCTTCGTGCCGCGCCTGGAAGAGGAGCACGCGGCGGAGTACGCGGCCGCAGATCGCGTGGTCGCCTACCCGGAGTACCCGGCCGACCGGCACCCGATGCTGCGCCTGGCCGAGCTCCTGACCGCGATGGGCGCGGCCCGGATGCGGCTGGCCGTCGACGGCGACGGCTACCCGGGCATCATGGGGTACCGTGGCCCGCGGCTGAGCGAGGTCCTGCCCGGCGCGTCGGTGTCCCTCGCGCGGGACCTGATCGAGGACATGATGATGGTCAAGTCCGAGGAGGAGCTGGCGCTCATCCGCGAGTCGTGCCGCTGGGGGCACCTGGCGCACCAGCTCCTGGCGGACTACACGGCTCCGGGCGAGATCGAGAGCGAGGTGAGCCAGCGCGCCTCGGCGGACGCGACGAAGGCCATGGTGCGCGCGCTCGGTCCGACCTACCGGCCGCTCTCCTGGACCGCACCCGGGGCGCGCGCGGGCTTCCGCGGACAGGTGGGCAAGGCCTCGGCGATCGCGCACGCGATGACCAACAACCTCCGCATCCAGCGCGGCGACGTGCTGGTCACCGGCGCCGCGGCGGCCGTCGGCGGGTACACCAGCGAGCTGGAGCGCACGATGATCGTCGCGCCCATAAGCGCCGAGCAGCGCCGCTTCTTCAACCTGATGGTGGGCGCGCAGGACGCGGCGTTCGATGCCATCCGACCGGGCCGGCCGTGCAGCGAGGTGGACCGCGCGGTGCGGGCGTTCTTCGAACGGTACGACCTCATGCCGTACTGGCGCCACCACGTCGGCCACGCGCTCGGCGTGGGGATCCACGAGGCGCCCTTCCTCGACATCGGCGACGCCACGGAGATGCGGCCCGGCATGGTCTTCAGCGTCGAGCCGGGCATCTACGTGCACGGGTTCGCCGGGTTCCGACACTCGGACACGATCGTGGTGACGGAGAGGGGCTTCGAGATGCTGACGTACTACCCCCGCGACCTGGCCTCCCTCGTGATCGACCGCTGAGCCAGGGCGGGACCGAGGAGGCGCGCGTGCCCCGTATCGCGATCGGCGAGATCAGCCACGAGACCAACACCTTCAGCCCGCCCACCACGCTGGCGATGTTCCGGGATCGGCTCTGGGTGCGCGGGGAGGCGCTGCTGGAGCGGTTCCGCGGCGTCCGCAGCTACCTGGGCGGCATGATCGAGGAGGCCGAGCGCAGACAAATCCGCGTGGTCCCGACCTTCGCGGCGAGCACCGAGCCCTGGGGCACGATCACGCGCGAGGCGTACGACGCGATGCTCGGCGAGTTGCTCGACGGCCTGCGGCGCGCGATGCCGCTCGACGCGGTCTGCCTGGCCCTCCACGGCGCCGGCGTGGCGGAGGGCGTCCCGGACCTGGAGAGCGCGGTGCTCGAGGCGGTGCGCGGGGTCGTCGGCCCGGATTTGCCGATCGCGGTGACGCTCGACCTGCACGGTAACCTGCACCCACGCATGGCGGACCTGGCGACCGGGCTGTTCAGCGTCCACGAATACCCGCACACCGACGCGCACGAGCGGGGGCAGGAGGCGATGGCGTTCCTGCTGCGCGTGCTGGACCGGGGGTTGCGCCCGGCGGCCTGGATCGAGACGCTTCCGCTGCTGGTCCCGCCGTCGCCCTCGGTCCTCGACCCGGCGCGCTCGATCAACGAGCTCTGCCTGCGCTGGGAGGCCACCCCCGGCGTGATCGACTGCGCGTTCGTGCACGGATTCGTGGCGACCGACGTCGGCGACGTCGGTGCCTCGGTCATCGCGACGGCGGAGGCCGACCGCGACCTGGCGCGCCGCGCGGCGCAGGCCGTGGCCGCGGAGATCTGGGCGCGTCGACAGGCGTTCCAGGTGAGCCACCCGCAGCCCGCCGAGGCCGTCAGCCGGGCGCTGACGCTGGCGGCCGGCGGCGGCCCGGTGGTCATCAACGAGACGAGCGACAATCCCGGCGGCGGCACACCCGGCGACGGCACGCACCTCCTGCGTGCCATGGTGCTGGCCGGGCTCACCGACAGCGTCTACGGGACACTCTACGACCCCGAGGTGGCAGCGCGCTGCCACGAGGCCGGTGTGGGCGCGCGGCTGCGTGTGCGCCTGGGCGGCAAGCACGACCGGCTCCACGGCGACCCGCTCGACCTCGAGGTGTACGTGAAGAGCCTGTCCGACGGCCGGTTCCGGCTCTCGACACCGATGGCGCGCGGGACGCCGGTGAATCTGGGCAAGACCGCGCGCCTGGCCTGCGAGGGCCTGGAGATCATCGTTGCGAGCGTGCGCACGCAGGTGCTGGACCCCGAGCCGTTCGCCCTGCACGGGATCGACGTGCGACGCTGCCGGATCGTCGGGCTGAAGTCGAGCGCGCACTTCCGTGCCGGGTTCGAGGGGATCGCGCGTCACATCGTGACCACGGATCCCCCCGGCATCTCGACGTCGAACGTGGCGCAGTATCCCTACCGGCGGTTGCGACGGCCGATCTACCCGCTCGACCGCCACGCGACCTACGTGCCGCGGGCGGACGCCCCCGCCTGAGGCGCGGCGGAGCGCCGCGTCAGGCGGTCAGGTGCCGGGCGGCGGAGCGGTCGAGCAGCGCCGTTCCCGATCGGCACAGCAGCCGCCAGGCGCCACGGGCCAGGCGCTCGCCCGCCCACAGGCCGGCCCGGACGACCAGGCGTCCCGAGCGGCCCACGCGCGCGAGGTCGGCGTCGAGCCGCGCCCACGACAGCGCGTGCGCGGTCAGGTGGCGCTCAGCCACCTCCGGCGGCATCGCCCGCAGGGTCAGCCGCAGCGCGATCAGCGCCACGGCGAGGTCGTCGAGCTGCCCGAGCACCGGGACCAGGGCCGGGATGAGGTCTACGGGCGACAGCAGGTAGCAGACCCCGACGACGAGCAGCGCCTTGTGGCGGGAGGGCAGCGCGGGCTCCCGCAGCAGCGCCAGCGCCAGGCGCGCGTACGCCGGCAGGCGGCCGAGGATCGGGACGAGTTCCAGGCGCAGTAGCCAGAGCGCTCCGCGCAGCATGCTCAGCGGTTGATGGTGACGTCCTTCTGCCGCGGGTCGAGCGCGTCGCGCAGGCCGTCGCCCACCAGGTTGAAGGCCAGCACCGTCAGCGAGATCATGACCCCCGGTGCGATGGCGATCTGCGGGTACGTCAGGATGAACGCGCGGCCGTCGGCCAGCATGCCACCCCACGACGCCGTCGGCGGCTGCGCGCCCAGTCCCAGGAATGACAGCGCGGACTCGAGCAGGATGATACCGCCGATCCCCAGGCTCGCCAGGACGATCACAGGGCCCATCACGTTGGGCACGACGTGGCGGAAGATGATCCGCGCGGCGCTGGCGCCAGCGGCCGCCGCCGCGAGCACGAACTCGCGCTCGCGCAGGCTGAGCACGTCCGCGCGCACCACGCGCGCGTACTGCGCCCACGTGGTCAGCCCGATGATGACCACGACGGTGACCAGGCTCGGGCCGAGCACCGCGGCGAGCGTGATGAGGAGCACCAGCAGCGGGTAGGCCATGAGCGTGTCCACCAGCCGCGAGAGCACGCTGTCCACCCAGCCGCCGACGTAGCCGGCGATCGCGCCGACCGCGACGCCGATGACGACCGCGATGCCGGTGGCCAGCAGGCCGACGATCAGCGCCACGCGCGAGCCCCAGATGATGCGGCTGAGCACGTCGCGGCCGATGTGGTCGAAGCCGAGCGGGTGGCCCCACGTGGGCGGCGCGCCCCGCATCCCGCGGAAGATCTGCGTGTACGGGTGCGGGGCGAAGGTATCGGGGAAGATCGCGAGCACGAGTAGCACCAGGATGAACGCCAGGCCCACGAGGCCCGGCCGGTAGCGCGCGAAGCGCCGCCACCCGCGGCTCCACTCCGAGGGCCGCGCCTGGTAGGCGGCGGGGAGGCGCGGGATCGGAGCGGCGGCCTCGCGGCTCACGGCGTCACCGAATGCGGATGCGCGGGTCGATCAGCCCGTAGACCATGTCGGTGGCCAGGTTGCCCAGCACGACCAGGACACTGAGGAGGAGCACGATCGCCTGGACGACCTGGTAGTCTACGCGGTTCACCGACTCGACGAAGAGCTGCCCCAACCCCGGGAGCGCGAAGACCGTCTCGACGACGATCGTGCCGCTGAGGATGAACGCCAGCCGGTAGCCGATGACGGTCACGATCGGCAGCAGGGCGTTCCGCACGACGTGGCGGACCACCACCGCCCCCTCGCGGAGTCCCTTGGCCCGCGCGGTGCGGGCGAAATCCTCGCCCAGGTTGTCGAGGGTGGAGCTGCGCATGAGGCGGGCCAGCAGTGCGAGCTGGCCGATCACGATGACGAGGACGGGTAGCACGTAGCCGTGCCACGACCCCAGCCCGTAGGGCGGCAGCCACCGGAGGACCACCGAGAACAGCACGATGAGCATGAGCCCCACCCAGAAGTTGGGCAGGGCGACCCCGACGGTGGCCGCCACCATGATGAGGTAGTCGAACGTCGAGTAGCGCCGCACCGCGGCGAAGATGCCCGCCGGGATCGCGACGGCGATGGAGAGCACGAACGCGATCAGGTTGAGCGTGATCGTCACCCGGGCCGCCTCCGCGATCATCGTCCGCACGGGCACCCCGCTGCGCACCACCGACTGCCCGAACTCGCCGCGCAGCATGTTGCCCATCCAGGTCAGGTACTGCTCGTGTATTGGGCGGTCGAGCCCCCACTTTCGGCGGATCAGGTCGATCTGTTCCTGCGTGACGCGCCCCTCCCCGAGCATCAGGGAGACCGGGTCGCCGGGGATGAGGTGCATCATCCCGAAGGTGCCGACGCTGACCAGGAAGATGACGACTACCCCCTGGGCCAGGCGGGTCGCGACGTAGCGCTGCATCTACGGGTCGAGGCGCGGTGCCGCGCCAGGCGTGGCGCGCACCGCAGGGGCGTCCCGCGGTGGGGGCGGCGTCCGCCGCCCCCACCGGCCGGGACCCGCGGCTACTCGATCGACCAGCGCCGGGCGCCCCGGTAGATCAGGAAGCCGTCCTGCGGCTGGGTCGGCAGGCCCTTGATGCGCCGGTTGAACACGTTGAACCAGTCCCAGTACATGATGTAGAGGACCGGCACCTCCTCGACGAAGATGCGCTGCACCTCGTTGTAGATCTGCTGGCGCTTCCGGGTGTCCACCTCGCGGAGGCCCTGTGTCAGCAGCTCGTCCATCCGCTGGTTGCTGAACTGGGCGAAGTTACGGACGGCGCCGGTGCGCAGCGTGTTCGACGGGTCCGGCTCCAGCGCGCCGCTGTTGTAAGTCCAGTTGAACAGCGACGCGTCTAGTTCGCCCCGGGGCAGCCCGGCCAGGATCGTCGCCACGGGCCGCTCCACGATGCTCATCTGGATGCCGACGGCGGCCAGCTCCTGCTGGAGGATCTCGGCCTGGGGCCGGCGCGCCCGGTCGCCGGTGATGACCGCGCACGTGAACGCGAGCCGCTGCCCCTCCCGCACACGCACGTTGCCCGGCCCCATGCGCCACCCGGCCTCTTCCAGCAACGACCGCGCGCGCGCGGGGTCGTGCGCGTAGGTCTTCACGGACCGGTCGTACCAGGTGCGCATCGACGGTGGGTAGATCGAGTGCGCAATCTGGGCGGTGCCGCGGAAGACGTCATCGATCATCCGCTGGCGGTCGATGGCGTGCATCATGGCCTGGCGGACACGCTTGTCCGAGAACTGCGGCAGCTTGTTGTTGATCGGGAAGTGGTTGAGACCGGTGCTCGGCGTGCGAAAGACGACGAAGTTGGGGTTGGCCTCGAAGGCCAGGTTGTCCTCGACGAGCAGCGGCCAGGTCGCGGAGTCCGCGGTGCCGGTGCGGATCGCGATCGCCCGGACCGAGGGCTCGGGCACCACGTCCTGCCGGAACACGTCGATGTTCGGGCGGCCGCGGAAGTGGTTGTCGAACGCGTCCAGCGTGGTGAACTCGGCCGCGCGCCACTCGCGGAGGCGGAACGGCCCGGTGCCCATCGGCTGGCTCTTGTAGCCTCGCTCGCCGACGCGGCCGTGGTAGCGGGCGTTGAGGATGAACTGCGTCGCAGTCTGCACGATGAACGGCGCGAACGGCTCCTTCATCCGAATGACGACGGTGTACTTGTCCGGCGTCTGCACCCGGTCCACCGGCTTGAAGAAGATCGCCTTGTTCGTGGCGTTCGCCGGGTTCATGTGGAACTCGAAGGTGTACTTGACGTCCTCAGCGGTGAACTCCGAGCCGTCGTGCCAGCGCACCCCCTGGCGCAGCTTGAAGGTGTAGGTCAGACCGTCGCGGGCGACCGTGTAGCTCTCCGCGAGCACGCGCTCGGGCACCAAGTACTCGTTGTACTCGATGAGCGCGTTGTGGATCTGCGAGACGACGACCCAGTGTACCGACGGCGCGTCGTCGTCGGGGCTCAGGCTGGCGACCTCCTGGTGGCCCATGACGCGGACCGTGCCGCCGCGGCGTGGCCCGGGCGCCGCGGTGACGATAAGGGGGTCCTTCATCAGCAACCCCTGAGCGGTCGCGGCCGAGACGCCGAGCGCGGCCGCCTGCTTGAGGAACGTGCGCCGTGTGGTGGGGGTGAGGTGGGCGAGAATCCGGTCCAGACTGTCGTGATCTGCCATCGACGACCCTCCCTGCTGGCCGGTTTGAGGACGCTCATTTCGTCGCCCTACGGGTCCCTCCTGCGCATGGGCCGAGACGCGTGCCGGCGGCGGCTGCCCTTGACGCGCCGGACGCGCGTGCGTATACTCCATCCCACGTCCATACGCCGACGAACGGGAGCAGTACCCGCCAGACGGTGATCCCCCTCGGGGGCGCCGGGGGCGCCGCCAGGGCGTCGCCGGCGGAAGAGAGCCGCGGACCGGTGGGAGCGCGGCGGTCGCCGGGCGGCGAATTCGCCCGCGAGGCACGACGCGAGGGACTGTGTTGGGATATCGAGCCCGGCCGACAACCTGGATGCACCGCCGGGCGCGACCCGCCGCACCGTAGCGTCGTCGGTCGCTCCCCCGATACGGGAGCACGAGTGCCGCGCCGCTGGGCCACACACGCGGCGGCGCGGAATCCGGGTGGTACCGCGGGAGCACACCTCTCGTCCCTTGTGGACGAGGGGTGTTTGTGCTTCTCGCGCACTCAGCGGAGGGTCGGTGACGCACGGGATGGGGTTCTGGTCAGGCAGGTGGCCGCGATGATCGTCGTCATGGAGCCGGGCGCCGGCGAGGAGCAGGTGCAGGCGGTCGTGGACCGCATCAAGGCGGCGGGGCTCAACACGCACATCAGCGTGGGCGTGAGCCGCACCGTCATCGGCGTGGTCGGTGACGACCGCACCAAGCATGTGCTCCGCGAGTCGCTGGAGCGCACCCCGGGGGTTGAGCGCGTCGTCGCCATCCTCCAGCCGTTCAAGCTGGTCAGCCGGGAGTTCATCCCTCTAGACACGACGGTCGCGGTCGGCCCGGCGGCGGTGGGCGGCGCGCGGATCGCGGTGATGGCCGGGCCCTGCTCGGTGGAGAGCCGCGAGCAGATCATAGCGGCGGCCGACGGGGTCAAGGCCGCGGGCGCGGCGGTGTTGCGCGGCGGCGCCTTCAAGCCCCGCACCTCGCCCTACTCGTTCCAGGGCCTGGAAGAGGAGGGCCTGCGGCTGCTCGCGGAGGCGCGGGAACGGACCGGCCTGCCCGTGGTGACCGAGGCGATGGACGCCTCGCAGGTCGAGCTGGTCGCGCGCTACGCTGATGTCGTCCAAATCGGCGCCCGCAACATGCAGAACTACGTCCTGCTGCGCGAGGCCGGGCGGGCGAAGCGGCCGGTGCTGCTCAAGCGCGGTCCGAGCGCCACCCTGGAGGAGCTGCTGCTCGCGGCCGAGTACATTCTCAACGAAGGCAACTATCAGGTCATGCTGTGCGAGCGCGGCATCCGCGGGTTCAACGGGCACACGCGCTACACGCTCGACCTCTCCGCCGTGCCGGTGCTCAAGCGCCTGACCCACCTACCCGTGGTGGTGGACCCCAGCCACGGGACCGGCAAGTGGCGGTACGTCGCGCCCATGGCGCTCGCGGCGGTCGCGGCCGGCGCCGACGGGCTGCTCATCGAGGTGCACCCCGACCCGGCCAACGCGCTCAGCGACGGCCCGCAGTCGCTGAGTGTCGAGAACTTCGCCGCGCTCATGGCGTCGCTGCGGCCGGTCGCCGCGGCGATCGGGCGGGAGCTGTAGCGTGGGCGACGCCCCCGGCTCATTTCCCCGCACGGCCGCGGTCGTCGGGCTCGGACTCATCGGCGGCTCGTTCGCGCTCGCGCTGCGCGCGGCCGGGGCCGAGGTGCTCGGCGTCGACCCGGATCCGGCGGCGCTCGCCCTGGCGCGCGAGCGCGGGGCGATCGTGTCGGGTGCCGCCGACCTCGCGCCGGTCGCCGGCGCCGACCTGGTCGTCATCGCCACACCGCTCGAGCGCGTTGCGGACGTGGCGGTCGCGGCCGCGCGCCGGATGCGGCCGGGCGCGGTGCTCACCGACGTCGCGAGCGTGAAGGCGCCCGTGGTCGCCACGGTGCAGGCGGCGCTGCCCGCCGCGGTGCGCTTTGTGGGTGGCCACCCGATGGCCGGCAACGAGGGCCGCGGCATGGCCGCCGCGGACGCGGCGCTGCTGCGCGGCCGCGCCTTCATCCTCACGCCGACGAGCCGCACCGCGCCGGAGGCCGTGGCGGTCATGGAGGCGGTGATCGGGCGGCTGGGGATGCGGCTGGTGCTGCTCGACCCGGTGCAGCACGACGAGTTCGTCGCGCAGGTGAGTCACCTGCCCTACCTGCTGAGCCTGGCGCTCGACCGCGCGATCGCCGACGACGCGCGCACGGTGGGCGGGCCGACCATGCAGGAGATGACCCGCGCCGCCCGCAGCCCGGCCGTCATGTGGGAGGCGATCTGTCGGGCGAACCGCGACGCGATCCTGCGCGCGCTGGACCGGTTCGAAGCGGAACTGGCCGCGGTCCGGCGGGTGTTGCTGGCGCAGGGGTAGCGCGCCGACTACGGGGCTTGCGCTCCGGGCATCCTGTGGTATAGTAAGCGGCACAACCGCATACGCCGACGACCGGAGAGAGTACCCGTTCGCAGCGGTTCCCCGAAGGGGCGCCGGCGACGCCGCCAGGGCGGCGCTGGCGAGAGCGAGTCGCGCCACGGTGGAAGCGCGGCATCCGCGGGGCGGGGAATGGGTCCGGGAGGCGCGGCGCGATCCGCAAACGCGGGGTAGCGCCGCCGGGCGATCCGCCGTGACCGGAGGCCAAGCGCCGCGGCGCGTCCCATGGGCCGCCGCGGAACCCGGGTGGCACCGCGGGAGATCACCTCTCGTCCCTTGTGGGCGAGGGGTGTTGTTGTTTTCGGAGACGCCACTGATGAGCCGACTGCCGATCGCACCGACCAAGACCGAGTTCCTCAGCCTCGCGCGACAGGGGAACCTGATTCCCGTGACGTGCGACCTTACGGCCGACCTGGAGACGCCGATCTCGGCGTTCATGAAGCTGCGCGGCGGCGAGGCCTACCTGCTCGAGTCGGTCGAGGGCGGCGAGACCGTGGGGCGCTACTCGTTCATCGGCGCCGGTTCCTCGACACGGCTGCGCGCGCGGGGCCGCAGCGTCGAGATGCGCGGGCCGTCGGGTGTGTCGGCGACCGAGGACGATCCGCTCGAGGTCGCGCGCGGCCTGCTGCGCGGCGTCCGCCCCGTGGCGCGGCCGGGCCTGCCGCGGTTCACCGGCGGCCTGGTGGGCTACCTGGGCTACGACTGCGTGCGGCTGTGGGAGCGGCTGCCCGCGGCGCCGCCGGACGCGCTCGGGCTCCCGACCTGCTACCTGGTGCAGAGCGACGCGGTGGTGATTTTCGACCACGTGGCGCACACGATGCGCATCGTGGCGAACGCGCGCACCGACGGCGGCGCGCCCGAGGCGTACCGGGCCGCGGTGGAAGCAATCGAGGCGATCTACGAACGTCTGCGGGGGCCGCTGGTCGCGCCCGAGCCCGCGGGCCGCATCGAGCCGGTGATGGACCAGGAGATGACCGCCGCCGACTACCTGCGCGGCGTCGAGCGCGCGCGCGAGTACGTGGCCGCCGGCGACGTCTTCCAGGTGGTGCTGTCGCGACGGTTCTCCGCGCGCGCCGCGGGCGTGGACGCGCTGCACGTCTACCGTGCGCTGCGGCAGGTCAACCCGTCGCCGTACATGTTCTTTCTCGACTTCGAGGGGGTGAAGATCGCCGGGTCCTCCCCGGAGATGCTGGTGCGGCTGGAGGACGGCGAGGTGCTCACGCGGCCGCTCGCGGGCACGCGGCCGCGTGGGCTCGACGGCGCGGACGACCGACGGCTGGCCGCGGAGCTGCTCGCCGACGAGAAGGAGCGCGCCGAGCACACGATGCTCGTGGACCTGGGCCGGAACGACCTGGGCCGGGTCTCCCGCTACGGCACCGTCGAGGTGACCGAGCTGATGGGGATCGAGCGGTTCAGCCACGTGATGCACATCGTGAGCAGCGTGCGCGGGCGGCTGGACGCCAACCGCGACGCGTTCGACGTGCTGCGCGCGTGCTTCCCGGCCGGCACGGTGACCGGCGCCCCGAAGGTGCGGGCGATGGAGATCATCGACGAGCTCGAGCCCGTCGCGCGGGGTCCCTACGCCGGCGCGGTGGGCTACGTCGGGTACTCGGGCAACATGGACACGGCGATCACGATTCGCACGATCGTGATGGCCGGCGACCGCGCCTACCTCCAGGCCGGCGCCGGCATCGTCGCGGACTCGGTGCCCGAGCGGGAGTACGTGGAGACAGTGAGCAAGGCCAAGGCGCTGGTGCGCGCGCTGGAGCTCGTGGGCCGGTCGCGTGAGCCGCTGCGCGCGGGGTTGCGGGCATGATCGCGGTCATCGACAACTACGACTCGTTCACCTACAACCTGGTACAGCATCTGGGCGCGCTGGGTGCCGCGGTCGAGGTCTTCCGCAACGACGCGGTAACAGTCGAGGAGCTGGCGGCACGACGGCCCGAGGCGATCGTCATCTCGCCCGGGCCGTGCACGCCGCGCGAGGCCGGCATCTCGGTGGAGGCGATCCGCCGGCTGGGACCGACCATCCCGCTCCTCGGCGTGTGCCTGGGACACCAGTGTGTCGGCGAGGCCTTCGGGGGCCGCGTGGTGCGCGCGCAGGCGCCGGTGCACGGCAAGGTCTCGCGCATCGTCCACGACGGCCGGACGATCTACGAAGGGCTACCCTCGCCGATCGAGGCCACGCGCTATCACTCGCTGGTCGTCGCGCGCGAGGGTCTGCCCGACGTCCTGGAGGTCTCGGCGCGGCTCGAGGACGGCACGATCATGGGGTTGCGCCACCGGCGGTTCCCGGTGGAGGGCGTACAGTTCCACCCCGAGTCGGTACTGACCGCGGTGGGAAAGGCGCTGCTCGCGCGATTCCTGGAGCTGGCCGCGGTCTCTGTGGGCCACGTGGCCCACCACGGCAGCGCCGCGCCGGCGCCCGGCGGCGGGCACCGCGCGCCGGAGAGACAGCCGTGATCCGCGAGGCCATCCGCGCGGTCGCCGACGGCCAGACGCTCAGCGAGGAGCAGGCCTGGGCGGCGATGGGTGAGGTCATGGACGGCGAGGCCACGCCCGCGCAGATTGCCGCGTTCGTCACCGCGCTGCGGATGCGCGGTGAGACCGTGGAGGAGATCGCGGGCTGTTCGCGCGCGATGCGCGAGCGCGCGCTGCGGGTGGTCCCGCGCGTGGACCACCTCATCGACGTCGTGGGCACGGGCGGCGACCGCGTGAGCACGTTCAACGTCTCCACGACCGCGGCCTTCGTGGTGGCCGCCGCGGGCGGCTACGTCGCCAAGCACGGCAACCGCGCGGTCAGCCGGCAGTCCGGCAGCGCGGACGTGCTGGAGGCGTTGGGTGTGAACATCCAGGTCGCGCCAGACGTGGTCCAGCGGTGCATCGAGGACATCGGCATCGGGTTCCTGTTCGCGCCGATCTATCACGCGGCGATGAAGCATGCCGCCGGGCCGCGCAGGGAGATCGGCATTCGGACCGTCTTCAACATCCTGGGGCCGCTCGCCAACCCGGCCGCGGCGTCCAGCCTGCTCGTGGGCGCCTACGACCCGGCGCTGGTGCGGATCATGGCCGAGGCGCTCGGCGAGCTCGGCGTGCGGCGCGCGCTGGTGGTGCACGGCGACGGGATGGACGAGCTCTCGACACTCGGTCTCACGCAGGTCGCCGAGATACACGACGGCAGCGTGGAGACGTACGTCATCGACCCGACGGCGCTCGGTCTGACCCCTCCGGCGCCCGAGGCGATCGCCGGCGGCACCCCCCAGCAGAACGCGGAGGTCACCCTGGCGGTGCTGCGCGGCGCGCCGGGGCCGGCGCGCGACCTGGTGATGCTCAACGCGGGCGCGGCGCTCGTGGCCGCCGAGCTGGCGGACGACTTGCGGGAAGGCATGGCGCTAGCCGGCCGCGCCGTCGACTCTGGCGCGGCGTACGAGAAGCTGGAGGCGCTGCGGATGCACACCCGCGCGGCGTGAGACGGCTTTGACCCGGGCGGTGCTGTACGAGATCCTGGCGCACAAGCGTCGCGAGGTGGCGGCGGCGCGGGCCGCCGCGCCGCTCGCCGAGGTGCGCGCGCGGGCGGCCGGCGCCCCCCCGGCGCGCGACTTCGCCGCGGCCCTCGCCGGGCCGCCGCTGCGCATCATCGCCGAGATCAAGCGCGCCTCGCCGGCGGCCGGGGCCATCCGGCTCGAGGCCGATCCCGCCGCCGTGGCGCGGGCGTACGAGGCCGCGGGCGCGGATGCGATCTCGGTGCTGACCGACCACCGCTTCTTCGCCGGCAGCCCCGACGACCTGCGCGCGGCGCGTGCGGCGGTCGGGGTGCCGGTGCTGCGAAAGGATTTCATCGTGGACGCCTACCAAGTCTATGAGGCGCGCGCGCTCGGCGCCGACGCGGTGCTGCTGGTCGCGGGGACCGTGCCCACGGCGGTGCTCGCGGAGCTCGTGGGGTGCGCGGCCTCGCTCGGCATGGCGGCGTTGGTGGAGGCGCACACCGAGGACGAGCTCGACCAGGCGCTGGCCGCGGGCGCGCGCGTGGTCGGGATCAACAACCGGAACCTGCACACGCTGGCGGTGGACCCAGAGACCACGGCACGGCTGCGCCCGCGGGTGCCGGAGGGGGTCGTGGTCGTCAGCGAGAGCGGCATCGAGACCCCGGCCGACGTCGCGCGCGCGCGGCGGGCCGGCGTGCACGCCGTGCTGGTGGGGACCGCGCTGATGGCGAGCGCCGACCCCGCCGCGCGGCTCCGCGAGCTCGCGCGTGCATCGACAGAGACGGGAGGGTTGTGCGGATGAAGAAGGGACGCCTGCTCACCGGAGACCGGCCGACGGGCAAGCTCCACCTGGGCCACTACGTGGGCACGCTGGCCAACCGGGTGCGGCTGCAGGACGAGTACGACTGCTTCTTCCTGCTCGCCGACTATCACATCCTGACCACGCGGCTCGAGCACCTGGACGAGATCGAGGCCAACATCCGGGAGATCGTGCTCGACTACCTGAGCGTCGGCATCGACCCCGAGCGGTCCACCATCGTGCTGCAGTCCGGGGTGCCGCAGATTGCGGAGCTCACGCTGATCTTCACCATGCTGGTGACCGTGCCTCGGCTGCAGCGGGTGCCGACGCTCAAAGAGGTCATGAAGGACCTGCACATCACGCAGCCGTCGGCGGGCCTGCTGAACTACCCGGTGCTCCAGGCCGCCGACATCCTGAGCGTCCGCGGGGAGATCGTGCCAGTGGGGAAGGACCAGGCGTCGCACCTCGAGCTCACCCGCGAGATCGCGCGGCGCTTCAACGAGACGTTCGCGCCGGTCTTCCCCGAGCCAGAGACGCTCATCGGCGAGGTCGGCACGCTCCCCGGCACCGACGGCAAGGCCAAGATGAGCAAGTCAGTCGGCAACGTGATCTACCTGTCGGACGACGAGGAGACCGTCACCCAGCGGGTGATGCGGATGTACACCGACCCCAAGCGCATTCACCCGACCGACCCCGGCACCGTGGAGGGCAACCCGGTCTTCACCTACCACGACGCGTTCAACGCCGACGCGGCGGAGGTCGCCGAGCTCAAGGAGCGATACCGGAAGGGCACGGTGGGCGACGTCGAGGTCAAGAAGCGCCTGGCGCGCGCGCTCAACGCGTTCCTGGACCCGATCCGCGAGCGCCGGGCCCGGTTCGCGCGGCAGCCGGAGCGCATCGACGAGATCGTCGTCGAGGGAACCCGCAAGGCCCGCGAGATCGCGGCGGAGACGCTCGAGCGCGCGCGGGCGGCCATGCGCCTGGCGTACTACCGTGGGGTCAGGCCGCGGGCGTGATCCGGGTCAAGATCTGCGGGGTTATAGACGAAGCGACGGCGCAGGCCGCGGCCGAGGCCGGCGCGGACGCCATCGGGCTCGTGTTTGCACCCAGCCGCCGCCGTGTGGCGCCCGACCAGGCGCGGCGGATCGCGGCCGCCCTGCCGCCGTTCGTGACGAAGGTGGGCGTGTTCGTGAACGCGCCACTGGAGGAAATCCGCGCGCTGGCCGATAGCGTCCGTCTCGATGCCGTGCAACTCCACGGCGACGAGACCGCCGCCGACTGTGCGGCCGTGGGCGCGCTGGGGCTGACCGTCATCAAGGCGATACGCGTGGCCGGGCCGGTGGACCCGGCGGGGCTGCGCGCGCTGCCCATCTCCGCGATACTGCTCGACACCTATCACCCTGACCACCGCGGCGGGACCGGTGAACCCTTCGACCGGCGCTGGGCGGCGCCGGTGGCCGCGGTGATGCCGGTGATCCTCTCTGGCGGCCTCACCCCTGAGAACGTGGCCGCCGCGATCGAGGCGGTGCGGCCCTACGGCGTGGATGTGAGCTCGGGTGTCGAGACCGACGGCCGCAAGGACCCGGCGAAGATGCGCGCGTTCGTCGCCGCGGCGCGCGCGGCGGCCGCCGGGCTGGAGGGCGCGCGGCGATGACGGTAGAGGCGCCGGCGGGCGCCGGCCGGTTCGGCCGCTTCGGTGGCCGCTACGTACCGGAGACGCTCGTGCCCGCGCTCGACGAGCTCGAGGCCGCCTACGCGCGGCTGGCCGGCGACGCGGCGTTCCGGGGCGAGCTCGACCAGGCGCTTCGGCACTACTGCGGTCGCCCGACGCCCCTGTACTTCGCCCCGCGGCTCTCGGAGACGCTGGGGCTGCGCGTCTACATCAAGCGCGAGGACCTGCTCCACACCGGCGCACACAAGATCAACAACGCGCTCGGCCAGGTGTTCCTGGCCCGGCGCATGGGCAAGCAGCGGATCATCGCCGAGACCGGCGCCGGCCAGCACGGCGTGGCGACGGCGACCGCGGCCGCGGTCGCCGGCCTGCCCTGCGAGGTCTACATGGGCGCCGAGGACGCCGTCCGCCAGAGCCTCAACGTCTTCCGCATGCGGCTGCTCGGCACGACGGTGACCCCGGTCGAGGCTGGCACGCGGACGCTCAAGGACGCGATCAACGAGGCGCTGCGCGACTGGGTCACGAACGTGCGCACGACCTTCTACGTGATCGGCTCGGTGGTGGGGCCGCACCCATATCCGACGCTCGTGCGGGACTTCCAGGCGGTGATCGGCCGCGAGGCCCGCGCGCAGATGCTCGATCAGGCCGGCCGCCTGCCGGACGTCGCGATCGCCTGCGTCGGGGGTGGCAGCAACGCAATCGGGCTGTTCCACGCGTTCCGCGACGACCCGGTTCGGTTGATCGGCGTGGAGGCCGGCGGCGACGGCCTGGCCACGGGGCGGCACGCCGCGACGCTGGGGGCGGGCTCGCCCGGCGTGCTGCACGGCGCGATGAGCTACCTGCTCCAGGACGAGGCCGGCCAGGTGCTCGAGACCCACTCGATCTCCGCCGGGCTCGACTATCCGGGTGTGGGGCCCGAGCACGCATACCTCAAGGAGTCGGGCCGCGCGGAGTACGCGGCCGCCGACGACCGGACCGCGATCGAGGGCTTCCAGGTGCTGGCGAAGACCGAGGGCATCCTGGCCGCGCTCGAACCGGCGCACGCGGTGGGCCACCTGATGCGGCTGGCGCCCGAGCTGCCGCGCGGCACGGTGGTGTTGCTCGGGCTCTCGGGCCGCGGGGACAAGGACGTGCAGGTGATCGCCCGCGCGCTGGGAGAGCCGGTGTGAGCGAGCTCGCGGCGGTCTTCCAGCGGCTGCGGGCGGCGGGCCGGCGCGCGCTCATCCCGTTCGTGATGGCCGGCGACCCGTCGCTGGAGGCGACCGCGGCGTTCCTCGAGCGGTTCACCGCGGCCGGCGCCGACGCGCTCGAGGTCGGCGTGCCGTTCTCCGACCCCATCGCCGACGGCCCGGTGAACGCGCGCGCGGCGCACCGGGCCCTGCGGGCCGGGACGACCCTGGCGCGGGTGCTCGAGATGGTGGCCGATGTTCGGCCGCGCGTCGGACGGCCGGTCGTGCTACTGTCGTACTACAACCCCATCCTGCGCTTCGGGCTCGAGGCGTTCTGCCGGCGCGCGGCGGCCGCGGGCGCAGACGGCGTCGTGATTCCCGACCTACCGCCGGATGAAGGCGCCGCGCTCGCGCAGATAGCGGAGCCCGAAGGCCTTGACGTGATCTTCCTGGCCGCGCCGACGAGCACCGACGAACGGCTGGCGCAGATCGCAGCGGTCAGCCGCGGGTTCGTCTACTGCGTGTCGCTCGTCGGCGTGACCGGCGTGCGCGCCGACCTGGCCGCGGATGTAGGCGGTCTCGTCGCGCGCGTGCGGCGCGTCACCGCGCTGCCCATCTGCGTGGGCTTCGGCGTCTCGACGCCCGAGCACGCGCGGCAGGTCGCGGCGGTGGCCGATGGGGTGATCGTGGGCAGCGCGATCGTGGCCGTCGTGGAGCGAGAAGGCGCGGCGGCGGGTTCGGCGCTGGAGGCGTTCGTCGCGGCGCTGCGGGCCGGCGTGGACGCGGCACCGGCCCCGGCCCGATGAGCCCGCCGGGCGCGTGGCTCGCGCCGCGCCGCCAGCGGTGAGCCTTCCCGCCGGGCATCCGCACCCGCAGGGGCCGACCGTCGTTTACCTCCGCACGCTCTGCTTCGTCTTCCACGGTGACCGCGTGCTGCTCATCCAGCGCACGCGTGACCCGGAAGCCGGGTACTGGAACGCCCCGGGTGGGAAAATCGACCGCGGCGAGGACCCGCTGGACGCCGCGCGCCGCGAGCTGCGGGAGGAGACCGGGCTCGACGCGCCGCTCGCCTTTCGTGGCGTCGCCACGGTCGTGGTCGAGCGGACCGGCGAGCACTGGATCATCTTCCTGTTCGCCGCGCGCGCCCACGATCCGGCGGTGGTGGCCTCAGCCGAAGGGCCGCTGTGCTGGGCCGCGCCCGCCGAGGTCGCGGCGCTGCCGGTGCTGCCGGACATCCCGCTGCTGCTGCCCACTCTGCGCGATCAGGAGGACCGCGTGATCCTGGCGAAGTTCACCTACGCGTCGGCGGACCCGGCGACCCTCATCGCCGCGGAGATCAGGTAGCGCGGCGCGGGGCACGTAGCGCCGCGCGAGGAGCACACGGCCGCTCATGGGCATGGACGAAGAAATCCTGGTCGTGCCACGCGCCGACCTGTTGTGGGAGGGGCCGTTTCGCGGCGTGCGGACCACCGAGATGGACGAGTACCTGGCGCGCGTGCAGCGCCACGGCCGCTTCCGCCGGCGCGGCGACGTCGAGGACGACCCCACGCTCAAGCAGATCATCCCCTACCTCGTCGTGCGCAGCGATGGGCGCGTCATGCTGTTCCAGCGTACGCGCGCCGGCGGCGAGGGCCGGCTGCACGGGCTCTACTCCATCGGCGTGGGCGGCCACGTGGCCCGGGCCGATGTGGCCGGCGCCGCGGACGCGGTGGCGCACGGACTGCAGCGCGAGCTCCAGGAGGAGCTGAGCGTGGGCGGCGAGTGGTCGGCGCGGCTGGTGGGCGTGCTCAACGACGACGACAACCCGGTGGGGCAGGTGCATTTCGGGCTCGTGCACGTCGTGGACGTGCCCTCCGGGGCCGTGACGATCCGCGAGACCGACCGGCTGACCGGGCGGCTGGCCGCGCCCGAGGAGGTCGCCGCGGTCTACCCCATGATGGAGACATGGTCGCAACTGGTGGTGGACGCGGGGATCCTGCAGGCGTGACCGCGCCCGCCGGCCCGCGCACACGGACCACCCAAGTTGTCCCAGCGTCGCGGTTCCACCTGGCGCGCACCCTGCAAAGCGGCCAGTGCTTCCGCTGGACCGTCGCGGCCGCGGTCGCGTCTGGGGGCACGGCCCACACGGTCGCGCGCGGGGTCGTGAATGGCACGGTCGCCCGCGTCGCGCAGCGCGGCGGCCGGCTGATCGTGACCTGGGAGGGCCCGCCCGGTGACGCCGCCCGGCTGCGGCGCCATCTCGGCGCCGACCAGCCGCTCGAGGCCATCGAGGGCGAGCTGGCCCGCGACCCGGTGCTGCGCCGTGTGCTCGCGCAGACCTCCGGGATCGCGATCATGCGGCAGGACCCCTGGGAGTGCCTGGTCTCCTACGTGATCTCCGCGTTCAACAACATCCCGAAGATCTGCCGGAGCGTGGAGGCGCTGGCGAGGCGGTTCGGGGAGCCGATCTACGCGCGTGGCGCACGGGAGACCGCCAGCGTTCAGGCCGGGCGGCCGGCCGGCGCGCATCGCGGCGCCGCGGTCCCGGTCGGCTGGAGCTTTCCCTCGCCCGAGCGCCTCGCCCAGGCCAGCGAGGCCGCGCTGCGGGCGTGCATCCTGGGGTACCGCGCGCCCTACGTGCGCGTCCTGGCTCGCCACGTGGCCGACGGCGACGTGGACCTCGGCGCAGTGCCGCGGCTCGATTTCGACGACGCCCGCGCGGCGCTGCTCGCGCTGCCGGGCGTGGGAGAAAAGGTCGTGGAGTGCGTGCTGCTCTTTGGGTTCGGGCGGCGCGAGGCGTTTCCGGTGGACGTGTGGGTGCAGCGGGCGGTGGAGCGGTGGTACCTGGGCGGCCGGGCGAGGACGCCGCGCGCGATTCGGGAGTGGGCACGGGAACGGTGGGGGCCGCTTGCGGGGTATGCGCAGCAGCATCTGTTTGCCGGGGTCCGGACGCAAGATCGGCTCGACGGTACCTCTTGAGGTGTGCCCGGATTCACAGCCCCTATTGCCATATAGATGGTAATATGTAAAGATGTTTATATGCGGACCACCGTCGACCTCCCCGACGCTCTCTACCGCTCCCTCAAAGCCCGCGCGGCGCTGAACGGTGTGACCATGCGCGACCTCGTCCGGCGCTTCATCGAGCAGGGACTGCGGCAACCACCCGCGGCCGCGCAGGCAGGCCCCGGACGACGCCAGCCGCCTCCCGTCATCATCCCCCCGCGCAACGTGCCGATCCCGGTCATCCCGCGCTCGCGGCTCCGGCGTTTGGAGGAAGAAGAGGACGAGGTCAAACATGCCCGATCTGCTCGACGCTAGCGTCTGGGTTGCGTTGGGTGCGCCCGATCACGTCCACCACGCGCGGGCTCGCCGTTACTGGGACGAGGAAGCCGCAGAGGCGCTCGCGTTTTGCCGGGTCACCGTCCTCGCGCTGCTGCGTCACCTCACGAATCCACGCATTCTCGGCGATGCGGCGCTCGATGGTGCCGCGGCGTGGCACGCGCTCGCGACCTGGCTGACCCTGCCCCGTATCACGCTGCTCGGTGAACCGCCCGGCCTGGACGAGCTGTTGGGGCGGTGGAGCGGTGAGCTCGACCTCCGGGGCGGCCACTGGACGGACGCGTACCTCGCAGCCTTTGCTTCGACGGGCGGATGCCGGCTCGTGGCGTTCGACGGCGACTTCCGCCGTTACCCCGGTGTGGAGTTCCTGCATCTCACGTCCAAGCCGTGAGGGTGTGAACCCGCTCAGTCCCGTCGCGCCCTGCTCACGCGGGTGAATCCTTGCGCGTCAGCCCCGCACGAACGCCGCCAGCAGCTCCGCCGTGCGCGTCAGGTCGTCTACGTCCACCGTCTCGAAGACACTGTGCGTGTAGCGGGTCGGGAACGTCACCACCGCCGTCGGCACGCGCTCCTTCACCCACTCCGCGCCGTCGGTCGCAAACGTGGGATAGGCGGCGTGCTGCACCGGCAGCCCGGCGCGTTGCGCGGCGTCCGCCAGCGAGTAGGTCAGCGCGCGGTCATAGTGCATCAACGCGTCGGCGTGGAGCAGCGCCGGGCCGGCGCCCAGGCGTACGGGCATCTGGTCCAGCCCGACCATCGGCACGTCGCCAGCCAGGCCGACCTCGACGGCGATGGCCCGATCGCAACCCTCGGCCACCTCGCGGGCGCCGCCGAGCGCGACCTCCTCGAGGACGGTCGAGGCCACCCGGACGCGGACACGTAGCGTCTGACCGCGTAGAAGGCGAAGCATCCACGTGATGACCGCCAGGCCGGCGCGGTCGTCCATCGCCTTGCCAACGAGCAGCGGACCAACCCGGCGGGTGCGCACCGCGGGTACGACCGGACAGCCCGCATGGACGCCGGCCGCCGCAGCCTCCCCGGCGCTACGCACGCCGATGTCCACGAGGAACTCGCCCCAGTTCTGGCCACGGCCCTCGGTGCCCGGGCGGCTGAGGACGTGGCCCGTCGGCGTGACGAACGTGCCCGGCAGCACCGCCGTTCGGGTCACCACCGCAGCCGGGTGGCCGAGCGGCACAGGCTGCGGCGGCACGGACTCGCCCATGGCGCGGCCGGCGGTCAGCCAGAGGAACCCGCCTGGCGTGACGCTGCGCACGCGGAAGCTGATCTCGTCCGCGTGGGCCGCGACGAGCAGCCGCTCGCCGCCGTCACCGGTCTCAGCGATCACGTTGCCGGTCGGCGTGCGGCGCGGGTGCAGACCGAGGTCCGCCCAGAGCTGCTCGACGCGATCCTGAACCGGCGCCTCGGCGCCGCTCGGGCCGAACAGATCGGTCAGCTCTGCGACGAGGTCAGCCAGCTCCACGTCAGCCCCTCTTGTCCGGCGCCCGCAGCGCCTTCCGGTCCACCTTTCCCGACGGCGTACGAGGCATGCTCTCGATGAACCGCACGTCCCGCGGGTACTTGTGGGGCGAGAGCCGCGCGCGCACGAACTCCTGCAGCGCCTTTGCGAGCTCCGGCCCGCCGGCCCGGCCCGCCCGCAGCACCACGTAGGCGCGCGGCAAGACCAGCCCTGCCTCCTCGTAGCCCACCACCGCGCACTCGGCCACGGCCTCGTGCTCGACCAGGCAGCCCTCGATCTCCAGCGGCGCGACCCAGATGCCGCCCACCTTGAGCAGGTCATCGGCACGGCCCTGGTACCAGAAGAAGCCGTCGGCGTCCTGGCGGAACAGGTCGCCGGTGCGCACCCAGTCGCCGTGGAAGGTGTGCTTGGTCTTCTCGTGGTCGTCCCAGTAGAGCAGCGCGGTGCTCTCCCCGCCGGCCCAGAGCTCGCCCACCTCGCCCGTGGGCAGCGGCCGCCCGTCGGGGTCGCAGACCTTCGCCTGGTAGCCGGGGACGAGCTCGCCGACGCTCCCGGGCCGCACGCGGCCGGGCCGGTTCGAGATGTAGATGTGGTAGACCTCGCTCGACCCGATGCCGTCGAGCACCTCCCCGCCGAACCGCCGCCTCCACTTGTGGTAGATCTCCGCGGGCAGCGCCTCGCCGGCCGAGGTGCACAGCCGCAGGCAGCGCAGGTCATGGCGGTCGGCGTCGGGGTGGTCGGCCATGGCGTTGAGCATGGTCGGCACCTGCACCAGAATCGTCGGCCGGTGCCGCGCGATGAGCTCGAACAGGCGCTCGGGCGTCGAGCGCTCGGGGAAGACCACGCCGGCGCCGCCGACGCCCAGGTTGTAGAGCGCGGTCAGGTCGCGGGCGTAGCCGAAGAAGAGCTTGGGGACCGGAAGCACGATGTCGTCCTGCGTCAGGCCGAGCACGCCGAGCCCGTAGCCGTGGAAGTTGATCAGGGGGTTGTGGTGGGCGTGCACGGCGGCCTTCGGCGCGCCGGTGCTGCCGGTGGTGAACTTCCACAACGCGACGTCGTCCTTGCTGGTGTCGGCGGCCTCGAGCGCCTCGGGCGCCTGCGCCACCAGGCGGTCGAAATCCACCTCGCCGGGCCCGGGCGGCGGCCCAGCCGCGGACAACGAACCGCCCGCGGAGAGCCCGACGACCAGCACGTGCCGGAGGAACGGGCACTCGGCGCGCACGGCCGCGACCTTCTCGCGCGTGGTCGCGTCCACCACGACGACGCGCGCGCGTGTGTAGTTCAGGTAGTACGCGTAGTCCTTGGGCTGGAGGAAAGTGTAGACCTCGGCGGAGACCGCGCCGATCTTGACCACCGCAAACCACGAGGCGACGAACTCCACCCCGTCGGCCAGCGCCAGCAGGACGCGGTCTTCATGTTCCACGCCCAACTCGCGCAGCACGTGGCCAATGCGGTTCGTGAGGCCTGACAGCTCCGCGAACGTGTACGCGCGCCCGCCAGCGTAGAGCGCCACGCGCTGGCCGCGACCTTCCTCGAGGTTCCGCTCCAGGAAGTAGCGGGTCAGGTTGAAGCGACGCGGGATGTCGGCGTAGGTGAGCACGGTCCGGCGGCCCCCGGGGCTACCCCCGGCCGCGGATGTCGTCGATCTCGGTGAAGACGCGGTCCAACTCGTCTTCGGTCGTGTAGAAGTGCGGCGATAGCCGCAGGCCGCAGCGCGGCCGGTAGTCGAGCATGACCCCCCGGCGGATCAGCTCGCGCTCAGCCTCGGCCGCGCCGGGGAAGTCGATGGCCACCAGGCCCGCGCGCGCCTCGGGCGCCCGCGGCGTGTTCACGCGCAGGCCGCGCGCCTCGGCCAGCTCGACGAGCTGCCGCGTGAGCCGCAGCGACCGCTGCCGGATCGCCTCCACCCCCACCTCCAGGATGATCTCCAGCCCGGCCCGCGCGGCGTAGAGGGCCGCGATGTTCGGGGTACCGGTGGCAAAGCGCATGACCGTGGGCGAGTAGTCCATCTCGAGCTCGAACGCGAACGGGCGGGCGTGGCTGAACCAGCCCACGACACGCGGCTCCAGCGTGGGGATGAGGTCCGGGCGGACGTACATCCAGGCCGCGCCCGGGCCCCCGCACAGCCACTTGTGCGAACCGCCGACCACGACGTCGGCCCCCCACGCGGTGACGTCGACCGGCACGCAGCCGGCGGTCTGATAGACGTCCACCAGGCAGCGCGCCCCGCGCCGATGCGCGAGCGCGGTGATCGCGGCCGCGTCCTGCAGGGCTCCCGAGCGGAAGATCCCGTGGTCCACGACGACGGCCAGGGTGTCGTCGTCGATCGCGGTCTCCCACTGCTCGAGCGGCACCGTGACACCGTCGGGGCTGCGCAGCATTTCGGTTGTCAGGCCCAGCCGCGCGTGCATCGCGAAGTTGTACGTGATGCTCGGAAAGTTCAGGTCGGTCGTGACGATCTTGCGCCGGCCGCCAGGCTGGAAGAGCGCCGAGAGCGCGATCGAGACCAGGGTCGAGACGTTCTGGTGGAAGACGATCGTGCCGGGCGCCGCGCCGATCAGCGCGGCGATGCGGTCGCCGTGCTCGCGGATGTACGGTTCCCATCGATCCCAGGCCGTGATTCCCTGCGCGCTCCACTCCTCGCCGTAGCGGGCCAGCCAGGCCGCCGCCCGGCGCGGCATCGCGCCCATCGAGTGCGAGATCAGGTAGGTTGTGCGCGCCAGGATCGGGAACTCGGCGCGCCAGGCGAGCAGGCGGTCCTCGGAGACCTGGGCCATGGCTATCGCTCCACGAAGGTGCGCGACTCCCACAGTAGCGGGAAGAAGCGCTTGTCGGTGGTGGTGCGCAGGTAGTGTACCCCGCTGAAGTACTCGATCTCGCCGGGCGCCGGCGCCTCCTCCCCCACGACCTTCGCGACGGCGAGCTGGCCCGTGCCCGGCCGGGCGCCGATCATCCGCTCGGTCATCAGGACGTGCCGCGCGCGCCAGGCGGCGAAGAGCTGGTCGTAGGTCACGAGCGCCTCGACCAGCTCGTAGAGGTCGTGGTCCTCGGTACGGCGCTGGAGCTGGATCACGGTCTGGAGGATCTCCTCATCACTGCCCGCGGGCTTGCCCCGCGAGCGCAGCAGGGCGACGAAGGCATCCCAGAGGGTGGGCTCCTCCAGCCGTGCCCGCAGGCGTTGGGCCCCTTCGGCATCCTCGCGGAACGCCTCCAGATACTTGGGGTCCTTGAGGTTCGAGATGTACTCGATCTCGCGGAACTGGACGCTCTGGAACCCGCTGGCGGGCTTCAGCTCGGAGCGGAACTCGAGAAAGTCCACCGGGCGCATCGTCTCGATCACCGGCCATCCGGTGGTCAGCACCTTGACGATCTCGTGCGCGCGGCGCAGGAGATGCAGCGCGCCGCCGACGTCGCCGGCGAAGATGGCGGCGCGAATCGCCTCGAGCTCGAACAGCAGCAGCTTGAACCAGAGCTCGAACACTTGATGGACGACGATGAACTGCAGCTCGTCGTGAGCCTCGGTCAGGCGGTGCTGCAACCGCAGCAGGTCGGGCACCCTGAGGTAGCGGCCGTAGGTGAGCGGTGGCGCGTCCGCCATGCGAGCCTCCTGGGAGTCCGAACCGGTTTGTCCGCGGGCCTTGCGCCTATCATTGGCAGACCGCACAGAAGACTCCTCCGTGCAGCTGCCCGGGCCTTGCAGAATCGCCAGCACTCAGGGCACGAAGGTCGGCGGCTGGAGGCCGCCGAGGCCGCGTTCCAGGCCCAGGATTGGTTTGCCCACCACCGTCTCCAACCGAAAGTACCGGTCAAGTCGCACCTCGCCCGGCTCCTCTGACCGGAACAGGTTCAGCAGGTCGTAGACGATGTCCGGTCCCGGGATCTCCCAGATGCTGTAGAAGTTCCAGAGCCGCGCCCCTGGCTGGCCAACCATGTTGAGCTCATCGTCCACCGTCACGATCAAGCGGCACCCCATCGCCTGCCAGCGCCGGTGCACCTCGATCCAGTGCTGGAAGGCCCGATTCTTCTCCTCCTGTGTGGCCAGCGACCACCCGTCCTGGAACGCACCCCGCACGATCATCCGCCACGGCCACGGCCGCGCTCTCGTCTCGGTCATCGCGCCTCCTTGATCATCAGTCCAGCGTTCCCAGGCCCAGCAGCAGGTCGCCCTTGCGCCGCGCCGGGGTCGCGATGACCCCGAGCACCGCGGCGTCCTCGCCCGTGGTCACCGTGGCCAGCGGCTCGTCGAAGAACCCCCGCATCTCACCCACCCGCTGCCCCCTGCGGATGATCTCACCTTTGCCCACCGTCGGGTACCAGAAGCCCTCCGCCGGCGCCGCGACGCCTTCGAACCGGCACAGGACGAGCGGCTCTCGAGGCGGATCCAGGGGCTCTGCAATCAGGCCAACGTGGCGGAGCGCGTTGCGCAGCGCGCCGACCAGCACCGACACCTCGTTCTCGTCGAGCACGCCGTGGCTCCCCGCTTCGGCCAGCACCGCGGGAATGCCATGGCTGGCCGCGATGGGATGCAGCCCGGAGTTGGCCATCGGGAGCTCCGCCGGGGCCGGACGCCGGACAAAGAATGGCATGTTGAGCGCTCGTGCCAGCCCCTCGGCGGCGTCATCCACGGCAGCGTTGCCGGTCAGGTTGATCTGGCTGTAGTGCACGAGCTCCTCCTCGAGGTCGCCGCCGTGCAGATCGATCACGTAGTCCGCGCGCCGCGCCAGCTCCCAGACCAGGTGGACCATGCGCTCCGTGTACGAGCCGTCGGGCCGGCCGGGGAACACACGTCCGGGGTTGATGCCGTCGATCGGGTTGACGTGGGCGGCTAAGCCGTAGAACGCGGGAACGTTCAGGCACGGTACGGTGATCAACGTGCCCGAGAGCCTGTCGGGGTTGGCCCAGAGGAAGATCCGCTTGCACGCCTCGATGCCGACGTACTCGGAGCCGTGCACGCCCGCCACAAGCAGCATCGTCGGGCCGTCGCGGGTACCGGTGACGCGGCCGACCGGGACCTCGATCGTCTCCCCCGCCGGTCCACGCGCCGTCAGGACTGTTGTGGTCTTGCCGGACATCCCCATGTCCCTCCTCCCGCGTACGAAGCCACCTCGATGGTCAGGTTTCTGGTGTTCCGGCGCGCACAAGCGCCTCCAGTTCCGCGACGCGCTCCTCTAGCAGGAGCTCGCCGATCTCAACCGTGGACCCGCGCGCGTCGCCCAGGATGCCCGTGGGGCTCATCGTGCTCATCGGCGGCGGGGTCGCCGCGCGCCAGCGGATCGAGACGTCGCCGGTGAAGCCCTCGACGGCCTTACACATGTCCACCAGGTCGGGGTGCGTCGCGAGCATCATCGACGTCTCACCCTGTCCGGCGTGGAATCCGATCAGCGCAGGGTTGAGTCCATGCTTTCGACAGACGCGCTCGAGTTTCCCGGCGACCACTGACGGGTCCGTCTCCGAGGCCAGGATGCGAACGCCGGGCAGCCGCCGCCGTAGCTCAGGCAGGTTCTCACCGATAGGCCGGATGTTGCCGCCGTGGCTCGCAATCAGCATGATTTCGGTGAACCCGTGCACGGCGAGCGACTCGCAGTAGTCCACGAGCACTCGCCCGAAGGTCTCCGGCGAAAGACTCAGGGTGCCCGCGTGCGAGAGCTGCCCCGCGGACACCCCGACGGTGATCGCGGGGGCGACCAGTGTTCGGCCGAGACGGCGCGCCAGCCGGGTGGCGATCGCGTAGCCCAGGAGCGTGTCCGTGGCGATCGCCATGTGGGGACCGTGCTGCTCCATTGCGCCGGCGACCAGGAGCACCCGCGTCGCCCCGCGGGCGATCGCGTCGCGCACCTGTTCCCAGGTCATCCGCTCGATCAGGACCTCGTCCGGGGGAAGCGCGCCCGGCGGCCCGGGCTCGCCGCACGTCACGCGGCAGCCGCCGCCCGAGCCGCGCGGCCGATCGCCGTGCGAGGGTCCAGCGCGTCGCGCAGGCCGTCGCCCGCGAAGTTGAGGCTGAGCACCGTCAGCAAGATACACGTCCCCGGCGCCAGCCAGAGCCACGGCATGCCCCGAACGACGGTCAGGGACATCGCCTCGTGGAGCATGTTCCCCCACGTCGCGGTGGGTTGGGGGACCCCGACGCCCAGGAAGCTGAGACTGGCTTCCAGGAGAATCGCGCGTGCGATGTCCAGCGTGACGTTGACCGTGATCGAGGCGACGGAGTTCGGCATGAGGTGCAGAACCGTGATGCGCGCATCAGAGGCGCCGAGTGATCGGGCCGCGACCACGAACTCTGCCTCGCGCAGCCTGAGGAACTCGGCCCGCACGATGCGGCAGATTCGTGGCCAGGAGACGAGCCCGATCACCACGATGACGTTGACCACCGAGGGGCCGGCGACGACCGCGACCGTGATCAGGAGAAACAGGACCGGGAACGCCATGACGGCGTCGGTGAACCGCATGACCACGTTGTCCAGGTGCCCCCCGGCGTAGCCGGCCAGCGCGCCGAGGAGCGCGCCGATGGTAGCGGAGATCAGGGCGACCGAGAGGCCGACCAGGAGCGAGATGCGGCTCCCGTAGATGACCCGGCTCAGCACGTCACGGCCGAACCGGTCCGTGCCCAGCGGGTGGTCGCGCGACGGTGGCTCCCAGATGCGGATGCGGCCCTCGGGCGTCCGGAAGATTTCGAACGGATCGTGCGGCGCCAGCCAGGGGGCGAGCGCGGCGGCGAGGACGAACAGCGCGAGGAAGGCAAGCCCCACCATCGCCAAGCGGTGGTCGCGGAGCCGGCGCCACGCCTCGCCGTACAGCGACGTCCGGCGGGCTGTCGGGGCTGCGACGACGGCCGCTGCCTCCGCGTCCGGGCCCGCGGCGGGTCTACTCATACCGGATCCTCGGGTCCACGACTGCGTAGAGCACGTCGGCGATCAGGCTCCCAGCGAGCACCGACAGCGCCGCGAAGAGATTGATGGCCATGACCACCGGGTAGTCCCGCGAGAAGATCGCCTGCACCCCGAGCTGTCCCAGGCCGGGCCAGGCGAAGATCGCCTCCACGATGAACGACCCGCTGAACAGGAACGGGAGCAGGAGGCCCAGCACCGTGACGATCGGGATGAGCGCGTTCAGCAGGGCGTGCCGGTAGACGACCACGCGGGGATGGAGGCCCTTGGCGTCCGCCGTGCGGATGTAGTCCGCAGCCAGGACCTCGAGCATGGCCGAGCGCGTGAACCGTACGACCGTGGCCAGGGTGCTCAGGCTCAGCACGGCCGCGGGCAGCACGAGGTGGCGCAGGTGGTCGACCACTAACGCCCAACCGGTGTAGCCGGACGCGATCGTGGCGAGCCCCATGGCCGGGAGCCAGTCGAGCTGGACCGCGAACACGTAGATGAGCCCGATGGCGAAGAAGAAGTTTGGGACCGAGAGTCCGAAGAACGCGAAGACCGTCAGGGCGTAGTCGAGCGCTGAGTAGCGCCGAACGGCTGAGAGGACGCCGATCGGGACACCTACCAGGAAGCTGACCGCGATCGCGGTGCCCGCCAGCAGGAGCGTCGGCCCGAGGCGACTCCAGATCATCTCGCTGACCCGCCGGCCGCCCTTGGTTGAGTGGCCAAGATTCCCGCGGATGACCTCGCGCAGCCAGGCCAGGTACTGAACGTAGAGCGGGCGGTCGAGGCCGAGCTGCCGTTCCCGCCGGACGATCTCTTCCGGCGGGGCATCTGGGTTGATTAAAGTGCTCATGGGGTTACCCGGCGTCATCTGCATGACGATGAACACGATCATGGTGACGATGACCGTAATCGGCACCGCCTGCAGTGTGCGGCGGAGGATGAAGGTGAACATGCGGCCAGGAGGCTAGTGGCCGACGGGCTCCGCTCCGGCGGCCCCTGTGGGGGGAAGGCCCGCGCGGCGTCCCGCCGACGGGCCCTCCCGTCCGTCTACCGCCGAATCCACCACTGGGTGACGTTCTGGGTCACGCCGTTCACGCCGGGCTCGAAGTTCTGGAGACGGCGGTTGTACCCGTAGAGATCTACACTCGAGTACAGCGGGATCCACGGAATGTCGTCCGCGAGGATCGCCATGATACGCTTGTAGATCGCCGCGCGCTCCGACAGGTCCATGGTACCGAGCTGCATCTTCAGGAGACGGTCCACCTGTCTGTTGCAGTACTGGGTGAAGTTGAAGCCCTTGGGCGGCTGCTGGTCACAGCCGTAGTGGAGTTCGCCCAGCGGTTCCAGCAGCAACGCGCGGAACAGCAGCCACGTCTGTAGCTCCTGAGCCGTGGGCGCACGCGGCTGGCCCCCGGTCCGCGGTAGTAGCTTGGTCGCCACCATGGTCGGCCAGTCCAGCCTCACCAGGTCGATGCCGATTCCGACCGCCCGGAGGTCCTGCTGGATCAGCGGTGCGTACGTGGCCATGATGGGCGTGCTGTAGACCATCTCGAACTGAAGCCGCTGGCCGTCCTTCTCGCGGATGCCCGTGGACGGGTTGACCTGCCAGCCGAGCTCCTCGAGGATGCGGCGGGCCCGAGGCGGGTCGTATGCGTAGCCCTTCGCGTCGGGGTTGAACGACCACATCGGCGCAGCCATGGGTACCTGCACCACCTGGCAATACCCCTGGAGCGCGCTCCGACAGATCTCGTCGCGGTCGATGGCGTGGGCGAACGCCTGGCGCACGCGCTTCTGTCGAAAGAGGGGATGCGCCATGTTGAAGCCCATGTAGAAGAAGGTGTTTGCCTTCATCTCTTTGATGTCCAGCTGGCGTTGGTTGCGGACGGTCCTGGCTTCGGTCACCGGCACGGCCATGGCGTCGATACGTCCTGCCAGCAGCGACGAGAGCAGCGCCGCCTCGTCGCCCAGGACCCAGATGAAGCGGTCGATGTTGGGGCGCCCGCCGAAGTAGTCTGGATTGGCCTCGAGCTCGACGAACTGCTGGACCGCGACGCGCACGATCTTGAACGGCCCGGTGCCGACGGGCCGGTCGACGTTCGTGGGGTGCCGATCCCACTGCGCGGGATCCACGGGCCCGAGGATGTGCGCAGGGATGATCGGGTGGGTGAAGTTGGCTAGCGCCGGTCCGTGCACTTCTTCTAGCGTGAACTGGATCGTGTGGTCGTCCAGCACCCGGATGCCCTCAACGTCGCTGGCCCGCCGCTCCCGGTAGGCCCGGGCGCCCCGGATCGCGCTGGCGAACGCCACCTGCCCGCCGGCGTAGTTGGGATGCGCAAGACTCCTGAATGTGAACGCCACGTCGCGGGCCGTGAATGGCGTGCCGTCGTGCCAGCGGACGCCGCGGCGCAGCTTGAAAGTGATCACGAGCTTGTCGGGGCTGATCTCGTAGCTCTCCGCGAGATCGGTCACCAGGCGCATGTTGTAGTCGGGCTTCAGCAGGCGATTGTATACGAGCTCGGTGACCTGGCGGTCCGCCGGGCTCGGGTAGAGCGTGGGGTTCAGGCGCGCCGGCTCAAACGCCGTGCCGAAGCGGACGATGCCCCCTCGTTGCGGTGCGGACGGCCCCGCGAGCCCCGGCGCAGAAGCGCCCAGGACCGACAGCGACACGGCGATGGCGAGCGCGACGCGGACTGCCTGGCTGCTCATGAGTGCACCCCCCTGTGCATGGCAGCACGTGCGGTGATACGCCATTGTATCGGCATCCTGTGCGGACGATCAATCGGTGCACGAGAGTTCAGCAGGGAACACTACCTGCCCGACCGCCGAGTGCCGGAAGCACCCGGGCGCCCAGGAGCTCGACCGCGCGTACCACGTCGGGACCCAGCGGTGGCCCGAACGACAGGTGCCGTGCGCCGAGCGCTACCAGGCGCTGGCATCGCGCCACGATGGCCTCCGGTGATCCAGCGACGCCTAGCGCGAGCATCGGCGGGGTGACCAGGGCTGCCGCGCGGTCGGGGTCGCCCGCCGCCATCGCCGCGCGGATGTCGTCGAACGCGGACGGATCGAGGCCGGCGCGCCGCAGTAGGTAGGGGGCGAACGACGGGCCGTAGTAGGCGATCTTCTCCGCGAGCGCCCGGTGCGCCCGGTCCATGCGCTCGTCGGCGGAGCACCAGATGCACGCGGCGACGTCGAGGGTCGAAGGGTCGCGGCCGGCCCGGAGCGCTCCGCGCACCACCTGATCACGCGCGGTGGGGAAGTGCTCCGGCGGGAACAGCAACGGTAGCACGCCGTCCGCCACCTCGCCGGCGAGTTCCAGCATCCTCGGACTCATGCCACCGACGTAGATCGGCGCCGGCACGGGCGGCACGCGCAGGTACGCCTCGTCGTGCCAGCGCTCGCCGGCACCGGGCACGCGCGCCGGCCGGCCGCCCGAGAGCAACGCGCGCACGGCGACCACGGCCTCACGTGTCCGGGCCAGGGGCTCGGCACGCGCGATCCCCGCCCAGCCGAGGAACTCCTGCGCACCGGCGGCGATGCCCAGCCGAAACCGGCCGCCGGAGACTTCCTGCAGTGTGGTGGCGGCCATGGCGATCTCGGCGGGGTGCATCGAGTATGGGTTGAGGATGCACGTCCCCAGGCCGATTCTGCGGGTGTGCCTGGCCGCGGCGGCCAACAGCACCGGCGCGGCCCTGAGAAACAGGTCGTTCGACACCCAGATCTGGTCGAAGCCGGCGTCTTCGGCGGCCTGCGCCACACGGATGAACAGCTCCGGGGAGACGTCGTTGTTCAGCCGGAGGCTGGTCCTCACGACCCTTCTCCGAGTTCTGCGTCGATCTCCACCTCTGCCAGGAATCCGTCGCCGATCAGTCCCCCGACGTAGAGCATGGTGTTGGCTGGACTGACCTCACCCAGCACCTCACGGTGTGCTCGTGCCGCCGCCTGCCAGTCCGCGCCGGGTGCCAGGTAGACTCGGGTGCGCACCACGTCGCGCGCCGTGCCGCCGAGTGCGGTCACCGCGTCGAGCGCGCGTCGGAGCGCGGCGCGGACCTGCGCGAAGGTGTCGCCGGGAAAGAGGACCGTGCCGTCCGGTCCGTTCGCCGTGGTGCCACTGACCGCGATCCGGCGCCCTCGCCGCGCCGCCCGGGAGTAGCCCGCCTCGTCTTCCCAGCCGGTGCCGTCGCGATGCCGGCCGTCTGCGGCGCCCGGTGTCGGCACCCTACCCCTCGCGCCCGACCAGATCGCGGGCGATGATGATCCGCTGGATGTGGCTCGTGCCCTCGTAGATCTGCAGGCCCTTGATGTCGCGGTAGTGCCGCTCGACCGGGTACTCGTTCGAGTACCCGCGGCCGCCGTGGATGAGCACCGCGTCACCCGCCGCCCGCGCGGCCACCTCGGTCGCGAAGAGCTTGGCGATCGAGGTCTCGCGGGTCGCCGGCATCCCCTGGTCTCTCATCCAGGCCGCGCGGTAGACGAGCAGCCGCGCCGCGTCCACGTCGGCGGCCATGTCGGCCAGGTGCGCCTGGATCATCTGGAAGTCGCCGATGCGCCGGCCGAACTGGCGGCGCGTGCGCGCGAACGCCACGCACGCGTCCAGGCACGCCGCGGCCACGCCGACCGCGCCCGCGGCCACGCCGAGCCGGCCGTGGTCGAGCGCCGACATCGCGACCGCGAACCCTTGCCCGGGCGCGCCCAGCATCGCCGCCGCGGGCACCCGGCAGTCCTCGAAGACGAGCCGGGCGTGGTCGGCGGCGCGGTGGCCGAGCTCGCGGCCGGGCATCGGTTCCCGCCGCAACCCGGGCGTCGGGGTTTCCACCAGAAAGGCGCAGATGCCGCGGTGGCGCGCGGAGGGGTCGCGCGTGGCGAAGACGATCGCCAGGTCCGCCACGCCCCCGTTGGTGATCCAGATCTTCTCCCCGCGCAGCACGTAGCCGTCGCCGTCGGGCGTCGCCGTGGTCTCCAGGCTGGCCGCGTCCGAGCCGGCGCCGGGCTCGGTGAGCGCGTAGCAGCCGATCCACTCGCCGCGCGCGAGCCGCGGCAGGTAGCGGCGCTTCTGCTCCTCGGTGCCCCAGTCGCGGATGCACAGCGCCACGAGCCCGGCGTGCACGGCCAGGAAGCCGCGCACCGAGGCATCCACGCGGCCGAGTTCCTCGTAGACGAGCGCGAAGCTCTGGTAGTCCATCCCGCTGCCACCGTACTCCGGCGCCAGCGGCCCGCCGAGCAGGCCGAGCGCGCCCATGCGCGGCACCAGGTGGCGCGGGAACTCACCCCGTTCGTCCATGGCGCGCGCGATCGGCGCGACCTCCTCGATCGCGAACCGCCGCGCCCGCTCCTGGACCTCCCGCTGTGCCGGCGTCAGGGCGAAGTTCATTCGGCGCGCGCCTCGAGCTCGTCGATGACCGCGATCCCCTCCACCTCGACGAGGGCGTCCTCGCGGAAGAACCCGCTCACCTCGAACAGCGCCATCGCGGGGTAGTGGCCCTCGAAGTACCGGCGGAAGACCTCGCCGATGGGCCCAAGCGATGCCAGGTAACGCCGCCGGTCGCGCACGAAGATGGTCAACTTGACCACGTCGCGGAGCTGCCCGCCCGCCGCGCGCACGACCGCCTGGAGGTTGCGCAGCGCCTGTTCGAACTGCGCCACCAGGTCCTCGGGTGCGGCGATGCGGCCGTCCGGCCCGCTGGCATCCTGGCCGGCCAGGAAGAGCACCGCCCCGCCCCGCACCAGGATGCCGTGGCTGAAGCCCCGCGGCGGCGGCAGCTGCGGTGGTTGGATGATCAGGCGTTCCATCGGGTCTCGCGCACCGCCCGCGCTCACCGCCCCGTGAACTTCGGCTGCGCCTCGCGGCGGAAGGCCTCGTAGAACAGGCGGTGGTCCTCGCCCATGAGCAGCAGCGCCTGCGCCTGCGCCTCCGCCTCCAGCGCCGTGACCAGGTCCATGGACTCCTCGGCGACCAGCATGCGCTTGGTGAGCCCGAGCGCGAGCGCGGGCCCCGCGGCGAGCCGGCGCGCCCACTCGGCGGCGGTGCCGGCGAGCTCATCGTGCGGCACCACCCGGTTCACCAGACCGTAGCGCTCCGCGGTCGCCGCGTCGATGGTATCGCCCAGCATGAGCAGCTCCGTCGCACGGCCCATGCCGACGGCGCGCGGGAGCAGGTACGCCGCGCCCATGTCCGCGCCCGCGAGCCCCACGCGCGTGAACAGGAAGGCGAAGCGCGCGCGATCGGAGGCCAGACGGAGGTCGGCGGCCAGGGCCAGCACCGCGCCCGCGCCCGCGGCCATGCCGTTGACCGCCGCGACGATCGGCTTCTCCAGCAGGCGCATGTTGCGCACGACCGCGCCGGTCATCCGCGTGAACTCCAGGTGCGCGCGCATGTCGCGCCGCAGCAGCTCGCCGATGATCTGGTGCACGTCGCCGCCGGAGCAGAAGCCGCGGCCGGCGCCGGTGAGCACCACGACCCGCACCCGGTCGTCGGTGCGCAGCCCGTCGAACAGGTCCCGGAGCTGCGCGTAGACCTCGAAGGTGAGCGCGTTGAGGACGTCGGGGCGGTTGAGCGTCACCGTGGCGACGCCGTCGTGCACCTCATAGAGGAGGTCGTGGCTCATCGGGACGTGGTGCCTACCTTTGGCTCCGTCGTCCGCGACTCCTGGTCGACCCGGGCGCGCAGGTGCGGGGGATCCACCAGGCAGAGGTCTGCCCGCCCGGCCGCGAGCGCGGTGTTGACCTCGTCGGTGGTAACCAGGTAGCCGGCGAGCAGGACGGGCACGCGCGCTTCGTTGCGAACCAGGTCGGCGAGCGGGGTGAGAAACCCGCGGCCATAGGCCGGGCCGGCGTCGGGGATGGTCTGCCCGGCCAGCGGGATGAGCAGGTCGGCGCCGCGCGCCTGGAACCGGCGCGCGGCTTCCACCGCGTCCTCGCGCGCCAGACCGCCCCGCGCGCAGTCGTCGGCCGTGAACGCCACGGCCAGCGGTCGGTCGGCCGGCCAGGCCGCGCGTACCGCGTCCAGCACCTCGAGCGGGAAGCGCAGGCGACCCTCCAGGGTGCCTCCCCAGGCGTCGTCGCGCCGGTTGGTCAGCGGTGAGAGAAAGGTCGCCAGCAGGTAGCCGTGACCGAACTGGAGCACGAGCATGTGGACGCCCGCGGCCGCGGCGAAGCCGGCGGCGCGCGCGAACGCGTCGCGCACGCGGTCCATGTCGCCCCGGTCCATCGCGCGCGGGAGCGCGCTCCACGGCGCGTAGGGCACCGTCGAGGCCGCGACGAGCGGCCACGCGCCCTCCCGCAGCGGCCGGTCCAGGCCCTCCGCGCGCGGGCGCGTCGCGCCCCGGGGACCGCTATGGTTGAGGGTGACCGCGAGCCGCGCGGCCGAGCGCTCACGGATCGATGCCGCCACGCCGGCCCACGCGTCCCGCTGCGCTTCGCTGTAGAAGCCCGGTGAGGCAGGCGTGATGCGGCCGTCGGGTTCCACCGCGACCGGGCCGGTCAGGATCAGCCCGGGGCCCACCATCGCCAGGTCGGCCACACGCCGCCGGAACGCCGGGCCGGGGATACCAGCGCCCTCGGCCGTGCCCGGGCCCGCGGCCAGCACCACGCGGTTGGCGAGCTCGAGGCCGCGCAGCCGTAGCGGGGCGAGCATCGGCGGCGGCGCGACCACGGGGCCGGGCGCGGACCGCTCCGCGGCCGCCGCGGCCGCGGCGAACCACCGGTTCACCCGGTCCACGAAGTGTGGGTCGCGCACCTGGAGCGCGTCGTAGGTCATCCGTCCGCTGCGACTGAGCAGGTGGAAGGCGAACTGTGGCGGGTCCATGTGCAGGTAGCGGCGCAGGTCCTCGAAGTAGGCCTGGCTCTCGCCGGCCGCTTGCTGGAAGGCTTCCACCACGGGCCGGCGGCTCATCTCGTAGTCGGCGAAGGCGGCGTCGAGGTCGCGGTGGTGCTCGAACGCGCGGGCGAGCGCGATGGCGTCTTCCATCGCGAGCTTCGTCCCCGACCCGATGGAGAAGTGCGCGGTGTGCGCGGCGTCGCCCAGCAGCACGACGCGGTCGTGCCACCACCGCGCGGTCACCAGCGTGCCGAAGCGGATCCACCTCGAGTGGTTGGACAGCAGCCGCCGGCCGCCCAGCTCGGGCGCGAACAGCTCGCGGCAGTAGGCGATGCTCTCCGCCTCGTCCATGCGGTCGAGGCCGGCCCGCCGCCAGACTGGCTCGTCACACTCCACGATGAACGTGCCGGTGGTGCCGTCGAACGGGTAGGCGTGCACCTGGAACAGGCCGGCCGCGTTCTCGCGGAAGACGAAGGTGAAGGCATCCAGCCACCGATCGGTGCCGTACCAGATGTACCGGCACCGGCCCTCGCGGATCGTCGGGCGCAGCCAGCGGGCCAGGCGCTGCCGGATGGCGCTGTTGACGCCGTCGGCGGCGACCACCACGTCCGCCTCGTCGCGCCCCGGCAGGTCGGCGACCTCGGTTCGGAAGCGGAGCCGCACCCCGAGCTCGTCGCAGCGTCGCTGCAGGATGGCGAGCAGCGTCTTGCGCGAGATGCCGGCGAAGACCTGGCCGCCGCACCGGAGCGCCGCGTCGCGATAGCGGATGTCGATGACGTCCCACTGCACGAAGCGCTCGGTGATCGCGCGCGCGGTCTTCGTGTCGGCGTCCGCGAGGGCGCCCAGCGTGCGCTCGGAGAATACCACCCCCCACCCGTAGGTCGCGTCGGCTGGGTTACGCTCCACGACCGTGACCTCGCGCGAGGGGTCGGCCTTCTTCATCAGCAGGCCGCAGTAGAGCCCGGCCGGGCCCCCGCCGACGATCAGGACCTTCACGCCACCACGTCCGCCAGGCGATCGAGCTGCTCCGGGTCGGCCACGGTGGGCAGGAGCACCAGGTCCTCGCAGCCCGCGTCTTCGTAGCCGCGAATGGTCTGGACGATCGCCTGTGGGGTCGCCAGCAGCCCGGCGGCGATGCGCTGCGCGAACGGCCCCGTGAACGCGTAGTAGTCGAGCAGGTAGCGGGTGCCGGCCTCGACCGCCGCGTCGCCCAGCGCGAAGTAGACCTGACCCCACAGCCGCGGCCCGCCCGGCCGGCCGGCGTCCGCCCAGGCCGCGCGGGCCCGGTCGGCCGCCCGCGCGAACGCCCGCGGCGGGCCGCCGCCGTGGACGTAGCCGTCCGCGTACCGTGCCACCCGCACGAAGGCATCGTCGCTCTGCCCGCCGACGAGTAGCTCCGGGCCCCCGGGCCGGGCAGGCCGCGGACCGAATCGTTCGTCCTCCCACTGCGCGCGCAGCGCGGCGAGCTGGGCCGAGAACCGCGCGCCGCGGTCTCGGTGC
>JAVHMA010000027.1 GCA_031081715.1 Armatimonadota bacterium | reverse complement strand
CCTGCGCTCCTCGACCTGTCGGCCGCCGCGGAGGAGGCGGGCTTCGAGTCGATGTGGGTGGGGGACAGCCTGTTCTCCAAGCCCCGCTACGAGCCGCTCGCCCTGCTCGCCGCGATCTCGCAGCGCACGACGCGGGCGAAGCTCGGCACCGCCTGCCTGGTCACGGGCACGCGCAACCCGCTCTATCTGGCGCTGGAGTGGGCCACGCTGGACGTGATCTCCGGCGGCCGCACGATCCTGGGCGCCTGCATGGGGAACCCCGAGGAAGGCGTTCGACGGGAGTATCGGGCGCTGGGATTGGACTTCGAGCGCCGGGCCGAGATCTTCGAGGAGGGCCTCCACGTCCTGCGCACGCTGTGGACCGAGGGGCGGATCACCCACAAGGGCCGGTGGTTCGACTACCAGGACGTCAGCTTCTCCTCCGGCGTCGAGATGGGACCGCTCATGCCCGTGCAAACGCCTCCGCCGATGTGGATTGTCAGCAACCCGCGGCTCATCCGCGGCGTCGAGGAGCGGCGCGTCGCCCGGGTGATCGACCGCGCCGCGCTGCGGATCGTGCGATACGGCGACGGCTGGATGACGTGCTGCCGGGCACGACATCCCGAGGAACTCACCGCCCAGCTCGAGCGCATCCGCGAGGCCGCCGCGGCGGAGGGTCGGGACCCTTCCAGCCTGGCGGTGGCCTATCAGGTGACGATGAACATCGCGGACTCGGAGGCCGAGGCCCAGCGGGGCATCGATGAGTACATCTCCCAGTACTATCCCGAGCTGAGCAAGGCGGTGGACCTGGGCGAGTGGGGGCCCGTCGGCACGCCGGACCGCATCGCCGCGTGGATCGAGACGTTCGCCCGCGCCGGGGTCACGACGTTCATCTGCCGCTTCGGGGCGCTGGACCAGTTTGGGCAGGTAGCCCGGTTCGCGCGGGACGTGCTGCCGCGGTTTTCGGCGCGCGCCCGGCGATGACCGTTGCGGCGGGGCGTTGGGGGATCCTTCGGGAGGAGGCACCACCATGGCGTTGAGCACGCAGGGGGCGGGGCGGGCCGGGCGGGCGGAGCCGCCGCCCGGCGGTATCCGGGTCCGCCACCAGCCTGTGGGGAGCGACTTCGGGCTCGAGGAGATCCAGGCCATCGCCCAGACCCTGCAGCAGGACGCGCAGACCGACGGGCCGCAGAACCGCGCCTTCGAGGCAGAGTTCGCCTCGCTGTGCGGGGTGCCATACGCGTTCACGATGGCCAACTGCTCGGTCGCCCTGATCGTGGCCGGCCAGCTCTGCGGGCTGCGGGGGGGCGACGAGGTCATTACGACGCCGCTGACGTTTGTGTCCACCAGCACGTCGGTGTTGAGCTGCGGGGCGACGCCGGTGTTCGTCGACGTCGACCCGCGCACATTCACCCTGGATCCAGACGCGGTGGCCGCGGCTATCACGCCGCGGACGCGGGCGATCTACGCGGTGCACCTATTCGGCCAGTGCGCGGACATGGACGCCATCACCGCGGTTGCGCGCCGCCACGGCCTGCGGGTCATCGAGGACGCCGCCCACGTGGCGGGGGCGACCTACAAGGGCCGGCCGGCGGGATCGCTCGGTGACGCGGCCGCGTTCAGCTTCCACTCGCGGAAGAACATCACGACGCTGGGCGAGGGTGGCATGCTCACGACCCGGGACGCCGCGTGGGCAGCCAAGGTGCCGCTGCTGCGCAGCATCGGGGTCAATCATGGCGTCGAGCACCCAGCCGCCGACTACTGGTTGCCCCTGCCCTACGACGTGGAGGCGCCCGACGGGTACATCCCGACCAACTACCGGATGAGCGAGGCGCAGGCCGCGGTCGGCCGGGTCCAGCTCCGGCGCCTGGTTGCGAACAACGCCCGGCGTCGGGCGATCGCCCGCCGCTACACCGAGGCGCTGGCCGACGTGCCCGGCCTGGTCCTGCCGCACGAGGCGCGAGCGGGCGAACACATCTACTACCTGTACGGCATCCTGGTGGATGAGGCGGAGGCGGGGTTCGGGCGTGACGCGCTGATGCGCACGCTGTTCTGCGACTACGGCGTGCAGACCATCACCGGGTACCCGCCGGCCTACTGGTTCAGCGTCTACCAGAGCCGCGGCTACCCGCGGGGGCTGTGCCCGGTCGCGGAGCGCACTTATGACCGGATCCTGATGCTCCCGGTCTACGCGCGCCTGACCGATGCGGAGGTCGACTACGTAATCGAGAGCGTCGTCGGGGCCGCCCGCCGCCTGCGCGGGTGAGCCCGCGAGGCTCAGGGACGCGAGCGAGGGGAGGGCGACATGGCAGTATCCCGCAAGAGACTCCGGCGCGACGCCGAGCTGATCGTGGACGTCTGCATGTCGGTCGCGAAAGACGATGTCGTGACCATCATCACCGACGACGCGCACCTCAAGGAAGCGCAGGCGCTCGCCGCGGCGGCGCTGGACCGGGGCGCCTTCCCGGTCATCATGAACAATGAGACCCAGGTCCGCCGCGGACTGGCGGATGTGCGCTTCCCGATGGCGCCCCCGCGGAACCTGCACCAGGCGATGGTCGCCTCGGACGAGGTGATCATCATCACGAACCTGGAGTGGGCTAACCGGTTCGCGCACGTCTCGGCGGTGCGGGAAACCTGCGCGGCCAACGGTAAGATCGCCTCGGTGGAGGAAGGCATGGGCGCTTGGGACCTGACCGAGCGCGACATCCAGGAAGCCACGCGGCGCGCGCGCGACGCGATCGCGGCGCTACAGGGAGTTTCGCGCTGCCGCGTCACCGCGGCGAACGGGACCGACGTGGTGGTGAGCATCGCCGGCCGGCCGGCGCTGGAGGTGACCCCCATCAAGAAGCGGGGGCAGATGATGGGTCCGGTGCCGCTGTGGGCGGAGGTGGCCTTCGCCGCCGTGGAGGACCAGACCGAGGGGCGCATCGTGGTGGACGGTGTGATGCTAGGGATCGGCGTGCCGGGTCAGGTCGCCCACCCAATCACCTGGACCGTCACGGGCGGCCGCGCGACCGCCATCGAGGGCGGCCCGGAGGCGGCGCGGCTGCGCGAGGTGATCGCCGGGGTCCCGGGGGCCAACGTGATCGGCGAGTTCGCCTTCGGGACGAGCACGAAGTCGCCGTTCGGCTCGCCCTCCGAGAAGGGCCGGCTGGGGACCGTGCACTTCGCGCTCGGGGACAACCACAACGCCTACCCGGGCGGGCAGAACGTGAGCACGCTCCACCTGGACGGCGTCGTCCTCAACGCGTCCCTGCAGATCCTCGACAGCGGACGCTACATCCTCCGTGACGGGCAGTGGGTGCTCTGATGGCGCCGGTGAGGGTCGTCAACCTGGGCCAGGTGGAGCCCATCGCGCTCCCGCAGGGGAGCTGGAGCCGGATGCTCGTGACCGCCAGGACCGCCGGGGGGAACCGGTCCTCGCTCGGCTACTCGGTGTTCACCCCCGGGACCGTGCTCGGCATGGTCTCGCACGAGGTGGAGGAGGTGGCCTACGTCGTGGCCGGGCGCGGCGAGCTGCGGCTGGACGAGGGCGCGGTTACCTTCGGCCCGGGCGACGCGTTGTTCATCCCGCCGCACACCTGGCACGCGGTGGCGAACACTGGCGACGAGGACGTGGTGATGGTCTTCGGGTTCCCGCATCCCGACTACCCGCCGACGGCGCGGCGGTGAGGACGGCGGCGTGACCGACTGGCCGTACCTCTCGGCGGCCTCCGGTCCGGGCGAGGTGACCAACCGGACGCTGCGGGACCATGCGCGCCAGGTGGTCAACCACTACGACCCGGCGTTCGTCGAGACGTTCGCGCGCGCGACCGACCATCTGAAGCACATCTTCCGCACGGCGCACGACATCGTTATCCCCCAGGGCGAGGTTGTGCTCGGGATGGAGGCCGTGGCGGCGAGTCTGTTCTCGCCGGGCGACCGGGTCCTCAACCTGGTCTCGGGGATCTTCGGGAAGTGGTTCGAGACTTTCATCGCGCGGGCCGGCGCCGAGCCCCTCGAGGTGGCGGTGCCGTACGATCAGGCGATCGACCCCGAGGACGTCCGCCGCGCGCTGCGCCGGCATCCTGACGTGGGGTTCCTGGCGGTCGTCCACGCGGAGACGCCGTCGGGCACCGTGAACCCCGTGGACGACATCTGCCGGATCGCGTCCGAGGCCGGTGTGATCACCATCGTGGACACCGCGCTCGGTCTGGGCAGCCATCCCTTCGAGGCGGACGCCTGGGGGGTCGACATCGCGGTCGCCGGGCCGCAGAAGGCGCTCGGCGGCGTGCCCGGGCTGTGCCCCATCGCGGTTAGCCCGCGCGCGTGGGAGGCCATGGCCCGGCGCCGGCCCACGCCGCTGCGCGAGAGCTACCTCTCTCTGCTCGACTGGCGCGAGAGCTGGGTGGAGAAGCGCGCGTTCCCCTACACCGCGTCGGTCAGCCTGGTCTACGCCCTGGAGTCGGTGGCGGCGCAGGTGCTGGAGGTCGGGCTGGAGCGGCACATCGCGCGGCACACCCGGGTGGGCCGGGCGTGCCGCGCCGCGGTGCGGGCGCTGGGGCTGGCGCCGTGGCCGGCGCGCGACGAGATCGCCTGCAATGCCGTGACCACGGTCCGGACGCCCGAGGGCCTCGACGCGGGCGCCCTGGTGGCCCGCATGCGGCGGCCGTACGGGGTGAAGATCTCGGGCGGGTACAAGGAGCTGGCGGGTGTGACCTTCCGGCTCGGCCACATGGGTGTCTCCGCCCACCCCACGCATCTGGCCGCACTGCTGGCGGTGCTGGAGCGCAGCCTGGCTGATCTGGGCCGGTCGGTGCGACTGGGCGCGGGGGTCGGGGCGGCGATGGCCCTGCTGGGCGAGTGGGAGTGACGCGCATGGAGGCGATGCGATGAACGGCGATGACGTGCGCACGGTGGCGCTGATCGGCGCCGGCACGATGGGGCCCGGGATGGCCGCGATGTTCGCCACCCACGGTTTCGACGTCCGGCTGGCGGACATCAAGCCCGACGTGCTGGAGCGGGCCCGCGGCACGGTGGAGACGGTGTATGCGACCCTGCAGCAGGGCGAGCTCCTCTCCGCCGACCAGGTGGCCGCGGCCCGGCCGCGGCTCACCTTCACCTCTGATCCGATGGACGCGCTGGCAGGCGTCGATTTCGTGGTGGAGGCCATCCCCGAGCGCGCCGATCTCAAACAGCAGTTCTTCGCCGAGGCCGAGCGGCGCATCGGGCCCGAGGCGATCCTGGCCTCCAACACCTCCGGCATCCCGATCACCGAGCTCGGGCGCGCCGTGCAGCGGCCCGAGCGCGTGGTGGGCATGCACTGGTCGAACCCGCCGCACCTGATCCCCGTCATCGAGGTCATCCGCGGCGAGCGCACCGGCGACGCCGCGGTCGCCGCCACGCGCCGTGTGGTCGAGCGCCTGGGCATGATCCCGGTCGTCGTGCGGCGCGACGTGCCGGGGTTTGTCGAGAACCGCATCCTCTACGCGATCATGCGCGAGGCGCTCCACCTGCTGGAGGAAGGGATCGCCTCGGCCGAGGACATCGACACGATCGTGAAGTGGGGGATCGGTTACAAGCTCGCGGTCATCGGGCCGCTGGAGCTGCTGGACGTCGCCGGACTCGATATCTACCACAGCGTGGCGTCCTACCTGAACGCCGACCTGAGCAGCCGCCGCGACGTGAGCCCGCTCGTCCGGCAGAAGGTCGAGGCCGGCGAGCTTGGCATCAAGACGGGCCGCGGCCTGTTCGCCTACACGCCCGAGAGCATCCCGCCGCTGATGCAGCGGCGCATGCGCCTGCTGCTCGCGACGCGGAAGGCGCTGTCGGTGACGGCATGACCGCGCGCCGCCCCTCCGACGGCGACCTCCGCGCGCAGGTCGCGTGGGCGTGCCGGATCCTGGCGGCCTACGGCCACGGTGACCTGACGCTCGGCCACGTGAGCGCCCGCGCCGGCGACCGCGTGTTCATGAAGCGCAAGGGGCTCGCGCTCGAGGAGGTGGCGCCGCGGGACGTGCTGACGCTCGACCTGGACGGCCGGCGCCTGCGGGGCGACGGCGCCGTCCACCTGGAGGTGCCGCTCCACACCGAGGTCTACAAGGCGCGCCCTGATGTCGGCGCGGTCATCCACACGCACCCCATCTACACCACCGCGCTCGGCGCCGCCGGGGCGCGGCTGCTCCCGCTCTCGCACGACGCGCTGCTCTTCCCCGACGGCCTGGCGGTCTTCGAGGACACGGCCGACCTGATCATGTCGGCTCAGGTGGGCGCGGACATCGCCCGCGCGCTCGGGGCGCGGCGGGCCGTGCTGCTCCGCAATCACGGCGTGCTGGTGGTCGGCAAGGACGTGCGGTGGGCCGTGTTCGCGGCGCTGACCCTGGAGCGCGCGGTCATGGTGCAGGCGGTCGCCTCGCGGCTCGGCGAGCCCCGACCGATTCCCCAGGCGTTGCTCGGGCCGTTGCACGCCTCCAAGTACCGTGACGAGTTCATGGACGAGTACTGGGCCTACTGGCTGCGCACGGTGCGCCGGATGGGGCTCGACGAGGGCATGCCCCGCGCGCACCGCCGGAGGGCGCGGTGAGCACGGGCGGCCGCGTGGTCGGGACGTCGGTCCGCCGGGTCGACGTCGACAAGGTCACCGGCGCCGCGCGCTTCGCCGGCGACCTGCGCGAGCCCGGCATGCTCTACGGGCAGGTCCTGCGCAGCCCGCACGCCTCGGCGCGGATCGTGCGCGTGGACCCCACCCCGGCGCTCGCGGTCCCCGGCGTGCGCGCGGTGCTGACCGGCGCGGACCTCGACCCCCAGACGGCGCTCTACGGGCACGCGATCAAGGATCGGCCCATCGTTGCGATCGACCGCGTGCGGTTCGCGGGCGAGCCGGTGGCGGCTGTGGCGGCCGACAGCCCCCAGGCCGCCGCCGAGGCGGCCGAGCGCATCGAGGTCGTCTACGAGCCGCTGCCGGGCGTCACCACGCTCGCCGCGGCCCTGGCCCCAGGGGCGCCCCGCGTGCACGAGGCGACCTACCAGCGCGGCTTGTTCCACGGCCTGGGCGAGTTCGCCGACGAGGGCGGCAACGTCTGCTACCACTACCGGGTGGCGCGCGGCGAGGGGCGCGCGGCGTTCGAGGCGCCCGGGCTGGTGGTCGTCGAGAACGAATACACGTTTCCCGCCGTCTACCAGTACGCGATGGAGCCCCACACCGTCATCGCGCGGTGGGGCAGCGACGGCCTGACCGTGCACGCCTGCTGCCAGCACCCCTACCTGGTGCGCGCCGAGCTCGCGGACCTGTTCGGATTGCCGCTGGCGGCGGTGCGCGTGATCGTGCCCTACATCGGCGGCGGGTTCGGCAGCAAGTCCTACACGAAGATGGAACCGATCACGGCCGCGCTCGCGCGGAAGGCCGGGGCGCCGGTAAGGATCGCGAACCGCGTCGACGAAGCGATGGTGACCACGCGGCGGCACAACATGCGCTGCTGGATGCGCTCCGCGGCGACGCGCGACGGCCGCGTGGTCGCTCGGGAGTGCCGCGCGTGGCTGGACACCGGGGCCTACGCGGACAACGGTCCGCGCGTGGCCGCCACCGCCGGGGACGCGGCGCCCGGGCCCTACCGCTGGGACGCCGTCGCGGTGGACGCCTGGGCGATCTACACCAACACGCCGCCGGCCGGGTCGTACCGCGGGTTCGGCGCCACGCACCTGCAGTGGATCGGCGAGGCCCAGATCGACGCGCTGGCGCGCGCGGTCGGCATGGACCGGTTGGAGTTCCGCCGCCGTAACCTCCTGCGGCCCGGCGAGGAGGTCCGGCCCGGCGGCAAGCCGCTCGACGCGGACCTGGTGGGCGACGTGGAGCGGGCAGCGGCCGCCATCGGGTGGGGCACGCCGGCCGGGCCCGAGGTGGGGCGCGGGCTCAGCGTCGGGCTGCTGGCGGCCGGGGCGAACCCGGTCTCGGTGGCCGCGGTGCGGCTGCAGGCCGACGGGACCGCGGTCGTGCTGGCCAGTACCTCCGAGCTCGGCCAGGGCGCGCGGACGGTGTTCGCGCAGATCGTGGGCGAGGAGCTGGCGCTGCCGGTCGAGCGCGTCCGGGTGATGGGCGCGGACACGCAGTTCACGCCCTACGACCGGTCCACGGGTGCCAGCCGCTCGACCACGCTGGCGGGCACCGCGGTGCTGCGCGCCGCGGTGCACCTGCGCGAGCAGCTCCTCGACATCGCCGCTTCCCGCTGGGGGCTGCCCGCGTCCGCGCTCCGGGTGCGCGACGGTGCCGTCTGGCACGAGACCGAGCGGCTCACGTATCCCGACCTGCTCCGGGAGCACTTCGGCATGCCCGGCGGCGAGCTGATCGGTCGGGGCGAGGTGCGACCGCAGCGCGGCACCGGGTCGTTCGCCGAGGGGCCGGTTTTCTGGGAGGTGTGCGTCGGCGGCGCGGAGGTCGAGGTGGACCGCGAGACGGGCCGCGTCCGGGTGCGGCGGCTCGCGAGCGTGGCGGACGTGGGGAAGGCGATCAACCCGCAGCTCGTCGAGGCGCAGGACGAGGGCGGGAGTCTGCAGGGGGTGGGCAACGCGCTCTACGAGGAGATGGTCTTCGAGGACGGGCAGCTGCTGAACGGCTCGCTCGTCGATTACCACGTGCCAACGATCGCGGATGTCCCCGACGAGATGGTCTCCGTGCTCGTGGAGAACGCGGACGGGCCGGGGCCCTACGGCGCCAAGGGGGTCGGCGAGGGGTCGCTCGCCTTCGTGCCCGGGGCGATCGTGGGTGCGCTCGCCGAGCTGGGGATCGAGGTGACGGGGCTGCCCCTTACGCCCGAGCGGGTCTGGCGCCGGTTGAGGGGCGCAGGGGACGGAGCGCGCACGGACATGCACGTCGAGATCAGGGGGGGATGAAGATGCGAGATGGACGTACTGCCCGCACGGCGAGGGGCGCGCTGGGGCTTCTCGTCGTCCTGCTCGTCATCGCGGCCGGCCTCTCCACCGGCCAGGCCGCGCCGGCGCGCCGGCTAGTCGTCTACAGCGCGGCACCACGCGACTTCACCGAGTCGCTCAAGCGCGACTTCGAGGCGGAGAACCCCGGCGTGACGGTCGAGATTCTGCCGGGGCTGGGCGCGGAGGCCATCCTGACGCGGCTCGACGCCGAGCGCGCCTCGCCGCGCGCGGACGTCTTCCACTCCGGCGCGGTGTTCGAGTTCATCGAGGCCACCAAGAAGGGACTGCTGGAACCCACCAACCCCCGGGAGATCGCCGGCGTCGCCCCGTCCACCCTGTTCCTGGGCGGCTCCCGCATCCCGCTGCACGACCGGGAGGGCCACTGGTACGTGTGGGGGTACTCGCTCGGCGTGATCGGCTACAACCGGGACCGGCTCGCCGCGCTGCGCCTGCCGGTGCCCCGCACCTGGTCCGATCTGACCAACCCGGCCTACAAGGGCCACGTGGTGTTCAACATGCCGCAACTCTCCTCGTCGGCGTTCAACACGATCGTCGCGCTCTACCAGATCATGGGGCCGCAGGGCCTGTGGAGTTACTGGGATCGGCTCAACGAGAACCTGGCGTTCTACTCCCGGTCCACCTCGGCGCTCTACACGCTGGTGGGCCGCGGCGAGATCCCGATCAGCTTCGGCACCGCCCGCTCCTACCACGAGGGCAAGGTCCGCGGGCAGGCCGTCGAGGTCGTCTACCCGACCGAGGGCGCGTGGGTCTTCGCCACCGCGGTGGGGGTGGTCCGCGGCGCGCCCAACGCCGATCTGGCGCGGCAGTTCATCAAGTTCATCCTGTCCCCGTCGGGGCAGATCAACTCGGCGAACAACTACCAGAACCCGGTGCGCGCCGGGATCCGAGCCACCGTCCACCCCGTCGACCTGTCCATCGAGGCGGTCGTGCGCGAGGTGCCCAAGGTGGTCGTTGTGGACATCGAGACGGCGACCCGCATCCGGCCCGAGGTGATGCGGCGCTTCGACCAGTACACGTCCGGGCGTGCGCGCTGAGCCCGTCGCCATCGAGCGGACGCGAGCGTGGGGCCGGCCCGCCGGCCCCACGCTCGACCCGCTGCGCGTCCTCGAGGTCCTGACCGGGGCGTTCCTGATCGCGTTCCTCATCGTCCCCATCGGCGCCATCGTCGTGGACTCGGCCGCGCTGATCGCGCGCGGCGGCCTGTGGGAGTTTCCGGACTTCGTCGGCTATCTCGTGCGCCTCACCCGTAACTCGCTGGTGGTGGCCTCGATCGTCACGGTGATCTGCGTCGCGGTGAGCCTGCCGCTCGCGGTGCTGGTCGGGCGGGTGCTGCCGGCGCAGCGGCTGCTGCCCGTCGCGCTCACGCTCCCCCTGCTGGCGCCGCCATTCGTGTACGCGTTCGCCACCATCATCCTGTTCGGGCGCGTGGGTGTCATCACCCAGCTCCTGGCGCCGTTGGGCATCCGTATGCCCGAGATCTACGGGTTGCCGGGGATTGTGGTCACACACGTGCTGCACTTGATCCCGCTCTCCTACCTGACGATCGCCGCCGGGCTGCGGACCGTGCCGAAGGCGATCGAGGAGTGCGCGATCTCGCTCGGCAGCACCCCGATGCAGGTCCTGGTCCGGATCGTCTTGCCGTATGTCTCCTCGTACGTCTACATGGCGTCGTTGCTCGTCTTCCTGGCGTCGTTCGGCGATGTGGGCGCGCCCTTGCTGGTCGGCGGCCAGTACCTGGTACTGCCCACCGAGGCGTTCACGCGGTTCACGAGCTTCATCGCGGACCGGCGCGTGCCGGTGCTGCTGTCGAGCTGGATCGTCGCGATCTCGGTGGTGATCCTGGTCGTGGTGCGCGCGCTCATGCGGCGGACCGCGATCGTGCACACCTTCGGGGTCGAGACCTATACCTACGCGCAGCCGTCGTGGCGGGTCGTCGGCGCGGTGTTCTGCTGGGGCATCGCCGCGGTGCTGTTCGTCCCCTACCTGGTGATCTTCGTCTCCTCGCTGGCGACCGTGTGGGGCCCCGACCTGCTCCCGAAGGGCTACACCCTCAACCACTACCAGGCCCTGTGGCGGTCGGTGGAGCCGCTGCGCAACTCGCTGCTCGTCTCCGGGCTCGCCACGCCCATCGCCGTCATGCTGGCGGTGGTCATCGGCCGCATGATGCGGGATGGCGGCCGGCTCGGCGCCGCGTTGGACTACGTCACGCTGCTGCCGTTCGTCGTCTCGGGGGTGGTCGTGGGCATCGGGCTCGTCCGTGTCTACTCTCCGCTGGACACCCTCTCGCCCGTCGTGCCGCTGATCACCGGCCCCGCCCTGTTGGTGGTCGCGATGGTGAGTCGCCGCGTCTCGTATCCGATGCGCGTGCTCGCCGCCGCCTACACGCGCATCGACCGCAGTCTGGAGGAGAGCTCGCTCAGCCTGGGGGCCTCGCCCGCGACGACGTTCTGGCGCATCACGCTGCCTCAGCTCGCGCCGGCGATCGTCGCGGCGCTCATCATCACCTTCATCCAGATCATCAAGGAACTCGGCGCGACCCTGATCGTCTACCGGCCGGGATGGGTGACCCTGCCGGTGCAAATCTACGCCTACGCGCTGGAGGGCAACCTGGGCCGCGCCGGCGCCGTGTCCATGGTCCTGCTGGCCATCGTGGCGGCTGGCACCGCGGCCGCGGGCCTGTTGGGCCGGCGGACCCGGGGGGAGGTCGCGTCATGACGAAGATCCGGCTGGCCGAGCTGAGCCGCGCGTTCGGCCCGGTGTGGGCCGTCCGCGGCGTCTCCCTGGAGGTGCGCGAGGGGGAGTTCTTCTCGCTGCTCGGCCCCTCGGGGTGCGGCAAGACCACGACGCTGCGCATGGTGGCCGGCCTCGAGCGTCCCACCGCCGGGCACATCTACTTCGGCGACGACGATGTCACGCACACCCCCCCGCAGCACCGCAACGTGGGGCTGGTGTTCCAGAGCTACGCCGTGTTCCCGACGATGTCGGTCGCCGACAACGTGGCGTACGGGCTGCGCATCCGCAGGGTGCCCGGCGCGGAGATACGTCGGCGCGTGGCCCAGATGCTCGAGATCGTAGGGCTCGGGGCCCTCGGCGCCCGCATGCCCGGCCAGCTCAGCGGCGGTCAGCTCCAGCGGGTCGCGCTCGCGCGGGCACTGGCCATCCAGCCGCGTGTCCTGCTCCTGGATGAGCCGCTCTCGAATCTCGACGCCAAGCTCCGGGTCGAGGTGCGCGCCGAGATCCGACGCCTGCAGCGTGAGCTCGAGATCACCACGCTCTACGTTACCCACGACCAGGAGGAGGCGCTGTCGATGTCCGACCGTATCGGCGTCATGCACGCCGGCCGGCTGGATCAGGTCGGCGTGCCCGACGAGATCTATCGCCGTCCGGCGACGCGGTTCGTCGCGCGGTTCGTGGGCGAGGGTACCCTGCTGGACGGGGTGCTCGTCCGCGACGGCGCCCGCGCACGTGTCGCGGTCGGTGGGTTCGAGGTGCCGGTCGGCGAAGTGTCTGCGCCGCGCGCCGGAGCGGTCTGGGTGTGCATCCGGCCCGAGGGGGTGCGGCTCCTGGACAGGACCGCGGCCGGCGGTATCGGCGGAATCGTCGAGTACGTGGAGTTTGTAGGCCCGTCGCTGCGCGCCGACGTGCGCGTCCCCGGCCTGCCTAGACTGTTGCGGCTCGCGGGGTCGTCGGTGGATCTGGCCGGCCGCGTGCGCACGGGCGACGCGGTTCGCCTGGCGGTGGATCCGGCCGGGGTCGCGGTGGGCCCGGCGGAAGCGCCGGAGGCCGAGCCGGTCGCCGCGGGTGGCGGCGCGCGAGCGTGACCACCGCCGGCGCCATCCGCGCGGTGCTGTTCGACTTCCACGAGACACTGATCTCCGCGGACCGCTGGTTTGCGATGGAGATCGGCGGCATCGCGGTCGAGATGCTCCAGCACCTGGGGCTGTGGGCCGGCGCACCGCCCGAGGAGGACCGACGCCGGATCGAGGCCGCCTTCGCGCGGCTGCGCGCGGTCATCAACGGCGCCGGCGTGGAGTACTCGGCGCAGGAGATCGGCCGCCGGATGTTGCGCGCCGTCGGCCGGGACGGCGTGTCGGTCGAGGCGCTCGACGCCGCAGCCGCGCGGCTGTTCCGCGCCTACCTCGCCGACGTCACGGTGAAGCCCGGCGCCGCGCGCGCGCTCGACGCGCTGGCGGTCGCGGGACTGCGCCTGGGCATCGTGTCGAACGTCGCCTATGGGCCGTTCATCGCCTGGGCGCTTGAGGCGCACGGGCTGCGCGAGCGCTTCCACGCGATCGTGGCCTCCGCCGAGGTCGGCCTGCGCAAGCCGCGGCGCGAGATCTTCGCAGCCGGCCTCGAGGCCGTGGGCGTGGCGGCGGCCGAGGCGGTCTACGTCGGCAACGACTACCTCAAGGACGTCGTGGGGGCGAAGCTCGCCGGGATGCGGGCGATCTGGATGCCCGACGCCGGGGCCGCAGACTACCGACCGGACACGGCCATCCACCCCGACGCCGTGGTCGGGGGACTCGACGAGGTGCCGGCCGTCCTGGCCGCGTGGGCGGGCGCGGCGTGATCGCCCCCGAGGTGCGCCGGCTGCTGCTCGGCGAGGGACGGTTCCTCGACGACCTGACCGTCGACGGCGCGCTGCACGCCCGCTTCGTGCGTAGCCCGCACGCGCACGCGGCCGTGCGCGCGGTCGACGCCGCCGGCGCTCTGGCCCTGCCCGGTGTGGTGGCCGTGTTGACCGGCGCCGACCTCGGGTCGGTCAATGCGCCGCTGCCCCTGCGCTTCGGCCACCCCGGTCTATGCGCCCCCCAGCTCCCCCGGCCACTCGCCACGGAGGTGGTCCGTCACGTGGGCGAACCGGTCGCGGTCGTCCTCGCCGGGTCGCGGTACGCGGCCGCGGACGCGGTGGACCACGTGGTCGTGGACTACGCGGCGCTGCCTGCGGTCGCCTCCGTGGACGCCGCGCTGGCCCCCGGCGCGCCGCGGGTGCACGCCGTCCTGGAGGACAACGTCGCCGGCACCTACCGGTGGCGGGTGGGCGATCCCGACGCCGCGTTCGACGGGGCGCCCGTGCGGTTCGCCGTGCGCCTGACCATCAGCCGCGGCGCGGCGGTGCCCATCGAGACGCGGGGCATCCTGGCCGTCCCCGACGACGGCGGCCTCCGCGTCTACGCGTCTACGCAGAGCCCCCATTACCTCAGGCGCACGCTGGCCCGTGTGCTCGGGTTGCCGGAGGCCGCCATCCGGGTAACCGCGCCCGACGTGGGCGGCGCCTTCGGCTCCAAGGGCGGCCTGCCTCGCGAGTACGCCGTGGTGGCCGCGGCGGCGCTGCGGCTCGGGCGCCCCGTCCGGTGGGTCGAGGAGCGGCGCGAGTCGTTCGTTGCCTGCCACCAGGACCGCGACCAGGTCCACGAGGTCGAGGTCGCCGCCACGCGCGCCGGCGAGCTGCTGGCCCTGCGCGACCGGTTCGTGCTCGACCTCGGCGCGTACGCGTCCTACGAGCACCTGCTCGGCATCCACACCGTGAACCATCTGATCGGGCCCTATCGGCTGCCGCACTTGGAGGTGGATTTGCGGTCGGTCTACACGCACCGCGTGCCCACCGGCGCGTACCGGGGCGCGGGGCGCCCCCAGGGCACCTTCGTCATCGAGCGCGTCATGGACCACCTGGCGCGCGCGGTGGGCGCCGATCCGGCGGTCGTGCGGGCGCGCAACCTGATCGCGCCCGAGGCCATGCCCTACGACACCGGGCTGCGCGCGCCCGGCGGGCACGAGGTCCGCTACGACAGCGGTGACTTCCCGGCGGTGCTGCGCACCGCGCTCGACCGTTTCGGCTACGAGGCCTGGCGCGAGCAGCAGCGGCGCCGGCGCGCGCAGGATGGCGTGCGCCTGGGCCTGGGCGTCGCCCTCTACGTCGAGGAGACCGCCTCGCACGGTCACGAGACCGTGACCCTGCGGCTGGAACCCTCCGGGACCGCCACGCTCTCCGCGGGGCCGCCTGCGGCCGGGCAGGGTCTGGCGCCGCTGCTGGCGCAGATCGTCGCGCGCGAGGTCGGGATCGCGCCGTCGGCGGTCACGGTGGCCAGCGGGGACACCGCCGCGGTGGACGAGAGCTTCGGGACGTTCGGGAGTCGGGTGGCGACCATGCTCGGCAACGCCACCGCGCTCGCCGCCCGAGAGCTGGCCGCGCGGCTGCGCGCCGGCGCGCGCGACGGCCCGATCGAGGTACGCGCGGCGTTCGCGCCCTCGGGCGCCGCGTGGTCCAGTGGCGCGCACGTGGCCGCGGTCGAGGTGGACCCCCAAGCCGGCACGGTGCGCGTGGTCCGCTACCTCATTGTGCACGACTCGGGCGCGGTGCTCGACGAGGCCGCGGTCCGGCGCCAGATCCTGGGCGCCGCGGTGCAGGCCATCGGCGGCGCGCTGGCCGAGCGCCTGGTCTACGACGGCGACGGGCAGCCGCTGGTGACCACGCTGGCCGACTACGCGGTGCCGCGCGCTACCGACGTCCCGCCGATCGAGGTCGTGCGCCTGGAGACGCCGTCACCGCATAACCCGCTGGGTCTCAAAGGCGCCGGGGAGAGCGGCATCATGCCCGCCTACGCCGCGCTCGCCGCGGCGGTCGAGGACGCCGTGGACGACCCGGCGGTGACCGTGGATGCCTTGCCGGTCTCCTCGCAGGACGTGTGGCGGTGGCTGGCGAGGGCGAGGGGGCCCGCCTGAGCGCCGCCTAGACGCCGAGCAACTCGGCCTTGCGGGCTTCGTCCGCCCACAGCGCCGCGGGCGAGCCGTCGTAGACCACGCGCCCCTTGCTCAGGACGTAGGCGTGGTCGGCGAGCCCGACCGCCATGGGGAGGTTCTGCTCCACCAGGAGGATCGCCATCCCCTGGGCCCGCAGCTGCCCCAGTGCCCTGGCGACCTCGGCGACCAGCAGCGGGGCCAGGCCCTCCGAGGGTTCGTCCAGCAGCAGCAGGTCGGGGTTGGTCATCAGCGCGCGGGCGATGGCGAGCATCTGCTGCTCGCCGCCGGAGAGCTGGTGCCCGCGGTTGGCCGCGCGCTCGTGGAGTCGCGGGAAGAGGGCGTAGACCCCGTCGAGGTCCCATCGCCCCGGCCTCGCCGCCACCCGCAGGTTTTCCTGCACGCTGAGCGAGGGGAAGATACGCCGGCCCTGCGGCACCAGGCCGATGCCCAGCCGCGCAATGGCGAAGGGCCGCAGTCCGTGGATCGGCGCTCCCCGGAAGCTGACCGTGCCGCGTCGCGGCGGGGTGAACCCCACGATGGACCGGATGAGCGTGGTCTTGCCCATGCCGTTGCGGCCCAGAACGGTGATCACCTGCCCGGCTGCCACGCGCAGGGACACCCCGTGCAGCACATGGCTGCTTCCGTAGAAGGTGTGGATGTCGCTGACCTCGAGCACCGTCACGCGCTCCCCAGGTAGATTTCCTGGACGCGGGGGTTCCGACGTACCGCCTCCGGGGTGTCCTCCGCGAGGATTCGTCCCTGGTGCATTACGACCATTCGGTCGGCCAAATCGAAGGCCACGCCCATGTCGTGCTCGATCAGCAGCACCGTGATCGTCCGCGGCAACCCCTGGAGCAGCGCGTGCACGATGCGCGTCTCGGCCGCCGACAGCCCGGACGTCGGCTCGTCCAGCAGGAGCACGGTCGGGCCGGGCGCCATGGCCAGGGCGATCTCGACCTGCCGCTGCTCGCCGTAGGAGAGTTCCGCGACCGGATCGTCGCGCCGCTCCCACAACCCCAGCGGTGCCAGCAGCGCCTGCGCCCGGTCGAGGGGATCGCGATAGGCGGCTAGCGGCCACCAGGCCACGTACCGCATCGGGCGGAGCGCCACCACCGCAAGCAGGGTGTTCTCCAGCACCGACAGGCGCGGGAACAGATTCGTGAGCTGGTAGGTCCGGCCCAGCCCGAGCGCGGCGCGGCGGTGCGGGGGCATGCGGGTCACGTCTCGGCCCAGCAGTTCGATCCGTCCCCCGGTCGGCGCTAACTCACCGCTGATGAGATTGAACAGCGTCGTCTTCCCCGCGCCGTTGGGGCCGATGATGGCGATGCGCTCGCCGGCCGAGGCGGTCAGGCTGAAGTCGACGACCGCCTGCAGTCCGCCGAACCGGCGCGCCACGCGCTCCAGGCGCAGCCGGATGCTCACCGGCCCCACCCGTTCCGATCGCCGGCCGTCGGCAGCACCGCGGGTGTCGCGACGCGCTCCTCGGGCCGACCCGCGCGCCGCCGACGAATCTGCGTCACCAGGCCGGCCAGCCCCGAGGGCTGGTAGAGCACGACCACGATGTAGAGCAGGCCGAGCACCGACATCCATCGCTGCGTGACGCTGCTCAGCAGGTTCTGCATGAAGACCAGCAGGGTCGCGCCGGCCGCGGGCCCCCAGAATGAGCCGGCGCCGCCGATGATGACCATGAGCGCCACCTGCGCGGAGACCGCGATCTGCATGTTCTGGTGGCTGACGAAGCCGTTGTAGTAGACGTAGAGCACCCCGGCCACCGACGCGAAGAACGCGGAGACCACGAACGCCGCGTACGCGTATCCCCAGACCGGATAGCCGAGGGTCCGCATGCGCGAGGGGCTCTCGCGGATGCCCCGGAGCGCGTGGCCGAACGGCGATGCCACGACGAGCGCCAGCAATGCCACGCAGATGCCGGCGATGAGCAGCGCGAACAGGTAGTAGCCGCGCACGTCCGCCAGCGGCCACCCCAGCCAGAGGTCCGGCCGCGTGATGCCCGGCAGGCCGTTGTCGCCGCCGGTCATGCTCACCCAGCGGAGGGTCAGGCCCCAGGTGACCTGTCCGAGGGCCAGAGTGATCAGCAGGAAGTAGACCCCGCGCGAGCCCGCCACCAGGATTCCGTACGCCGCGCCGAGCAGGGTGCCGACGGCGATCCCCGCGGCCGCCGCCGGCCAGAACGGGACGCCGTAGCGGAGCGAGAGGATGCCGGCCGCGTAGGCCGCGGCGCCGAAGAACGCCGCGTGCCCGAAGCTTGTGAGCCCAGCATACCCCATGAGCAGGTTCAGGCTCATGGCGAGCAGGCTGTAGACAAGCGCGAGCACCGCCAGGTTGACGTAGTACGTCGGCGCCGCGACGACGACCAGCAGCGCGGCCACGACGAGCGCGCCCAGGACCGGCCACGCGCGACGCGTCGCCGGCCTGCTCACCGTCCGAAGAGGCCCCGCGGCCTCACCGCCAGGATCAGCGCCATTGGGGCGAAGAACGCGATGTACGACAGCTCGGGGAAGAGCGCCTTGCCGATATTGTCGGCGAGCCCCACGAACAGGCTGCCGACCAGCGTCCCCGGGAAGCTGCCGAGCCCGCCGATGATCACCACAGCCAGCGCGAGCGTGAGGATCTCCAGGTCCGCGCCGGGGAAGACGCCCAGGATCGGGCTCCCCAGCACGCCGGCCAGGCCGGCGAGCGCAGCGCCGAGCGCGAACATCGCCGTGGAGAGGCGCGGCACGTTGACGCCCAGTCCCTGTGCCATCTCCGGGTCGTCCACCGCCGCGCGCACCTGCGCGCCCAGGCGGGTGCGCTCCAGGACCAGGTACAGCGCCAGCGCCACCAGCGCGCTGAGGAGCGAGATGAACAGGCGGTAGCGGGGGAAGACGAACCCGCCGGCGCGCACGCTGCCGCTCAGGGCATCGGGGATCGCCAAAATCTGCGGCGTCCCGCCCCAGACCCACAGGGAGAGGTCCGCCAGCAGCAGCAGGAAGCCCATCGTGAGCAGGACCTGAGCCAGGATCTGGCCCCCGAAGCGCTCGAGAAACGCGGTCTGCATCACGACGCCCAGCAGCATCGTCGCGACCACGCCGGCGGCGATGCCGAGGAGGAAGCTGTTCGTGGCGGCCGCGACGCCCGTGCCCAGATAGGCTCCGATCAGGTAGTACGAGCCGTGCGCCAGGTTGACCACGCGCATCACGCCGAAGATGAGCGACAGCCCGCTGCCGATAAGGAACAGCAGCATGCCGAAGGCGACGCCGTTTGCCACCAGCGTGATCCAGAACACGGGGAGCCTACCGGGGCCGTCTCATCACGCCGCGGCGCGCCCTCCGAGGCCCGGGAGGCCGCGCCGCGCTCCCGGGCCCCGACGCGCCCGGCGGTCCTTCACCGTCCGCAGAACTGGCAGGGCGGGTAGTCGCGAGAGTAGACGGGGTTGCGCAGGAACTCGGCCGCGTTGTACGTCCAGAACTGGGAGACGTTGGGGTACGTGTGGATTACGGAGTTCTGGAGCGCGGTGCCGACGCGCTCCACACGCCGGATGTAGATGTTCTGCACGATGTTGCCGTGGCTGTCGAGGCGCAACGGGCCGCGCGGCGTGTCTGCGACGACCAGCCCCTCCATGGCGCGGATGAACGCCGCCCGGTCGGTGACCTGGCCGCCCACCCGCTGCAGCGCCCGGTCGATCCACAGCGCCGTCGAATAGCCCGCGTCCGCGTACGCGTTGGGGATTTTGTTGAACCGCGCCCGGTACTCCTGGACGAACGTCCGGTTCCACTGGTTCTCGAGCGCGGCGCTGTAGTGCAGCGTGGTTACCAGGCCCACCGCCTCCGGCCCCATCTGGAGCAGGTTGACCTCGTCGGTCATGTGCCCGGGGCCGATGAGCGGCAGCCGGTCGCGCAGGCCGAACTCCTGGTACTGCCGCACGAACCGCAACGCCACCGGCCCGACCACCGCGCCGACGACGGCATCCACGTCGCGCGGGATGCGCGCCAGGTAGGGGCTGAAGTCGGCGCTGCCCAGCGGCGTCCAGATCTTGGCGACCACGCGACCGCCCGCCTCCTCGAACGCCCGCTGGAACCCGCCGATCCACTCGTGGCCGAACGCGAAGTCGTCGGCGAGCGTCGCGACGCGGCGGTAGCCGAGCTGCCGGGCGGCGTAGTCGCCGAAGGGATGGGCGAACTGGCTCGAGGCGCCCCACCCGATGCGCACGAGGAACCGGGCGCGCCCGCGCTGGGTCAGGTCGTCCCCGCCGGCGACCGCGATGACCGTGGGGATCGCCTGCTGGTCGATGTACCCTCGCATCGCGTAGGCCGCGGCCGAGTTGATGATGCCGGTGAGCAGGTGGACGCGGTCGGACTCGTGCAGCTTCCGGATCTTGGTGAGGGCGACCTCCGGGCTGAACTGATCGTCCTCGACGATGAAGCGCACGGGCCGGTTGGCCAGCCGTTGCTGGGTCTTCGCCAGGTAGAGGTTGAAGCCGTTGAGCAGGTCCTGCCCCGTGGGTGCGAATACCCCGGTCAGCGGCGCCACGAAGCCCACCACCACGGGCGATGGGGGCGCGGCGCCCACCGTGCCGGCTATGAGTGCGACGAGCGCGAGTCCGAGCAGAGCCCAGCGCATGACTGCCGTCCCTCCTGTGAGGTTTGTCACGGAGCGAGATTCGCCGCCCCTGTGGCCGGGACCCCCCGGCGGGCGTCAGGCCCGCGCCGTCCCTCGGCGGCGGTCAGCAGCGCGGTCAGGCACGGTGGCGTGACCGGGTAGCGGGCGATGCGCGCCCCGGTGCCGGGCGCGACGCCGTCGAGCGCGTCGGCGATCGCGTTCACGACGGCGGCCGGGGCCGCGATGGTCCCACCCTCGGCCATGCCCTTGTGGCCGCCCGGGCTGATTGGAGACGGTGTCTCCAGGTGCGCCAGCACGGCGGGCGGCACGTCCCGGACGGTCGGCAGCAGGTAGTCCATGAAGGTGCCCGAGAGCAGCTGCCCGCTCTCGTCGTAGACGAGCTCCTCGAGCAGCGCGGCCCCGACGCCCTGCGCCAGCGCGCCGTGGAGCTGGCCCTCGACGAGATTCGGCGCGATGAGCGGGCCGCAGTCGTGGGCGATCCAGTAGCCGAGGAACGAGACCGTGCCCAGGTCGCGATCCACCTCCACCGCCGCCACGTGCACCCCGGCCGGGAAGATCCAGTTGGCGGGCGTGTAGGTGGACTGCGCTTCCAGGCCCGGTTCCATCTCAGGCGGCAGCCGGTGGGCGCCATAGGCCTCGCGCGCGATCTGGGCCAGGGTGAGCGCGCGCTGCGGGCTACCGCGCACCCGGCAGACGCCGCCGGTCAGCTCGACGTCCTCGACGCGCGCTTCGAGCAGGTGCGCCGCCAGCCGCAGGATTTTCTCCCGGACGCGCTTTGCGGCCAGGAGAGTGGCGCTCCCGCCCATGACGGCGCCGCGGCTGGCCGCGGTGCCGTAGGCGCTGTAGGGCGCGCGGTGCGTGTCGCCCAGCACGACCGTGACCCGTTCGGGAGGCAGGGTGAGCACCCGCGCCGCGACCCGCGCGAGCGAGGCGCGGATGCCCTGGCCGAGCTCGATGACCCCGCAGAGCACGGTCGCGTCGCCGTCGGGCTCCACGCGAACGACGGCGGTCTCGTATCCGCCCTGCAGGTTCCCCAGCGCGCCCATCAGCGGCGAGGGCCCCATCGCCGTGTACTCCGTGTACGCCGACAGGCCGATGCCGATCAGGCGCCCGGCCGCACGCGCCTCGGTCTGGGCGCGGCGAAGCGCCGCGTAGCCGGACAGCGCGAGCGCCCGGTCGAGCAGCGCCGGGTAGTTGCCGCTGTCGTAGACGAACCCGCCCGCACTCCGGTAGGGAAACGCCTCGGGCGGCAGCAGGTTGCGGCGGCGCACCTCCGCCGGATCGAGCCCGAGCTGCCCCGCGGCCATGTCCATCAGCCGCTCCATCACGAACGTGGACTGCTGCATGCCGAAGGCGCGGTACGCGCCGAACGGCATCTTGTTGGTGACGACGACCTCGACGCGCGCCCGGTAGTCCTCCAACCGGTAGGGGCCGGGGAGCATGAGCCCGGTGACGAAGATGGGCGCGACGCCCTTGGTGTGCAGATGGGCGCCGGCATCCCCGCGCACGCGCGCCTGGAGCGCCACCAGCCGGCCGTCGGCGTCGAAGCCGGCCCGGGCGCGCACGCGCTGCTGGCGCGCGTGCACCAGGCTCAGGTAGTGCTCGCGGCGGTCAGCGATCCACCGCACCGGCCGCCGGAGCCGTCGAGCCAGCAGGCAGACCAGCACCTCTTCCGGGTAGTAGTGCAGCTTTGCGCCGAAGCCGCCGCCCACGTCCGGGACGATCACGCGGATCGCCGCCTCGTCCATCCCGAGGACCTCGGCCAGGATCGTCCGGTACTGGTGCGGGGCCTGGGTGGAGACCCACAGCGTGAGTTCGCCGGTCGCAGGGTCCACCGAGGCGAGCGCCGCGCCGCCTTCGAGCGGCGAGGCGGTCTGGCGCGGCAGGTCGAACGTCGCCTCGACCGTCACCGCGGCCGTCCGAAAGGCGGCGTCCGGGTCGCCCCGCCCGACGTCCCGCCACGCCACCAGGTTGTCGGGCCAGTCCTCGTAGAGCCGCGGCGCCGCCGGCGCCAGGGCCGCGTCCACGTCCACAACCGCCGGGAGCGGGTCGTAGTCCACAGCGACCAGGGCCGCGGCGTCCTCGGCCACGTACCGGTCTGCGGCCGCCACCGCGGCGACCGGTTGCCCGGCGTAGCGGACCCGGTCGGCGGGGAGCACAGGATAGCCCGTCTGCCGCTGGCCCGCCGGCCGGAAGAGCACAGGGAGTTCCGGGAGCGCGCGCACGTCGTCGGGGACGAGCGCCGCGGCGACCCCCGGCAGGCGGAGCGCGGCCGAGGCGTCCACGCCCCGCAGGCGGGCGTGCGCGTGCGGGCTGCGGACGATCGCGACGTCCAGGGTGCCCGGCAGGGCGAGGTCGGCCACGTAGCGTCCCCGCCCGCGCAGGAGCCGGGGATCCTCGGGCCGCCCGACTGTCTCGTCGTGCAAGGATGAGCGCACCGGCGGCATGAATACTGTTCTCTACAGCAGACGCCGCCGACTCCCCTCCTGCGCGGGTGCGGGCACGGCGCTGCGCGAGGGGGACGCATGAGGCCCGGCAAGCTGACCGCGCGCGACCTGCGCGAGCGCATCTTTCCGTTCCTCGGCCGCCGCGACGATGTGCTGGTCCACGCCACCGTGGGTCAGGACTGCGCCATCCTGGACTTCGGCCCGTCGGTGTGCGTCGTGACCACCGATCCGATCACCGGGGCCGGCGAGCACCTGGGTCGGCTGGCCGTGCACGTCGCCTGCAACGACCTGGCGACCACGGGTGCCGAGCCCGTGGGTCTCCTGCTCACGCTCCTGCTGGCCGAAGCGACCGCCGAGGCCGACCTGGAGGCGATCATGCGCGAGGCCGGCGCCGCGGCCAGGGCGGTCGGCGTGGAGATCGTGGGCGGCCACACCGAGGTGACGCCCGGTCTCCCGCACTCGATCGTGGTGACCGCGGCCATCGGCCGCGCGCCGCGGGACCGCTACGTCTCGGCCTCCGGCGGTCGGCCGGGCGAGGCGCTCGTGCTGACCAAGACCGCGGGCATCGAGGGGACGGCCATCCTGGCCGCGGATCTGGCGGACCGGCTCCGCGGCACCGTGGACGAGGCCACGCTGGCCCGCGCCCGCGCGTTCATCGACCGGATCAGCGTGGTGCCCGACGGCCGGATCGGCGCGCGCTTCGGGGCGACCGCGATGCACGACGTCACCGAGGGTGGCGTGCTCACCGGCGCGTGGGAGCTCGCCGACGCCTCGGGCTGCGGGGTGCGGCTCGACGCCGACGCGGTGCCGGTGGCGCCGGAGACGCGGGTCATCTGTGACGCGCTGGGGGCCGACCCGCTGGCGCTGATCAGCAGCGGCGCGATGCTGATCGCGGTACCCGATCCCTGGCCGCTGCAGACCGAGCTCGCGCGCGCCGGCATCGCCTCGGCCGTGATCGGGACGCTGGTGGAGCGCGAGCGGGTGGTCACGCGGGACGGCCGCACGGCCGAGCTCGCGCCGCCGGACCGCGACGAGCTGTGGCGGCTGCTGGAAGCCGCCGGCGTGGGGTGACCGCCGCCTTGCCCGGCCGCGGTCCCGCCGGTATACTGCAACGCAATACCGAAGCGACCCTGGAGGGACCACCGTGAAGATGCTGCGCGGCCTGCTCGGCGCCGCGATCATGCTCGTGCTGGCCCTGGTTCTGGTCCTGCCCACCGAGGGGCAACCCCAGCCGCAGCCCCGTCGGGGCGGGGTGCTGCGCATCGCCCACATCGGCGAACCGCCGACGCTGGACTGGCACTGGTCGAGCGGCGCCATCGTCAGCCATATCCTGAACAACCTCTACGAGGCGCCGGTCGCGATGGACAGCAAGTTCCAGGTGCGGCCCATGCTGGCGGAGCGCGTGACCATGAGCGCCGACCGGCTGACCTACACGTTTGCGCTGCGCCGCGGCGTCCGGTTCCACCATGGCCGCGAGATGACCAGCGACGACGTGCGGGCGTCGCTCGAGCGCTGGGGCCGCGTCAACTTCCGCGGGCGCATCGTCTTCGCCAACGTGGCCGCCGTGTCGAACCCCGACCCCTACACGGTGGTGCTGCGGCTCAAGGAGCCCTACGCGCTGCTCCTCGCCGACCTGGGCTCGTTCCAGTCGCCGGCGGCGGTCTACCCGAAGGAGGTCGTGGACGAGGCCGGCGCCACCGGGCCGATCCGCCGATTCATCGGCACCGGGCCGTACCGGCTCGCGGAGCGGGTGCCCGACCGTCACATCCGGCTCGAGCGGTTCGACGGCTACGCGAGCCGGACCGAGGCCGCCGACGGCAATACCGGCCAGAAGCACGCCTACCTCGACGCCATCGTCTTCATCCCGGTGCCCGATCTGTCGGTGCGCATCGCCGGCACGCAGCGCAACGAGTTCCAGTTCGCCGAGCAGATCCCGAGCGACCAGTACGACCGGCTGCGGGGCGACCAGAGCCTGGTGCCCTACGTCGCGACGCTGCCGTTCTGGAACGCGGCGATCTTCAACAACCGCCAGGGCCTCATGGCCAACCCGAAGGTGCGCCAGGCGTTCCAGGCCGCGCTCGACCACGGCCCGATCATGCAGGCGGCGTTCGGCCCGCAGCGGTTCTGGCGCCTGGACGCCGGCATCATGCCCAAAGAGCACCCGATGTACACGGACGCGGGGAAGGAGTACTACAGCCCGAACAACCCGCAGCGCGCGCGGCAGCTCCTCCAGGAGGCCGGCTACCGCGGCGAGCCGGTCCGGTACATGACCACCACCGAGTTCCCGCACCAGGCGGTCTCCGCCCAGGTGGCCAAGCCCATGCTCGAGCGCGCGGGATTCGTCATCGACCTGCAGGTGAGCGACTGGGCGACCATCGTCAGCCGGCGGGTGCGGCCCGAGCTGTGGGACGTCTTCAGCACGCAGATCGCGTTCTTCCCCGACCCGGTGTTCCAGGTGCCGCTGCAGCACACGTGGCCGGGCTGGTGGAGCAACCGCGACGGCATGGCGATGATGGAGCTGCTGCGCCGCCATACAAACCCCCGCACGCGCTACGAGATCTGGCAGCGGCTCCAGCGCACCTGGTACGCGGACGCCGGGTCGATCAAGTTTGGGGACTTCTTCGAGATGCACCTGCACCGGCGCGAGCTGCGCGGGTTCGTCGAGAACCCGACGCACACGTGGTACAATGCCTGGCTGGAGCGGTGATGCGCGGGGCCCGTCTGTTGCACCCCGCACCCCGGGCACCTATAATAAGAGGTGAGTGATCGAGCAGCGCCCGAGCATCGCTTGAGTCAGCGGACGCGGTTCGCGCCGCAGCGCACACCGGACGGTACGACCTCGAGGGGAGCCCGCGGGTTCCCCTCCATCTTTTCCGGGCCCGCGCGCCGGGAGGGGGCCCCCGTGGCCGGACGCCAGATCCAGATCACCGACAACCTCGACCTGCTCCTCGACGTGCTGCCGCCGCACCTGCGCGCGGCGCTCGAGCGCCGCGGCGCCACCGACCAGCTGCTCGAGGTCGTCCTGGACCTGGGGCGGCGGCCGGAGGCCCGGTTTCCCAACGACACCCTCGTCCTCGACGACGCCTACGTGGACCGCGCAACCCTCAAATACATCACCGATCGTGTCGGCGCGTTCGGCAAGGACAATCGCGCGGGCATCGAGCGCACGCTCCACCGCATCAGCGCCATCCGCAACCGGCAGGGCGAGATCATCGGGCTCACCTGCCGCGTGGGCCGAGCCGTGATCGGCACCGTGGACATCGTCCGCGATGTCATCGAGTCCGGCCGCTCGATCCTCCTGCTCGGGCGGCCGGGGGTGGGGAAGACCACGTTGCTCCGCGAGGCGGCGCGCGTGCTCGCGGACGAGCTGCGCAAGCGCGTCGTCGTGGTGGACACGTCCAACGAGATCGCCGGCGACGGCGACATCCCACACCCCGGCATCGGCGCGGCGCGCCGGATGCAGGTCCCGGTGCCCGCGCTCCAGCACGCGGTGATGATCGAGGCGGTCGAGAACCACATGCCCGAGGTCATCGTCATCGACGAGATCGGGACCGAGGCCGAGGCGCAGGCGGCGCGCACCATCGCCGAGCGCGGGGTGCAGCTCATCGCCACCGCCCACGGCAACACCCTGGACAACCTCCTCCAGAACCCGACGCTCTCGGACCTGGTCGGCGGCATCCAGGCCGTCACGCTTTCCGACGAGGAGGCGCGACGCCGCGGCACCCAGAAGACCGTGCTCGAGCGCAAGGCGCCGCCCACCTTCGACGTCGTCATCGAGATCCAGGAGAAGGACCGCCTGGCGGTGCACCACGACGTCGCGACGGTGGTGGATCGCTACCTGCGGGGCGTGCTGCCGCGGCCCGAGCTGCGCACCCGCACCGAGGCCGGCGAGGTGCAGATCGCCCCGCCCGCGCCGGCGGCGCCGGGCTGGGCGCCGGAGGGGCCCTTCGCCCCGCCGCCCCCGGAGGACCGCGGGCGGCCGGGCCGGCGGATCCTCCGCATCTACCCCTACGCGGTGAGCCGCAACCGGCTGGAGCGCGCGATCCGCGAGATGCACGTGCCGGCCTACATCGTGGACGCTTCCGGCGAGGCGGACCTGGTCCTCACCGTGAAGTCGCAGGAGCGCCGCCAGCCGATGCGGCTGCGCGACGCGGCCAGCCGCGGGGTGCCCGTCCACGTCCTGCGCAGCAACACCGGTGCACAGATCCAGCAGTTCCTCCGCGAGCACTTCGACGTGGATGAGGGCCCCGACCACGAGGCCGCCCTCACCGAGGTCGAGCGCGCGATTGCCCAGGTGTTGGCCTCGGCGCGCGCCGTGGAGCTCGAGCCGCAGAACTCGTACATCCGGCGCCTGCAGCACCAGCTCGTGCAGCGGTACGGCTTGGCGTCCGAGAGCAAGGGGGACGAGCCGTTCCGCCGCGTGGTGATCTACCCCCGGTAGCGCGGCGATGACCCCGCCGCTGGCCGCCGGGCGCGGCCTGTTCCTCACCGTCGAGGGGCCCGAGGGTGCCGGCAAGAGCACCCACGCGCGCCGCCTCTACGAGACCCTGCGGGTGGAGCTGCCGCTGGTGCTCACGCGCGAGCCGGGCGGGACGCCCCTCGGCGAGGCCATCCGGGCGGTGCTGCTCGACGAGCGCCACCGCGGCATGAGACCCGAGGCCGAGATGTTGCTCTTCGCCGCCAGCCGGGCCCAGCTCGTCGCGGAGGTTATCCTGCCGGCGCTGGCCGCCGGCACCTGCGTGCTCTCCGAGCGGTTCGTGGACGCGTCCATCGCCTACCAGGGGTACGGCCGGGGCCTGCCGGTGGAGCTGGTGCGGCGAGTGAACGAGGTGGCGACGCAGGGGCTGCGGCCCGACCTGACCTTGTTGATCGACATTGAACCGCATCTGGGCCTGCAGCGCGCGCGCGGCGCCGACGGGAAGGACGCGCCGGCGGGCCGCGGCGACCGGCTGGAACAGGAAGACGGTGCGTTCCACGCGCGGGTCCGCGAAGGATTCCTCGAACTGGCACGCGAAGACCCCGGGCGATTTGTCGTCGTGAACGGCGCGCTGCCGCGCGACGACGTGCACCGCGCGCTGCTGGAGGCGGTCAGGCGCCTGCTGCGGGACCGCGGCTGGTCCCGGTGAGGCCGGCGGTGCCTGCCCGGCCGCGCGACGGGGGGTGCCGCCGATGAAACTGGTCCTCACCATTGTCCAGGAGAAGGACGCCAATCGGCTCATCGACGCCCTCAACGAGGCGAACATCCACGCCACCATGCTGGCCAGCACGGGCGGGTTCCTGCGCGAGGGAAACGCTACCATCCTCACCGGCGTGGAAGACCACCTGGTCGAGACCGTGCTCGGCGTCATCGGCCGTGTCTGTCACCGCCGCGAGCAGCTCATGACGCCGATCCCGCCCGTCGTGGAACCCGTCGACTCGTACGTGACGTACCCCGTGAAGGTCGAGGTGGGCGGGGCGATCGTGTTCGTGCTGAACATCGAGCGCATGGAGCGCGTCTAACCCGGGGGGCCGCATGGCGTTTCGCGACGTCGTCAACCAGGATCACGCGGTCATGCTGCTCCGGGCGGCGGCGCGCAGCGGCAAGGTCGGCCACGCCTACCTGCTCGTCGGGCCCGCCGGCGTTGGGCGTCGCGCCCTGGCGCTCGCCTTCGCGCAGCTCCTCAACTGCGCGCGCGCCGACGGCGACGCGTGCGGCGACTGCGTGTCGTGCCGGAAGATCGTCTCGGGCAGCCACCCCGACGTCCGCATTCTCGACGTCGCCCGCGGGCAGTACCTCGAGGCGCCCGGCAAGGAGCACCGGGGCAAGGAGATCCCCGTCGACCAGATTCGCGCGCTGCGGCGCGAGGCCGCCTTTCCGCCCTACGAGGGGAAGTGGAAGGTCTTCGTCATCGCCGACGCCGAGCGCATGAACCCCAGCTCGGCCAACAGCCTGCTCAAGATCCTGGAGGAGCCCCCGGCCCGGGTCGTCTTCCTGCTCGTCGCCGAGTCGTCGGTGGCGCTGCCGCCGACCGTGGTGTCGCGCTGCCAGCTCGTCCGGTGCGCGTTCCTGCGCGCCGACCAGATCGAGCGAGCGCTGGTGGACCGCTGGCAGATCGCGCCGGATCGGGCGCGCGTCCTGGCCGTGCTCGCCGACGGCCGCCTCGGCCGGGCGCTGGAGTGGGCTGCCTCCGAGGAGCGGCTCGAGGCCCGCGACCGGCTGCTCGACCTGCTGCCGACGCTGGAGGGCAGCGACCCGCTCACCCGCCTCGACGCCGCCGAGGCGCTCAGCCGCCAGCCCGACCTGCTGCCCGAGCTGCTCGATCTCGCCGTACTGTGGTACCGCGACCTGCTGGTCTGGAAGCAGCTCCCGGAGCCGGCGCTGCTCACGAACCGCGACCGCCAGACGCAGATCGAAGCACTGGCCCCGCGGTTCAGCGAGACCACGCTCGGCGCGCGGATCGAGGCGGTGGAGGCGGCGAAGGAGTCGCTGCGGCGCAACGTGAACGCGCGCCTGGCGCTGGAGAAGCTGTTCCTGTCGTTTCAAGACGCGCCGGCGCCGGCGACCTCACCCTGAGCGGGGCGGCGGCCGCACGACTGCTTGCCAGCGTTTCGACTACTGCTTGAGGACCGGAACGACGTCCGTGTGCGCGAAGTGGTCGCCCTTGAAGAGCAGGGGCTCTCGCATCGTCTTCGAGAGGGCGTAGGCGAAGCAATCGCCGAAGTTCAGGCGGGCGCGATGTCCGCTGCCCTTGCCGAAGTCGCGGTAGGCTTCGCGCGCGACGCGAGCCTGAGCCGCGGTGACTGGCTCGACCACGATTCGCGCTTCCGTCAGGAAGTCGTCGAAACGGCGACTGGCGATCGGAGAGCGGCTTCCGTCGATGACCGCCGCGGCCTCGACGCCGTGGGAACCGCGACCGAACGTGGGCTGCAGGCTACCCGATCACCTGCAGGATCAGGCACTTCAGGTACCGCGTCTCCGGCATCGCCGCCAGCATCGGGTGGTCCCGCGCCTGTGACCGGAACTCGATGAGCCGCAGCTGCCGCCTCGCGTCCGCCGCCGCCTCGGTCACCGCCGACCAGAAGCTCCCCTCGTCCACGTGCCAGGAGCACGAGCAGGTCACCAGCAGGCCGCCGGGCCGCAGCAGCCGCAGCGCCTGCAGGTTGATCTCCTTGTACCCGGCGAGCGCGCGGGGCACCGCGGCGCGGGAGCGCGCGAACGCCGGCGGGTCCAGGATCACCATGTCGGCGGGGTGCCCGGCCGCGGCTAGCCGCCGCAGCTCGTCGAAGGCGTCGGCCTCGCGGAACGTGCACCGATCCTCCACGCCGTTGTGCGCCGCGTGGCGACGCGCCCGGGCCAGGGCGTCCGCGCTCGCGTCGATCCCCAGCACCGACGCCGCGCCGGCGAGCGCGGCGTGCACCCCGAAGGCGCCGGTGTGGCAGAAGGCATCGATCAGGTGCGCGTCCTGGGCCAGGGGCGCCACGGCGAGCCGGTTTTCGCGCTGGTCGCAGAACCAGCCGGTCTTCTGACCGCGCGCCACGTCCACCACGAACCGCGCCGGGCCCTCCTGGATCTCGACCTCCGTCGGCCCATCGCCATGGGCGAACCCCTGGTCGAGCGGTAGCCCCTCGAGGGCGCGGCTCTTCGCGTCGTTGCGCAGGTAGACGGCGCGGGCGCCGCGCAGCCGGACGAGCAGCTCCACGAGCATCGGCAGCCGGCGGTCGATGCCGGCGGTCAGCGCTTGGGCGACCAGCGCGTCGCCGTAGACGTCCACGATCAGACCCGGGAGCAGGTCGCCCTCACCGAACACGAGCCGGTACGCCGTGGTGCCCCTCACCACGCGCGCGCGCAGCGCGGCCGCCGCCCCGAGTCGGCGGGCGAAGAACGCCTCGTCCACGCGCTCCTCGGCCCGCGTGAACAGCCGGACGCGGATTTTGGAGCGGGGGTTGATCGTGCCGCGGCCGAGGAAGTGGCCGCGGTCGGTCAGGACGTCGGCCAGGTCGCCGGGCGCGGGGTTCCCCTCGACGCGGTCGATCTCGTTGTCGTAGACCCAGAGGTGACCGCCCGCGACACGGCGCTCACGGCCCGGGCGCAGCCTGACCCGCGCGCGCACGTCGTGCATGGTCCCTCCCATAGGCGGCCAGGCCGGCCTCGGTGACGTAGCCTTCCGCCAGGTCGCGCTCGACGAGCTCGTCGGGCCGGGCGCGCGGGTCGCCGAACCCGCTGCCGCCCGCTGACCACACGGTGATGGCGTCGGAGGCCGCGCGCAGCTCGACCAGCGCGCTGGGCTCGTCGCGGCCGGTCGCGGTGCCGCCGGCGATCTCCAGACCGGGGCCGGCGCCCTCGGCGCCGCCGAGCAGCCCGCCGATCGGCGAGTTCTCCCCGTGCGTGAGCACGTTGACCAGCACGGGCAGGCCGTCGTCGTAGAGCTTCCGCAACACCATGCGCTGACCCAGGCCGCCGCGGTGGCGGCCCGGGCCGCCCGAGTCGGGGATGAGCTCCTTGCGCTCGACCAGCAGCGCGGTGCGCGCCTCGAACATCTCCACCGGTACGTTGCCGGCCGAGGTGGGGTACATGAGGGCTGCGGTGCCGTCGCCGTGGTGGCTGGCGCCCTGGCCGCCGCCGAACATGATGTGGTCGTTGAACAGCCGGCCGTCCGCCGTCCGGCCGTACGCGGTGCAGGGAACCGGCAGCCCGGTGAACGCCTGCACCTGCCGCGGCAGCACGGGCGCGAGCGCGCGGAAGATCGCCGGGCCGCAGTACCACCCGACCATCGTACGCTGGTTGACGGCCGCCGGATAGCGGCAGTTGAGCACGCTGCCCTCCGGCGCACGGACGTGCAGCGGCCGGAAGCAGCCGGCGTTGGAGGGGATCTCGGGCGTCAGGATGGACTTGAGCGCGTAGGTCGTGTGCGCGGAGGCGTAGGAGTAGGTGCAGTTCACCCCGCCCATCGGTAGCTCCGGCGGCGCGCCGGTCCAGTCCACGGTGAGCTCGTCGCCGGCGACGATCACGGCGCAGGGCAGCGTCAGGTCCCAGGTCGCGATGCGGAAGCGGACCTCGCTGCGGTACGTGCCGTCCGGCACCGCGGCGATGGCCTGGCGCATGGCGAGCTCGGCGCGCCGCTGGACCTCGTGCGCGAGCGGCGCGAGCGAGTCCAACCCGTACTCGTCCATGAACGCGAGCAGCCGCTCGCTACCCACGTGGTTGCTCGCGACCTGCGCCTGGATGTCGCCCCAGACCATGGCCGAGTGCCGCACGTTGCGCCGGATCATGGCGGCCAGATCATCGTTGAGGCGGCCCGCCCGGTAGAGCCTCAGCGGCGGGATCTGGAGCCCTTCGTCGTAGATCTCGCGCGCCCGGCCCGAGGCCTTTGTGCCGCCGATGTCGGAGCAGTGGGCGATGGAGCCCACGAGCCCGACCAGCGTGCCACGGCGGAAGACCGGCGTCACCACCGCGACGTCGAAGAGGTGGCCGGCGCAGACCCACGGGTCGTTGGTAACTAGCACGTCGCCCTCGGCCAGCGTCTCGGGCGGGATCGCTGTGAGGATCTCCTGGACCGCGCGCGGCAGGGTCAGGTTGAACGAGGGCATCGAGCGCGGCGAGTGCGCGATCGAGTTGGCCCCCGCGTCGAGGATCTCGCACCCGAAGTCCTGGGCCTCGCCGATGATCGTGGAGAACGCCGTGCGGAGGATGGTGACCCAGCACTCCTCCGTGATGTTGATCAGCCGGCTCCACATGATCTCCAGCGAGATGGGGTCAAACGTCGTCATCGGCGGCCTCCGGGGCGCGCGGCGGCGCGCGGCGCGCCCTCGGCCAGGCCGCTTTCGGCGGCCGGGGCCTGCGGCGCCGCCCCGACGCGGATCACCAGGTTGCGGCCGGCGTCCACGGTCAGCTGGTCACCCGCCCACAGCAGGGTGGTGGCCTCGGCCTCCTCGATCACCGCCGGACCGGCGACCGCGGCCCCGCGATCGAGCCGGTAGCGGTCGTAGACCGGCACCTCGACGAACCCGCGGTCGGGCAGGTAGACCGGACGCGTCCCCTTGCGCGCGCCGGCCTCACCTGCGGCGTCGCCCAGGCTCCCGCGGAGGTCCACGCGCGGGGTCGGGCCGCTGACCAGCACGCGCCAGTTGAGGGTTTGGATCGGATAGCCGTCCAGCGGCACGCCGTAGCGCCGCACGTACTCGGCGCGGAACCGCGCGGCCAGCTCACCGGTCGGGTCGCCGTCCAGGTCAGGCGGCAGCGCGACCTCGATATCGTGGAACTGGCCGGCGTAGCGCATCTCCACGCGGCGCTCGACGGTCGCGCCATCGGCGGCCGCGCCCGCGGCCGCGACCATCCGCCGGCCCTCGTCTTCCATGCGGGCGAGCAGCCACCTGACCTCCCCCCACGGTAGCTCGGCCAGCTCGCCGGCGAGCGAGTGCCCGAACTCGAAGCCGGGCGGCGCCGCCAGCAGGCCGAGCGCCGAGGCCAGCCCGGAGGCGGGTGGGATGAGCACCTGCTCCATGCCGAGCAGCCGCGCGACGCGCGCGGCCACGGCGGGCCCGGCGCCGCCGAAGGCTACCAGCGCGAAGCGCCGCGGGTCCACCCCGCGTTCGATCAGGTACAGCCGTGCCGCCGACGCCATGGACTCGCAGACGATTGCGAAGATGCCCCACGCGGCCGCGGCCACATCCAGGCCGAGCGGCGCGCCGGCGCGCGCCAGCGCCTCCGCCGCGGCCCGCGCGTCGAGCGGCATCGCGCCGCCGAGGAAGGCGGCCGGGTCGTAGTAGCCGAGCGCCACGCACGCGTCGGTGACCGTAGCCTCCGTGCCGCCCTGGCCGTAGCAGGCCGGCCCCGGGTCGGCACCCGCGCTCTGCGGCCCGACGCGCAGCAGGCCCAGCGCGTCCACGCGCGCCAGCGACCCGCCGCCCGCGCCGATCTCGATCATGTCCACGACCGGCGTCTTCACCGGCAGCCCGGAGCCAGGTTTGAAGCGGTGCACGCGCGCGACCTCCATGGTCGGGACCACGCTGGGCCGGCCGTCGCGCACCAGACAGATCTTCGCGGTGGTTCCGCCCATGTCGAACCCGACCACGTCGCGCCGGCCCGCCTCCAGGCCCAGGTGGCCGGCGATAAGCGCGCCCGCGGCCGGTCCGGACTCGAGCAGGCGCACCGGGAACCGTCGCGCTACCTCGGGCGCGGCCAGCGTCCCCGAGGAGAGCATCAGGAGGAACCGGCCCCCGAAACCGGCCTCGGCCAGCGCGGTCTCCATGCGGCGCAGGTAGCGGTCCACCAGCGGCTGGACGTACGCGTTGCAGACCGTGGTGCTGGTCCGCTCGAACTCCCGGATCTCCGGGCTCACCTCGCTGCTGATCGAGACCGCGAGCCCCGGGAACTCCGCCTCCAGCAGGCCCTTGATCTGCCGCTCGTGGTCCGGGTTCACATAGGCGTGCAGCAGGCAGACGGCGACCGCCTCGACGCCCTCGGCCGTCAGGACCGCGACCCGCCGGCGCACAGCCTCCAGGTCGAGGGGTCGGCGGACCGTGCCGTCGCGGGTAATGCGCTCCGGCACGTCCACCCGCCACCGCCGGGGCACCAGCGGCTCGGGGTACCGCAGGAACAGGTCGTAGATGTCGTAGCGTTGTTCCTTGCCAATCTCCAGCGTGTCGCGGAAGCCGTCGGTGGCGAGCAGCGCGGTGCGCGCGCCGCGGCGCTCGATGAGCGCGTTGGTGACCAGCGTGGTCGCGTGCACCAGCGTGCCGACGTCGGCGAGCGCAATTCCCTCGCGCGCGCACAGCGCGTGCAGCCCGGCGAGCGCGCCGTCGGCCGGGGCCCGCGGGGTGGTCAACACCTTGTGCCAGGCCAGGCGGCCGGTCGGGTCGTGCACCAGTACCAGGTCGGTGAAGGTGCCGCCGATGTCGAGCCCGATCCGGTAGGGACGCATCCCGCTCATCGCGGCCCTCCCCAGGCGATCGATTCCAGCCCCACCAGGCGGTGGATGATCAGGACGATGGCCACGCTCATGAGCACGCTCACCGTGGAGACCGCCGCCGCGGTCGGGTCGAACGAGAAGCGCAGGTAGTCGAAGAGCTGCAGCGGCAGGGTAGTGTTCCCGACGCTCACCAGGAGCAGCGAGATCGGAAACTGGTCGAACGACGTGATGAAGGCGAACAGTGCGCCGGAGATCACGCCGCCCTTGATGAGCGGCAGCGTGACCCGGCGGAAGGTGGTCAGCGGGCCAGCCCCGAGCGACCGGGCCGCCTCCTCGAGCGACCGGTCGAAGCCCACGAGCACCGTCGAGATCGTGAGGAAGACGTAGGGCAGGCAGACCAGCGTATGCCCGAGCAGCAGGGCGCGCATCCCGCGCGTGCCGAGGCCGGTCCCGTAGAAGAAGAGCAGCAGCGCGATGCCCGTGAGGATCGCCGGGAGCTGGAGCGGCGAGACCACCAGCAGCCGCAGCGTGTCGCGGAACCGGCCCGCGTGGCGGACCACGTAGAACGCCGCCATGCCGCCGAGCACGGTGGCGAGGATGGTGGTGGCCGCGGCGAGCTGGAGGCTGAAGACGAACGCACGCACGAACGGCCCGCTCTGCGCGAACTTCACGAACCACCGGATGGACAACCCGTCGGGCGGGAAGCGCAGGTACTCGCCCGCGTTGAACGCGGCGAGCACGATGATGACGATCGGCGCGAGCAGGAACGCGTAGAGCACCACGACGACCGCGACGAACAGCGGGGAACGGCCCTCGCTCATCGCAGGCTCCAGCGCAGCGCACGGTTCATCAGCTTCACGTACCCCCAGAGCACGACGGCGGTCAGGCCGAAGAACACCATGGCCAGGGCCGAGCCCACCGGCCAGTTGAACGCGTCGAGCAAGAGCTGCACCACCAGCATGGGGATGACGAGGACGTTGTTCCCGCCGAGCAGGATCGGGATGACGTAGGAGCTGACCGCGAGCACGAACACGAGCAGCATGCCGGCGAACACGCCGGGCAGCGAGAGCGGCCAGGTCACCCGCCAGAACGTCTTCCAGGGCGAGGCGCCGAGCGAGCGCGCCGCCCGCTCCACGTCCGGGGAGATGTTCTGGAGCGCGCCCGCGATGGACAGCGCCATGAACGGCATGAACACGTGCACCAGGCCGATGGTCATGCCCGTGACGTTGTACATGAGCTCCACGGGCTGGCGGCCGGCGTAGCGCAACAGTTGGTTGACCAGGCCGACGCGCCCGAGCAGGATCAGCCAGCCGTACGCCCGGATGACCACCCCGACCAGCAGCGGCGCGATCAGCAGCATCAGCAGCAGCGGCCGCCGGCGGTTGGGCGCCCGCGCGATCGCGTAGGCGAGCGGGTAGCCGAGCAGCAACGTGAGCGCCGTGGTGAGCACCGCGTACCAGACGGTGTTGGCCAGGATACGCCAGTAGAAGCCGTCGCGCAGCACGCGCGCGTAGTTGTCGAGGGTGAACACGTTCAGGTAGCGTTCGCCCGGCGGTTTCACCAGGAAGCTCATGCGCACCATGTTGACGTAGGGCACGATGAGCAGCACGATCAGGAACAGGACCACCGGGGCGATCAGCAGGTGGCGGCGCCACATGGTCAGGCGGGGTCGGCGGCCGGGACGGTCCAGGCGTCGCCGGCCGCGAAGCTGAGCTCGACCCGCTCCCCGGGCTCGTAGCGGCGCGAGGGGTCGGCCTGCACGCGCAGGGTCAGGTCGGGCGCGCACTCGATCCGGTAGTCGAGCAGGTTGCCCAGGAACGCCCGTTCCCGCACGACGCCCGCCAGCCGGTTGGGGTGCCCGCCGCCGAAGTGCAGGGCCTCGGGCCGCAGTACCACCAGCACGTCGCGCGCGCCGTCGCCGGCGGCCCCCCCCGAGGTCTCGAAGGTGCCTACCGCCGTGCGGACCGTGACCCGGCCGTTCTGCGCGGCGGCCGTGCCGCGGATGAAGTTCGACAGCCCGATGAAGTCGGCCACCCAGGCCGACCGCGGCCGCCGGTAGAGCTCGTCGGGCGCGCCCAGCTGCTGGAGCACTCCGTCGCGCAGGACGACGATCCGGTCAGCCAGGACCATCGCCTCTGCCTGGTCGTGCGTGACGTAGACCGTGGTGATGCCGAACTCGCGCTGGAGGTGGCGGATGTAGAACCGCATCTCCTCGCGCAGCTTCGCGTCCAGGTTGGCCAGCGGCTCGTCGAGCAACAGCACCTGCGGGTTGATGACCAGGGCGCGCGCCAGCGCCGTGCGCTGCTGCTGCCCGCCCGAGAGCTGGTGCGGGTAGCGGCCGCCGAGCCCGCCGAGCTGCACCTTGTCGAGGATGGCGGCGACGCGGGCGGCGATCTCGGCGCGTGGCACCCCGCGGACATCCAGGCCGAAGGCGACGTTCTCGTTGACCGTCAGGTGCGGGAACAGCGCATAGTTCTGGAAGACGATGCCGGTGTCGCGCCGCTCGGGCGGTAGCGCGGTGACCGCGCGGTCGCCGAAGAACACCTCGCCGCCGTCGGGGTGCTCGAACCCCCCGATGATGCGTAGCGTGGTGGTCTTGCCACACCCGGAGGGACCCAGGAGGGTGATGAGCTCACCCTCCTGGATCTGCAGGCTCAGGCGGTTCACCGCGACGACGCGGCCGAACCGTTTGGTCAGCTCGTGCAGGCGGATCGACGCCATGGACGGCGCGGGCGCTCCGAGCGGCCTAGCGGCCGACGATCTCCCGATTCCACCGTTCGATCATCTGCTCGCGCGCCCCCGTGTTGAACCAGTCCCAGTCCCACTTGATGATCGACCGGATCTGCGGGGCGGTGTGCACGGGGACAAGCTGGGCCAGCTCGCCGCTGAACCGCAGCGTCCGGTTGGCTGGGGTGAGGTAGTACTGGTTGACCCACCGCTCCTGCGTCTGGCGGCTCAGCATGTAGTTGACGAACGCGAACGCCGCGGCCTTGTTCTTCGAGCCCACGGTGACGTTCGTGTCCTGTTCGAACATGAACATGCCCTCGATGGGCGGGACGAACTCCAGCGGCGCGCCCTGGCGCTTGAGGCGCGAGACCGCCGGCGCGTCGATGATGCCGACGTGGACCTCGCCGCGGGTCAGCAGGATCTCCATGTCACCCGAGAAGTCGCTCTGTCGGAACGGCCGCAGCTCCTTGATCTTGTTGATGCCGGCCTCGATGTTCTTGGGGTCGTTGGCGAAGAGCTTGGCGGCCAGCATGATGAACATCGGCCCGGCGGAGTTGTTGATGCTGTAGATGCCGAGCCGGCCGCGGTACTCGGGGTTCCACAGGTCGGTCCACCGCTTGGGCGGGTTCTGGACTAGGTCCTTGCGGTAGCCGATGCCCAGCGGGTTCAGCCCGAAGATGACCCCCACGTCGTTCTTGTTGCGCAGCTCGGGCCAGACGTCCTTGAGGTTCGGCACGTTCTGCTCGGTCAGGCGCTCGAAGTGGCCTTCGAGCCGGGCCGCCGAGACCCACACGGCGTTCGCGATGACCACGTCGTAGGGCGGGTCGTTCTTGCCGGCCGCCCGGATCTTGGCGATCCAGTCGCGCGACAGTCCGACCGCCAGCTCGACGCGCACGCCCGGGTGCTCCGCCTGGAACCCCGGCACGATCGTGCTCCGCATGAACTGCTCCCAGGGGCCGCCGTAGCTGGTGACCACCAGGGTCCCCGAGAGCGCCGGACCGGCCGTCCCGGGGAGCGGGCCGGCCGCCATCACCACCAGCGCGACCAGCGCGACGAGCGCGGTGCGCCACCGGGTCTGCCACATCATGCCGTCCACCTCCTCGACTTGGTGTGCGTGGCTGTGCCTTCCAGATCGTGAACGATGCCCGCCGCCGCGGCGCGGAGTTGCGCCACCAGGTGCGGCACGTCGCGCGGCCCGACGCGGGACGTGGGCCCGGCGACCGCGATGGCGCCCAGCAGCCGGCCGCCGCCGTGGACCGGGACCGCGACGCCGAGCACCCCGGGCGTGAGCTCGCCGACCGAGTACGCGTACCCGCGCCGGCGAATGCGCCGTAGCTCGGCCGCGAGCCGCCGCGGGTCCGTCACGGTGCGGGCCGTGATGCGCGGCAGCGGCCCGCGCAGGTGCCGCGCCTGCGCATCGGCCGGCAGGTGCGCCAGCAGCACCTTGTTGGTGGCGCCGGCGTGCAGCGGCCAGGGTGTGCCCACCGGCCGCGTGAGCTTGAGCGGCTCGTCGGTCTCCACCGTGTCGATGACGATCGCCGCATCGCCCTCGACCACCAGCAGGAACGACGACTCGCCGGTGGCCTCCATCAGGCGGCGCAGGTGGGGCCGCGCCACCGCGCGCAGGTCGACGCCGGCGAGCGCGACCTGACCCAGCCGCGCCAGCGCGAGGCTCAGCCGGTACGCGCGCCGGGGCTCGTCGTAGACGAGCAGCCGCCCGGCCTCCAGCGAGCGGAGGACCCGGTACGCCGTGCTCCGCGGCGCGTGCAGCGCGGCCGCGGCCGCCGCCAGATCCACCGAGGGGCGCTCGGCGGTGAACAGGTTGAGCACGGCGACGGCGCGCTCGACGCCCTTCAGCAGGTCGTCGGGTTCGTGCGCGCGCGGGCGGGCCATGGCTGAGTTTCCCTCTATGCGGGATAGCCTCCCGGATATGTGGGTATGGGGATTCGGCGGCCGGCGGCGCGCTCCTCCCGCGGTCAGCGGACGACCAGGACCGGACAGGGCGCGTCGTGGAGCACGCGGTAGGAGACCGACCCGAGCAGCGCCGCGCTCACCGGCGCCAGCCCGCGGGACCCCATGACGATCAGGTCGGCGCGCCGCGCGCGCGCGACCTCGAGGATGACCGCCGCGGGGGTGCCCTCGATGGCGTTCTCATCGTATCGCACACCCCGCGCCGCGAGCTCCGCCGCGGCGGCCTTGACGATGCGGTCCGCGGCCGCCGTGTAGCGGGCCATCAGCTCGTCGATGAACGGGCTTCCCAGGTCACGGGGCACCGGGCCGAAGACATGTAGCACCACGACCGTAGCGCCGTAGCGGGCGGCCAGGTCGGCGGCGACCGCCAGCGCCTTGCGGGCGTGCTCGGAACCGTCGGTGGGGTGCAGGATGGTCGTGAACATGCGTGCGCCTCCCGAAATCGTGATGCGCGAGTCGTGCCGGCGCGCCGGGCGCCCCCCTCGCGTGACGTGAGCCGCGTTACAGGAGCCGCGCCGCGAGCAGGATGACCGCGGCCGCCGCCGCCGCGGCACCGACGACGACCCACAGGCGCGACCGCGGCGGCGCGCGCCGCTCCACCGGTCGGTGGCCGGGTGTTCGCGCGCACGCCTCGCAGTAGTTGCCCGCGCTCAGCCGGACCAGGCAGGTGGAGCACAACGGCTTCCCGCACCCGGCGCAGTACCCCAGCGCCAGGCGGTCGGCGTGGTGCGCGCACGCGATCCCGTTCACCGGGCTACCCCTGCTGGCCGCGCGGCTACCTCCGAGAGGAAGCCCGTCAGCGCGGCGGTGAACGCCTCGGCGTCCTCGAGGTACGGCACGTGGCCCAGCCCGGGCAACAGCCGCAGCCGGGCGGTCGGAATCGCCGCGGCGACCGCCTGCGCCTGCGCACACGGGATGACGCGGTCGGCCGTGCCCCAAATGACCAGCGTCGGGACGCCGATCCGCGCCGCCGCGTCGCGGATGGCACCGACCAGCTCGGGCCGCACCCCGCCGCGGCCGAGCGTCTCGCGCAGCACGCGGAGGATCGTCCGGCGCACCTGGGGCCGCGCCAGGTTCCGCCGTGCGACCTCGACCAGCCATCCGGGCACGAGAGCCGGGTCGGCGTAGGCACCCTCCATGCTGCGTCGGGGATGCCAGCGCAGGTAGGCGAGCAGCACCTCGCCGACCGCCGGAAGGGCGAGCCACCAGACCCCTCGGCCCACCGGCCGGGCGAAGCCGGCGGGCGCGGCGAGCACGAGCGAGGTGAACAGGTCCGGGGCGCGCCCGGCCGTGAGCGTCGCGATGCCTCCGCCCAGCGACGTCCCCACGAGCGCGGCGCCGGCGACATCCAGCGCGGCGAGGATGGCCAGCACCGCCTCGACCGCCCCCTCGGGCGTGTACGCACCTGGCAGCGAGTCGGACAATCCGAACCCCGGGAAGTCGAACCGCACGACTGTGTGGCGGTCGGCGAGCGCCGGCGCCGTGAGGTCCCACGACTCCAGCGAGGCCCCCAATCCGTGGATGAGCACGACGGCCGGTCCGGTCCCCTCGCGCCGGTAGCGGATGCGCGCGCCCCGCACCTCGACGTACCGGTCAGCCACGGCGTGGCGCCCCCGCGGCGCGCCCGACCGTGCGCAACCTCCGGAGGCGGGCCAGGTTCTTGCCGTCCGGCCCGCGCCGGTCGAAGCCCGGCGTCTCGATGATGCCCGGCAGCGGCCGCACCGCGGGGTGGGTGAGCAGCGCGCGGAACCCGGCGAGGCCGATCTCCCCCTCGCCGATGTTGGCGTGCCGGTCCAACCCAGAGCCCAGCCCGGCCGCAGAGTCGTTCAGGTGGAAGAGCCGCACGCGCGCCCACCCGAAGGCCCGATCGGCGGCCCGGACCATCGCCTCCACGCCGTCGGGCGTGCGGAGGTCCCACCCGGCGGCAAAGAGGTGCGCGCTGTCCAGGCAGACGCCCACGCGCGGGTGACCGTCCAGGTGCCCGAGCACGGCTGCCAGGTCGTCGAACGACGCGCCGAGCGTGCCGCCGGCGCCCGCCCCGTTCTCCAGCAGTACCATCGTGCCCGGCACCGCCTCGAGGACCGCCCGCACAGCCGATGCGACTCGCCGCAGGGCCGGCGCGCGCGCGCCGTCCCGCCGGCTGCCCAGGTGGGTGACCGCGCCCAGCCCGCCCAGCCGCGCGATGCCGGCGGTGGTGGCGCGTAGCGAGGCGATCGAGCGGCGTCGGTCCGGGCCGGAGGCCGCGGCCAGATTCACCAGGTAGGCGGCGTGGCCGACGAGCGGGTCGAGCCCTGCCCGCGCCCGCTTCTCGACGAACCGCGCGACCGCGGCCTCCGGGTAGGTCACGATGCGCCACTGCCGTGGCGACCCGTAGAAGATCTGCAGGCACTCGCACCCCAGCGCGCGCGCCCGGTCCACCGCCAGGTCGAGCGAGCCGCTGATCGACACGTGCGCGCCGAGGACCATCGTCGCACCGATTCTCCAAGCGGTCGCACGGCCCTGCGGCGCCGCCTCACAGCGGCCAGCGCAGGGCGATCACCGCCAGCATCGTCGCCGTCAGCAGCACCGCGAGCGGCGCGCCGACGCGGGTGTAGTCGGCGAACCGGTACCCGCCCGGCCCCATGACCATCAGCGAGACCGGGTGGCTGATCGGGGTGAGCAATGTCACCGAGGTCGCCGAGGCCACCGCGATCGCGAACGGCGCCGGGGGCGCGCCCACCGCGGCGGCCGCGGCCAGGGCGATCGGCATCATGATGATCGTGTTGGGCACGCTCGTGACAACGTGTCCCAGCGCGACCGCGAGCAGCACGACGATCGCCAGCACGGCCAGCGGGTTCGCGCCGGCCAGCGGCACGACCGCGTGCGCGACCGCGTCCGCCACGCCGGTGAACTGCAGCACCGCGCCCAGCGGCAGCAAGCCGCCGGTGACGACCACGACCGGCCAGTCGATCGACTGGAACGCCTCCTGGGTGGTGACGCAGCCGCCGACCACGACGATCCCGGCGGCCAGCAGCGCCGCGAGGCTGAGCGGCAGCGCGCCCGAGGTCGCCAGGACGATCAAGACCAGCGCCGCGGCCACCGCCACGGCCGCGCGCGACTCGCGCAGCACGGGCGCCTCGTCCAGCGAGATGTAGTTGGGGTCCTGACGGAGGAAGCGGATGCGCTCGCGCGGCCCCTGGACCAGGAGCGCGTCGCCGTACTGGAGCGGGAGGTCCGCGAGCCAGGTCCGCCGCGGCCGACCCTCGCGCCAGATCGCGGCCACCGTGAGGCCGTAGCGCTGCCGGAACTCCAGCTCGCGCAGGCTCTTGCCGATCAGGTCGGAGCGCGGCGCCAGCACCACCTCGGCCAGGCCGATGTCCTCGCTTTCCAGCGACGCGCGCGAGGCCTCGGTCTCGGGGTTGACTTCCACGCCGTTGCCCTCGCGGAGGCGCGCGACGTCGTGTGGGCGCGCCTCGACGATGAGAGCGTCGCCGGCGGCCAGCCGCTCCTCGGGCCCCGGTGCCTGGATCCAGCGATGGTGCCGCCGCAGCGCGAGCACGATGACGCCGAACTCGGCGCTGAGCGACGTCTGTGCGATGGGACGCCCCGCCAGCGGCGAGCCCTCGGGGATGCGGATGCGGTAGAGCCGCTCAGCGAGCTGGTAGGTCTCGGCCAGGCCGCGCCGGCGTCTCACCGGAACCTGCGCGGGGACGGCGGTCCCTGTCGGCAATAGGCGCCGACCGACGGTCGCCATGAAGGCGGTCCCGATGACCAGCATCGCCGCCCCGACCGGGAAGAAGCTGAAAAACCCCAGCGGTGGGGCGCCGCTCTCGATGAGCAGCCCGTTGGCGACCAGGTTGGACGGCTTGCCGATCAGCGTCAGCGCGCCGCCCAGCCGCCCGCCGATCGCGAGCGGCATCAGCAGCCGGGCCGGGCTCACCCCGGCCTCCCGGCTGACCGCGATGGTCACCGGCAGCAGCATCGCGATCGCACCGAAGATGTTCATGATGCCCGACAGCGCGCCCGCCAGGCCCATCAAGGCCACGAGCAGCGCGGCCTCGCTGCCGCCGGCCGCGCGCAGCAGCCACCGCGCGAGCCGCACCGCCACGCCGGTGCGCTCGAGCCCGGCGCTCAGCACGAAGACCGCGGTGATCGTCAACACGTTGGGATCGCCGAACCCGGCGAACGCCGCGGCCGGCGAGAGCAGGCGACTGACGCCCAGCGCCAGCACCACCGCCATCGCGATCAGCTCCGGGCGCAGTCGGCCCCAGGCGAACGCGGCCACGGCGGCGGCGAGGATGGCGACGACGATCCAGCCTTCGGTCGTCATTCGGCGGCGGACCGCGCGTGCGCGCGGCCTTGCTGAGCAGTTCGATTGACACCGCCAGGCCGCCTCTCTATCCTTGGGGCATCATGGCGCAGGCGCGCCCCGTGCCCCGCCTGGCCGCAGACCTCGCGCTGCTCGTCGTCGCCGGTTTCTGGGGGCTGACCTTCCCGTTCGGCAAGCTTGTCCTGGGCGTGCTGCCACCGTTCACCTACCTGGCAGCGCGATTCACGCTCGGTGCCGTGCTGCTCGTCGTCGGGCACACTACTGCGGCCCGGGAGTCTCATCCGCGTCGGTGGGGCGCGGCCGGGGCAGTCGGCGCGGTCTTCTTCCTGGGCTACGCGTTCCAGACCGTGGGGCTGCGCCTGACGACCGCCTCGAAGGCCGCGTTCATCACCGGTCTCTCGGTGGTGCTGGTGCCGGTGATCGCCGCCCTCTGGCTGCGCCGCGCCCCGCCACCGGCGGTGTGGGGAGGCATCGCCGCGGCGACGGCCGGCCTCGGGCTGCTGTCGCTCGACGGCCCGGCCGCGGTGCAGGCGGGCGACCTGCTCGTGCTGGCCGGCGCGGTGTGCTTCGCGTTGCACATCGTCCTCGTGGGCCGGCTGGCCGCCACCATCGCCCCGCCGGCCTTCGCGGCCGCGCAGATCGTGGCCGTGATGGCGCTGAGCACGCTGGCGGCGCTTCCCGAGCGGCCGCTCGCCGCGCTCGGCGCGGCGCCGGCGGACGTCTGGGCGATGGTCGCTTTCATGGCCGCCACGGCCACGGTCGGCGCGCTGCTCGTACAGACGTGGGCCCAGCGGTTCACCCCGCCGGCCCACGTGGGCCTGATGTTCACGTTCGAACCGGTGGCGGCGGCGATCGCGGCGTACCTGCTGCTGGGCGAGGTCCTGGCAGTCCGGCAGACCCTCGGCGCGCTGTTGATCCTCGGCGGGATCGTGCTCGCCGAGGCCCCAGGCAGCCTACCTGCCACGACGCGGCCGGTGCCGGGCGACTGAGCCGACGGGCCGGTCCGGTGGTGCGGCGGGCCGGGTGTTCTCTATTCCTCGAGGAGGAACGGCGATGCGGGACCGCAGGGGGTTCCAGACACGAGCGATCCACGGCGGGGCGGTGCGCGACGGGCTGCGGGCCGTGACCTTTCCGATCTACGAAAGCTCGACGTTTTGGTACGACACCGTCGCCGAGGGCGCGGCACTGGGGGCCGACCGCGGGGAAGGATGGTACTACACGCGGTGGGGCAACCCGACCACGCGCCTGTTCGAGGAGCGGATCGCGCTGCTCGAAGGCGGCGAGGACGCGCTGGCGACAGCATCGGGCATGGCCGCGATCACGACGGCCGTGCTCAGCACAGCCCCGCCCGGGACGCACGTGGTCGCCCCCCGCGCCATCTACCAGGCGACCTCCGAGCTCCTCCGCGTGGTCGCGCCTCGCCTGGGCATCGAGGTGACCTTCATCGACGGCATGGACGTCGAGGCCTACGAGCGCGCGCTGCGGCCGGTCACCCGCCTGCTCTACATCGAGACGCCCAACAACCCGCTCCTTCAGGTGGGCGACATCGCGGCGATCGTCGCGCTCGCCCGTGGGGCGGGCGCGGCCACGATCGTGGACAACACTTTCGCGTCACCGTTCAACCAGCGGCCGCTCGAGCTGGGCGCCGACCTGGTCGTGCACAGCGCGACCAAGTACCTGGGTGGCCACGCCGACGTCACCGCCGGGGTCATCGTCGGGAGCCGCGAGCGGATCGCCGAGGCGAAGCGCCTGTTCCGCATCCTGGGCCCGGTGCTCGACCCGATGGCGGCCTGGCTGCTGCTCCGGGGGCTCAAGACCCTGGGCGTGCGCGTCGAGCGGCACAACCACAACGCGATGCGGCTCGCCCAGTTCCTGGCCGGCCACCCGCAGGTGGCTGTCGTCCACTACCCGGGGTTGCCGTCGCACCCGCAACACGCGGTCGCCGCGCGTCAGATGCGCGGGTTCGGCGGGATGCTCTCGTTCGAGGTGCGCGGTGGCCTCGACGCCGGGGTGCGGTGCGTGGAGGCGCTGCGGACCTGCCTGATGGCGGTCAGCCTGGGTGGGGTGGAGACCTTGGTGGCGCACCCGGCGTCCACCACGAGCGTCGGCATCCCGCAGGCGGAGCGGGAACGCGCGGGGATCACCGACGGGCTGATCCGGGTCTCGGTCGGGATCGAGGACGTCGAGGACCTGATCGCCGACTTCGATCAGGCGCTGCGCGCGGCGGGTGCGCAGGGTTGAGTTCGGCGTCCCGGGTGAGCCGGCGCTGGTCGGCGGGGCCGCGAGACGCCGAGGGGCGGCGCCTGCGCGCCGCCCCCGGTGAGCGTCAGACCGCGCGGCCGCTAACGCCTGATCGTCACCGCGCCGACGACACCGCTGAACTGGAAGTTGCACCCGCTTGGGCACCCGGGTGAGGTCGGGATCGTCCAGTTGACCACCCGCCAGCCGAGCTCGAGGCCGACCCCGCTCTGCATCTCGTAGCCGAGGGCCGCCTTGAAGTCGGTAACGTTCCCCGCGGCCGTGCCGGTGAAGCCCTGGATTGTGGTCGACCACGATGGACCGTACGCGCCGTCGGCCGTGAAATAAAAGCCGCCGGGTTGGCGCACGAGGAACTCGGCCCCAATCCGGAATCCGGAGCCGGTGCCCCTTACCGCGGTGTCGCCGCGGAACGCCGACACGGACCCGTAGCCTGCGAACAGCCCGAAGTACTGATCCAGCGTGCCTCCGCCGAACCGGTAGTGCACGTTGGCATCCCACAGGTACGCGCTCGTGAACGGCCACGCCGACGGCGTCACCGACATTGAGTCGTAGCGTCCCGAGAACGACCAGGGTGAGGTGCGCGAGTCGAGCCGAAGCGTCCCGCCCCAGGTGCTCGCGGAGTCCGTGGCCGTGATAGCGCCTGCGCCCGACCCGAACCCGGCACCCCAGTATCGGAGCTGGAACGTGGTCTGGAAGTTCGTGTTCTGCGCCGCCGCGGGCAGGCTCGTCCCCAGGATGAGCGCTGTGGCAACGAGTGTGATGGCAAGTGTGCGCATGATTACCCTCCCTTGCTGGAATGCGCGGCTCCCACTCCCATCTATACCGCCCAACTATACCATCCGAACCTGCATGTGGCCAAGTCCCGCGCGGCCCAGA